>NZ_JBALFC010000056.1:0-174555 GCF_036917755.1 Nostoc sp.
CAGTATTTTTAACTAATTGAATTGATTACTATATTAAAGCTTTTCCCTAAAAGCGATCGCTAGCAACACAAAGATGAAGCACAAATAGTAGGTTAGTTCCCGGTGCGAAACTAAATTTCCAAAAAATAAGGATACGGATTTAAGATGTTTCCAGGAACTAAAACCTTGGTTTTTAGGCTTTATAGAATGAGCCTTCTGAGTTTCGCACCGGGAACTAGTCTATATGCTAACCGAAAGAGGTTGCTGACTTTTCAAGTCATCTGGAAAAGCCCATAAAAAACCTAACCCGTTTCCCGACACTCTCAGGGGGAAAATTCAAAAACTCTGACACCACATACTTCAACAGTTATCAGTTATCTAATCACAAATGACAAATTACGAATGACAAATGACAAATTAGTTAATTCGCCGCTGTTTGGGCTTCTTGATAAATTATTTCTTGAAACTGGATCATATCTTTTTGCGGATCGGCGTGGCTAACTTTCACCAATATCTGTTCGCCCAAGTTCACAGAACGTTTGAAAACCATTGGTAACTGCAAGCCCAAATCTTCTAACAAAATTAAGGCCAAGTTGCTGTCTTCCCGCAGCCACATCAATACTGTCACATCCCAAGTTTCCTCTGGATGACGGCGTAAATACTCTAGAGCATAATATCTATTAGTTTGTCGTTCCACCATTGTCACCTCTTGGGTGATGCTGGTGACAGTTATCATCACTTCTTTAAGTTGTTCTGCGGAAAATGGTAAAACTTCACCCCGCAAATGGGCTTTTAACTGGAAGTGAGTAAGCAAGTCACTGTAGCGGCGGATGGGAGAGGTTGCTTGGGTATAAGTATCCAAACCTAAACCAGCATGACGCAAAGGCGTAATACTCATTTCACTCTTGGGCATACAACGACGCATGGCGCAAGCGCGAACGAATCCAGCCGGAAGTAGGAGCAATTCTTCATCTGGAGGTAATTCCGGTTGTGGTTGACCGCGAAAGGGCAAAGGTATGTTATGAGCTTTACCATAACGAGCGGCAACTTCACCGGCAAGAATCATCATTTCTGCTACCACTTGCCGCGATGGGGAATCGTCCAAAATGTCAATGTTGATCTCATCATCTTTGACTTTGATCATCGCTTCGGGCATAGTGATGCTAATTGCCCCTTGATCATAACGCCAAGCTTTGCGCTTCTTTGCCCAAGTAGCGATCGCGGCAATTTCCGGTTCTGCTTGTACGCGTAATTGCAGCATTTCATCTACATCTTCGTAGGTGAGGCGATAAGTCGGCTTAATCAAGCTGGTATGAATACTGTAATCTTCTACTACCCCGGTTGTACCTAAAACAATCCCGAAACTGAGGGCGCAACAAACCCTTCCCTGGATCAGACTCATTGGCCCAGTTGCCAATACTTCTGGAAACATGGGAATCATCCCCGTAGGTAAATAGACTGTGCTACCCCGCTTTCTGGCTTCCAAATCTAACTCATCTTCCGGCACTAACCATCTAGTGGGATCGGCGATATGCACCCATAGGCGTTCCCGTCCATCGGCGAGTACTTCCCAACTTAGACCATCGTCGATCTCTGTGGTAGTTTCATCATCAATGGTGTAGACCTTCAGGTGAGTCAGATCCAGGCGGTTGGTATCTGAGTCAATCGGCGGGAAATCCAAACGCTGTTGCGCCACTTCTAATACCTTATGAGGAAATTGAATTGGAATTGAAGAACGACGCAGGAACAAGTTTTCATAAGGACTCCAGCAACCCAAATCCACCAACAGTTGAAAGGCTCCTTGGGGTGTTGTGGGTCGTCCCAGCATGGTCATAGTTTCTAATACTGGGGCGCTTGGCGGATAAGCGCGAGCCAAGGAGTCATAATTGACCCCTGTCCGCACGGTGTCAGCGATCAGCGCTGCGTATTTTTCTAGTCCTTCTAGGCGTTGGCGATCGTGGCGCCCCCACTCTATTACTTCACCTTTGAGCGCCTGCTCTACGCGAGTTAAAAATTCCTGCTGTCCCTTCGCTTTTAGTGCCTCTACATCGAGTTGGTGCTGGCGTTCTGCCACTTGAGCAGCAGTTCGCGGCTCGTAAGCGTCTCCTTTTTGCTTGAAATAGAGTTTGTCGTCTGACAACAAGCAATAGGCGGCGTAACAATGAGGCGCGGCTGATTCCGAAAATAGCAGATTCGCCATCTGGTCTGGGGTGACTGTTTCCCCATCTTCAACCAGTAATTCCCAAGCTACTTCCAAGCTAGATGGATCTAAATAAGGCTTGACCTGCTCCAAAAAGCTGGCAATCTCAGAGGGCTTGTAAGTCTGTCCGTTAACTGTATAAGTTATTTGTCTAGGCGCGAGGCTGTGGGATTGACCACGTTCGTCTACCACAAACCAGCGGGTTTTACCGTCTGGACGTTCTACGATGCCCAGACGGCGATCGCCTTGAACCCTAAATTCAACTAGCGTCCCCTTCTCCACAACTCTCGCACTTTAATTTGGTGAACAGTTTAAATTAGTTAGGAGTGAGGAGTGAGGAGTTAATTGATAACTCATAACTTCTAACTCATCACTATTTTTAGCCTTCCGCGTTGATGAATGGCAACAAAGCCACGATCCGCGAACGTTTAATTGCTAATGTCAACTCTCGCTGTTGCTGAGATGTCAGGCCAGTTATCCGACGTGGTAGTATCTTACCCCGCTCGGTGACAAACTTACGCAATAAATCAACATCTTTATAATCGATTGGTTCTCCGGGCTTGATCGGAGAAAGGCGACGACGGAAATAACTCATCTTTACTTAATTTCCTTGTGAACGGTATGTTTATTGCAGTGGGTGCAGAACTTTTTCAGTTCTAGCCGGTTAGTCGTGTTGCGGCGATTCTTGGTACTGGTATAACGTGAAACACCAGCAGAACGCTTATTTGAATTTGTCCGACACTCGGTACACTCTAGTGTCACAATTATGCGGGCACCTTTACTCTTAGCCATAATCTTACAAACAGTGAAGCCTGAAGAGAATTAACACAAATCACTATCTTCTCACATTCCGCCGCATATTTTCAACTAATCTTTTAATTTTTATATCGAGCGAGTAGCCACGACGTGAGGAAACGATGAAAGTTCCACAATAGCGATCGTGTAAAGCCTGCCGCATCTGGACATCAGAGAAGGCAGTCCCACAATCAATTGCTAGGGGAAGTATTAGCAGTATAGCAGTGGGATTGGCTGTAATATTGCTCAGGGCAATTGACACGAAAAGGGCACCCAAGCCGACGATCGCCTCTCGCTTCACCAGTGAGAGCAAATCTGGAATTCTGCCCATTACTTGCCCATCTTCGACTTCTAACACCTTTAAATCGAACGCCCAACGCCCTAAACTTTGCCCTTGATTGTTATATGGCACCAGCACCCGCAAAACTAGCCAAAGTATTACGAAAACTAAGATTTCAACAAATTGAATCCCGATATTGCTGCTTCCCAATAGGGAACTGACTAACCAGACACCAAGGAAATCAAGCCCCAATGCCATACCTCGCCGCCCAATCTCAGCCTTGGGATAGTGTTTTTGGGGAACTCTTTCGATAGTCATACAAAGTAGGTATTTTGATTTAGGGGTTGGGGAATAATGATTGCTCCTGTTTTTAATATTAAGGTGAAGATTGAGCTAACTTTTCAAGAGATGTGGAAAAGTAACCATCTGGCTTGTTGTGCATCAGCAAGAAAGATTAGTGGTGATAGTGGTTTTTCCAAAGCTGCCCTTTCGCTTTAGGACGGCGATAACTGTTGGTATTTAACGACTTTGGCATTTTGAGTATTGCGATCGCTACCAGTGATTTTGGTGGTATTTCCGAAAGCATTCCCAAATGTCATAAATTGAATGCTTCAAAATGCCTGAAATCTCTTTTTTCTATCTTTGTGAGCAATCGAGGAATACCACATGTTAAAGTTACTGCAAAGCTTCAAAAATTTAGTCATATTTAATTGAGTATTCGAGTATCTTGGAATTAATTAGTTAAATTGCTAATTTTAAATATTTTTTTTATTATAAAAAATTATTTAACTAGTATTGTTTGTTGAGATTCTCATACTGCCATGTCCTTCAATCGTCTATCGTGTGCTGAAATTAGTTTAGAGCAAATCCTTCATCAAATTAGAAAGCTGACTGTGCAAATTAATCAGTCATTTGAATTGATTGAAATTCTCCACATCATCGTCACAGAAGTCAGGAAAACTTTAGAGAGCGATCGGGCTGTTATTTATCGCTTCCTACCTAATGGAGATGGAGTAGTAGCTGAAGAATCTGTCAGCCCAGAATGGATGCCGATTCAGGGGCAATTAATTTACGATCCCTGCTTTAATGCCCAATGGTTAGAGCAATATCAACAGGGAAGAGTTGGTGTGATTGAAGATATTGATACTAAACTACTTGATCCCTGTTACAAAGAGCTATTAACTAAGTTGCAGATTCGAGCTAATTTAGTAGTACCAATTTTAGTAAATAATCATGAGATGTATGGAATTTCTAGTTCATCTCCTCAATTGTGGGGTTTACTAATTACTCACCAGTGCGATAGTCCCCGCCAATGGAGTTATTTAGAAATTGAGTTTCTACAACTGGTAGCAACACAACTTGGAATCGTTCTTCAGCAATCTGCTCTCAAAGAACGCCAGCGTGCGGAAGACGAGTTGCGCTGGCAACAAGCTTTGCTGCGCTCCATGACATACACTTCTTTGTTGGGATTCTATGTTGTTGACAACCGTACAGACAAAATTCTTTATTTTAATGATCGCTTCTGTGAAATTTGGGGTATTGAACACTTGAAAACCCAGATGCGAATTGGTGAACTGAAAAACAATGATATCATTCCTGATTGTCTACCATTAATTGCAGATTTAACAGCATTTGCTGAATCTTGTAAACCGTTGCAGTCTGAAGAGAATCGTTCCACAGTTGAGGATGAAATTCTATTTGTAGATGGGCGCACAATTCGGCGTTTCTCCAGCCAGATTCGGGATAGTCGAGATCAGTACTTTGGCAGGTTATATATTTTTGAAGACATCAGCAATCGCTTACGTACAGAAATTGCACTCAGAGAAAGCGAAGAACGTTATCGTTCTGTCATTACAGCAATGGCAGAAGGTATCGTACTGCAACAAGCTGATGGACGCATTACCGCCTGTAACGAAAGTGCAGAAAAAATTTTAGGGCTAAATACTGAGCAAATGATGGGGCGAACTTCCATCGATCCGCTATGGAAAGCCATTCATGAAGATGGTACTCCTTTTCCAGGAGAAACCCATCCCGCCATCGTCACTTTACGCACCGAACAACCAAAATTTAATGTCGTCATGGGGGTTTACAAACCTGATGGCAGCTTAACTTGGATTTCCATTAATTCTCAACCATTGTTTCGACTCAATGAATCAAAACCCTATGCAGTCGTTGCCTCATTTACAGATATCACAGCACGTAAACAGATAGAACTTGCACTCCAAAACCAGACAAAACGAGAATGTATGGTTTTTGCGATCGCTCAACACATCCGCCAGTCGTTAGATTTAGATGAAATTTTGAATACAACTGTTGCCGAGGTGCGACATTTTTTGCAAACCGATCGCGTGATTATTTACCGCATGAATGCCGATTGGAGTGGTATCGTTGTCACGGAGTCTGTGGCAGAAGGCTGGAAGACAATCCTGAATATGGAAATTACAGACACCTACTTTGTGGAGACGCAGGGACGACAATCTTATCAACAGGGTATGATCAAAGTTACTCCAGACATCTACACCGCCGGATTAACTGCTTGTCATCTAGAGTTATTGAAACAGTTGCAAGTGAGAGCCAAGCTGATTGTACCAATTTTACAAGGCGATGGTCTTTGGGGTTTGTTAATTGCACATCATTGCCGCACTCCTCGTGAGTGGCAACTTTGGGAAAGTGAACTACTTAAGCAATTAGCAACACAAGTGGCGATCGCTATCCAGCAATCACAACTTTGTGAACAGTTACAGCTTGCCAATCAGCAGTTGGAAAATCTTGCAATGGTTGATCAATTAACTCAGATTGGCAATCGACGAGTTTTCGATATCAATCTGAATCACATCTGGCACGATCTCCTACGGAAAAAATGTTTTCTCTCATTACTCCTATGTGATATTGATTATTTCAAACAATATAACGATACTTATGGTCATACTGCTGGAGATACTTGTTTAACTCTCGTTGCCCAAACTATCAAACGAACTGTTAAACGTTCGACAGATTTGGTTGCTCGTTACGGAGGAGAAGAATTTGCTGTTATCTTACCAGATACTGACAGGGATGGAGCTATTAATATTGCCCAACAAATTCATGAAGCTATCCAACAGATGAATATTTCGCATACTGCATCGACTGTAAAGCAATGTATCACGCTGAGTATAGGAATTGCGACAGTAATACCTGTTACTGATTTGGTTACTCTTGATCTAATCAAAGCAGCCGATCAAGCTCTCTACCAAGCAAAAGCACAAGGGCGTAATCGTTCATTTGTGAATAGCTTTTCCTTTTAAGATTTAAGATTGAGTGCCAAAGAAAGTTAATCTTTACTTGCTATTATTGAATGAATCATTTGTCAAGCTTTTATTAACATTTAGTTATATACTGAAAAATTTACTCGTCGACTTACTTAGTACAGTCCACCAGAAATGAGGTAAGGAATTCACTTTTTGAATGAAACGTGTCTAGATAGGATCGCAGTTTTTATTTTCGATCCTTTTTCGCGGTAACGTGTACTAAGAAAAGGTAAAACTTTTGTCTGGACTATTTTAATTAATTTGGAAGTTGTATCTATGACACATCTGTTTACGAAAACACCTATTAGTCTGGTAACGACTACTGCTTTAGCCTTGGCGATCGCTATAACCACCAACAACCTAGCTGATGCTGCGGAGTTCAACTTTAGCTGGAAAGGAAACACTGGTTATTCAGCTAAAGGTTCATTTAACTACGATACAACGACTGCTCCAAGCGTCATTTCTGAAACAGGTTTGGGAGCTACGAAGAACTTGCAGTCTCTCTCAATTTCCTTCTTTGATCCCTTGAGTAATCTCATCAATAGTTTTACTCCTGTACTTAGTGGGGTATCTAACTACAGCTTTTTCAGATTCAACTTTGATAGCACTAAAGAGCAAATTTTTGGCCCCTTTGATCTAGGCAAGGATGATGAGCTTCCTGCTGACACATGGCTTAATAATAATCTCGCACTCATAGATGAAGGTTTTAGTGACGAGGTTCTACCTAAAGAATTTGGTTTTAACAACAGAAATGTAGCAGGCACAAAGCAAATACTAGATTTAAGTAACAATTCAGTTCAGGTATCCAAAGTCCCCGAAGGAAGCATAATTATAGGTTTGCTAGCAGTATGTAGTTTGGGATTTACCCTCAAACAGAAAAAGTTTAACTCTTAAGAAGTTTCTATGAAAAAAATAATTCATCCTATTAAATACCGAATTATCGAACGTAAAATTACCCCCGAAAAATCTTATTGGCATTTTATTAGAGGTAAAACCTTTTATAACCCACTGAATCTGCCAAATGAGGGTGATATAGAATTCATGTTCGGTACAACTAAAAAGAAAGTTGTTGTTGAATTATTTCGGATTAATGGTGGGAAGATAGGATACTATTTGGTAAACTTACTAGAGAAAAAATACTACTACTGTGGTCAAGACTGGGCAAGTGTCAAAGCCAAGCTAAGAGAATTAGGTATTGGTAGAGATGATCCAAGTTACTCTTGACGTAAGCGTTTAGGGGGTATAAATAAGACAAAAAAACAACCTCCAAAATCAAGCAATAAAATTAAGCAGCTTTCAACAACTCAGAATCATTAGAACAAAATGCTCTCTTGATTGAGTGGTCAGTGTTACTTTACAGGAATAAATGTAAAAAGTCGGAGGCGATCGCTATGTTATCAGTCAGCGATGCAGAAGCAATTATTTTAAATTTGGTGCAGCCGTTGGATGATCAACGGGATACAGAAGTTGTCGATTTATTGGCAGCCGATAGTCGCATTTTGGCAACCTCTGTCACCAGTTCGCTAGATTTTCCCCATTGGGATAATTCGGCAATGGATGGTTACGCAGTTCGCTATCAAGATGTACAGCACTCTAGCACCGAACAACCAGCCGTTTTAGAAATTATTGAAGAAATTCCGGCTGGTTATCAGCCAAAGTCTACGATTCAGCCAGGACAAGCAGCAAGGATTTTCACAGGTGCGGTGATGCCAGCAGGTGCAGATACTATAGTTATGCAAGAGAAGACACATCGGCAAGAAAACCGCGTATTTATCCTGGATGCGCCAAAACCACAAGAATTTGTCAGACATAAAGCATCTTTTTATCAAGCTGGAACACAATTATTACCAGCAGGAATTAAGTTAAATGCCCCAGAAATTGCCGTATTGTCAGCAGCACAATGTCCGCAATTAAGTGTTTATCGTCATCCGCGTGTGGCAATTTTTTCTACTGGTGATGAGTTGGTATCAGTTGATCAACCGTTGCAATCAGGGCAAATTGTGGATTCTAATCAGTATGCGATCGCAGCTTTAGTAAGACAAAGTGGGGCAGAACCGTTAATTTTAGGTATTGTAAAGGATGATCCAGTTGCTCTAGAGAAAGTCATTACCCACGCCGTTGCGATCGCTGATATAGTTCTCTCTTCTGGTGGTGTCTCAGTGGGAGATTATGATTATGTTGACAAAATTTTAGAGTCATTAAGAGCAAAAATCCACATTCGTGCTGTACAGATAAAGCCAGGAAAACCCCTCACTGTCGCCACCTTCCCCACTCCCCACTCCCCACTCTACTTTGGTTTACCAGGAAACCCTGGTGCTGTTTTAGTAACTTTTTGGCGGTTTGTGCTACCAGCAATCAAGAAACTTTCGGGAATTACTGAAGGTTGGGAACCAGTATTTTTGAAAGTGCGATCGCATGATGAATTGCGATCGGACGGCAAGCATGAAACTTACCTTTGGGGTAAATTGCATTTAATTGATGGAGGTTACGAATTTCATAAAGCTGGTGGTAGTCACAGTTCCGGCAATTTAATTAATTTAGCTCAAACCAATGCCTTAGCTGTTCTCCCGATAGGTAAAACATTAATTTCCCCACAAGAAGAGGTGCAAGTTTTGCAGCTTGTTAACCAGACTTTTCACGTCATGTGGAAAAATCATCGAGTGACCTAACCCCCTAGCCCACTTCCCTGCTAGGGAAGGGGGAAAATTCCAGGGCAAACGCATCTAATTTTATTTGACAAATAACCAATTTTATGAGTTGTAATTTCCAGATGTATTTGCCGATTTATCAAACTGTAAAGTTGTGTATTTACGGCAACATCTTCATAAAAAAATTGTTTAGTCAACCTAAAACTACCATTTATAGCTAAATTTTTGACGTGAGAGAAGACTTAAATGGCTGCAATAACTTGAAGTAGGTAGTTGTTATCTAAACCTGCGCGATATCTTTTCATCGCAACACTTCCACGCACCGTTTTATCTCTATCTAAAAGATTCAAATATCTACCAATTGATGTTGTTTAGTACGCTCAATTCTGGGATCTTCTAGGTTACAAAAGTACTTGAGGATAGTATCGTCAAAGTTCGCACTCATAATTTATCGATGTTGCGATCGCTTGAAATAAGTAGATATGCACAAATCAACCTAATTATGTAACAAAATATAAAAAGCTCACAACCCTTGTAATTGCTTCACTTCACTTCTCTAGGAGACGCTACCACTACCGCTACCTTTGCAATGACATAGTTATAACTTTGATTTTATTGCTGGTGCGATTACCACTGCTGGCTCAGGCTTTGGAACAAAGACGATCATTCCAACAAAGGAAAGCACAAACGCGGACAGATAAACCTCAGAGCTTTTACGCCGAGTGCGTTTTTCTCCACGAAGCACCAGTTTTGGGTTAATTAGTCCAACCCCAAAGGGAATAAGCGAAGTGATCTTAATTAGGAAAAGCAAGCCGAACATAGGATAACATCTCACTCAAAGTTGGTGATCTGTGATAACAGATACTTCGGAGTCAGCGTGTGATTTAAAACATGGAGACATAGTGAGGAGCCAGTGTCTCCTTAAAGAAGCAAGACGGTAAAGGTAATTAAAAAACGCGATCGCCCAACTTTATAACACTACTAACGGTACTAGTTATCCCTTTGAGAATCGCTATAAGATGAGTAAAAGGGTTTTCTATGTCAACAATTTCAATCTTAAACACCATGAAGTGTCCTAAATTAAAGACAGCTATCTACCGTTTGGATGGAAATGACTGAGCAACGCGATGCTGACTCACCGTCAACTGATTCTCAGCAATTGAGTGAACCGACCGATGGAGCAACTACCAAGTCGGTCGATAATTCCTGGACAAACCGCATTGGTGGTGTCTGGAATAATGCAACAACACGTCTAACGCAACTCCTACCCGTAGAACAACTGGCACAGACAGTTGTTGAATGGTTTAGTGTGAGCGAGGCTCAGGTTGCAGACATTTTAGAGAAAATCCGAGCCGAACTACCAACTACAGAAGCGCTGCTAATTGGTAAACCCCAAGCCGGAAAAAGTTCTATTGTCAGGGGATTGACGGGAGTTTCTGCCGAAATTGTCGGTCAGGGATTTCGCCCCCACACGCAACATACCCAGCGCTATGCCTATCCTTCCAATGACCTGCCGTTACTGATTTTTACTGATACGGTGGGGCTGGGTGATGTTAAACAAGATACTTACGTCATCATTCAGGAATTAGCTGGCGATTTACAAAAAGAGACTCGTTCCGCCAGAATCCTGCTTCTGACAGTTAAAATCAATGATTTTGCAACTGAGACGCTACGACAAATTGCTAAACAGTTGCGTCAGCAATATCCAGACATTCCCTGTCTCTTGGTAGTTACCTGCTTGCATGAGGTTTATCCTGCCGATATCATCGATCATCCCGCCTATCCGCCAGATTATCAGGAAGTCAACCGCGCATTTGCCGCAATGCAACAAGCCTTCGTCGGCATAACTAACCACTCTGTACTCATTGACTTTACCTTAGAAGAAGATGGCTACACTCCGGTATTTTATGGCTTAGAAGCACTGCGAGATTCCTTAGCAGAACTACTCCCACAAGCAGAAGCGCAGGCGATTTATCAGCTTTTAGATCAAGAAGAAGCTGGGAAGAAAATTGGCAACCTTTACCGAGATGCTGCACGCCGTTATATTTTGCCATTTGCGATTATGTCTGCCACCCTCGCGGCTGTACCTCTGCCGTTTGCCACAATGCCGGTACTCACTGCTTTGCAAGTATCAATGGTGGGTCTGTTGGGTAAATTATATGGGCAGACAATTACGCCATCTCAGGCAGGAGGCGTTGTCAGTGCGATCGCAGGTGGTTTTTTAGCACAGGCTATTGCACGAGAGTTAATTAAATTTATACCAGGTTTTGGCAGTGCGATCGCAGCTTCTTGGGCAGCCGCCTATACTTGGGCACTAGGGGAAGCAGCCTGCGTTTACTTTGGTGATTTAATGGGAGGTAAGAAACCCGATCCCCAGAAAATTCAATTGGTAATGCAAGAAGCATTTCAAGTGGCACAAGAACGGTTTAAGGGAATCAAACATTAAAACTCAAGAATCTCGTACAGAATTCATTCTGACTCCTGACTCCTGAGTTCTGAATTCTTCTGATAAAAAAGCATGAGTGGCAAATTAATTGTATTTGAAGGGGTAGAAGGCTGTGGTAAAACCAGCCAAATGCAGCTTTGTGCTGAGTGGTTGGAAAGTCTGGGTGTTTCTGTGGTTGTAACTCGTGAACCAGGAGGAACAGAGTTAGGCTTACATCTTCGCCGCTTGCTACTAGAAAAGGCAGAAGATAAACCAGTTGCAGAAGTAACAGAACTTTTGTTGTATGCTGCTGACCGATCGCAACACGTTGAACAAGAACTCAAACCAAATCTTGCAGCCGGGAAATATATTTTATGCGATCGCTACACTGACTCTACCATTGCTTACCAAGGATATGGTCGGGGTCTTAACATGAGTTTAATCAATCAGCTTAACTATATTGCTACTGGTGGCTTAGAAAGTGACCTAACTATTTGGTTAGATGTTGATGTGGAAGTGGGACTTTCTCGCAAACTCTTAGGCAAAGTCGGACTAGACCGGATTGAACAGGAGACAATCGCTTTTCATCGGCGCGTTCAAGAAGGATATGCACATTTAGCAACATCCTATCCTTCACGAATTGTTCGGGTAGATGGCAGCTTAAGTAAAGAAGTTGTACAAGAGGTAATTCAAGGAATTTTGTGCGTACACCTGCATTTGGGGAACGAACCGCAGAGGCGCAGAGGACACAGAGAGGAGTTAAGAAGAGAAGATAATACGTTTGATGCCGTCTTTAAGGAAGGGGACGTTAAAGTTGATGAGCAGAGCTAGGGGGTAATGAGTCATTTTAAGATATGAGAGGACTTGAGCTTCGTGGATTGGGGCTAAATTTTGAACAGCTTTCAATTCCAAAATTAGACGATTGGCAACTAGAAAATCTAATCTACCTTTACCTACTTCATGTCCTTTGTAATTCACTGTTACCGACTTCTCAAACTCATGAGGTATCCCACGCCTTAAAAATTCTATAATCAGCGCTTCCTTATACACCTCCTCCAAAAACCCTGCCCCCAACACTCTATGCACCTCAATTGCCGCCCCAATCACCTCTCCCGTAAGCCGATTCATCTCCTCTCCCAACTCTCTTCGCTCCGCGTTCTCTGCGCCTCTGCGGTTCGTTTCCATCAATCCCTCTCCAACCCTGTGGCAAAATTTATTAAAGTCCTTCCTTAGTTTGCCCCGCATGACCGCAACCATTCCCAATCTCCCCAGTCTCTACGACCCCTTTTCCACTGAAGCCAAGTGGCAAAAATTCTGGGAAGACAACCAAGTTTACAAAGCTGACCCCAACAAAGGCGGCGAACCCTACTGCATCGTCATTCCACCGCCGAATGTCACCGGCAGCTTGCACATGGGTCACGCTTTTGAAAGTGCGTTGATTGATACCCTCGTGCGCTACCACCGGATGCAGGGGCGCAATACCCTGTGGCTACCCGGAACTGACCACGCCAGCATTGCTGTGCATACTATGCTGGAAAGGCAACTCAAAACAGAGGGTAAGACTCGCTACGAGTTGGGACGCGAACAATTCCTAGAACGCGCTTGGCAATGGAAGGCGGAGTCTGAGGGAACGATTCTGAATCAGCTACGACGCTTGGGTGTCTCGGTGGACTGGTCACGGGAAAGGTTTACCCTGGATGAGGGTTTATCTAAAGCTGTTGTCGAGGCGTTTACTCGTCTTTACGAGGAAGGGTTAATTTATCGTGGTGAATATTTAGTTAACTGGTGTCCAGCTTCGCAGTCGGCTGTGTCTGACGTGGAAGTAGAAAATCAAGAGGTGAATGGGAATCTCTGGCACTTCCGCTATCCCCTCACCGATGGTTCTGGTTTTGTAGAGGTGGCGACAACTAGACCAGAAACGATGCTGGGTGATACGGCAGTAGCAGTTAATCCCAATGACGATCGCTACAAACATCTCATTGGCAAAACTTTAACTCTGCCGATTCTACAACGAGAAATTCCGATCATTGGCGATGAATTTGTTGATCCCACTTTCGGTACGGGTTGCGTGAAAGTGACTCCCGCCCATGACCCGAACGATTTTGATATGGGTAAGCGTCACAATCTGCCGTTGATCAATATTATGAATAAAGACGGCACTCTCAACGCCAATGCCGGGGAGTTTCAAGGACAAGACCGCTTTGTTGCTAGAAAGAATGTGGTTTCTCGCCTGGAAACAGATGGCTTTCTGGTGAAGATAGAAGATTATAAGCATACCGTTCCCTACAGCGATCGCGGTAAAGTACCTATTGAACCCCTCCTCTCGACTCAGTGGTTTGTCAAAATTCGCCCCCTCGCTGACAACACTCTCGAATTCCTCGACCAGCAAACTTCCCCAGAGTTTGTCCCCCAACGCTGGACAAAGGTCTATCGTGATTGGCTAGTAAAACTCAAAGATTGGTGTATTTCTCGTCAATTATGGTGGGGACACCAAATTCCGGCTTGGTACGCTGTCAGTGAAACGGCTGGGCAAATTACCGATAACACGCCGTTTGTGGTGGCGAAATCGGAAACTGAAGCTTGGGAAAAAGCTAAAGCGCAATTTGGTGAAAATGTCAACTTAGAACAAGACCCAGATGTGTTAGATACCTGGTTTTCTTCTGGACTCTGGCCATTTTCGACTTTGGGCTGGCCAGAACAAACTCAGGATTTAGCAACTTATTACCCGACTACCACTTTGGTGACAGGCTTTGACATCATCTTTTTCTGGGTAGCCAGAATGACAATGATGGCTGGGCATTTGACGGGAGAAATGCCTTTCCAAACGGTTTACATCCACGGCTTGGTGCTGGATGAAAAAGGTCAGAAGATGTCTAAGACCAAAGGTAATGGTATTGACCCATTGTTATTAATTGACAAATATGGTACTGATGCTCTACGGTATACCCTAATTAGGGAAGTGGCTGGTGCGGGTCAAGATATCAGATTGGAATACGATCGCAAAAAGGATGAATCGGCATCTGTAGAAGCGTCTCGCAACTTTACTAATAAGTTGTGGAATGCTGCCCGGTTTGTGATGATGAATTTGGATGGACAAACGCCGCAACAATTGGGAAACCCAGTAGCTATAGAATTGAGCGATCGCTGGATTCTCTCGCGGTATCATCAAGTTGTCAAACAAACCACCAATTACATCGATAATTACGGTTTAGGGGAAGCAGCAAAAGGACTCTACGAGTTTATTTGGGGTGATTTCTGCGATCAGTATATTGAACTGGTGAAATCTCGCCTTCAGCCAGATGCAGATCCCGCATCGCGGCGGGTAGCACAGCAAACTCTTGGCTACGTGCTGGAAGGGATTTTGAAATTACTTCATCCCTTCATGCCGCATATTACCGAGGAAATTTGGCAGACTCTCACCCAACAACCAACGGTACCGCAAACTTTACCGTTACAAATCTATCCCCAGGTGGATGCAAACCTAATTGATTCAGCATTAGAAGAACAGTTTGAATTGTTGATTGCTACTATCCGCACAATTCGGAATTTGCGTGCAGAGGCGGATATTAAACCAGGGGTAAAAGTGACAGCGAATTTGCAAACTGAAAGCGAGAAGGAGCGAGAAATCCTCATTGCTGGACAGGGTTATATTAAAGATTTGGCGAAAGTTGAGACTTTAACTATTACTGACAAGCCAGAAAACCAAACTGTTGCTGCTAAAAAACCTCAAAGAGCTTTGAAGACAATTGGTTTAATTATTGTGGCGATTGTTTTTGGTAAATTGGGTTTAGCTGTGGGAAATGCCATTGATGAGACTCCCATTGTCGGAACTTTCTTTGAACTAGTTGGTTTTGGTTATACAGCTTGGTTTGTCAGCCAAAATTTACTAACTGCTCAATCTAGACAAAGGTTATGGAGCCGATTTTTCCCGCAGACAGAATTAGAACAACCACAAGAATCAGAAAATGCGATCGCTGGTGTGATTGGTACAATACAAGTGCTAATTCCTCTGAGCGGGGTAGTAGATACTGAAGTTGTGCGTGCCAAACTAGAGAAAAGCCTGAGTAAAGCTGATGCAGAAGTTCAATCCCTGAGTGCCAGATTAAACAATCCTAGTTTTGTGGATAGAGCTAGAGCCGACGTGGTGCAAGGGGCGCGGGATGCCTTAGCGGAAGCACAGAAGCAAACAGAAATTTTGCGCGATCGCCTGCGTGGTTTAGGATAACTGTAATGGGTAGTGGGAGTCTTAATAACTCCCAATTACCCATTACGAATTAACAAGATCCAAATATCAATTCTGGCACTTATTTTTTTATTAAATTTTTTTTAATTTTTAATTTTTAATTTTTAATTGGAGCGAAGCGACCCTCATGCGATATCTAGCTCAGGTGCGTAAAAACGATTTTTTAGACCAGCACCAGTTACGCTTGTTGGCGCGTCAAGAAGCTGATAACTTGTGGGCGATAATTCCCGAAGAAGCTTTTATTCTGTTGGGAAAGGGAAAGATTATGAGTGAGAACTTGCTTATTCTAGTGGAACTTTCCTCTACAGGCGACATTGAAAGAATAGAAGACGCCACCAACTGGGTACTCCATCTTGTACAAAGCTACCTCACCATTGGCATTACCCCAGAATTTTTGCAGCAGGAAGCTGAACGAGCCGAACATTGGCGACAATCCCTGACGTTGCAAAACCAAGACTTAGCGCGACGTTCCTTAGAATTGGAAGCTCGTCGTGAACAAATTCAAGCCTTAGAAGAAAGCCTCAAACGTGAGAAAAATGTTTATCCCCAAGAAGAAAGTTAAAAGTTTGCAATTGTGTTACCTATAAGACAATACGCTTGGGTTAAGGCTAAAACTCTTTGTCAAAGTCAATTTAACGAACCGCAAAGGACGCAAAGGAAGAAATGCTTAACTGAACTGTATTGGCCTATAAGAGACTTCCAATTAAAAAAATATCTAAATTGTAGTTAATACCATTTCTTTATAAGGCTGTGCCAAACCCTTTTAACTTCTTTCTTCGCGTCCTTTGCGGTTCGTTTTTCTTTCTGATACTTAACTACACCAGTTTTACTTTTTTTTGGTATGCCATTTGAAATCTACGGCGGAGATAGGATGAGACAACAAGAGTATGGTGTCACAGTATGGTTCACTGGTCTGAGTGGTGCAGGAAAAACTACCATCTGTCAATTTGTAGAGAAGGAACTGCGGATACAGGGATACAGAGTTGAAGTTCTGGATGGTGACGCAGTACGTCAAAACCTATGCAAAGGGTTGGGTTTCAGTAAAGACGATCGAGAAGAGAATATTCGGCGCATTGGCTTTGTGGCTCACCTTCTGACCAGAAATAATGTAATTGTATTGGTTTCGGCGATCTCACCGTACCGTGAAATTCGGGAACAAGTGCGCCAAAATATTCCATATTTCATTGAAGTTTACGTCAATGCATCATTAGAAGTTTGTGAACAGCGAGACGTAAAAGGGTTATATAAAAAAGCAAGAGCCGGGGAGATTAAGCACTTCACTGGTATTGATGATCCTTATGAAATACCACTCCGTCCTGAAGTCGAATGCAAAACTAATGAAGAAAGCGTTGTCCAAAGTGCTAGTAAGGTCTTAGAAAAGCTGGAAGAGTTGCAATACTGCTCGGTTAAAAATATTCGTAAGTTTGGTTGAGGCAATGCGTTACCCAACAAACCTCGCAAAATCTTGGGTTTCGTTCCTCAACCCAACCTACGATTTTCTAGACAAATACTACATCATATCATGTTCGGATCATTAGGAACTTCCAAATAAAAAAATATCCCAAAACTGACGCAAAAATCCTCTCTATTTCTCTTCTCTCTGTGTTGCGCCAGTTGCTTCAAGTCGGGGAACCCGCCCAACGCACTGGCTTCTCTGCGTCTGGAGTGGTTCGTTTTTTTCGATAATTTATTTCTTGGAAGTCCCTTAGTTATGATTTCCACTGAACATTGCACCCCACCCCTTAAACCAATTCGCAATTACGTTTTATAACGGGGATTTTACCCTGACACAAAACGTGCTGCCTCTACAGGCAGGAGAATTAAACTGAACATACTCTGTTAATCCCCTCTCGAAGAGCGGGGAGGGGAGACGAAGCGTAGCTTTGGCGGGGTGGGGTTCTTCGGATTTAAGTAAGTAATCAGACAAACACTATATCAACCGTCGAATTCATGTTAATTTATGAGTTAAAGAAAGTTTTTAACTCATAACTTTTACTACGATGCCAATAATTGTCGAATTAACCTGGCTACAGCCTTTTGCGTGAAGCGGTTAGCAATTTGTTGACCCAAACGTTGGACATCGGAATTTACCAATAACTGGGCAATTTGGGGTACAAGTTCCACTGGGTCAAAGCCTTTTGTTTCTCGTAGAATACCCAATATACGTTTGATATGCTCCAAGGTTTGTTGTTGCTCAACTGTCGCCGACGGAGTTTTATTAACTGCTGTCAAGCCTACTCGTTCCCGCAACAGGGAAGTGAAGTTATGCAAAACATTTTTACCTAAAGCATCGAGTCCGTTAACAGATTCATCTACTAACTTGTCACGAATGAAAGCACCGCGTTCAGATGACAGAAATTCTATCCCCTGATTCAGCACTAAATTAAAGTCGTAATCTTGACTATTACGCGCATTTCGTAATAAGTTTTCTAAACGGTTCCAGCGAAATCTGCCATCTTTAAATAGCAAATCTTGCAATGATGCTCTTAATTGCGGTGCTGGGTCTGTTAACAGGCGTTTAGAAACGTAAGGATAAGCTTCACTCAGAACTTTAAAGTTGGGATCTATAAATATTGCAATACCTTCGAGCGTCACGAGGGAGCGAATAATTAAGGCGTAGTAGGGCGGTACGCGGAAAGGATATTCATACATCAAAGCCGATAGTTCATCGGTGATGCTTTTAATATTAAGATCGGCAACACTGGCTCCTTCAGCATCAGCAAAGACTCTCGCAAAAGCTGGGATAATTGGTGTTAAATCGGTTTCTGGTGATAAGAAATCCAACTTAACGTAATCTTTTGCTAATCCTTCAAAGTCGCGGTTAACGACGTGGACGATCGCTTCAATTAAACCATAACGCTGTGCTGGCTGAATCTCACTCATCATCCCAAAGTCGAGATAAGCCAATTTACCATCTGGTGTTGCTAACAAATTACCAGGGTGCGGATCAGCGTGGAAAAATCCGTGTTCTAGCAATTGGCGCAGGGAACACTGTACACCCACTTCAATTAAGTAACGAGCATTTATGCCTTGGGCTTTAATTTCTTCTGTCTGGGTTAATTTGATGCCGTTAATCCACTCCATCGTCAAGACGCGACGATTGGTATATTCCCAGTAAATTTTTGGTACATAGATGTCTTGGATATGACCGTATAATTCAAAGAATCGTTCAGCATTTTCACCCTCATGGATGTAGTCCATTTCTTCAAAAATGCGATCGCCTAATTCATCGAGAATCCCAATTAAGTCACTTCTGACCCGTTTGACCTTTTTCTGCACCCAAGCAGCCAGCTTACGCAAAATATACAAGTCAATGGCAATCCGCTCTCTTAAGTCAGGGCGTTGGACTTTAACGGCGACTTCTTCACCAGTTTTTAGCTTACCTTTATAGACTTGCCCCAATGAAGCCGCAGCAATTGGCTGGGCGGAGAGTTCAGCGTAAACCTCTTCTGGAGGTGCGCCTAGTTCTTCTTTAATAAACTGGTAAGCAATTTCGTTGGGAAAAGGCGGTAATTGGTCTTGTAGCTTAGTTAATTCTTCTAAATATACGGGAGGAACCAGATCCGGTCTGGTGGACAAAGCTTGTCCAATTTTGATGTAAGCAGGCCCCAGTTGGGTCAGCAATATTCGTAGCTGAGTGGCTCGGCGGCGATCATTTTTGACGACAACTCCCCGTTTACCATCCGACCACAACCCAAAAGCAAAAGATAGAGTCGGCCTCAACACAGCGAAAATCCGCCCTACAACTTGCAGAGGTCTATTTTGGTAATGCGCCGCTATGCCCACGGGATCGTAAAGCGTCTCAGGTTGGGCAGTTGTCCTCACCTTTTGCGCGGCTAAGAGTCTTGGTGATTGCACAACCAAGTCTTGTGTACCATTTTTTTCTGGCACTATATCAATAACGTCCAGTTCACCTCGGCGATTTGTGCCGTTGGGACGGTCTTCCTGAATCGGTTGGGAACTAGGGGGAAGTGTCTTAACAATCATGAAGAAGGCCACCAGTCAGAACGATCACGTTAAGTATTGTAACAATATGTTGAGGGAGTGGGGAGTGGGGAGTGGGGAGTGGGGAGTGGGGAATGGGCATTGGGCATTGGGCATTGGTTATTCTCCTTGTCTCCTTCATCCCCCTCATCTCCCTCATCCCCCTCATCCCCCTCATCTCCCTCATCCCCCTCATCTCCCTCATCCCACTACCAATAGGTCTGCTAAACTTAAATGGGCATACTAGTTCAATAGTAGTTAAATATTGCTAGTTGCTGACAGATAATACTTATTGTCTAGTAAGTTGGAAGTATCCGGCATCTGCCCTCATGGAGAATTTGGCTTGATGTTGCTTTGCCTGCGAATTGAAAACTTTGCCCTAATTGACCAACTGGAATTGGAATTTGGCGCGGGACTAAATGTGTTAACAGGTGAAACCGGCGCTGGAAAATCGATTATCTTGGATGCCATTGATGCTGCTTTGGGTGGTAAAGTCTCTAGTCGAGTCATTCGCACGGGGACAAGTCGGGCGATGGTAGAAGCGACTTTCACTTCAAACGCTCCCCTAGCTGCTTGGTTGACCGAACAAGAAATAGATTTGCTTGATGAAAATTCCGTAGTAATTACCCGAGAAATCACAGCGACTACTAGTAATATCCGCAGCCGATCGCGAGTGAATGGCGTGTTGGTAAATCGGCAAATTATGGGAGGAATGCGCGATCGCTTGGTGGAAATCACAGCCCAAGGTCAAACGGTGCAGGTGGGACAATCTGCCCAAGTCCGCGACTGGTTAGATTTATATGGCGGCGACTCTCTAATGCAGCAGCGTCATCAGGTCGCTAAGAGCTTCAGTACTTACCAACAGGCACATCTAGCACTAGAAAAACGCCGGACATCAGAACGGGAACGGTTGCAACAATTCGATTTGCTCACCTATCAAGTGCAAGAATTGGGAGCAGCTAATCTGGGCGAAGCTAATGAATTGGAACAGTTGGGACAAGAACGGGAACGCCTGAATCATGTCGTCGATTTGCAACAAATGAGTTACAAAGTTTATCAAGCTTTGTATCAAAACGATAATGAAACTCCCGCCGCCGCAGATTTATTGGGAGACAGTGAAGTGACATTAAATCACATGGTGGAATATGATACGCAACTGCAACCCCTATTGGAATTGGTGCGGGACGCGCAAGCGGCGGTAATGGAAGTCGGAAGGCAGATTAATGCTTATGGTGATGGTTTGGAAGCCGATCCCCAGAGGTTGTTAGAGGTGGAAGAACGGATTCAGGAATTAAAGCAAATTTGCCGCAAGTATGGGCCGACACTAAAAGAAGCGATCGCTTATTACCAACGTATCCAAGAGGAATTAGCCCAACTTAACGACAGTGAACAATCTATCGAAAACTTGGAACAGCAAGAAAAGGCGTGTTTTGAAAAACTCACCCAAGCTACTAATCAGTTAACTCAACTGCGGAGTCAGGCGGCTGCTAATTTAGAATCACGTTTGATAGCTCAACTCAAGCCCCTAGCGATGGAAAAGGTAAAGTTTCTGGTTGAAATAGTGCCTACTTTCCCAACTGCGATGGGAGCAGATAAAATTACCTTTATGTTTAGTTCCAACCCTGGAGAACCACTACAACCTTTAACGGAAATTGCCTCTGGTGGGGAAATGAGCCGCTTTTTACTGGCGCTGAAAGCTTGTTTTTCTCAGGTTGATGTAGCTGGGACAATGGTTTTTGATGAAATTGATGTCGGGGTTTCGGGAAGAGTCGCCCAAGCGATCGCGGAAAAATTACATCAGCTAAGTCAACGCAATCAAGTATTATGTGTTACCCACCAGCCTTTAGTTGCGGCAATGGCCGATCGCCATTTTCGCGTGGATAAACAAACTATCAATCAAGGCAAAGGTAAAAAAGCCAACAATGACAACGCCGAGCAGCGTACCGTTGTCAGAGTTACTACCTTGGATAATTTAAGCACACGCCGGGAAGAATTAGCGCAGTTAGCTGGTGGTAAATCTGCAAGTGATGCGATCGCTTTTGCCGAATCTCTGTTATTACAAGCTGCTAACCACCGTCGCGGGGAGCAAACTTGACCAAATAATTACTAATTCACGCGATGTGAACTTATTCTTAAAACCCCGCTTCCATTTCTCTCCCCGTTGGCGTCAGCCTGCCGTTAGGCAAGGGTCGAGAGGCTTTGATTCTTGCTCCCCAACGCTAGTAGCGAAGGGGTTGGGGGTTTCATCCCCCGGCTTGAAGCCGGGGGGAAATCGAAGTCATTAGTCATTAGTCATTGGTCATTAGTACCAATGACCAATGATAGACGCGATTAATCGCGTCTCTAATGACTTTGGAGGCGAGCGGCTAATCCTCCCACCCCTCTTGTTGGGATGGGATTCCCGCCGATTTTCTTTGAGAGAAAGTTGCACACGGCGTTAATTCGTAATTCGTAATTAATGGTAGAGAGTAACTTGATTAATCAATGGAGATATAAAAGCGTGTAGCATCACTATTCTCAATTACGAATTATACTGACGAGTTTAGGCTGCCAATTCTGAAAGGCGTAAACCAGCGATGTTATCGCAGGAAAAAGTCTCTCTACCCATCCATCGGCGGCAGATTAGTTCTATAATTTGGCCTGCCCAGTTGCGAAAAAACCATTGGCACAAGGAGCCATCTTCTTGAGGAGTCATAGACAGAGGAATAAAGCCCTTGTTCTGCCATACTTCTGCTGCTGCATAGATATCATCAACAATAATTGCAACGTGATGGACAGTATTAAAACCTCGCTTCTGGAATAAGTTAGCGATCCGTTCATCTGGCGTATTAGGCGCAAGCAGTACCAAAATCATGCCTGACGGCATTAAGGCTGAGAGAAAGTACATGCTAGCATCTTCGGGCAATAGGTTTTGCTCTGGACAAAAATCATCAGGCCATTTTCCTGGCCCTTCCGTGATTTTGGCATCATAGTTGACCAGAGTATCAGCGTAGTTTGTAAGAGTTTCTGAATCAGGAAACAACAGTACATAGTGATCTACAACAACTAGTTCGCCAAATAGATGTATGCAAAAGGATGAGTTTAAGAATTCTGGAGTCTTACACTCTTCTTTATACAAGAGCAATCCGTCAGTTTCCCCAAAAGGCGACTCCTTATTCATCGAAGTCTCGGCTAAGTTAAAACCTTTTGCAGCGTCTGCTGGAAGGTTATTGCTCATAATGCTCACCTAGAAAAAGGATTTAGTCTTTAACATTGCGGCTCAGAAACTGGGCTTAAGTAAGTCGGTGCAATTAAAGCTAACTGGCTGGAGCTGTCCTTTGTCCTTTGTCATTGGTCAAGGTTTTAAGCCTATTTACGTTTCGTAACATAATTTGGTTTATTTCCAACGACTTACTTATATCTACCATTATACTAAGATTGCTTTGAGACAATCTCAAGCACCTGCGATCGCGGTAACTACTAAGCGGGAAGAACTAGCGCAGTTCACTGGTGGTAAATCTGCAAGTGATGCGATCGCTTTTGCGGAATCTCTGTTATTACAAGCTGCTAACCACCGTCGCGGGGAGCAGAGTTGAATTAACCTTCATATATAGTAAATTCGACACCAGAAACTGTATATTTAATTTCTGTAAATTGGCTCACATCCAAAAATTCTTTCAACGTGCTACTCAGATAAAACTTGCCAAACTGACCTTTATCTTGAGCCATTTTGGAAGCAACGTTGACTGGGTTCCCAGCAATGTCTCTACCACCAAGTGCTAAATCGAAAATTAAAACCGGGCCTGCATCAATGCCAATCCGAGTAGCAATACCTTTGGCTGCAAATTCTTGGCGTAATTCTTGGACAAAGTTGATCGCCACAGTAGCCTGATCAAAAGTATAAATTCCGATAGTACCTACTACCTTGATTTCTGTACCTTGGTTTTGCTCTAAAAGACGCAATCCTACATCTTTAATGACAGCAGAAAGCGATAGATTAGTAAATAAAGCAGTTTCATGAACTTCCGCCGCTTGACTTTCCCGCTCAATTAGAACAACAACTTTATTCTGCAAATACTTATCTGCTAACTCTTTACCAAAGTTAGTATCAGTCAGTCGGCTTTCATAAGCTACCAAGTCAGCATAAAAAGTTTCAGAATAGGGAATAGGATATTGGGTATTCAAAGGCGGCACATCAGGTAAACTTGGCCCATCTACCACGCGGAAAATATTGCCGATCTCTGTTGCTAATTCGCTTCTTTGAGTAATAGTAAAATTGTGGTTAGCTGGCAATAGGTCATAAAAGGCTTGGCTAATAACTATCTCACCACCTTCGGTTTCATTTTCAGCAACCTCTTCGATCGCATCTGCTTCTAATCCATACAATCCACCGTTAATGTAGTAAAATTCGCCATAATGTGCGCCCAATCCAATTTTAATTTGGCAACGTTTACTAATTTCCTGTTGAACCGTTAGCAGTGCAGACAAAATAGTTTCCGGCCTAACGGATGTCGGATAAAACATTTGAGTATTGTCAGCAGCCCAAATACCAACTCCCTTGCCACCAATGGTACTACCAAAGCTGTAGACAATTTCTTTGGGCTGGTTAATGATTGCCAATATTTCCAGCAAGCCCTTTTGCTTAGTTAACTTGGTCAGTCCAGCAGAGTCGGAAGATACGCTATAACCTGTGACTTTATACGGTTCCAGTAACTTCAAGGCTGCTTCTGGGGTTTGCTCACTCTCCAACCACTCTTTAATTAGTTTCAGTGGTAGTGTGCCGATGATATCTTGGGTAATATCAAATAAGCCTGGGGAGTATAGATTCGTGCTAAATTTGCTGGTCATATTGGGTGAATCAGACTTTTAACTCAAGTCTGAATAATTTACTGTTTATCATTCTACACTTCTAGTAATGACTGACCGAGATAACCTCCAACAGCTTTGACACCAGGTAAAGCGAAGAAATATCCACCACCAATGGGGCGAATATACTCTTCCAGTGGCTCCCCAATCAAGCGATTTTGCACCGTCACAAAGCCCTTTTCTAAATCAGCCTGAAAACAGACAAACAACAAACCCATATCTAAATGTCCAGATTTGTCAAACCCGCGTGAATAATTAAAACCACGCCGCAGAATCAAACTCGACTCTGATTTGCGTGGATTAGCAAGGCGGATATGAGCATCTAGGCGGATTTGTTGACCCTTTGGGTCTTGAGCATAATTGGGAATATCTTTCTCGTGCTTCATCCCCAAGGGTGCGCCAGAGTCCTTATTGCGCCCAATAATTGTCTCTTGCTCCTGTAGTGGTGTCCGATCCCAGTGTTCGACTAAGTTGCGGATCACCCGCACCACTTGATAGCTTCCCCCTACTGTCCAAGCTGGTTCGCTGCTGTTTGGCTGTACCCAGACAATCCGGTTCATCAATTTGTCGTCGCTAGCATCTAGATTTGCCGTCCCATCTTTAAAACCAAGCAGATTACGCACCGTAGTTTTGCCTTGTTTTTTGTGGGTATTCGGCGGCAGAAACCCCGCTATTTGCCAACGCAAAGTTATCAAGTCAGGCAAGTTCTTAATGATGTCGCGTAAAGCATGGAGATTCGATTCCTCAGTATTTGCACAGAATTGCAACAGTATATCCCCATGACATAAATCTGGGTCAAGCTGGTCATTGGGAAAATTGGCCATAGTGTCTAACCGCTTGGGTTTCAAGTTGCCGAGTCCAAAGCGGTTATCGAACAATGAGTTACCCACAGCTAGAGTGATTGTCAGGTTATTGGGAACCACTACAGGCCCAAGAATCCCCGAATCATTGGGTGGAAATTTGGGGTCGCGCGACTTGGGTGTTCCCCCTGCCATGAGAAACTGGATGCGCTCAGTTAAAGTTTTGAACAACCGCACTAAATCTGCTTTATTTGTAGCAGTTGTATCAAATGCGACCATCAGTCCAGAGGCAGGAGTCGGGGTAAGAATACCTGCTTGGTGAAGTCCAAAGAACGGCACGATCTCTTCAGATGGGTCAAGAGGTGTTCCCAGAAGAGTACGATAACCCAAACTGGTCAAAGCTGCTACTCCACCTGCTGCGGCCATACCAATGAGCAAGTCACGACGGCTGATGCGGGGAGTAATGCGTAAACTTGGTTGCTCCGAACTAGACATAGTTTACTCTTCTAGGAATGATTGATAAATTACTCAACTCCCAAAGTGCCGCGCAGCTGAGACAAATCTTCAGCAAGAGCAGCGATCGCTGTTTTCATCTCTTTTTTGTCTGTTTCACTCACCTTGTCATAGGTAGCAAAACCACCATCAGGGGTTTTGTATTTAGCAAGTTTTTGGTCAACTTTGGTGAAATTTGCATCCACACGCGTCAGTAGTTCTGGGTTGGCTTTTTGGATGACGGGGCGCAATAACTCGACAATCTTTTGGGAACCATCCACATTAGCGCTGAAGTCCCATAGGTCAGTATGGCTGTAACGGTCTTCTTCTCCAGAAATCTTGGTTTTACCCACTTCTTCAATCAAGTCAGCAGCACCGCCAACCATGTTTTTCGGTTCAATGGTCAAGGTGGCAATGCGCTTTTGTAAATCTAGTCCATCTTTCTGTAACTTTTCGGCAAAAGGTTTCATCCCTTTTGTAGTTTTGTCCTGGAATAAAGCTTTCTCTAGGCGATGGTATCCAGTGAATTGTGGGTCAGCCTCTTTTTTCGCAAAGTCGTCAGCACGGGAATCCATGCTTTTGTCGAGATCGGAGAACAATTCAGCTATCGGTTCGGCGCGTTCCCAGTGGACATGGGTAGAGGCATAGAGTTTCTGAGCTTTAGCAAGATCGCCAGCAATCACGGCATCTGTGAAAGTCTTGTTATCTGCCACTAGTTGGTCAGTTTCTTTAGTGACGTAGACTTTATATTCTGCGATCGCACCGACTAATTGACCCTGATTTACAGTCCCTTTGGCTTGAGAATCTCCAACTCCAGCTTTCACTGTGAGTTTCCCTTTGGGATTGCTGCGTAAACCGCAAGCCATATCATATTCACCCGGTTCTAGATTGGTTTTGAGTTTCTGAACGAAGCCAGGAGCAATATTTTCCTTTTCCTCAATGACTTTCACCCCAGACAAAATCTCCCACTCCAAAGGTTGGCTGCTTTTGTTGGTCAGTACAAAGTTGTTTTGTCCAGATGCTACTGTCAGCTGATTGGGTTCGCAACCTTTATCTGTCACAGCCAAAGCAGTTTCCGCAGAATTGTTAGCAGATGTATCACTGGCTACTTTAGCTTGTGGAGAATTACTCGCGGAAGTATCGCTTGATTTGTTGGATTCACAGGCAGCTACTGTCAAGGCAATTAGACAGATAATTGTTGAGTACTTTAAAACATTTTTCATTCTTGTATTTTCCTAAAAATTATGGAAGTAGCTAATAATGCCTTGCTGTAGTTTTCTGTCTGGCGTTATCCCCTAAGAAAAACAGCGACATCGTAGGAATTAGATAGCCAAAATAGGCGATCGCTTCGCTGACAGTCGGGGCATCGTTATAGCCAAAAAATCCTGCCAAAAGTGAACCGAGAAACCCGTTTTTGGGAAGTACCCCGCTAGCATCGAATACCACTGTTTGCAGTAAGTTCCACACTCCGGCTTCATGGAAAGCTCTCACCCCACTTGCTAAAAGTCCAGCAGCAACCAGGATAATGAAGGCTCCTGTCCATTTAAAAAATCGCTTCAAGTTGATGCGGATACCACCCTGATAAATGCCTACACCGACGGCTAGTGCAGCTGCATATCCAAACAATGCCCCCACGGGAGCTTGAATTCCCAAATTTTGCTGAAACGTGGCCAGCAGAAACACTACTGTTTCCAGACCTTCCCGCAGTACTGCAAAGAATGACATCCACACGAGTGCTGTACCCCATTTATCCCCCGACTGAATCGCAGTTTCAATTTGAGACTGTAACTCGCCTTTGAGAGAACGAGCCGCACGGCGCATCCAGAAAACCATCCAGGTGAGAACCCCAACTGCGACGATGGAAATTACCGCTTCAAATAGTTCCTGTTCTTTTTGCGGAAACTCCTGACTGGTTATTTGCAAAATAATCCCAGCACCTAGACAAATAAAAGTCGCTAGTGCGATGCCAATCCAAACTGACTTCATCAAATGGGTACGTCCAGTTTGCTTGAGATAACTGGCAATTATCCCCACGACGAGTGCAGCTTCAACGCCCTCTCGGAACATGATCAAGAAGGGAAAAAGCATGGATAACCTTATTAGTTATAATTACTATCAAATCATCATGAGAATAATAGCTTACTTGAGAACCTTTGTATATAAGTGCAAGTGAAAAAATCTCTAAAATCCTGGAAGAATAAATTTTAGGTTGAATTTAGGACTTACGACTGTACAAAATAACTATCCTGTGTATTAACGAAATTTGGTTGTTTCAGGCTGTTGGGACTACCTTGAGATGAGTAGCGTCACCGAACAGCCCACCGTAGGCATCGCAGCTTGATAGTGAAAACCCCGCTTGAAACGACTGCGAACCCGGAGGGTGAAAACCTTGATATTTACACCCTAGCCCACTTAGGAATAAGAATTACCTCACCCTCAATCCCTCTCCTTATAAAGGAGAGGGAAGCTAGATACAGGATGAACTTTTGCATTTTATTTAATCCATGTTCCTTAGAAGCTTCTGGCGATCGCATCACTAAAGCATTAAACGCACAGTTACTCTCTAAATAGAGATGGGCATTGGGCATTGGGCATTAATTATTCTCCCTCATCTCCCTCATCTCCCCCACTCCCCACTCACCCAAGATACCGTTGCAATAGCCCAATCAAAACTTCTGGTATTTCCAAATGAGGTAATATTCCGGCATCTGCGATCGCATAAAAATCTTGAATTACACTTGGATTTAAATTTGCCAATCGTCGTCCTAATTTAATGTTGGTAAATTGTGCCTTTTCTCCCCAAAAAATGACGGTGGGAATTGTCAGTTGTTGAATATATAAACTCACGTCAAAATAAAGATCGCCCCGCAAAAATGCTAAGGCGGCAAATTTGGCATTAGGCTGTTGTGCAGAGGTTAAATAAGCCTCCACCATCTCTTGGGATAGTCGTTGTGACTTAGCAAACAGAAAACTTTGTAAAAAATTTCGGACTGCAATTTCATTTTCAGCACCAAGGATGTAAATAAAACTGTCCAACAGAGGCGTATTGATCACCGAAAGCGGAAGTCTGCGTCCAGCACCCTCTCCAAAATCATCAAATCCAGAGGGACACACCAAAAACAATGCTTTGAATAAATTGGGTTGAACAATAGCTAGGCGGATAGCAAAAGCGGCTGTTAGAGACGAGGCTACCACCGTCACCGGCTGGCGACAAGTTTGGATGATAAACTCGGCGATCGTGCTGAGATAATCCCTAATTTTATAATCCCGGACTGGATGAGCCGATTCTCCCCAGCCGATTAAATCGGGGGCTAAAATATGGTAATTAGAGGCAAAAGCCGGGTAAACTTTAGACCATTCGTATGCAGACGCTCCACCACCAAAGTTATGGAGAAACAGTAGTGGGGGTAAATCTTCAGTATCAGCGATCGCTTTGCCCACCGCAGGCATCGCCCAAGGTGCATTCGTTTGGGTATAGTAAACCATTGCCCCCAAGGATGTATGGATGATTTTATGTCCAAAGCCAGGAGGTTGAAACTGAAGCATAAAATTAAAAAGTTTAGTTTAAGTTTAAATAAGAGTCTGAAACTCTTTTGAATTTTGAATTGTTAACAAAAACGGTTTAGTTTAAGTCCCCCGATTCTATAAATAAGCAAGTATGTAAGTCTTGTTCTATCTTACAAAGTTGCTCAAGAGGGGAGACCCCAAGACCGCAATGCAGCGCTAAATCCCTGTTACAAAACTGTACTTCCGACTTCCGACTTCCGACTTCCGACTTATTTAACCTTGCTTTTTGTCGGCATCTCCTGTGATCTGAACAAGTTGATAGAGGTTATCACCACTGATGTGATAGGCTGCCCCAAAACCAACTACAAAACGACCTTCACTCGGAGTTAACTGGAAAATCCGAAAGTCAGACAAGCCGCGCAAAACCTCGATAATTTGACCAAAACGCCCTTGAAATTGCTCAACAATTTGATTCCACTTGTCAGTTTCACGCTCGATCAAAGTTGTCGTACAATCAAAACTCAAACGACGACGGGCAAAAATTAGATTACTCTTAGCTTCATCCTCGATAAACAAGACACTAACATGAGGATTCGCATAGAGATTTTTGGTATGAGTCGAAAGACCACTGACGTAAATGTAGATATTCTTGGAATCATCCATTACAAAGGGAGCATAACTAGCATTGGGTATTGCTTGTGCGCTCACGGTGCTAATAATTACACTCTCAAATGCTTCAGGAAACTTTTCGTACTCAGCTTGAATGTTTTCAAGTTGACTCATAAGTAAATTACCATTTGATTAGGAACACCTAATTACAGCAGATTTCAAGGAAAGTGAAGTACACAAAGATTCGTCCCAAAGCGAGGTATAAACCCTGTTTTACTTCAGAATTCACCAATTCTGGATTCTGGATTCACCAATTCTGCTGTAAGTATCCTAACGTAATTGAGCATTATCCAAGTTATGAGTACCGGAGGATTTCGAGAAACAGACATTGGGCTAGACTTAAGAAAGTTATGAGGACGCAAATGTGAGTGACAAAAATCGTTCTCAATGGGATTTAGGCAGGTTTATCGAAACCCTGACTTACTTTGAGGTAATTCCTTTCCTTAACTGGGTACAGCAGTTAATCCAAGGTCGTCCTAAAGATAATCAAGATAGACCCAATGGAGGAAGAAACGTGGGTGTAATATTAGTAGCAGGTGCAACAGGTGGTGTAGGTAAACGAGTAGTGCAGCGATCGCTCGAACGGGGTTATAAAGTTCGCGCACTAGTTCGAGACATTGAGAAAGCGCGGTCAATTCTTGGTAATGATATAGACTTGGTGGTTGCGGATATCACTAAACCAGAAACTTTAACTCCTTTAGTTATGGCTGATATCCAAGCTGTAATTTGTTGTACAGCAGTGCGCGTGCAACCAGTTGAGGGAGACACAGCAGATAGAGCCAAATATTATCAAGGTGTTAAATTTTACCAGCCAGAAATTGTTGGCGACACCCCAGAAAATGTAGAGTATCAAGGTGTCAAAAACTTAGTCCAAGCAGCCGCAAAATATCTACCCCAAGCAAACGAAAAACCGATATTTGATTTCACAAAGCCATCAGCAGAATTAAAGGATAACTGGGGAGCGCTGGATGATGTTGTCATGGGTGGCGTGAGTGCCAGTAACATCCAATTAGGGGAAAATACAGCTTTATTTGCTGGTAATGTCTCCACCGCTAACTCTGGCGGATTTGCTTCTATCAGAACCAAGAATTTTGATCCACCATTTAACTTATCTGATTATGAAGGTGTGAAATTGCGCGTCAAAGGTGACGGCCAGCGTTATAAAATCTTCCTACGGACAGATCCAAAATGGGATGGCATTGGCTACAGCTATTCTTTCGATACCGTAGCTAATACCTGGATAGATGTTTATATTCCTTTTGCAGATTTGATTCCCGTCTTTCGGGCAAAAATTGTCAAAGATGCGCCGCCAATTGAGCAGAATAGAATTTGTTCATTCCAACTGATGTTGAGCAAATTTGAATATGATGGTGCTTTAAATCCCAAATTCTCTGCCGGTGGTTTTGCTTTGGAGTTGGAATCAATTAAAGCTTACGGCGGGACAACTTTACCACAATTTATCCTCGTCAGTTCAGCAGGTGTGACTCGTCCCGGACGTCCCGGCATTAATTTAGATGAAGAACCACCAGCAGTGAAATTAAATGACCAATTGGGAGGAATTTTAACTTGGAAATTAAAGGGAGAAGATAGTTTAAGAGAAAGCGGAATTCCTTATACGATTATTAGACCTTGTGCTTTAACTGAGGAAGCAGGGGGTAAGGAATTAATATTCGAGCAAGGCGACAATATTAAGGGCAAAATCAGCCGTGAGGATGTGGCAGAACTTTGCGTGCAAGCCCTAAAATTAGCGATCGCTAGTAATGTCACCTTTGAAGTAAAACAGGGAGATAATACTGTTGACTCTATCGATTGGCAGAAGCTATTTTCTAACTTAGAACAGGATAAATAAGTGAAGTGTCTACAGACTTATATGAGAGCATCTCAGTGAAAGCAAATATACCAGACGATAAACAAGATTCTTGCTCCCTCTCCTTACCAAGGAGAGGGTTGGGGTGAGGTTTTACAAGGCTTTTTACACTCATTGAGATGCTCCCGACTTATACTCTGTAGCCATAGGAATATATCTTGTCTAAATAGACTCTTATGAAAAAAATCCAAGTGCTAATACTTGCTGGGATTTTAGCAACAATTATCTGGGGCGGGTTATTTGCAAACACTGCTTCATCGCAGCAAGTGGAGTCCCGCATCAACAACCTGGAAGCGGACTTTAATCGTGTCGAGTCGCGGTTAAACCAGATAGAGTCTCAACTAGGTCAAAGTCGCCAGTCTCCATCCCGAAGAACAAGACTTACCCCACGACAGTCAACTGCTTCCAGAGGAAACTTATCACAGCAAGATCCGATGTTTGATCGGCTGGCAACTTTGGTGATTGAATTGAAGCAACAAGTCAATAAATTAGAGGAGCGAGTTTCTAAATTAGAAACTCGCTGAATATTTATAGCAGAATTCAGAATTCAGAATCCAGAATTCAGAAGTAAAACAGGGTTTATATCTGGCTTTGGGACGAATCGTTGTGTACTTCACTATTAAAATAATTCGTAATTCCTAATTCGTAATTAAGTTTTGTAATGGGGATTTTACCCCAACACAAAACTTACCGGTTATAGAACCGGGGGACTTAAACCCACGGAACTAGTTAAATTTTGCGAAGAGCAGCACAGGTTAATCGTTGCTGCACATAGCTAGGAGATTTATCTGCAACTAACTCAATTTTTCCTTGGGCGTTACGATGCCAGGAAGTAGCTTGGACAAGAACCTCTGGAGATTCAGGTATTTGGGCTGTAACTTCCCCGGTTTGGCGGTATGCAGAGATATCGCGGATGTCAGACCAGGTGCGTAGGCGTAGACCGTCATAGACATCGCTTGTCACTTGTTGAAGGGGATTTTGCGGTATTCCACCCCGTCCCGTTGCCACAAAACGGCTGCCTTCACTGCCCGCGCAACCTGTAGCTATTTGCTGCGATGGGTCGGTTACATTCTCTGGTAACTCTACTAAACCGGAATTGGGGTCAATTCCAAAATTGTTAATATCAACTGTACCGTTAATACCAAATTCGGAACTAGCGGTGATGTCATTTTCTGGGGTGAGGCGATCGCGGTACTTCAGCCCAAATAAGCCTTGAGTGCTAATGTTAATGTTACCGCCCTGACCAAGGACTGCATTGGCAATGATATCGCTGTTTTCTAACCCAACAATCACCGGAGCGTTAATTGACAAGTTACCACCATTACCGTTGCCCGCAGCAGTGGCGGAAATCAGGCTATCGTGACGCATTAGCAGAGAAGAAAGCAAGTTTAATCTGACATTACCCCCATTTCCAGAGGCAGTTGATGCGGTTATAACGCCTTGGTTGTCAAGGAAAATAGAGTTGGCGTTAAGGAGCAAATCTCCGGCTCTGCCTAGTCCATCATTTTTAACGGTGACATGTGCCCCATCTGTGATGTGTAACGAAGGTGTGTTAATGGTTAGGGAACCAGCGTTCCCGCTGGGAATGGCAGGAAGTCTATAGACAGCTTGATTGGCTGGATCGATAATCTCGGCGGTTGAAGCGATGCGGCTAGGTAGGATCGAGTCGGCACTTTTACCCTGGATATCTACGGACTTTGAAGCATTAATCGTCACGCTCCCGGCTGAAGCTGTGGCAAGGGTGCTAGACCCTAGCAAGCCACTGTCTCGAATCACTAATCTGGACGTGTTGACGAAGGTGTTATTGGCATTTCCAGAACTGAAACTCGATGTAGCCAAGGCACTCGGTGACAAGGTAATGGAGTTGATGCCAACGATTTCGATTAAGTCTTCTGCATGGACTCGTAACGTTCCAGCCTGTCCAGAGCCATCAGATATAGAGAAAAAACTACCACCATTCAGAAGTCTCAGGTTGCCGGTTGAGACCGTAATATTGCCACCGTTGCCGGAGTTAAATGTAATTGTTGTGAATGAGGACCCACTCCTTGGGTCGCCGGGGGCAAAGCCAGCGATATCGATCAAGCCTGCGACATTGACTGTAATATTGCTACTGTTTGCTTGGGTATATGTCGGATTAGTAATTTGTGCGCCATTTTGGAGGGATAGCTGCGCGGCGGCGATGGTAATATCGCCCGTCTGACCCGTTCCTAAGTTGTCGATTTTGATCAGGCTCCCCAGTCTACCATCGGGTGTATTCCCCGTGAGGTTAAGGGACTGGGTGGCATGGACTGTAATTCCCCCGGACGGTTGTGTACCAAAGTTTTGGATTAAGGCAACAGAACCCTCGGTGAAGTTGATATTCCGTCCTTGTAATTGGATGGAGTCTCTGCTGCCACTGGCATCTAGCAGAGATTGCTCCGCGAACTGGATATCTTTGAATTGCCGCACCTCTGAGTAATCTCCGACCCACCCCGTAAGAGTGGCATTGAGTCTGACTTGTCCCTCACTGACACTGCCTATTTCTAAATGCCCGCCACCATTAACGGCTGCAATGCCACCGGACAAGTTAACTTTACCGCCAATCAGCGCCAGGGTATTACCTGCCCCAACTTGTAACCCAATGGGATTATTGCTGCGATCTGTGGGGGTAAAAAGTCCGCCGGTCAGTCGATGTCCACTCCCTTGCAGGCTAATCCCCCCTGAGTTTTGACCCAACTGCAAGCCGATCGGCACACTTATCGTCAGTAACGGTGTAGTACCGGGATTAGTCGCACTAAATTCTGTCCCATCACTAAACTTAATACTATTCGCCGTGCTTCCCACAAACGAGCCGCCAATATTCAAGCGGGCATTTGCCCCAAACACAATCCCCGCAGGATTCATCAAAAACAAACTTACCGGGTTACTACTATTAAGCGTGCTAATTAACCCATCAATATTAGAAACATTTCCACCTGTAACCCGACTAAATATAGTTGTAATATTTGGTGTGTTAATTAAATCGAATCTCGCCCAAGCACCCGTAGGTACAGAGAAATTATTGAAGCTGTGAAATAAATTATTACCTTTTTCAATCCCGTTAAGAATTGTGAAATTATTACCATTTAGGTTGACAATGGTATTTGTAGTCCCGTCGGATGTCACCTGTGCGATCGCGCAGCGACTCCAAAACAGTATCGCTGGTAGTATCAGAGCGGAACTCAAGAACCCGGTTGTAAGTGTAGATAGAAAAGCGTAGGCGTAGCCCGCACTTCGACCCTTCGACGCAGGCTCAGGGCAGGCAAGCTCAGTGACCATCGTAGACATCGCTCTCATAACCAAAAACTTCCTTTAACTGATTTCAAGTTAGAGTTCCCTTTTAGGGCATGATTAATAACATCATTAACTTTTGCGAAGAGCAGCACAGGTTAATGGTTGCTGCACCTGAGCAGGAGATTTATCTGCAACTAACTCGATTTTTCCTTGGGCGTTGCGATGCCAAGAAGTAGCTTGGACAAGTACCTCTGGGGTTGGGGGTATTTGAGCTTGTACTTTCTGTGTTTCGCGGTATGTAGAGATATCGCGCACATCAGACCAAGTGCGTAGGCGTAGCCCGTCGTAGACATTGCTCGTCACTTGTTGAAGGGGATTTTGCGGTACACCACCCCGTCCCGTTGCCACAAAACGGCTGCCTTCACTGCCCGCGCAGCCTGTAGCTATTTGGTGCGATGGGTCGGTTACATTCTCTGGTAACTCTACTAAACCGGAATTGGGGTCAATTCCAAAATTGTTAATATCAACTGTACCGTTAATACCAAATTCGGAACTAGCGGTGATGTCATTTTCTGGGGTGAGGCGATCGCGGTACTTCAGCCCAAATAAGCCTTGAGTGCTAATGTTAATGTTACCGCCCTGACCAAGGACTGCATTGGCAATGATATCGCTGTTTTCTAACCCAACAATCACCGGAGCGTTAATTGACAAGTTACCACCATTACCGTTGCCCGCAGCAGTGGCGGAAATCAGGCTATTGTGACGCATCAGCAGAGAAGAAAGCAAGTTTAATCTGACATTACCGCCATTTCCAGAGGCAGTTGATGCGGTTATAACGCCTTGGTTGTCAAGGAAAATAGAGTTGGCGTTAAGGAGCAAATCTCCTGCTCTGCCTGGCCCATCATTTTTGACGGTCACAAGTCCCCCATCTGCGATCTGTAACGAAGGTGTGTTAATGGTTAGGGAACCAGCGTTACCGCTGGGAATGGCAGGAAGTTTAAAGGCAGCTTGAGTGGCTGGATCAACAATCTCGGCGGTTGAAGTGATGCGGCTAGGTAGGATCGATCCGGCACCTCTACCCTGGATATCTACGGATTTTGAAGCATTAATCGTCACGCTACCGGCTGAACCCGTGGCAACAGTGCCAGACCCTAGCGCTCCACCTTCTCGAATCACTAATCTGGACGTATTGACAAACACGTTATTGGCATTTCCAGAGTTGATAGTCGTTGAAGTCAAGCCACTCGGTGACAATGTAATGGGGTTTTGTCCAGCGATTTCGATTAAGTCTTCTGCATTAACTCGTAACGTTCCAGCCTGTCCAGAGCCTCCGGTTATAGATAACAAACTGCCACCATTCAGAATTCTCATGTTGCCGGTTGAGACAGTAATATTGCCTGCGTTGGCGGAGTTAGATGTGAATGTTGCAATCCTGGACGGATTGGCTGGGTTGGCGGGGGCAAAGCCATCGACATCGGTTGAGCCTGCAACATTGACTGTTATATTGCCACCAGGTGCTTGAGCAAACGTCAGATTACTGATTTCTCCACCATTTTGGACGGATAGCTGCGCGGCAGAGATGGTAATATCACCCGTCTGACTCGTTCCTAAGTTGTCGATTCGGATGAGGCTCCCCAGTTTTCCATCGGGTGTATTCCCCGTGAGGCTAAGGGACTGGGTGGCATTGACTGTAATCCCCCCAGACGGTTCGGCACCAAAGTTTTGGATCAAGGCAACAGAACCCTCGGTGAAGTTGATATTCCGTCCTTGTAATTGGATGGAGTCTCTGCTGCCACTGGCATCTAGCAGAGATTGCCGCGCGATCTGGATATCGTTGAATTGCCGCACCTCTGAGTAATCCCCGACCCACCCCGTAAGAGTGGCATTGAGTCTGACTTGCCCCTCGCTGACACTGCCTATTTCTAAATGCCCGCCACCATTAACGGCTGCAATGCCACCGGACAAGTTAACCTCACTCCCAATCAGCGCCAGGGTATTGCCTGCCCCGACTTGTAACCCGATGGGATTATTGCTGCGATCTGTGGGGGTAAAAATTCCGCCGATCAGTCGATGTCCACTCCCTTGTAATGTAATCCCCCCTGGATTTTGCCCCAACTGTAAGCCGATCGGCACACTTATCGTCAACAACGGTGTAGCACCAGGATTAGTCGCACTAAATTCTACACCATCGCTAAACTTAATACTATTCGCCGTGGTTCCCACAAACGAGCCGCCAATATCCAAGCGGGCATTTGCCCCAAATACAATCCCCGCAGGATTCATTAAAAACAAACTCACCGGATTACTACTATTAAGCGTGCTAATTAACCCATCAATATTGGAAACATTTCCACCTGTAACCCGACTGAATATAGTTGTAATATTTGGTGTGTTAATTAAATCGAATCTAGCTGAACCACCCGTAGGCACAGAGAAATTTTTGAAACTGTGAAATAAATTATTACCTTTTTCAATCCCATTAAGAATTGTGAAATTATTACCATTTGGGTTGACAATGGTATTTGTAGTACCATCGGATGTCACCTGTGCGATCGCGCAGCGACTCCAAAGGAGTATTACTGGTAACACTATCCCGTAACTCAAAAACCCGATTGTGAATGTATATAGAAAAGCGTAGACGCTTCGCGGTGAGGGGGTCGCAGCCTTGGCGCTTGCCGTCGATTGTGACCCCCCGAACCCATTGGCGCAGCCTCTGGTAGAGTTGGGCTTGTCGTTAGACATCGCTCTCATGGCATAAATACTCCCTTTTAACTGATAATCTTAGGATTCCCGAAATAGTCGTGTTGGTAACACCCGTTGGCTGGAATCAAAATAATTAGCAGCTATTAGAAGTTATCGGGAGTTTAAATAGAAAAAGGCTCTACAAAGCACCATTAAAAATCTGATTAGCAGTCAGTTTCAAATCTGGAAAAGTAGAGGATATAATAGATTCCGAATTCTTAAATTGAGCGAGTTGATATTCTTCATCAACTAGATGATAAATAGAAATAGTTGGTTGTTTGGGATTACCAATAAATTTTCTTGCCCCGAAAGCTGCATAATCAACGATCCAATATTCGGGAATCTTCATTGCTTCATAATTCCCTAATTTGGTGTAATAATCGTCTTCCCAGTTTGTACTTACAACCTCAATAACCAAAGGAATGGATTCACTTTGAGTCACGGTAGATTCCTTTTCCCAGAATTCCTCATTCTGCAAATTAGCATCGTTGATTAATACGACATCCGGCGAGTAACCCGATGATTTTCTTGGTGGTTTTACTAACACTGTTTTGGGGATAAAGTATGGCAGTTTCAAGCGCTTATACTCAACAGTAATTTCCCCTGCTAAAAATCCCGTAACTTTTTCATGTTTTCCACTCGGCTGAGGCATTTCAACAATTATTCCGTCATGTAATTCGTAACGCTTCCCGGTGTTTTCTGGCAGCCATTCGATAAATTCTTCAAAGGTAAATACTTTAAGTAAAGCTTGAGCCATATCAACACCTTTGCTTGTTTTGTTTATATTACCTCCATTACCATTACCGCCTGCTGTTGCATCAATGTGGATATTGCCACTCAGAGCCACTCCAACTGAGGTGTGCTGGGGTTAACAGAAGTTAATTTTTTGGGCTAACTATCTAACTCTCCAAAGCGATCGCAATACTGCTAGAGCAGCGCTTGCATATCCTGCAATTGTTGCTTTGCATTTTAATTTTACGCGATCGCCCGCGACGTGATAGATCCCATTATGAATTGGGCAATATAACTCTGTTGATATCTCAAATACTTTTACTGTGAGTGTTCAAAATAAAATCTTGGTAATTATTTATGGCTTTCCGAATTAAACAAACTCGTTGGTTATATGTCAGCCTCAGTATTTTAAGTTTGTATTTGGCATTTATAATTACACCTGTAGAAGCATCTCCACCAGTAATAACCCCAGTTCTCTCTTCTTCCCAACCGACCAACGGGCTAGAACAGGGACGGAACCTCTACCAATCAGGGCGCTTTGCAGAAGCAGTTATAGCTTGGCAAACGGCAGCACAACAGTATCATACTCAAGGCGATCGCCTTAACGAAGCTCTCAGCTTGAGTTACCTTTCACTGGCACAACAGGAACTTAATCAATGGGAAGTAGCCCAACAGTCTATTGAGCAAAGTCTGAAACTGTTGCAAACAAATAAACCCTCTGCTGATGCAATTCTTTGGGCGCAAGCATTCAATACTCAAGCAAATTTGCAACTGCACACTGGCAAAGCTGAAACCGCCATCGAAAGTTGGCAACAAGCGCAAAAGTTTTATGAACAAGCCGGCGACAAAATGGGCAGCCTGGGTAGTCAAATCAACCAGGCACAAGCTTTACAAACTTTAGGATTTTATCGCCGTTCTAAACAACAGTTGGAGGTGCTGACTCAAAAACTCCAAGGGATGCCGGATAATGAAATCAAAATTAGTGGACTGCGATCGCTTGCTTTAGCCTTGGAAATGATTGGCGATGGCAACAGTCAACAGCTTTTAGAGCAAAGTTTAGCGATCGCTAACAAAATTGCAGCCAAACCCCAATTAAGTTCTATCCTGATCAGTTTGGGCCAAACTGCCGTTGACTTGCAAGATCCAAATATGGCATTTGATTACTTTGAACAGGCTCAACTCTTAGCCACCAACCCAAGTGATCAGTTGCAAGCGCGTTTAGCTCAGTTTAAACTTTTCCTCGATTACGACAAACCTGAGTTGGCTACCCCACTTGCACCCCAACTACTCCAACAACTTCGGGAACTGCCCCCCAGTCATATCTCCCTCTACGCAGCGATCAATTTTGTTGGCATCCTCACCCTCAATCGCCAGTCAAATCCTGACCAAATCGTACCGCTCAAAGATTTGGCGCAACTGATGGCAGTTACAGTCAAGTCTGCACAGCAGATTGAAGATGCTCAGGCAGAAGCTTATGCACTACATCAGTGGGCAAAACTCTATCGTCGTACACAGCAAATATCTGAAGCACAGGAATTAGCTCAGAAATCTCTCGATATTGCCCGTAAACTCCAAGCTAACGATATCATTGCTCAATCTGCTTGGCAGGTGGCACAGTTGTATAAGCAACAAGGCGATCGCTCCAAAGCAATTACTACGTATACAGAAGCAGTCAATGCCTTAAAAGCACTGCGGGGGGATTTGGTGGCTATCAACCCTGATATCCAGTTCTCTTTTCGCAGCAGTGTGGAGCCTGTTTACCGGGAACTGGTTGATTTACTTCTAGAAAATCAACCGAGTCAAGCAGAACTGATGCAAGCTCGTGAATTGATTGAGGCGCTGCAAATTGCCGAACTCGATAACTTTTTTCGGGAAGCCTGTTTAGATAGAACTCAACAGATTGATCAAGTTGATCCCACTGCAACCGTCATTTATCCGATCATCCTGCCAGATCGTTTAACAGTAATCCTCTCGAAAGCAGGGCAACCACTCCGTTCCTATGTTACTCACAAATCTCAAGCTGAAATTGAGCAGACTTTAGACAACTTTTTGGTTGCTCTTAACCCTGTCTCGGATTCCAAAGACCGCGATCGATTCTCCCAACAGATTTATAATTGGTTGATTCGTCCAGCCCAAGCAGAGCAAGCATTTATTAATACCAAGACATTGGTATTTGTTTTGGATGGTCGATTGCGAAATATTCCGATGGCAGCTTTGTATGACGGCAAGCAATATCTGATCGAGAAATATGCTGTGGCGCTCTCACCAGGATTGCAACTAATGGCTACACGATCGCTTAATCAAAATCATCTGAGTGCGATCGTGGGTGGCATTAGCCAAGCTCGTGCTGGCTTTAGTGCTTTGCCCGCAGTGGAATCAGAAATCAAACAAATTTCCAAGGCGGTGTCTTCCTCTGTGTTGCTGAACCAGGAATTCACCAGTCAAGCCCTTGCTGAACGGGTGAAATCCAGTAGTGCTAGTATTGTCCACCTAGCAACCCACGGACAGTTTAGTTCTCGGCTCGAAGATACCTTCTTGCTCACTTGGGATGGACAAATGAACGTTAAGGAGTTATCTGAACTCCTGAAAAATCGGGGTAGCGATCCATCGAAAGCCATCGAGTTGCTGGTACTAAGTGCCTGCGATACAGCCGCAGGAGATGATCGCGCCGTCCTTGGACTGGCGGGCTTGGCTGTCAAATCCGGCGCTCGCTCAACTATCGCTACCCTATGGCCTGTCAAAGATCAGGCAGCCGCGATCCTGATGACTCGCTTCTATGACCAACTGCGACAACCCAAAATCACTAAAGCTGAAGCACTAAGACAAGCACAAATTAGCTTAATTCGCCAAAATGATTTTCACGATCCGTTCTTTTGGTCTGGCTTTGTTTTGATCGGCAACTGGACTTAACTACGTAAAAACACAGGATTGTTTGCAAATAAATTATGCTGTTTTTTTACAGTTGTGTCGCTAAATACCTCCTATAATACTAGTATAAGTTCCCTGATTTGACTGTTGCTTGGACTTATTCTCTGAGCTTCTGTCCAGAGTCAAAGGAAACTTCTTTTGTATCAGATTTCAATTAGATTAGGTTAGACATCATGAAACGCCGATATTTAGCTGCTACATTTAGCGTCATCGCTCTGATCACTAGCAGTGCCTGGAGTGCCGATGCAGTTACATTTACTCCACCCACCAACGGCGGCTCTCCTAGTCAAGCAACGGGAGGAGCTTCTCGCGGTAGTATGTTTACGCCTACTGCCGGAAAAGGTACGCCCAGACAAGCAACGGGAGGAGCTTCTCGCGGTAGTATGTTTACTCCTACTGCTGGGAAGGGTACGCCCAGACAAGCAACGGGAGGAGCTTCTCGCGGCGACCTCTTTACACCTGCTGCTGGGAAGGGTACGTCTCAACAAGCAAGTGGGGGAGCTTCTCGTGTGGGTACTTACTACTTGAATCCATCGACTTTAAGTACAACAGAACCAGCAGCACTAATCGCCCTCTTGCCCCAAAACTTCTATGGCACAACCGTGTCTGAACGTCCCACAATTCTGGTGTATCTCCCGGCTTCCAATGCCCAAGAAGCCGTGTTCAGCCTCAAGGATGAAGCTGGCAATATGCAGCATCAGATGAAAATCCCAGTTGCGGGGAAAACTGGGGTAATCGCGATCAAGTTACCAGCCAATACACCCGCTTTAGCAGTTGGCAAAAACTATCAATGGTTCCTAGCACTCAAAGTAGATGGAGAACTCAGCCCAAGTACGCCTTACGTCGATGGTTGGGTTAAGCGTATCCAGCCCAGCCCTGAGTTAGCAACAGCAATGCAAGAGCAAGATGCGCTGAAGCGGGCTACTGCTTTGGGTAAAAACGGTGTTTGGTATGACTGTGTGGCAACACTTGCAACGGTATATATCGCCCAACCTAGCAATCTCACCCTCCGCAAACAATGGGAAGAACTTCTGTCCTCAGTGAGTTTGAAGGAGATTGTAACAGCGAACTTATTAGCATCTACTAACTAATGTCAGGTTAATCCTAGTCAACCTTGACCGAGATAACTGTATGGCAAAAATATGTGGGTGGCGGAGATTCCAGACTTTTATCCAACGCACTCGTAGCGTTTTGATTATTACTCCTAGCGTTGCCTTGACGGTTATCGTTGGGCAATCGTTGGGACTTTTCAATTTACCGGAATGGAAAATTCGTGACGAATGGGTTCGTCAGCGATCGCCAGGGGCGATCGCTGACGAGATTGTGATTGTCACAATCGATGAGCGCGATATCCAATCGGTGCGTAAATGGCCAATTCCAGACTCGGCGTTGGCACAATTACTAGAAAAAATCCGGGCGCAGCAGCCTAGAGCCATCGGATTGGATCTTTATCGAGATTTACCCGAAGGAAGCGGACATGAGCAACTTGTTCAAGTCTTCCGTAACACTCCTAATTTAATCGGAGTTGAGAAAATTACCGGTGAACGCGTCAATCCCCCACCGGAATTGAAAAAAAAGGATCAGGTAGGATTAGCAGATTTAGTGTTGGATAGCGATCGCTTTGTGCGTCGTGCGCTCCTAACAGCTGAAGATCCTAAAGAGCAAAACACCATTAAAGCTGGACTGGCAACCCTTGTAGCTCTTAAGTACCTCGAAACTGAAGGAATTAGCTTAGAAAGCATTGACCCCCAAAAGCAAAAGTTCCGGTTGGGTAAGGAAATTTACCTGCCTCTGCAAAATCAAGAAGCAGGTTATACCGATGCCGATTTAGGAGGCTATCAAATTCTGCTCAACTGGTATGGAACGGATGCTGCATTTCGGACAGTTGCTATGCGCGATGTCTTAGCAGGCAGAATTCCGGCAAATATGATGCGCGATCGCATGGTATTTATTGGCTCAGTCGCCTCCAGTACCAATGATTTCTTCAGCACACCCTTCTCTTCTTGGGTATCTGCTGAAAAACCGACTCCAGGTGTCGTTGTTCATGCGAATATTGCTCATCAATTAGTACAAGGGGCAAAAACCGGAAAAGCCAGCCTGCACGGTATTTCTGGCATTTCTCTATCACTGTTGATTGTTTTTTGGTCTGTCATCGGTTCTACGGGCAGTTGGTTATTATCCAGTAACAAGCTGCGGATTCCCGGCGGCAAAATTCTTTGGGCAACTGTAGGCATCAGTGGAGCCTGCATCGGCGGTGGCTATGGGATGTTTTTGCATGGTGTTTTAATACCGATAACACCCGCCTTAGCAGCGTTTATCGGTAGTGTGATTGCAACAACGAATGCCTATAAACAGCAGAAGTTAGAAGAAACAAATTGCCAACTGGAAGTTGCCAATAATCAACTATTAGATTATTCCAAAACCCTGGAGACAAAAGTCGAAGAACGAACTCATGAATTGGTTGAGGCAAAGCAAGCTGCCGATGCTGCCAATCAAGCCAAGAGTGAATTTCTTGCCAATATGAGCCACGAATTACGCACACCTCTGAATGGCATCCTTGGTTTTGCCCAGGTACTAGAACGATCGCCAAACATGACAGCTAAAAACCTGGAAGGAGTCGGCATTATCTACCAATGCGGATCACACCTGTTGATGCTGATCAATGACATTCTCGATCTCTCGAAGATAGAAGCGAGAAAATTGGATTTGGTTGTCACCAGTGTGCATCTGCCCAATTTCTTACATGGTGTGACTGAGATTTGTGGTATTCGGGCTGAACAGAAAGGGGTTGCATTTAATATCTTAATTAGCGATCGCCTACCACTTGTGATTGAAGTCGATGAAAAACGGCTACGGCAAGTCTTGATTAACTTGCTGGGCAACGCGATCAAATTTACAGATAGCGGTAGCGTAACGTTCAAAGTAGAAGTCATTAGTGATTCGTCATTGGTCATTGGTCAAGAGTCTAAACAAATGACGCCACGTGCTTCACTTGGGGAGACCCCAAGACCGCAGTGGCTCACAAATGACAATGGACAAATGACAGATCAGAAGATTCGTTTTCAGATTGAAGATACAGGTATTGGGATGTCACCAGACCAACTTGAGAAAATCTTTTTGCCCTTTGAGCAAGTGGGTGAAGCAAGACAGCGATCTGAAGGTACTGGCTTGGGATTGGCGATTAGCCATAGAATTGCGGCATTGATGGAAAGCCAAATTCAGGTGCAGAGTCACCTGGGCGAAGGAAGTCTGTTTTGGCTAGATTTGACAGTAGCAGTCCCACTTGTTCATGATTGGCATGGAGGAGGAATCGCCCCAACTCCCCAGAAAATTACCGGGATTCGGGGTAGTGCGCCTCAGATTCTCATTGTCGATGACGATCGCAACCACCGTTTCATATTGACCAGTCTGCTGGAAGAAATTGGCTGTCGAACCCTGGAAGCGATCGATGGCAAACATGGGCTACAGGTGGCAACTGAACACAATCCCGATGTGATTGTCCTCGATTTAGCCATGCCGAATATGGATGGTTTTGAGCTAATAGGTCACTTGCAAGGGAATCCGCAAACCCTTTCTATTCCCATTATCGTCTCTAGTGCCAACGTCTCTGAGTCAAATCGCCAGCGAAGTTTAGAGGCAGGGGCAACAGCATTCCTGCCCAAACCTCTCCAGATCGAGGAACTACTTAATAAACTGCGATCGCTCTTGAGAGTGGAGTGGATCTATGCCGAATCTTCGTCTCCCAAAGGTGAGCAGGTAACTAGTAGTGAATGGGTTCTACCATCCCAGGATGTTTTGCAACAACTCTATCATCTGGCAATGATGGGGGATATCTCGGCGATCGAGGGAATGTTAGGAGAGCTAATTGAGCAAAACAGTCAGCTAGCTCCCTTCGGGGCAGAGTTGAGCAAACTCACTGCCAGTTTCCAAACCGGAAAAATCCGTAAGTTCCTCAAATCATTTGTCACAACGGAGTTAAACCCATGATCACTGTTCCTCTCTCGAAACCCATATATATTTTGTTGGTGGATGACAATCCTAATAATCTCAAGCTGCTATATGAAGCGATTCAGGGGTGTGGCTGGAAAGCGCTCATGGCAACAGATGGAGAGTCAGCGATCGAACAAACAGAATATGCCCGTCCTGATCTGATTCTCTTGGATGTGATGATGGCAGGTATTGATGGATTTGAAACTTGTCGCCGGCTGAAAGCTAATCCCATCACTCAGAATATTCCGGTAATTTTCATGACTGCCCTCTCCGATTCTACAGACAAGGTGGCGGGACTGGAAATAGGTGCAGTTGACTACATTACCAAACCTTTCCAACAGGAAGAAGTCATTGCCCGTTTAAAGTTACACCTGAAAATTTCCCTTCTCACCCGCACATTAGAAGAACGTGTGCAAGAGCGCACCGCAGAATTAACTCAATCTTTACAGCAGTTACAACAAACCCAATTACAACTGATCCAGAGTGAGAAAATGTCAACTATCGGGCAGATGGTTGCAGGTATTGGTCATGAGATTAATAATCCGGTTGGTTTTGTTGGCGGGAATTTATCCTATATTCAAGAATATATAAATGATTTGCTTCGCCTAGTCAGCCTCCAACAGCAGAAACTACCGCAGCCAGACGCGGAAATTCAAGAGCTTCTTGAAGAAATCGACTTGGAGTATTTGGTAGAGGATCTGCCGAAACTAATGGCATCAATGCACCAGGGAATTACCCGTCTTAAAGATATCAGCCTCTCTCTGAGAACTTTTGCTCGCACAGATATTACATCTCAGGTGGAGTTTCAGATTCACGAAGGCATCGATAGCACTATAATGCTGTTGAGACATCGACTCAAAGACAATGGCGATCGCCCTAAAATCGAGGTTGTAACACAATATGGTGATTTACCTGCAATCAGTTGCTATCCCGGACAACTGAACCAGGTATTCATGAATATCATCGCCAATGCCATTGATGCATTTGATGAACTTAATCAAAACCACTCTGATCAAAAGATTGCTGTTTACCCGAATATCATCACCATTACTACATCGGTTGAACCTCAGCAAAAAACCGTCACAATTTGCATCCAAGATAACGGACTCGGTATGCCTGCTGAGGTGCAAGCCCGAATTTTTGAGCCATCTTTCACAACCAAGTCCGTGGGTAAAGGAACCGGGCTGGGATTAGCTATCAGCTACCAAATTATTGTGGATAAACACAATGGACAACTCAACTGCTTTTCAATGCTTGGTGAGGGAACAAAGTTTATTATTACTCTCCCCATGTGACTATTTGGATTGGCGATACTAGCCCCGGTATAAGACAATACAGTTCAGTTAAGCATTTCTTCCTTCTCTTTCTTCTCTTCCTTTGCGTCCTTTGCGTCCTTTGCGGTTCGTTAAAAAAATTGACTTTGACAAAGAGTTAAGCCTTAACTGAACCGTATTGCGGTATAAGAGAGGAAATACGCGATCGCCTATTCGACCCCTTCTTTACGACAAAACCCGTAGGTAAAGGCACGGGTTCACCTATGAACTTGTGAAATGATCTACATAGTTAAGCCCAATAGTTCAGGGTGCTTATCAAGTATTAAACTACTTGCTAGTACTGCCAAAGCATCTTGTATGTCTAAATCTGCAATCACCGTTACCGTTAAACTGTTCGCTGCTTATCAAGAAGCCTTTAGGGTTTCGGAACTGGTGCTGGAATTTCCCAATAGTATGCCAGTCAAAGCAGTATGCGATCGCCTCATAGCTGAACACCCCGAACTCTCCCAATGGCGTGACATCACCCGTTTTGGAATTAATTTAATATTTGTCGAACCAGATACTCTACTACAAGATGGGGATGAAGTCGTGCTGATTCCACCAGTCAGTGGCGGTTAGCAAAACAGTTAGGAGTTTGGAGTTAGGAGTTAGGAGTTTGGAGTTTGGAATTAAAGATTTATAGCTTTAGGACTTAGCAGTTAGCTTTACTAGGTAATCTAACTCTTGCTGCATCTGACTAACAACTAATTCATAACATTCATTGACATAGTGGCGATCGCTGGCTGCTTCTCGACCGTAGCGTTGAAATACAATTGGCGGACAAACCCGTGTGTACATGGGCACAGGTAATGGAATGTTGGGCAATGGGCCAATTGCTAATCCCCAAGGTAGTCCAAGATAGATCGGAAAAACTTCTGGATCAATCCCAAACAACCAAGGCATTCCCCACTCGTGGAGTTGCTGCACAATTTTGTAGCAGTCAGCGATCACAATCAGCGTATCGTGAGCGCCGCAGGAAATCACAGGCACAATCGGCACATTTTCCCGCAACGCTAACTTGATAAATCCTTGCCGCCCTGCAAAGTGGATTTTGTTACGTAAATAATGCGGTCGGAAGACATCTTCCGCTCCCCCTGGATAAACTAGCACACTAGCTCCAGAGCGCAAGGCAGTGTAAGCCATTTTCGGATGAGCGATGATTGCTCCAGCCTTGACGACCAGTTGCGCTAGTGGTGGGCTAACCTGCCAAGCCTTGGGATGCATCAAACCATAAACGGGTTGCTCTACACCAAATCGTCGGAACCAATCGTACATCATCATTGTCATATCGGGAGCCGCGAGTCCCCCGTTATGCGAACCGACAAAGAGGACTTTTTCTTGGGGTGGAATATTATCCCAGCCACTAGTTTGAACTCGAAAATAGTAGTGATAGAGAAAGTCCAACACAGGCATCAGAGATTCTATGAACTTTGGATCTCGCTCATCCAAAGACCAACCGGATTTTTTGTTTAAGAGATGTTGCTTTTTTGACATCGATGCATTTTAACAGGATTGGCAAAGGTCAAACAATCCTTCTTAGTACAGTTTTGCGTAAAACGCAGCGTTTTTAATGCAGGGTAACACATTAAGATTCCAAGGGAATGCATTGGCATTGCAAGCCGATGCATTGACAATGCAAGCCGACGCATTAACAATGCAAGCCGACGCATTAACAATGCAAGCCGAAGCATTAACAATGCAAGCCGACGCATTAACAATGCAAGCCGACGCATTAGCATTGCAGGGTATTGCCAAATTTAATTTGCTACAAATTAATGAAATGCTGTACTTAGGAATAAAAATTAAATAACATACAATTAATGTCCTTGGCTTACCTCACCCTCAATCCCTCTCCGATATATTGGAGAGGGAAGCTAGATACAGGATAAACTTTTGCATTTTATTTAATCCACGTTCCTTAGCTTTCATTGCTGTTTTGCTTCTGCTTGACTAGCCAAACAGAAAGCAGAGCGATCGCTACACCAGCCAGAATAAAACAATAAATGTAGCCGAAGTTATCTACAATTCTACCAAATACTGCTGCGCCGATTCCCTGTCCCACAAACAGGTTGAAGGCGAACAGCGAAACAGCAGTACCTCGTGCTTCCGGGGAAAGCTCAGTGGCTTGAGTCTGAAGGGTGCTGTGCATCATATAAAAGCCCAATCCCATTAAAATACTCAAGGGGATAAAAAGTATCCAGTTTTGGAACAATGCGATCGCTAAGAAGCTGATAGACATTAAGCCTCCTCCCACGCCTATTAAACCAATTTCACCCAGTCGCCTGACTAACCATTTAACTGAGCGACTGTAAATCAGTCCACCCAATCCAAAAGCACTGAGCATAAACCCGATCGCAACATAACTTAGAGTATAGCGATCGCGCAGAAATGCGCCGACGTAAGCAAATGCCCCAAATAGGCAAAAGCCTTCAATAAATACCCCTATAATCACAGTCCGAGCGATCGGTTGGGTCAATAGTTGATAATAAGGTCGAAATGTGATGCTACCTACGCGACTTTGGGGACGTTGACTATCGCTAAGGTGGCGCGTCCCCCGCCATAAAAGTCCAGCAATGGTAAGGGAGACGATGCCAAATACCAGAAAGATATTACGCCAGCTGAGATATTCTCCAAAGATGCCGCCCAAACTACCGCCGAGAATTTGACCCAACACTAGCGCACTTAAATACTTGCCGATGGCAGCTTGGCGTTCTTCATAAGGAAAATTGTCACCAATGTAAGCGAGGGTGACGGGGATGATCCCAGCAGCAGCCATCCCTGTGAGAAACCGCAGCAAGGTAAGTAAGATGATATTTGACACAAAGGCACAAACAGCCGTACCGACAGCAAATGCAGCCAGTGCTACTGTAATTACCTTAAGTTTGCCGATGCGATCGCCTAGTGGGCCATAGACTAACTGAAATAGTCCGTAGGGAATCGTGTATGCGGAGATAATCACTGCAGCACTACCAACGCCGACTTTGAACTCATCGGCAATAATGTGCAGTAGGGGGTCAATCACCCGTGCATCCGCAACTACCATAAAGGCAGCAGCGCCCAATAGTCCTAATGAGACAGGTGTCTTGCCTGCTATATTCGTTGCTAACCTACCCACGCAATTCTCCTATTTGTGAACCACTGTACCGCAAGGCGGAATTCAAAATTCAAAATTCAAAATTCAAACAGGTATACAGAGTAAGCGTTTCATTGATTTTGAATGGGTGGTTTATTTACGCCGTGCTGTACTAGCGATCGCCACAGTGACAAGACAATTTCATTAGGCTCAAGGTTGAATAGTCTTCGCCGACTGGTTAAATAATAAATCTCGTAACTTATCTTGATCAAGCGCTTGAGTTTTGAATGCTTCTGCTTTCTCGTAGGCGCGAATTGTTGCCGGACGAGCTTTAATTGTCTCAAACCAGCGCTTGAGGTGAGGAAAATCCTCTAGATTCTGACTTTGGAGTTCATGGGACACAATCCAGGGATAAGCTGCAATATCGGCGATGGAATAATCGCCAGCCACAAATTCTTTATCTGCTAGTTGCTTATTCAGCACTGCATATAAGCGTCCCGTCTCATTCACGTAGCGGTTAATCGCATATTCAATCTTTTCGGGAGCATAGGTGCTAAAGTGATGATTTTGTCCCGCCATTGGTCCGAGTCCTGCCACTTGCCAGAACAACCATTCTAAAACTTGAGTGCGATTACGTAAATCTTGGGGGATTAATTTCCCGGTTTTTTCTGCTAAATATAGCAAGATTGCACCAGACTCAAAGACCGAAACCGGCGTACCTCCATCTGCTGGTTCGTGGTCAACGATCGCAGGCATCCGATTGTTAGGAGAAATCTTTAGAAATTCGGGCTTAAATTGATCCCCAGCCCCAATATTCACCGGAATTATCGTATATGGTAAGCCGACTTCTTCCAAGAAAATCGTAATTTTATGACCGTTTGGAGTTGCCCAATAGTAAAGTTCAATCATGATTATTTCTCCTGATATTGAGAGTTGAAATTTAAACGCAAAGGTTTGGCTACGAATTACGAATTATGAATTACGAATTAGATTGCGGTGATTTGGCGATCGCTGCCCAAACTCTGTGGTGAACTTGAAGAATTGGTGTGGGATATTTTGCTTCGAGTAATGTCGCCAATTCCTGGTCAAATACTTCTACCTTTTCTGGTGTCAAACTGGCTCCCACGCCAGCACTAGCACGAATTCGCCCCCGCCAATCTTCGTGTGTATAAGGCACAAATACATCGTAAGAAAATGTGCGGATTTCTCGGAATCCTCCTTCGCCAATGTCTTGTAACCACAGGGGATGCAATCCATTACCGCCGTCTAGATTCCACGCTGGATTATGAGCCTTGATCAGTTGTTCTGTTGCTTCAACGACATTACCTTTTAAGGGTATCCAATCAAAATGTGCGATCGCAAGCAAGCCATTTCGTCTCAATATCCGAGTAATTTCCTCGACGACACGCGGGCGGTCAAACCAATGCCAACACTGTCCAGCTGTCACCACATCGGTACTTGCATCTGGTAACTCAGTATTCTCCGCAGTTGCGACTCGATAATCTACTTTCAGTTGAGCTAATTCACTTAAGTGTCTCGCTTGTTCTAAAAGTGATGCTGATGGGTCGATGCCAATTACATAAGCACCTCTATCCGCAAAGCCCCGCGCTAGTGTTCCTGTTCCTGTTCCCAGGTCAACAATATTTTGCCCTGGTAAACCTATACCATATTCAGACAGTTTGTTAAATAATGAACTGGGAAAGCCAGCGCGGTGTTTTGCATAATCAGTAGCAGTTGCACCAAAATCAATTTTCATACCTTCAAAAGTATTTTTGTAACAATTGTCTAGGCTAGAAGTTCTCTACCCACGGACGTAGTTCTACTTCCCATGTCCAAGCACTGCGGGGTTGGCTGAGAATGCTGAGATAAGTTTGAGCGATCGCATCCGGGTCAAGGGTACTATCAGGATTATCTGCTGGATCTTGGCGATCTGTGGAGCGGATTGCACCATCAATCACGAAATGTGCCACATGGATATTCTTTGGTGCTAATTCTCTAGCAATACTCTGAGCCAAACCGCGCAGTGCAAATTTACCCATTGCAAAAGGAGCAGACAGAGGATAACCCTTAACACTCGCTGAGGCTCCAGTAAAAAATATAGCACCGCCGCCAAGTTGCAAAAACCTTTTAGTAGCAGCTTGGGCTACGAGAAAGCCACCATAGGCAGTTATATCTAGGGTTTTTGCCACTTCACCAGGGTCTAGATCAACAAGTGACCCCCGCACCCGAAAACTGGGATTGTAAACGACAATATTCGGGGAAGCGAGTTTATTTTCAACATCAATAAATAACTGTTCTACTTCATTTGGCTTGGAGACATCAGCAGCGAAACTAACCGCGCCAATTTCACTGCTCAATTGAGTGAGTTTTTCAATTTGACGAGCTGCCAAAGCTACCGTGAATCCTTCTTTAGCAAATAGACGGGCTAAAGAAGCGCTCAATCCACTACCTGCACCGACAATTAAAGCTGTTGTTGACATAAATTTAATTCTCCTTCTTAGGATAAACAGTTAAGGCATTTACTTTGACCTCTCTCCAAACCTCTCTCCTAACAGGAGAGAGGCTTTGAATCTTACTCCCCTTCTCTTGCTTTTAAGGCAATACAAGCATTTATTTCTTCTCTCAGTGCCCTCTGCGCCTCTGTGGTTCGTTAAAAAAATTGACTTTGGTAAAAGGTTTTAGCCTTAACTCAACTGTATTGGCTTTTAAGGGGCTGTTCTTGTTAGGTCTGTAAATACATTAAGAATTGAGCGTAACTGAAGATAGCTGTGAATTCCCCTTAGTGGGACTTTGACCAATTTGCAGTACACAAACTGCGGCAATCAGACAGAGAATACCTGATAAAATAAACGCTTGTAAATAACTACCCGTCCAAGTTCTCAACACTCCGGCTCCGAATGCTGCTGTGGCTGCACCAATCTGGTGTCCTGCGACAATCCAACCAAACATCACACCGACATTTTCTTTACCGAAGATGTTAGCAACAAGACGTACTGTTGGTGGTACGGTGGCAATCCAATCAAGTCCATAGAAGACGGCGAATATGGAAAGTCCATAGAAGGAAAAGTTGAAACTGAAGGGCAAGAAAATCAAAGATAAACCCCGCAGTCCGTAGTACCAAAATAATAAGTAGCGATTGTTCCAACGGTCAGATAACCAACCAGACATAGTAGTTCCAAAAAAATCGAATAGTCCCATGATTGCCAAAAGACCCGCAGCTTTGACTTCAGGGATGCCGTGGTCAATACAAGCGGGAATCAGATGAGTTCCAATTAACCCATTTGTGCTGGCACCACAGATAAAAAAGCTACCAAATAACAGCCAGAAGTCGCGGTTACGCATTCCCAGCCAGAGGGCGTTGAGGGTGGAGGCGATGGAATTCGCTTTCGGCTGTGATACTTCCACGGTTTCGCTGTTGTCGCCAAAGGGTCGCAAACCGACATCCGCCGGGCGATCGCGCATAAAGACTGCGATCGCTGGAATAATTAGAAGTGCTGCACCACTCAAAGCCAGAGCCGCAGTTCGCCACCCAAAGCGATCGGTTACTGAGGCCAGCATGGGCAGAAACACTAGTTGCCCCGTGGCTGTACTGGCGGTTAAGATGCCCAGAACTAGACCCCGCTTTTCCAAAAACCAGCGATTGACAACAATAGCACCCAAAACCAGGGCGATAACTCCGCTACCACAACCGACAACTACACCCCACAGCAAGACTAGCTGCCAGGAAGCTGTCATCAAAGTGGTTAAACCGACACCGAGAGCAATGATCGCAAGTGAGAATACCATCATCCGGCGAATACCGATCCGCTCCATAACTGTGGCAGCAAAAGGGCCAATCAGTCCGTAGAGTACTAAGTTAATCGAGATTGCCAAAGATATAGTCGCTCTACTCCAGCCGAACTCCTGTTCTAGAGGCACAATGAGTACTCCGGGAGCCGAGCGAATTCCGGCTGCTACCAGCAAGGCTAGGAATGTTAAACCCGCGACGAGCCAGGCATAGTGGAACGAGCGACGCGCTAGGAAGGAGGGTAGGGACATGATGAATGGGGAGTGGGGAGTGGGGAATGGGGAGTGGGGAGTGGGGAATGGCTGATTAGGGGCTGCTGCCTCCAGTTAAATATTGAGTCAGAGACTCAATGAATGCATTCCCATACGGAGTATGGGAACGAGGAATTCATTCACGAGTCTTTGAACTTCGCCGATGAACCTCAGAGCTTCGTCAATGAACCTCAGAGCTTTGTCAATGAACCTCAGAGCTTTATCAATGAACCTCAGAGCTTTATCAATGAACCTCAGAGCTTTGTCAATGAACCTCAGAGCTTCGTCAATGAACCTCAGAGCTTCGTCAATGAACCTCAGAGCTTTGTCAATGAACCTCAGAGCTTTGTCAATGAGTCTTTGAACTCCATTAACGAGGCTCAGAACTCCACTTTTTACCTCTTGCTTCATGCCCAATGCCCAATGCCCAATGCCCAATGCCCCATTCCCAATTTAGAGAGAACTAACCCGCATAAGGATTACCAATTCTGTCTACAGAGACATTGGAGGAGAATGGTAAACGACCTGGATTTAAGCGTGGTTCTGCTGCATAGCCAACAGGAACTAAAACAGCGATCGCTAAATCTGGATTATCCCCAGCACCAATCACTTCCTTTACCTGATCCTCAATCCAACCGTTCATAAAACAAGTGGATAATCCCAAACTTTCTGCCGCTAACACCAAATGGGTAGCGGCAATGATGGCATCTTTGATGGCATATTCGCGTCGCTTGTTGCCCAGCCCAGCTTGAAATTGCGGGACGGCGGTTTTAAAGTAGTTGATTGTGCCTTCATTCCATGCTCCAGTTTCGAGTCCCTGCTCTAGAATTGGGGTGAAGTTTTGTTCGCCGGCATTCGGATCGGCAGCAAAGACAAAGGTTACAGGTGCTTGGACAATTTGCTGTTGATTAAAAGATGCTGCTGATAGTGCGGCCTTTTGCGCCTCATCTTGCACAAGAATAATTTGCCAGTCTTGGAGATTATAACTGCTGGGTGCAGCCACAGTTAACTCTACCAATTGCTTGAGCAGTTCTGGGGCGATGGGGTCTGTTTTAAAAGTTTTGATTGAACGGCGTTTAGCGATCGCACTGGGTACATCTAAAGGTTGAGTTTGGGTGATGGAACTCATGAGATTCTCCTGATAGTTGAGTTATGACCAAATAATTACGAATTACGAATTACGAATTACGCCTTAGCTACCGGCTCGTTAGCAGCCGACCAAAATGGATAGTCTGTATATCCCTTTTCACCGCCACCATAAAAGCTTGCTTGGTTTGGCGGATTCAGTGGTGCATTTAAAGCCAAGCGTCGGGGTAAATCGGGATTTGAGATAAATAATGTGCCAAAGGCAACTAAATCTGCTGCTTTGTTTGCCAGTACCGCATCGCCTTTTTCACGGGTATAACCACCATTGACGATGAGTGTACCTGTAAAGTGATCGCGTATATGACTAGTGGGTACAATTATTCCACCATGTCTAATGTCTGCCTCTGTTGCCTCATAAATATGCAGATATGCCAAATTAAACTGGTTCAATGCTTGAGCCGCATAACCGAATGTCTCCAGGGGATTGGAGTCACCTATATCGTTAAAAGTCCCACTGGGAGAAAAACGTACTCCAACTCGGTTAGAATCCCACACACCAGTTATCGCCTCTGTCACCTTTAACAGGAATCGGGCGCGATTTTCAATGTCGCCGCCATATTTATCTGTACGTTGATTGGTGCGATCGCGGAGAAACTGATCTATTAAATAACCATTAGCTGCGTGAATTTCCACCCCATCAAACCCAGCTAAGAGGGCATTTGCCGCTCCTTGACGGTACTGTTCGACTATCTGCGGTATTTCTGAAGTTTCTAAAGCACGGGGAATTACAAAGGGTTTTGGCCCCTCATAAGTTGAAGCTTCACCTTTAGGAGCAATAGCAGAAGGTGCCACAGGTAAAACTCCATTCGGTTGTAAGTCGGGGTGAGAAATCCTGCCTACGTGCCATAGTTGCAGAAAAATTCTCCCTCCCTGCTGATGCACAGCATCGGTTACTAACTTCCATCCCTCCACCTGTTCTGGTGAATGAATTCCTGGTGTAGCGGGATAGCCCTGTCCTTCAGGAGTTACCTGTGTTGCTTCGGAAATAATCAGTCCGGCGGAAGCTCGTTGGGCGTAGTAGGTAGCATTAAGTTGATATGGGACGTTTCCCTCACTTGCCCTGTTTCGGGTTAAGGGTGCCATTACTATCCGATTAGGTAATTCCAGATTCCCTAATTGGTAAGGAGAGAATAAGTTGATATCAGTAGTCATGTTGCTTCGCTCCAATTCCAAATTCAAAACCCCACATCTGGGATTAAATAGACCACGCGGTAGGGGTACAGCATTGCTCATTGGTGTTCAACTTAAGGTAAAACCCTTTTCAAACCTCGTTTCCAGCCAGAGGCTGGAAATGCAAATCAAAAGCGGCTCTGCCGCGAGTTACGGAGGCAGAGCCTCAAGGACGGGTATTCCCAGTCTGAGACTGGGAACGAGATCAGATATAAAAAATAAAAACTTGTTCTAGACTGGCTTTCACCTTAAGTTGTACACGCATGAGCATTGGTGTGCCCCTACAACAGATGTGTGTGGTTCAAATACTAAACAATCGACCGAATAACGCCACCATCTACCCGCAAAGCTGCACCATTAGTTGCTGATGCTACGGGACTAGAAAGATAAATTACGATCGCTGCTACTTCTTCATTGGTTGCAAAGCGTTTAATTAGGGAAGTTGGACGTACATTTTGAAAAAACTCAGCCTCAACTTCATCTGAACTAATACCACGTTCTTGCGCCAACTTGGTGATAAAGTCTTCAACTCCTTCTGAGCGGGTTGGCCCTGGTAGGACGGAGTTTACTGTGACTCCAGTCCCGACTGTGATTTCTGCTAGACCTCGTGCAATGGCTAGTTGCGCTGTCTTAGTTGTGCCGTAGTGAATCATTTCCACTGGGATCTGAATAGCAGATTCGCTGGAGATAAAAATTATCCGTCCCCAATTTTGCTCTAGCTGCTTTTGCAGATATTGCCGACTCAAACGGACTCCACTGAAGACGTTAACCTCAAATATCTTTAACCAGTCTTCATCAGTAATATCAAAGAAGGTTTTTGGCTCATAAATACCTACATTGTTGATCAGAATATCAACATGAGGAACTTTTTGAACGAGTTGCTCTGCCCCTGATGCAGTGCCGGTGTCAGCAACAACACCAGAAACTTTCGCGTCGGGTGTACTTTGCTTAATTTTAGCGATCGCATCTGCTACTCGTTCTTCAGACCGACCGTTGACAATCACTGATGCACCCTCTTGAGCTAGCCCTTGGGCGATCGCCAAACCAATACCTGCGGTTGAGCCACTCACCAGCGCGGATTTACCATGCAATTTCAAGTCCATTTCGCTCTTTCCCCATTACTTGAAACAGAATGCTCTGGGACTGGGGGAGAAGGGGGACAAAGAAGAATTATTGAAAAAGTCTTTCCCCACTCCCCACTCCCCACTCCCTTCACTTAAATTAAAGATGCTGTGCTAAGGTCTTATTCAAAGTGGTTTTTGGGACTGCCCCAACGACAGTATCGACCTGCCGACCTCCCTTAAAAACCATCAGCGTCGGAATGCTACGAATTCCATAGTGGCTGGCGACAGTCGGATTTTGATCCGTGTTCAGCTTCACAAATTTCACCTGTCCTTCGTATTCAACAGCAACTTCATCGACGACTGGACCCACCATCCGGCAAGGGCCGCACCACGGTGCCCAAAAGTCTACCAAGACCGGAATCTCACTTTCTAAGACTTCTTGCTTGAATGTGGCTTCTGTGACATTTGTAATGGATGACATATATTGCCTTCCTAAATAATTCTATAATTCGATAATATCGAATAATAAAAATATATGCCACTTGATGAGATAATGCAACTATGAGATTTCTTTATCATCCAGATCGAAAAAATATTTCTTTACCGGGAGTGCTGTATGCATTGGGCGACCCAGTGCGACTGGAGATTGTGCGGCTGCTGGCGACTGAGGGAGAACAATGCTGTGCAAGGTTTGATTTTGCGATCGCTAAGTCTACGATGTCCAATCACTTCAAGATTTTGCGGCAGTCGGGGATAGTCTTGACACGGAAATCCGGGACACATCGCATTAACATACTGCGGCGTGAAGATTTAGAAGTGCTGTTTCCAGGGTTGCTGGATGCGGTCTTGAAAGCCGCTCAACCATTGCCTGTTGAACCCGCCAGTACTCAACAAACAGCTTCAATGATTTAGGGCATGGGGCATTGGGCATTGGGCATTGGGCATGACTTGTTTAAGAATCTTCTGGTTTTTCTTTTTGTGTTTCTAAATCAGCAAAGATATCATGTTGTTCTCGAAAAACCCTTGAAGTATAATCTAAACCTAAATCTATAGAGAGTAAATCAATACCGTCGATAATTTTGGGTATCTGCGCTTGATCAACTTGCAGACCGAGAAAGCATTTCTGCCTGTAATCTGGTCTTTCCTGAAAGAGTGCGATCGCTCTTTTCAAAGGACGTATAACCTCATAGGCTTTTTCAGCCTTCTCAATTGATACTTGAGGTATTGGCGATCGCAGCCTGAGAATTGCTAGATCAATTAAATCTCTTGCCTCAACGCTGTCATCTGCGTAACGGTCAGAATTTGACAGCAGCTTAGAGGTAAAACAGTCATTGAAGCTTAAGCACGGAACGAGTGACCACTTTGGATATCTTGGTGGGTCTAGTTGAAAACGAGTTTCGGCAATAATTTCTATTTTAATCGGCATATTATCTACAAAAACTATCATCCGAATTCCATATTGGTCAGTTGTGCTACGTCCAACTTGAATTTTACTTAAATCCCGAAATAATGCTTCATGCCCACCCTCAAATACCACTGTACGCAGGTATTTGTAGCCTTCTGTACCAACAGAAGCGATAAAATCAATGTCGTTACTCCAGCGATATTCTTCAAACTCAAATGCCAGAAGGGTTCCGCCACCGAAGTAAGCAGAACCCTTCCTAAGTATGTCAGAATCTAAGCATTCAAGAACTGTGAGAATTTTTTTATGGTGTTCAAATCTGAAGCTCATAAACAAACTTGCAACCAGGATTTATACCGTCTGGCGAGTTCCTGAAGAAAATGGAGTTCTTCACCCTCAAGATTATTAAATAGGTTGTGATATTGCCAACCACGCTCGTAGCGACTTAGCATTTGTTCTGGAGTAAACCGATAGACATCGGCGGTCTGCCAACAAATTGACTCCAGAAAAGGCAGCTTTTTGGGGACAATAACAGGATTATCTGTTGGTATTGCGGTTGCCATAATTCTTTTAATCAACCACTTTCGGCTTACTTTCATTTTAGCTTTCGCGCCTTAAATTTGGACACTGTATTTGAGAAGGACAAATCACTGGTGAAATATAAGGCGGGTGATCCAAAAAATTCTACGTGCCGCTAACTATTGGGATGTGATGCCCGTATCAAAGCAATAGCATCTGATGCAGAGGTAGGTTTGAAAGCTACAATTATGATATAGTCCATATTCTTAAAAGTGCAAAATCGCAACAAAAGCACCAATGGCAGAATTCACCATTCAAATTCCCGATGAACTAGCTCAACGTTTAGAACCTCTGCAAAATCGCTTACCCGAATTGCTTTGGCGATTATTAGACGTTGTTAATCTACCAATAACTATTCAGCCAACAGTCAACCCTGAGACTACAAATATTCCAGCAGTTTATCAAGAAGTTATTGATTTTTTAATTAAGGGGCCAAAACCAGAAGAAATTATTAATTTTAAAGTTTCATTTCAATCTCAAACACGCCTACAAGAATTACTGGAAAAAAATCGCTCTGCAACACTCAGTCAAATGGAATTAGCAGAATTAGATGTTTACGAGCAACTAGAGCAAATGATGATTTTATTAAAAGCACGAGCTTATTCTGCAATCAGCTAATATGACTTCTAATTCGATTTCTGTGGAACTCCGTAGGTTAGTCACCTAGAGAGCTTCAGCACGCTGCGAATATTGCCGAATCCATCAAAACTTTTCTATTTATACCCATGAAGTAGACGATATTATTGCCGTCAAACATGGGGGTGAAACTACTGCTGATAATTTGGCACTTTCTTGTTTATCCTGTAACCGTCATAAAGGTTCTGATTTTGCTACTATAGACCAACTTACTCAAGAAATTGTCCCATTGTTTAATCCCCGCCGCCTGGTCTGGGATGAACATTTTTATCTTGAAAATGCCAGAATAGAAGGAAAAACTCAGATTGGTCAAGGGACTGCAAGGTTACTTCAATTTAATGTTCCCAATCGCGTGCTTTCTCGACAAGTGTTGATAAGTCAAGGACAATACCCCTAGATATAAGATAAAGATGATTTAGGAGGTGAATCAATAGGTTTGTTTTTACTAACACGTAAAGCCATATTATTTTGAAATTAAATTTTCTCTCAACTATAAATTATCTGGGTTGGGATAGACTCTTCCTTTCCAAGCGCCGCCGCGCCCTTGCCAGTGACGTAGTGCTGAGTCTAGAGTCATCAGGGTATAGAGAAAAGCGATCGCAGGTAAACTAAAGGCTAACCAAGGAGAACATTTATAAAAGCGGATCGTCGGGTAGTAAGCGAAAGCCATTAACAGCCATCCTAATAAACCTGTAAGTGCGATCGCCCAATTGCCCCAAATTGCACCTAGAATTACACACACAGGTGGAACTAGATAAATCAGAGGCATTCCTACCAAAGTTCCCAATAGTAGTAAAGGAGAATAATTCAGTTGGGTATAAGCACTACGCGCAACCATATCCCAAATTGTCGCTAGCGAATCATAGGGACGCAAACTGTAAGTTAAAATACTCAATCCTAGCCAGATACGGCCTGGAATGGGCATTGGGCATTGGGCATTGGGCATTGGGCATTGTGAATGGTTATCCCCCACTCTCCACTCCCCACTCCCTACTCCCCCACTCTTTTTAACAGCGTCAGCCAGGGCGCAATCGTCGATTAAAGCTTGGCGAATGACTTGAATACCCCCGATTCGCTCTAAAGCTTCACGGGCGATCAGAATAGATCCGCCGGCTGCGGCGGCTGTGGGATTGTTGGGATTATTCACCCAACGAAAGGGATAGAGTTTTTGGAAGAAAAAGACGAAAGCTGGAATCAAAAGTTTTTCCCAAAAGCTTTCACATCTAAGTCGCACCATTACAGAAACTAGGTCTAAATCTTCCTGCACCGCTTTCGCAACGAGTCGGCGAAGATTACCAGGATCATGTTCGATATCTGCGTCGGTCAGCAAAAAATAGTCAGGTGCAAATTTACTCGCGCTGTTTATACCTTGCTCAACTGCCCAAAGTTTGCCCGACCAACCAGGAGGCAGTGATTCACCTGAGATAATATGCAATTGCTCAGGTTTACCTACAGCGTGTGCAACTCCTTCGGCAAAATTTGCTGTCCGGTCTGTGCTGCGATCGTCTACCAAAAACACGTTGAAAGAACCAGGATAATCTTGAAGTAGGAGCGATCGCAAGCTGGTTGATATCAAATCAGCTTCGTTACGAGCTGGAACCACCGCACAAACCACAGGTAACGATTGTAGCTGAGTTTCTCCAATCTCTAATTGCTGATCTACTCGCCAAAACTGTCCCCAAAAACACAGTAACCCCAACCAAATTGTTAAGGATAAGAGCATCAATCCTAATACAATTACACCCATGACCGTCGCTTTGCTCCAATTCAAAATTCACGCATTCAAAATTCAAAATAAAAGAATTTAATTTTTAATTCCTACGAAGGGGGCTGACCTATTGCAAATTTTCAGTAACTCAGACAGAATACTATGTCTACTGATTGAGTAAAAAATTTTTTTCACTCATTGTATTACCGTGTTTATGAGTGGGTGTTGAGGTTAAATAGTATTTGATGCAAACACAAGACAGGGTAAAAGTCAATCAAGTCGCAACAGCGATCGCAGCTAGCCAAGAATATTTGCTTTCGATTCAAAATCCCGCAGGTTACTGGTGGGCAGAGTTAGAATCTAATGTCACCATCACTGCTGAAGTTGTCCTCCTACATAAAATTTGGGGAACTGACCAAGGCAGACCTTTAGACAAAGTTGCAGCCTATCTGCGTCAAGAGCAACGGCAGCATGGCGGCTGGGAACTTTACTATGGTGATGGCGGAGAACTTAGTACCTCGGTTGAAGCTTACATGGCGTTGAGGTTGCTAGGTGTACCAGCAAACGATCCTGACATGATTCGGGCGCAAGCTTTTATTCTCAAACGGGGCGGTATCAGCAAAACTCGGATTTTTACCAAGTTGCATCTAGCCTTGATTGGCTGCTACAACTGGCGTGGTATTCCCTCACTACCAGCTTGGGTGATGCTGTTGCCAAAAGCTTTCCCGGTCAATATCTACGAGATGTCTAGCTGGGCACGTTCTAGCACAGTGCCATTGCTGATTGTATGCGATCGCAAGCCTGTTTTTATCACCGATCCAACTATCAACCTAGATGAACTATACGTTGAAGGTGTTGATCAAGTCCGGTGGGAATTACCCCAAAGTGGCGACTGGACAGATTTATTTCTCACTCTCGATCAGGGGTTCAAGTTAGCAGAACGCCTGAATTTAGTACCCTTCCGTGAACAAGGAATTAAAGCCGCCGAAAAGTGGATTTTAGAGCGCCAAGAAGCTACAGGCGACTGGGGCGGCATTATTCCGGCGATGTTGAATTCAATGCTAGCTTTACGCTGTCTGAATTATCACCCAAGCGACCCGATTGTGGAACGAGGTTTGCAAGCAATTGATAACTTTGGCATTGAAACAGAAAATAACTACCGGGTACAGCCCTGTATTTCACCTATCTGGGATACAGCTTGGGTAATACGTGCTTTGGTAGAATCTGGTTTTGCACCAGATCATCCGGCTGTGGTGCAAGCTGGAGAATGGTTATTGCAAAAACAAATTTTAGATTACGGAGATTGGGCTGTAAAAAATCGCCAAGGAAAACCAGGGGCTTGGGCGTTTGAGTTTGAGAATCGCTTTTATCCCGATGTAGACGACTCGGCTGTGGTGGTGATGGCACTAGATGTGGCAAAACTTCCTAATGAAAAAATCAAACAGGCTGCGATCGCTCGTGCCTTAAACTGGATTGCATCTATGCAATGTAAACCAGGTGGGTGGGCTGCTTTCGATTTGGACAACGATCAAGATTGGCTCAACTCTATCCCTTATGGCGATTTGAAAGCCATGATTGATCCAAACACCGCAGATGTTACGGCTAGAGTCATAGAAATGCTGGGTGCTTGTAACCTGTCAATAGATACTTATAATTTGGAGCGATCGCTTGCTTATCTTCTGCGCGAACAAGAAACTGAAGGCTGTTGGTTTGGTCGTTGGGGTGTAAATTATATCTACGGCACAAGTGGCGTCCTCTCAGCCTTGGCGTTAATTGATCCTCAAAGACATAAACTCAGTATACAACGGGGAGCAGCTTGGTTAGTGGGATGTCAAAACCCAGATGGGGGTTGGGGTGAGACTTGCCGCAGCTATGATGATCCCAGTCTTAAAGGGAAAGGAAATAGTACTGCATCTCAAACTGCTTGGGCAATAATAGGGTTGATAGCAGCAGGTGAAGCAATTGGTAAATTAGGTCCTGATGTGATTGAGCGGGGAATTGACTATTTAGTGGCAACTCAACAGCCCAATGGTACTTGGTTTGAGGCAGACTTTACAGGTACCGGCTTCCCCTGCCATTTTTATCTCAAGTATCATATGTATCAACAATACTTTCCCTTAATCGCGCTAGGTCGCTATCAAGCAGTGATTCAAAAAGGTTAATTGTGTTTAAAAAACACGGAACTTCAAATTTAGACCTTTGGAGCTTAGTCCCTAAGTATAGGAGAAAATCATGGCTAATTCATCATTTGATCTCTCTGACTTGAATGGCAGCAACGGCTTTGCTATAAAAGGCTTTGGTGGTAACTCTGGCTACAGGGTCAGCAATGCAGGGGACATCAACAACGATGGCGTTGACGACCTGATTATTGGGGCACCTTATACCAACCGTAACGGCAACAATTTTGTTGGACAAAGCTATGTGGTATTTGGGGGGAGGAATGTCGGCAGTAGTGGCATCTTCAACCTCTCTGACTTGAATGGCACTAATGGCTTTGCCATTAACGGTATTGCTGAAAGTGACTACTCAGGCAGGTCAGTCAGCAATGCGGGGGACATCAACAACGATGGCGTTGACGACTTGATTATTGGGGCACCTTTTGCCTCCGGTCAAGTTGGGAAAAGCTCTGTGGTGTTTGGGGGGACGAATGTTGGCAGTAACGGCACCCTCGACCTCTGTGACTTGAATGGCACTAATGGCTTTACAATTACAGGTATTCGTCAACCTGACACTATAGGCTGGTCGGTCAGCAATGCGGGGGACATCAACAACGATGGTGTTGACGACTTAATTATTGCGGGATATGGAAAAAGCTACGTGGTGTTTGGGGGGACAAATATCGGCAGTGGCGGGACTCTCAAACCCTCATCCCTGGATGGCAGTAATGGCTTCACCATCACCAGCATTGGTGATTTTGACAGTTGGTCAGTCAGCAATGCGGGGGACATTAACAACGATGGTGTTGACGACCTGATTATTGGGTCATATCGTGCCTCCCCCAACGGCAATGAGAATGCTGGGCAAAGCTATGTGGTTTTTGGAGGGAAAAATGTCGGCAGTGGCGGCATCCTCAATGTCTCTGACTTAAACGGCACTAATGGCTTTGCCATTAACGGCATTGCTGCGGGTAACGAATCAGGCTGGTCAGTCAGCAATGGGGGGGACATTAACAACGATGGCATTGATGATCTGATTATTGGGGCAAATCGAGCCCCCGCCAACGGAGTCTTTCAAGCTGGGCAAACCTATGTGCTGTTTGGGGGGACGAATGTCGGCAATAGTGGAACCTTTAACCTCTCTGACTTGAATGGTACTAATGGCTTTGCCATTAACGGTATTACTGAGAATAGCTTCTCAAGCTCCTCAGTCAGCAATGCGGGAGACGTTAACGCTGATGGTATTGACGACCTGATTATAGGCGCACCTGATGCTGGGCAAACCTATGTGGTGTTTGGGGGCAGGACGGTGGGCAATAGTGGCAGCCTCAACCTCTCTGACTTGAATGGCGCTAATGGCTTCACCATTCCTGGGGGTGGCGCTATAGGTCTTTCAGTTAGTTATGCCGGTGACATCAACAACGATGGCGTTGACGACCTGATTATAGGCGCACCTTTTGCCGAGCAAAGCTATGTGTTGTTTGGGGGACCAAATATCGGGGTCGGCACTCTTAACCTGACGGGAAATGCATAAAGGTGAGGCATAGCCCCACCTACCATTCTGGACTCAAAAGTATTACAGTACCCGCTTGAAGAAAGTCACTAAATCGTCAATGTTCGGTGTGTGAAGTAAATCTAAGACTTCTGTAGCTTTTTCCGAAGGTATATAGTCATTTGGTACAGCGATAATTGTGGTTCCCAAGTTTTGGGCTAATTGATACCAAAAAGCCAATTTATCCTCAGTACTTATTGAAGCATACTCTTGGGTAGAAATTGGACTTTCTCCTACTTCCTCTTGATTTAGCAACTGACGCAAAGCAAAAAGCTGTTCTGCTTGGGGCAGGTTTTGAATTTGTGCAACTAAATTCGCACTCTTTTCATTTGGCACATTATTCAGACAGAGCGCCGGAATTTCATCAGTAATTTCAGTATACAGTAACGCTAGAACCGTCAAGCGATCGTCTATATCCAAATTCTGAAATTTTGTTACACTTTGTTCTAAAAAATTGACGTTGGTAGAAGTCATAAACACCTCGAAGTAATTAAGTACTTAACTAAAAAATTATTAAGTGAAAATTGTAATCCTGCCTTCAGCCAGTTCGACTATCGCTTTGCTCATAAACAGAACGAACATCAATTGATTTGAGTAAATCTGTTCTGCTGGTAATAATTAATGTCAAGTGAATAGCTGTTGATATAGATAAATACAGAGTAATAGTTTTAGTTTTTACTCTGTATTTATCAACAAAAATCAAAATTCAGCTTTAAATTAAGCGACTGGCGGATATAGCAAGCTTTAAGAGAAGGATTGAAATGACTTAAGATATATCCTCAAGCAGGCTCAAAAGTTACAAATTTGCTAAATTCCAGCACCTGCTTTTGGTTCGGCACCCATTGGCGAAACATAATCACGGAAAAGAGTAATTTGTTGCTCAAAGGCTAATCCTTGAATTCTGCCAAACAACGCTTTAGATTCTGAAGGAAGTTGATAATCATCAGGTATAGGAATGATAGTGCCATCTTCCATACCTTGAGATAATCGATACCAAAACAGTAGCTTGGTGGTATCACCCAAAGAGCCATACTCACGAGAGATTTGGGTATCTACTTTCTTAATCAAATCACGCTGAACTTGTAATTGTTGTTCGTGAGATAATTCCTTAACTTGATTAAATAAACCTTCAGCTATTTCTGGGGAGACAGTGCTGGCACCAGGGGCGGCTGGAGTAATTGAACCTCCCATTTCTTTGTAAATGAACCAAAACAAAGCAAGCTGTTGATCCACATCTAAGTTTTGCCAAGCTTGAACATATTCACGAATAGTTGGATCGTTAGTTTGCGTGTATGTCATTATTAACTCCAGTTGCAATTTATCAGTGTTATTAATAACGTTATCAAATTTACAATTGGAGTTTTACCCTACTGAAGACAGATGTATTGGAATCATAAAGAAGAACAATTAGATACAGAAAATAAATCCGAGGGTGTGTAGTCGTATATTCAAAGTATTACAGTTGGATAAATATATCCAATATCAAAAGCCAAAATAAGGCTTGATAAGGGCAAGGAGTTAGCAATTGAAATGCTAAAAAATTGAGAGATTGGTTAAGAACTATTTCGGTAGATAGATGTTAATTTTAGTGTGACAGTGCTTTTTTAAGCACTGTCCAATTCAGCGACATCCAATTTGTGAATATACAGTAGGAATACGGCTTCTGCTTTTATTTAACTTATTCTCGCCGGTCTTGATAATCTTCAGAAGACTTTGGATCTAACTCCCAGCGATCGCCGTCACGTTCCTCTAAAATATCGTTAGTATGCAGAAACTCAGAGTCATCCATTTCTAGCCCTACGGCTGCTTCTAGCTCCTCAGTTACATTTTGATCGGGATTGGAAGTACTACCACCAACGGCTTTATCCCCAATTGCATCTGCATCTTCCCAATAAGTATCAACATCCCCAGCACTGAATTCAGGACTAGTTTCTGTGTACTCCTGTCTTTCTGCTTCCGTTGAAGTACCGCCAAGATTGTATCCCGACAAGTCTTTTACACCAGTACCATAGGATTCGGTAATTTCCTGTGGCAAATCATTGGTTTTAATTTTGTCATGATGATTTTTTTCTGCCATGATACTAGTCCTTTTCTGCATTCTCACAATAACGTTTTCTTGTCACCAAGTTGTCTAACTAGAGAGGTATAGCTTTAGAAATAAAATAATCTATCCCCTTGGAACGACGCTAAATTAGCGATCGCGCCATACTATTGGAAATATGAAATCATGGTTAAGCAACTTGTAGTTGAAGTTTTTTAGTTATGAGTTAGGGGTTATCGAACCGAAATTATTCAGTAGCCAACTTCTGACTGATAACTATTTTGTATTTTTGAGCAATCAATATTGTAGCTAGTTAAATACTAGAAATAAACAGGTAATAACATCTATGACTGACTATAACAATCATTCCAAGAATAAAAAAGTTGCAATTCTCATTGAACAGGCAGTAGAGGATGCAGAATTTACAGTTCCTTATAATGGACTAAAACAAGCAGGAATCGAGGTAGTAGTTCTCGGTTCCCGAATGAATGAAAAATATAAGGGTAAACGCGGCAAACTTAGCGTACAAGCTGATGGTACTACGACAGAAGCGATCGCAGCCGAATTCGATGCAGTGGTGATTCCTGGTGGGATGGCTCCCGATAAAATGCGGCGGAACCCTAACACAGTAAGCTTTGTACAAGAAGCTATACAACAAGGAAAATTAGTAGCTGCGGTTTGCCACGGTCCACAAGTTTTGATTGAAGGCGACTTGCTCAAAGGTAAACAAGTTACAGGCTTTAGCGCTATTGCCAAGGACATCATTAACGCTGGTGGAAATTATTTAGACGAGCCAGTAGTAGTTGACGGAAATTTAATTACATCTCGTGAACCCGGAGACTTGCCAATTTTCACCACAGCTATTTTAAGCCGTTTGGGTTATGGTGGCAAAGATGCTGCATTACCAAATGAGAAAGACACAACTGCTGAATGGTGGAAGTTAGCTGATGCTTGGGGTGGCTCAACTAAAAGTGAGATCAGCAGAGGTTTAAATAGTGCCCTTACTGGTGAACGTTATTCGCTAGAAGCATTTGAGAAGTACTTGGAAAAGGAATCAGATAGCGAAGTAAAATTAGTCTTTCAAGAAATCATTGCTAATAAACAGCGCCACATTGAAAAACTGGAAACCTACCTTCAGCTACTGGGCGAGAAACCCTCTTTAGGGGCAAATATTGCCAATCAGTATGCCAAGGTGAAAACTGCCTTAACCGGAAGTGATGATATATATCAGTTACGTTCCGCTTTGGGGGATGTGCAAACGGGTATTGGCGATATTGGCAATTTGTCTGCGATGTTAACTGACCCAGTAGCAACTGCTATTTTCAAAGAAATTTACCACGATTTATTAAAATCCGAACAGCGATTGGTAAAACTATATCGGGCGCGGATAGTAGCTCAGATTCAGCCTCCTAAGCCGACTACAGGGGCTGCTGTATCAATGTAACAAACCGCAGAGGCGCATACCCCTAGGGGGAAGCAAGCTACGCGTAGCGTCTCATAGAGAAGAACACAGAGATAGAAAGAAGAGAGTATTTGCGCCTCTGTGGTTAATTTACTGTGATGGAGATATAAAAAAGTGACTTCGACATCAGGTGATAAACTGACTACCAGTCAGAGTGAAGCTAGTGAAGTAGAGCGTTGGGCATCTCTCATCGGTGGTGGTGCTATGGTGCTGATGGGTTTAAGACAAGGCTCTTTGCGGGGAGTGCTGACGGCTTTAGCTGGTGGCGGTTTGCTATATCAAGGTGCAACTAAACAAAGCACAATCCAGCAAGCACAAGAAGCAATCGGGATAAACCAACCAATCAAAGTTGAAAAGACGGTAACAATTAATAAATCGGCAGAAGAATTGTATCGCTTTTGGCACAACTTTGAGAATCTGCCCACATTTATGAAGCATCTCAAATCTGTAAGCGTGTATAACGAAAAACGTTCTCACTGGATAGCCAATGCACCCTTGGGTAACAGCGTGGAATGGGATGCAGAAATTCTCGAAGACCGGGAAAATGAGTTTATTTCTTGGGCTTCTGTGGAAGGTGCAGACGTTGATAATTCGGGTTTTGTTCGCTTTAAAAAAGCCCCAGGCGATCGCGGTACAGAAGTAAAGATTGTCTTGGAGTATAACCCGCCAGGTGGAGCGTTGGGGGCTACCGTAGCTAAACTTTTCGGTGAAGAACCAGAACAGCAAATTGGTGATGAATTGCGCCGCTTCAAGATGCTAATGGAAGCAGGCGAAATTGCCACCACCGAAGGTCAACCAAGGGGAAGCAAGTAGTTATTCCCCCAATGACGCCACATGATTAGTGCCTAGATGACGGGTGTTGAAAAAGCGATCAATAGCGATCGCTTTCCCGAACGCCTGGAAATGGCGAAAAAGTTTGCCAAAGCAGAAGTGATTAACTCCGAAGAAGTTAATGCTGGCGAAGCGTTGAAAGAGAAGATTGGTGGCCGTGGCCTCGATGCAAGCATCGATGCTGTTCGTTTAGAAGGCTATCATATGTTTCAACAAAAAAAGAATAACTGCATCAAAGTTGTTCTTAAACCCTGAATGGTGAATAGTCATTCAGCGTTTTGAATTGTACACCCAACATAATGCAATCGAGGTTTTTATGAATCGAGTAATTTCATGGCTGCGGAATATTCGGATCTCCCAAATCCTTGTAGTTTTTCTGGTAGGATTTATGTTTTTACTGGGTCAGGCTTTTAGCTACGTTAATGTAGCACAAGCTGATGTTAAAACTCCAGAAGGTACTTATTACAAAGGAACACCAGACGAAGGTGAAATCAGAAACGATACCCAAATCAAAAATACCGAAAATCCATTAAAAAGCGTTGCTGATAATATCCGCGAAAAGCTAAACTTGGATGAAAAAAGTCCTAAAGCTACAAAAGAGTTTTTTGATCCTGCAAACAACAAAGCCGGAGAGAAATCTTCATCATCTGATAGAGACAGAAGCTAAATTTGTGGCAACTTTTGAGTCTAAATTTTTGACTCATATAGCGTTTCCTAATCACATGAGGTAGATCATAGTCCCCTCCTCGCAAGCGGGGAGGGGGTTCAGTACCTACTCCAGTGAGAACCGCTATATATTGTCGAATAAGTTTTGAGTAGCTACTGAGACGCGATAATTATCGCGTCTCAACATCAGGATAAATCGAGTATTTATCTTGATATTAACCAGCCAACAATCATAACTAAGGACTAAATAATTATGAAAGCAGTTTGCTGGCATGGAACAAATGATGTACGGGTAGAAACAGTTGCCGACCCGAAAATTATCAATCCACGCGATGCCATTGTTAAAATTACGTCTACGGCAATCTGTGGTTCTGATTTGCATATTTACAACGGCTACATCCCCACAATGGAAAAGGGCGATATCCTTGGTCATGAATTCATGGGGGAAGTAGTGGAACTGGGAAGCGCAGTTAAAAATGTCAACATAGGCGATCGCGTCGTTGTTCCCTTCACCATATCCTGCGGTAACTGCTTCTTCTGCAATCGGGATTTATCATCGTTGTGCGACAACTCTAACCCCAATGGTTGGTTAGTAGAAAAGCAAATGGGCTATTCACCATCAGGTCTATTTGGCTACTCTCATTTATTCGGCGGTTATGCCGGTGGTCAAGCAGAGTATGCACGAGTTCCCTTTGCCGATGTAGCCTTGTTTAAAATTCCCGATGGTTTGACGGATGAGCAAGTGCTATTTCTAACAGATATTTTCCCCACTGGCTATATGGCAGCCGAGAACTGCAATATCAAACCTGGTGATATTGTCGCTATTTGGGGCTGTGGCCCAGTCGGACAATTCGCCATCAAAAGCGCATATATGCTAGGTGCGGATCGTGTCATTGCCATTGATCGCATCCCCGAACGTCTACAAATGGCTAAAGAATATGGCAAAGCTGAAGTTCTCAACTACGAAGAAGTGGATGTAGGCGAAGCACTCAAAGAAATGACTGGCGGTCGTGGCCCCGATGCTTGCATTGATGCAGTGGGAATGGAAGCACACGGCACAGATTTTATGGCGTTATACGACCAAGTAAAGCAAGCGGTGCGTCTAGAAACAGATCGCCCAACAGCATTACGCCAAGTAATTGTGTCTTGTCGGAAAGGTGGTCACGTATCAATTCCGGGTGTGTACGGTGGCTTTATAGATAAAGTGCCGATGGGTGCTGCTATGAACAAGGGCTTAACCTTAAAAATGGGACAAACCCACGTCCACAAGTATCTAAAACCTTTGCTAGAACACATCCAAAACGGTGAAATCGATCCAACATTTATCATCAGCCACACATTACCTCTAGAACAAGCGCCCCACGGCTACGAAATTTTTAAGGACAAGAAAGATAACTGCATCAAAGTTGTACTCAAACCCTAATTTCATGAGTTTAATATGAGTGATAGCACCGTTAAAAAAATAGATTCTACCCATTCCCCTAAAGGTAAACTCGGTCAAAAATATCTAGCTTCTGGCAAAGATGTTGCCATGCGTCTTTGGGAAGACGAACAACCAAACGAAGACAAAGAGCCAAGTTCGCGCGACTATGAAACAGTTGGTTATGTAATTAATGGTCGTGCCCAATTGCACATTGAAGGGCAAGTGATTTTGCTAGAGCCTGGGAGTTCCTGGGTTGTGCCTAAAGGAGCCAGCCACACTTACAAAATCCTCGAACCATTTACTGCTGTTGAGGCAACTAGTCCACCAGCTCAAGTTCACGGACGGGATGAAAATTAAACCACAGATAAGCTGACGCGCATCTAAATTTGATAATTTAGCGCCTGAACTCTTTTGCTGTCCTAGATTGCCGTGTAAAACTAGATGACGAACAGCTTAACAGCCGTTTTCAATTGCCTGTAAATTAGATATTTTTTAGGGTAGCACAGCTAGCTGTGCTACCCTACCGCGTATTGCTTAGAGAAAATCGTACAAAATCTGAGGCGATATAGGTTGAATAAGCTTGCGATCGCCTCATCATTTCTTTATAAACTGTAAATTTTGTCTTAAGTGCGTTCCTTTTCTATGGAACGCATTTACTTATATGTAATTATTAAATGCAGTATTTCTGCTGTTGAGTGGATGTGGGCGGCAAAGTATCTACTAAGCCAGCACAAAACTCAACTAAACTTTGTCCTGCCAAATGCTATCTATATCAAAATCATCTAATGAACAGTGAAACCCCAGTGAACAAAATCCTGATTTTGGCAGCGAACCCGCAAGGCGTGAGTAAACTGCGTCTAGACGAGGAGTTGCGTGACATTGAGGAAGGTTTACTAAGGGGAAAGAAACGTGAGCAATTTTTAATCAAGTCAGCATTGGCAGTACGCCATAGAGATATTCACCGCCAGATTATGGACTTCGAGCCGCAGATTGTCCATTTTTCTGGACATGGAGCAGGAGAGGATGGCTTGGTATTTGAGGATTTAACAGGAGGGGTGAAACTAGTAGATGGAGAAGCACTCGCGGGACTGTTTGAGTTGTTTGCGGATCATGTAAAGTGTGTATTACTCAACGCTTGTTATTCCGAGATTCAAGCTAAGGCGATCGCGCAACATATAGATTACGTTATTGGCATGAGTCAGGCAATCGGAGATAAGGCAGCAATTGAATTTGCCGTCGCTTTTTACGATGCTCTAGTTGCGGGTAAATCTGTTGAATTTGCCCACAAACTTGGCTGTAGAGTCATACGTACAGCAGGTATTCCAGAGTCTCTGACTCCTAAACTGCTCACAAAAAACCAGTTAGGGACAGAAGAAAGCGCAACTACAACTGCTCCATTGTCTGCTGTTAGTGTAGAACTTCCAACACGAGAGTCTAAAGTTTTTTTATCTTACTCTCCCAAAGATGAAAAACTACGAGTAGAACTAGAAAACTCTCTCAGTATTCTGGAGGGACAAGGTGTTATTAGTATTTGGCATGATAAGAAAATAAGACTTGGCAACAATAGAAATATTGAAATTAATAAAAATCTGAACTCAGCCCGTATAATTCTCCTACTTATTAGTCGGCATTTCCTCAACTCTAAATACCACCTTAACTCTGAGGTGAAGCAAGCAATGGAAAGACAAAAAGCCGGACAAGCTTACGTTATTCCTATACTTATCAGTCCAGTTGCTGGTTGGCAGAGTATAACGGTTGGTGATTTTCAGCTTGGTGATCTCCAGTATTTACCTAGAAATGGCAAATTTATAACTGACAGTAGGTTTTGGAAAAATCAAAATGAAGCATTCGTTCAGATTGCTGAAGAATTTGGAGAAGCAGTGCAGCAAATAGCTGCCGAATCACATTAAATACGACTCTTGAGAATTTTCCAATAAAAGCTGCGTAAATTGTAATTTATGTCTTTCTTGCTGACATCTACCAGAACTATCAAACTTTTTTTTGCCCACTCTAGCTCTCGTGATGATGAAAAACTGCGGAGAAACCTAGAACCGCACCTTAGTAGTTTGCAACCACTAAGAGTAAGTATAAACTGGCAGAAAAATCAAACGTTGGCTGGAAGAGACTGCAAGCAGGAAAGTTACCAACACTTAAATATATCTCAAGTGATTGTACTGCTGGTTAGTCCAGACTTTTTGGCAGCAGATGATTGTAAGAACATTACGAGGCAGGCCATGGAACGGCACAGCGCTGGAAAAGCCTGTGTAATCCCTGTTAAACTCCGCCGAATTGATAACTGGCAAGCTACACCATTCGGGCATCTACAGTGTTTACCTTATAATGGTGAACCTATAACTAGTAGGTTTTGGCCAAGGCAGGATGATGCATTTGTAAATATTGTTGAAAAAATTAGGGAAGAAGTAGAGAAAATACAAGAAGATCAGCGACAACTACAACTGATTGAAGAACAACGGAAATCTGAATTTTTTGCATCTATCAATCGTTTTATTTCTAACCACTCTTTGAACCGAACTATTCGAGGTAGAAATGTACCTACTTTCTCCGTTGGTATTGTTGCTAGTGTTATTGGAGTTGCGGTGTTACTAGGATTTTGTAATTTTTTACCAGAGATGCAGGTCAATAACTTATTAAGTCAGGGACAAGATAAGCTTGATAGACGAGATTACCAAGGAGCATCTCAAGACTATACTGAAGCTATTAAAATTGCTCCTAAAAATATTAACGCATACATAAAACGTGGTCATGCACGTCATTTTCTCAAAGATTATCAGGCAGCAATTAAAGATTATACCCAAGCTATTAAAATTGCACCTAAAAATGTTGACGCATACATAAAACGTGGTGATGCTCAATATTTTATAAAAAAATACCAGGCTGCAATCGACGACTATACCAAAGCTATTCGCCTCTCTCCTGACTCAGTTGATGCCTACAAAAATCGTGGTTTTGTTTATGAGAAGAACTTACAAAATAAACAAGAAGCAATTAAAGATTATAAAAAGGTGGCGACTATATACAAAAAACAAGGAGCAACAGATAAGTACAAAAAAACTATTTCCAAAATCCAGAAGCTTCAGCAGAGAAAACCCCAATCTTCCAATTAAATTTATCCTAACCTGTGCCAGATCGGATAATGAGGAGAAATAAGAATCACCTTGGACTTGTCACAAGAGTAAGTAATGCGATCGCATTCTCAAACTAAAACGCGATCGCATTACGATTAATTTCTCAATAAACCTCATGGGGTGCAGAATATATGCTATAATTCATCGCCACAACTTCCGACTGCATCGATCGCAGCTTCCAATGCGATAGCCACATGAGTCCAATGAGTTCCCCCCTGGCAATAAACCACATACGGCGATCGCATTGGCCCATCTGCTGATAATTCCAAAGTACTCCCTTCAATAAATGTCCCGCCAGCCATGACTACCAGGCTCTCATACCCCGGCATCTCATCTGGAACCGGGTTCAAGTAGGAACCGATAGGAGAATGCTGTTGTATGGCTTTACAGAAAGCAATTAGCTTTTCGGCAGAACCGAGTTTAATTGCCTGAATTACATCCCCACGGGGAGCCAGGGGAGCGGGATTAACTGGATAACCGAGTTTGTCAAATACATAACCAGTCAGATAAGTCCCTTTCATCGCCTCTCCGACCATTTGCGGCGCTAGAAATAAGCCTTGGAACAGCAGACGATTTTGGTCAAAAGTAGCACCACCATAACTACCGATACCGGGAGCAGTGAGGCGACAGGCGGCGGCTTCCACTAAGTCGGCGTGACCGGCGACATAACCGCCAGCGCTGACAATGGTACCACCAGGGTTTTTAATCAATGACCCTGCGATTAAATCAGCACCTACGGCTGTAGGTTCTCTGGTTTCAATAAATTCGCCATAGCAGTTATCCACAAAGCAAACGGTGTTCGGGTTTTGCTGTTTGACTAAGTGGACAATTTTTTCAATATCAGCAATTGATAAACTCGGACGCCAAGAATAGCCACAAGAACGCTGAATTAACACTAAACGCGTGTTTTCAGCCACACTAGTAGTTAAAGCTTGCCAATCTATAGTTTCTTGGGGGGTTAGCTCCAATTGGCGGTAATTTATGCCAAACTCGATAAGGGAGCCTTGACCTTTACCTCGTAAACCAATGACTTCTTCAAGCGTATCGTAGGGAGAACCAACCACTGCTAACATTTCATCTCCAGGACGGAGTACACCAAATAAGGCACAAGCGATCGCATGAGTTCCCGAAACAAACTGCACTCGCACCGCCGCAGCTTCGGCACCCATAACTTCCGCAAAAACTTTATCTAAAGTTTCTCGTCCTAAATCATCGTGACCATAGCCACTTACACCTGCAAAGTGGTGTGCGCCCACACGGTGATTACGAAAAGCATCCAGCACTCGTTTTAGATTATGCTTGACCTGAGTGTCAATTCCAGAAAAAATTTCTAATAGTGCCTGTTCTGCTTGCCGCAGCTGTTCTAAGCTGTTCATCAGTTCCTTGTTCAAAATAAAATTATAGATATGCGGATTTTTAGATCGCACAGACTAGGCCGAAAAATTCAAATTCAGGTTACTGCATGACAATTGCTACTTCAACTAAACCTCAAATTAACTGGGTTAATACCCTGTTTTTCATTGGACTGCATATCGGCGCTTTATTTGCCTTTGTTCCTGGTAACTTTAGCTGGACGGCAGTTGGTGTGGGTTTCTTGCTGTATTGGGTAACTGGTGGTTTAGGCGTAACTCTGGGATTTCATCGCCTTGTTACCCACCGCAGTTTTCAAACTCCCAAGTGGCTAGAGTATCTCCTGGTTTTCTTCGGGACACTCTCCTGTCAAGGAGGCCCAATTGAGTGGATAGGAACACATCGTATCCATCATTTGCACTCAGATACTGACGCTGATCCCCATGATTCCAATAAAGGCTTTTGGTGGAGCCACATGGATTGGCTGATTCACTATTGTCCCGCTCACGCTGATGTTCCTCGTTTCACCAAGGACATTGCCGAAGACCCATTTTATCAGTTTTTGGAAAAATATTTCATTTTGATCCAGGTTGCTCTGGGTGTATTGCTTTTGCTTCTGGGTGGCTGGCCGTTCGTTGTTTGGGGAATTTTTGTTCGCATTGTCTGGGTTTACCACTGCACTTGGTTGGTGAACAGTGCTACTCATAAATTTGGCTATCAGAGCTATGATTCTGGTGATCGATCGACCAATTGCTGGTGGGTAGCCGTACTAGTTTTTGGTGAAGGCTGGCACAATAACCATCATGCTTTTCAATACTCGGCTCGTCATGGGCTGGAATGGTGGGAAATCGATTTAACTTGGATGACTGTTCAATTGCTGCAAGCAGTTGGTCTGGCTACTAATGTGAAGTTAGCCCCAACAAAAGTTAGTTAGGAGACGCGATTAATCGCGTCTGTACAGGAGTTAGGATGTCTACCTTTTTTAACTCATCACTCCTAACTCCTAACTTTTCAAAAAGCTATTTACTGGTGCGCTTGTGTCGGTTAGATTGCTATAATCCAAAGCGCTAATGTGAAGAATGTTTGAGGCAAGTTGCTTTTTGGTGACTTGGTGGAGGAGTTTTTTGTTTTTTAGGTGTCCATGACTACATCAATAATTAACAGCCAGAAAGTAAGTGACGAGCCTGGTAATTCCGACTTTAGGCTCAAAGATATTGTCAAAACCCTACCACGGGAATGTTTTCAGCAGAACCGTCGCAAAGCCTGGACACAAGTAATAATCAGTGTCTTGACAGTTGCCTTGGGCTACTACAGCCTGACCATCACTCCTTGGTTTCTTTTGCCCCTTGCTTGGATTTTTACGGGCACTGCTTTAACAGGTTTTTTTGTAATTGCCCATGATTGTGGTCATAGGTCTTTTGCCAAACGTCGTTGGGTAAATGATTTGGTGGGGCATTTCTTTATGATGCCGTTAATTTACCCCTTTCATAGTTGGCGCATTAAGCATAATTATCACCATACTCATACCAACAAGCTGGATGAGGACAACGCTTGGCATCCAATCCAACCGGAAGTGTTTGAAAATTGGGATAAAATCCGGCAGTCTGCTTTTGAACTGTTCATGCGTAAACGCTTGTGGTGGGTAGGTTCCATTGGACATTGGGCTGTGGTGCATTTTGATTGGCGGAACTTCAAAACTAAAGACCAATCGAGTATCAAGCTTTCTGTGGCTGTAGTCGTTGTGTTTGCAGCGATCGCTTTCCCGATTCTGATCGCCACAACTGGTATCTGGGGATTTGTCAAGTTTTGGCTAGTACCCTGGATGATTTACCATTTTTGGATGAGTACTTTTACTATTGTTCACCATACTGCCGCAGATGTTCCTTTTGTGACAGTGAACAAGTGGAATGAAGCTCTAGCACAGCTATTTGGCACTATTCATTGCGATTATCCGCGTTGGGTAGAAATTTTGTGCCACGATATTAATGTTCATGTCCCTCATCATATTTCCACTGCGATTCCTTCTTATAATTTGCGGCTAGCTTACAGCAGCATCAAAGAAAATTGGCAGCCTTATCTGCATGATGAGTGTCAGTTTTCTTGGTCTTTAATGAAGCAGATTACAGACAAGTGTCAACTATACACAACTGATGTTGGCTATAAGACCTTCAACGAATATTACACAGAGCGATAAATAGCGCTGTGATTAGATTCACGCTCTTGAACCGACGAGAGCGTTTATCATGCTGTGTTTAAATAGAATCTGGCAATTGTTTACTGACTAAAATTTTAGGTAAATTGCCAGAAATGATCCGATTGTGTGTTAGCGATCGCTAGTTTTCGGGCATCCTAAAAGTGAGATGATCTTCTCTCAAATAAAGTTCTGATTTATATCCAACAACAGAATCCAGTGCAATCAAATATCATCGCTTTGAATAATCCTTTAGGCTGTGAAACCTCTGAGGATACGACTAAATTACCTTTCACACTTGGGGATTTAAAAGCTGCAATTCCTGCTGAATGCTTTAAACCCAATGTGACAAAATCACTTTTTTACTTCTTCCGTGATATCCTGATTATCGGTCTGCTTTATGCAGTTGCTTATTACCTGGATTCTTGGCTTTTCTTCCCGATTTTCTGGCTAATGCAAGGAACGATGTTTTGGGCTTTGTTTGTAGTCGGACATGACTGCGGACACCAATCTTTTTCTAAGCATAAATGGCTCAATGATTTGATTGGACATCTTTCTCACACACCAATACTTGTTCCTTATCATGGTTGGCGGATCAGCCATAGAACCCATCACAAAAATACTGGCAATATAGATAACGATGAAAGCTGGTATCCTGTGACAGAATCAGAATACAAGGAGATGCCTTTAGCCCAAAAGATCGGCAGATATTATGTTTTTCTCTTGGCTTATCCTGTGTATTTGTTTAAGCGTTCTCCTAATAAGGAAGGCTCCCACTTTTTGCCCAGCAGTTCGCTTTTCAAACCATCGGAAAAATGGGATGTGATCACTAGTACTGTACTTTTGATTGGCATGGTAGGTTTGCTCGGTTTCCTCACCTACCAATGGGGTTGGATGTGGTTATTGAAATATTACGCTGTACCTTACCTTGTGTTCATAATTTGGCTGGATTTGGTGACATTCTTGCACCACACTGAGCCAGATATTGCCTGGTATCGTGGAGAAGATTGGACTTTCCTGAAAGGGGCGATTTCTAGCATTGATCGTGATTATGGTTTGATCAATCATATACATCATGATATCGGTACTCATGTTGCTCACCATATATTCCTTAATATGCCTCACTACAATTTGCTAAAGGCAACTGAGGCAATAAAACCAGTGATGGGTGAGTATTTCCACAAATCGGAAGAACCCATTTGGAAGTCATTATGGAATTCATCTATCAGCTGCCATTTCGTAGCTGATACTGGTAGTAAGGTTTACTACACATCTCAGAAGAAGTTAGCTAAAGACTAAGATTCAGATTCCCGACTTTTGAATGAAGTCGGGAATCTGGTATTTTCGTCAATGCTTTCTGACAACTTAGCTTTTGAGGTGCGGCATATTACATTATTAGTGTTTCTAACTCTGTCAGTATTTGAGCATCCTTAGCCTGCGTAAATCTCAACTTCTGGGCTGTAAGGTTATTAAAATAGAGAGTTGACACTCCCCGCGATAAATCGACGGGGATTCTTGGTTCAATGAGACCACTTAAACTAGGTTCCTTGCGTTACCTAGCCCAGAGGTGGGACTCTCCCCAAGCGTTAACTTTGGGTATGCCCTACCCTAGTTGCATTGCTGAGGCAGTGCGTTGGGCGGCTATGCCGACTTGAAGCAACTGCCGTGCAAGTCCTGTTAGTTTGAAACAAATAGTTCCAAAAATCTGAGTCGTCTAGCTCCTATAAATCTTTTACCTACTGCTAGGAGGAAACTAGAACAATGCAGTAGAACCGCATAGATTTAATTGTCAAGGTTCAGTGCTTTGTCTTTCGACAGCTAGGTTTTTTAAGTGGTTGATTACCTTTCCACTATCATTAGTATAGTATATTGGGACACTAATTAATTGAAAGAAAGCCGTCGTAGAACGACGGGACTTTAAACCCAATTTTTCGGTAAAATAAAATATAGATAGATGACCTTCGCGGATTTTTGCCCCTACCTTACAGTTAGGATTTGTTTTCTCCAAACTCTTGCCGTCTAGGTGGGTAAAGATTAACACATCTCTGAGAGGAGGAAATATACTCGTCAAAATAACCCTGACAACAATGAAAAACCCTTCCGCTATGTACTTTGAATCCTGTTAGTTTATCTGAATACAGTGACTTAAGATCATTACCTGTTAGAGTTATAAATCAGCACAGACTATACTATAGACAATTTACTCAGAACTCTTTCCAGCTTAAAAATCAGAGGTATCAATGATTATAACTAATTTTAGCAAACATACAAATGAATTTAAGGAATCTAAAGTACTCAAAGCTAAACCACATTGGCAAGGGCAAAATTTGAGCGATACTGCTGGCAAAGGTAAAGATACCAAGATGCGAGATCCTGCATCTGATAGTTCGATTTTTAATAGCTTCAATCGTGGTCGAGTTGCTATTTTTATTGATGGCTTAAGCCTATTTCATACAGCTTTACAACTCGGTATAGAAATTGACTACGTTAAATTGCTTTGTCATTTAACTAACGGTTCCAGACTGTTGCGGGCTTTCTTCTATACTGGGGTTGATACCAGCAATGAAAAGCAACAGGGTTTTTTATTGTGGATGCGTCGTAATGGCTATCGTGTAGTGGCAAAAGAGCTAGTTATGGCGGCAGAGAATTTCAAAAAATCAAATCTGAACGTAGAAATTGCTGTAGACATGATAACTTTAGCTCCTTATTATGATACTGCGATTTTAGTCAGTGGGGATGGAGATTTAGCCTATGCTGTGAACGCTGTCAGTAGAATGGGAGTTCGAGTGGAAGTGGTCAGTCTGCAAACGTCCACTAGTGAAAGTTTGATTGATGTTGCTGACTGCTTCATTGACCTCGATAGTATTAAAGCATACATTCAAAAAGATTCTCATCTTGGCTATAGTTATCGCACGCAGTCAAATTCAAATCTTTAAGCTCCGTATTTTGCTCGAACCTAGTTGAAATGGATATTTTAATAGTTGAAGATGAACCAGAAATTGCTCATTTAATCGAACTCTCTTTAGAAAAAGAAGGATTTTTTTGTCGCATTAGCCGCGATGGCATGAATGCTTTGCGGATGTTTCAGGAGCAACCACCTGATTTAATCATCCTAGATTTAATGATTCCTGGTTTGGATGGGTTAGAAGTTTGTGCCAGAATTCGCCAAAAACCAGGTGCAAAAGATCCTTACATTTTGATGCTCACGGCTAAGGGTGAGGAAATCGATCGCGTTATTGGTCTGTCTACTGGTGCTGATGATTACATGGTCAAACCCTTTAGCCCCAGAGAGTTGGTAGCTAGGGTGCGGGCACTATTACGGCGTAGCCTCCGCCAAGGGGGACAAAATCAAGTCAATCGTACCCAACACTTTTTTGTTGATGTAGACCAGCGCACAGCCAGTCGTCAGCTGAATTCTCAGGAGGTTGAAATTTTGGATTTAACTACCCTAGAATTTAACTTGCTAACCACCTTTGTCAGCAATCCTGGTCGAGTTTGGAACCGCACTCAACTAATTGATAAACTGTGGGGAGATAACTTTTTTGGTGATGAACGAGTGGTAGACACTCATGTAGCTCGGTTGCGAAAAAAGATTGAGCCTGACCCGGCAAATCCGACTTTTATTAAAACTGTTGTTGGGGTTGGCTATAAATTTGAAGATCCTCCGGTAGCGTAAATATATGAAGATGGGGCTGAGAGGGCGCCTATTTTTCTCCCACTTAGTAGTAATGCTCGTGGGGGTAGCTAGTCTGGTGAGCATCAGCAAAATCTCTTCCCCCCGCTTGTTTGTCTTGCATTTAGAACGATTAGAAAATCAGGGGTTCGACTTAATCGATGTCCGTACTGAATTGGTTACAGGATTTGAACTTGCTTGGCAGCGAAGCACTATTTGGTCAGTATTAGTCGGCACCACCGCCGCCGGAGGATTGAGTTATTGGGTGTCCAGACGGATTATGGAGCGATTGACCGAGATGGAACAAATCACTCAAAAATTTGCTGCTGGTCAGATGGATGCCCGACTACCTGTGTCTGACATTCCAGAACTCAGTGGACTGAGTGCTAGTTTTAACCGGATGGCAGCTAGTTTAGAAGGGGTTGAAGCGCGGCGGCGAGAAGTGATTGGCGACATGACTCATGAACTACGAACACCGTTAACCGTGGTGCGCGGTTACTTAGAAGAACTGGCTGATGGACAAATTGAAGCGTCTCCTGAAATCTATCGGCGTTTAGCTAGAGAAACTAGGCGTTTAGAGCGGTTGGTAAACGATTTACAAGAACTGTCTAAGGCAGAAGCTGGTTATCTACCAATTAATATCCAACGGGTAAATCTGCGTCCGTTGTTAGAGTCATTAGTGGAGAAATTTACCGACCAACTGTTAGAAGATGGGCCAATTCTGCTCTTGCAATGTCCATCTGTGCTACCTCCTGTATTGGCAGATATTGACCGCACAGAACAGGTGTTGGTTAATCTGCTAGGTAATGCAGTGCGTTATACTAATGAAGGTTTAATTACCATTCATGCTGGGATTGAAGCATCTCAACTCTGGATTGCGGTTATAGATACAGGTATTGGTATCGCTCCAGAAAATTTGCCCCATGTGTTTGAGCGCTTCTGGCGAGCTGACCAATCGCGCGATCGCCATTCGGGAGGCACTGGTATTGGCTTAACTATTTCCCGTCGTTTGATTGAACTACAAGGCGGTCAGATTCAGGTAGAAAGCGAATTAGGAGTTGGTAGTACGTTTCGGTTTTTTCTGCCTTTAGGTTGATTTGAGTCAAAACCCTTGAGATACAAGGGATTGACACAAGGTAGTCACGGCTGTGTCATACTCAATTGCTAATTTGAAAGTATCCAAAATCTTATTTTTTGATAAATGGCGAGATTTTGGAAATGCCTAGATTATAACATTATGTATACTTTTGTTCTGGCTGCTTTTTTGGTTAGTTTACTCAGTCTTTCGGGTTACGCTGCGATCGCCTACCTGTTCCCTCGAAATCGTTCTCAAGACTAAGCAATTAACAATTCAAAATTCAAAATTCAAACAGGTATACAGCGTATGCGTTTCATTAATTTGGAATGGATGGTTTATTTACGCCGTGTTGTATTAGGGGGTTAGGTTTCGCGTTGGTTTTTCTTCTTTGAAAAGTCAGACAAGAGTCAGATCAAGGTTGATTCTGCCCGATGAGATTGACGATCGCTGTAGCTAATTCCACAGGATCGACGGGTTTAGGTAGGTGTTTTTGAAATCCGGCTGCCATTGCTTGGTTGTAGTTAATTTCTCCAGCATAAGCAGTCAAAGCGATCGCTGGAATTTGCCCGCCTTGGTCTGGCGGTAATTTTCTCACCTCGCCCAGCAACATATATCCATCCATCAAGGGCATTCCAATATCGCTTAACAGGATATCTGGCAATGATAGTGCTAGTGTTTCCAGTGCTTCGGCTGCTGATTCAACTGCTGTTACAGTCGCGCCATATTGTTCTAGCGCAAAGCTAAAAAACTCTCGCACATCAGCTTGATCGTCCACAAGCAGGATTTGCACTCCAGCCAGTAATGTGTCTTCAGTGGTGAGTTCTGGTTGAGAAGTCTCATCACTGCTGACTCGCAACTCAGAATTTTTCAGCAAAGGTAGCCTAACTGTAAAGGTAGCCCCTTGTCCTTCTCCCAGACTCTCTGCCTGAACTGTACCACCGTGAAGTTCTACTAGATGACGCACAATTGCTAGTCCTAATCCCAGTCCGCCAAATACTCTGGTTGTCTTGGCATCTGCTTGCCGGAAGTAATCAAATACGTAGGGCAAAAATTCCGGGTTGATTCCCTTACCTGTATCAATCACCTGAATTTGGACATCTAACCCAACTTGCTCTAGACGCACTTCTACTCGTCCTTCTGTGGGTGTGAATTTAACGGCATTGGAGAGGAGATTCCACATCACTTGTTGTAAGCGATCGCTATCGCCGAGAACTTTGCCGATATCATTACTTAGCACCGTTTGAATTTCAATTGATTTGGCTTCTGCTGCTAAACGCACCGTTTCTAGTGCAGATGCGATCGCTACTTTCAAATCTACTGCATACAAATTTAACCTGACTTTACCTTGTAAAATCCGCGAAACGTCAAGTAAATCTCCAATCAGTTGGGTTTGTAACTTGGCATTGCGCTCGATTGTTTCCAATGCCCGGATTCTAGTGGGTTCGTCAAATTTGCGGGTTCTGAGTAACTTTGCCCACCCTAAAATCGGATTCAAGGGAGTTCTGAGTTCATGGGAAAGGACAGCGAGGAATTCATCCTTAATCCGGTTGGCTGTCTCGGCTTCTGCCCTTGCAGTCTTTTCGGCTTCGTAAAGTTGAGCGCGAGCGATCGCTTGACCACACTGTTGTCCCAATGTCAACATAAATCCCTGGTATTCTTCGTTAAATATTTGGACAGTGGTAAAGCTTAATCCCAGTGCCCCAATTACTTTGCCTTCTGCGATCAAGGGAATGGAAGCCCAGGCATTATTCCCTGTGAGAGTCACAACATCTGCTAAGTTCGGATATTTAGCAATCATTGCGGCTAAATTTTCTAAAAAAATCGGCTGCCTAGTTCTGACTGTTTCCGCTATTTGGTTAGACGCAGTGATCGGAAAACTTGCCCAGCTATCTATGAGTGATTGCGGATAGCCAATTGCTTGCACAATTTTCAGGGTAGTACCTCCCTGAGCAAGTAAGACAACAGAACCAGCAGTGGCTGACAAGGCGGCAATTCCTTGGTTTACCACCACATCAGCCACCTGTTGGGGAGTTAGGGCTTCCGAGAGGGCAGCAGTTATTCTTTGTAAAAGTATGGTGCGATTGACAGACCGTTCAGCCGCCTGTTTTGCCTGTTGAGTTTCCTGGTAGAGTCTGGCGTTATCGATGGCTGTCGCCGCCCGACGAGCAATATCCTCTGCTAAAGCCAAGTCTGCCTGTTGGTAGTGCCGACCTGACTCGGCTGTAAAAAAAGAGATTGCTCCAAACAATTGCCCACGAGAACGAACTGGAATCACCATTAGAGAACGAATACCCAGACTTTGCAGTAATTGCAGATGTTCATCGTCTTGAGACATCTGTACAAGATTAAAGTCAGATAATTCGGGATAAAAGACTGATATTCCCAACTGTAGACGCTCTACAAGCTGTTTGGCTCTGTTTTTGGGTGGATAACGCCGTCGGATTTCGTCTAAAGTATTTTGTTTTCTGGGGTCGGCAACTGCGATCGCAATTTGTTTACTTGACCAATCTTCACCGAAAACATCTACAATACACCAGTCAGCTAAAGTTGGAACTGCTAGATTAGCCACACTTTCCAAGGTGATTTCATAATCTAATGAGGCAGCTAATAAGGTGCTGGCTTCGACTAAAAACTGTTGTGTCGTTTCAACTCGTTTGCGTTCGCTAATATCTTCAATAATCCCTAATGCATACTTTGCTTGTCCGTTAGCATTCCAAACTGCTGATGAAGTTAGGTTTACCCAAACTATAGAACCATCTTTGCGGATGTAGCGCTTCTCTAGGGAATAACCACTAATTTCTTTTGCCAAAACTCGCCGACCATTCTCCCAATCAACTTCTAAGTCGTCAGGGTGGGTAATTTCCTGAAAGTTCATCTCCATTAACTCTTCATACCCGTATCCAGTAATCTCACATAGGGCAGGATTAACCTGAATAAATCGTCCATCCAACGCTACTAGAGTAATGCCGACAGCTGCCTGATTGAACATTGCCCGAAACCTTTCTTCGCTTTCGCGCAAGGCAACTTCTGTTTGCTTTGCTGCGGTCATATCTGCCAATATAATTCCAATTCCTATCGTTTCACCCATTGCGTTGTTGACCGGGTAATAGTTGCCCAGCCAGTAGCCGTAACGTCCGGGTTGCCCTCTTGTCTCACCACTAATTTCCACATTCAGCAGGGGTTCTCCAGTATCCAACACGGACTGTAACTGTAGCTCTAACTCAGCCGCCATTGCTGGCAACACTTCCCCAAATTTGCGTCCTAGATGCTCTTCTATGGTCAAACCGTTAATGTCAGCCAAAACTTGATTAATTCGGATATATCGCAGTTCCCGATCTAAAAAGCATACTGCCACAGGTGCAGCTCCTAAGAGCGCATCTAGAAGAGATAGAGATTCGGCATAATGGACTAAAGTCTGGTGGATATCTTGATAAAGTCGGGCATTTTCCACTGCTAAGGCAGCACGATGGGTAATATCGGTTGCTAAAGTTAAGTCAGTGCGATCATAGCGACGGTCTGATTCGGCGGTGGCAAAGCTGATGCAGCCGAGTATTTGTTGGTGTGCGATTAAAGGCACAATCATCAAAGACTTGATCCCCATTTGCCGAATTACTTCTAAGTGTTCGTGATTCTGAGTAGCCGCCACCAATAGCGAGTCAGAAACTTCTGAAATTAATTCTGGTTGCCTGGTTTGCAGTACCTTAGCGATTGTACTTGCACCCTTGGAATCTGGGACATACTGCTCAAGTTTACGCGCCAACTCCCCTTTGGATGGGTCTGCATGGGCAATGGGTAGGTGGCGAATAGAACCATCTTCATTTAAAATGTCAACGCTACACCAATCAGCAAGCTGGGGAACTGAGATTTTGGCAATCTGTTCTAAAGTTTGTTCATAATCTAGCGAAGTAGAGAGTAAACTACTAATTTGGGCGATATAGCGGAGTCTTTCCTCAGCCTGCTTGCGCTCTGTAATATCGAGAACAAAAAAAGCTCCTCGATTTACAGTCCCTTCAAAATGGCTACCACCTGCCAAAATCGGCAAGCGTGAGCCATCTTTACGGATATATTCCTTTTCATAGGGTGTGCAAAAGAAACTGTTTTGAATTTGAGTTAGTGCTTGCTTATCAAGTGGCACGTACTCTGTAGGAGTTAGGTCTTGCCAGCGAAGTGTTCCGGCAAGTAATTCTTCACGAGAATAACCTACCATATTCAGCAAGGCATCATTAGCGTCTGTAATTCTGCCGTCTCTATCCCAGAAGCCAATACCAATCATGTTTGACTCAACCACGCCGCGAAACTTCGCTTCGCTTTCCCGCAGTGCTTGCTCAGTTTGTTTGAGTTGAGTAATATCAATTGAACTAATGCCCACTCCCAACAACTGTCCATCCGGCAAACACACCGGATAATAGCTGACAAGACCATAACGATAGACCCCAGGCGGATATGTTTCACCGCTCACTTCCTGGTTAAGTAAGGTCTGCCTAGTTTGCATCACTTGCTCAAAGACAGGCTCAATTTGGGCTGCCCATTCCGGTAGTACTTCCCTAAAGGTGCGACCAATATGTTGACTTTGCGGTACACCGTTGATGGCTGCTAGCGCTTCATTAGCATGAATGTAGCGCAGTTCAGTATCGAGAAAAGCCAGTGCCATTGGTGAACTAGTAACCCAAGCATTGAGTAACGCCAAAGATTCGTCTTTTTGCTGAATAGCTTGCTGAAGTTCCTGATGCAACGTAGCTTTTTCTAGTTCTGCCTGCTTACGCTCAGTAATATTCACACCTGCACAGGTAATACCCTGAATGCTATTGTCTGCATCCCTTAGTGGTTCAATCAGCAAATCATAGTAACGGTCTTCTCCACAAATTGTTAGATAAACCTCTTCACGGGTGGAAACACCACTCTCTATTACCTTCAGCTTAATTGCTCTCAATTGCTCTGCTACTAAAGCTGGAAATAATTCATCATCAGACTTACCTAAGACTTCTTCAGCAGTCTCTAGACCTTGAGGATTATGAATCCACTGATATTGCAAATCGCGATCCTGCTGAAAGATCACAATATCTGAACTACTTAAGGCTAATCGAAATCGCTCCTCACTAACTCTCAGCTTTTGGAGATTTCCATCAGCGCGTCTTTTAGCAGTCTTTAATCGCTCACAGATGATACTAAAGAGCAATCCTTGTAATGCAAACAATCCAATTCGCGCAAAATCGGATAAGTCAAAACTTAGATCATAAGCTGGGGAGAGAAAAAAGTAATCGCTCAATAACGCAGACAAGCCGGTTGCTAACAGCCCTGACTTCAAACCACCATACCAACCACTCACCATTACAGCGCTATAAAATAACAAAAAAGGAGTTCGACTCATGCTTAACCAGGGGTCTAGCATTAACATCAGCACTAATGCAAGTGCAACAATTAAGACAACTATGCCATAACGCAGTAAGTGGGAATAATGAATATGGGGCATGAAAATGTCTTGGAACAACCAATACTTATTGCTTAGGCTGTATATACCCTAAGCTAGTTTGTAAATTTTAGTAACTTATCCACAGATAGATTTTTATTTAGTTTTAAAACCTCTTTTGTTAGAAGCTAATTTCTCAAAAATATACTATGAAAAGTCAAAAATTATCGTTAATTTTATATATAGCAATTGTGTTGGATTTGTAAAAATTTAAAGCCACAGATCCCTAACTTGAAGCAACTGGCACGTGAATTCCATTTGCTATGCACTAGGGATATTTTTTCAAAAGGGAGTAAGATGCACCCTTGCGATAAATAAGTGGGCAAGAATAAATGAAACTATATTACGCAATATAAAATTAATTAAATTGGCTCGTAGTCATCATCTCCAGTCCGATTTTCACGGCGAAGCCTTTACTACAAACCTTTTATTATTTACGCCCAGTTACTTACTAAGTAGGTAGGCGTAATTAAACATAAGATCAAACCTCACCCTCAATCCCTCTCCTTATTAAGGAGAGGGAAGCCGGAGGTAGGGTGAAGTTTTATATTTAATTTCACCCACTTATATTATTTCACGCAAACCCTGATACATATAGATTTATCGTAGGGGCACAGCAATGCTGTGCCCCTACCAACGTATTTGTATCATTATTAAAGTAAAACGGTATTACTTACTACATCTTTGGGTAAAATCGTGGCGAATTGAGGGTTGAAATTTAAACACATAGGCGCTTTGCCTGAGCGCAGGGTAGGGACACCCAGAGAATTTGCTACAAATTAATGAAATGCTGTACTTAGAAACTTATGAGTTAACAGATATCCTTCAGCACTGCTACCAATTTTTCAATATGTGCTGCTTCATGAGTTGCCATTAAAGATATTCTGATCCGACTTGTGGGCACTGTGGGGGGACGAATTGCTGGGGCAAATATGCCAGCATCTCTTAGCTGTTTTTCAGCTTTAAGTGCATCTGCGGCACTAGACAATTCAAAACATAGTATAGGTGATTGCGATCGCAGCAATTCGAGATTAGGTAACTGTTGTTGCAGCAAATTTTTCAAGGAGTGTACGTTTTCCCACAATTTGGCACGGCGTTGCGGTTCTTGTTGCACTATCTTAATTGCTGCTAAGGCCGCCGCCGTATCAGCAGGCGAAAGCCCAGTGGTGTAAATCCAAGTGGGTGCGCGGTTCCGCAAAAAGTCAATTAGGGCGCTACTTCCTGCCACATACCCCCCTAAACTACCCAAAGCTTTACTCAAAGTCCCAATTTGAATTAACTGCTTTCCCGTACATCCAAAATGTTCGACACATCCCGCGCCAGTTTTTCCTAGTACCCCAGTGGCATGAGCTTCATCAACTAGCAGCATACAGCTAAATTTATCAGCGAGATCCAACAGTGCGGACATTGGACATAAATCGCCATCCATGCTGAAGACGCTATCAGTCAAAATCAAACAGCGTCGGTAGTTTTGGCGCTGTTGACTCAACTGGGTTTTTAGTACTGTAAGATCACAGTGCGGATATTCCACAACTGCTGCACCACTGAGAATCGCCCCATTTTTCAGACTGGAATGATTGTACTGGTCAGAGAAAATTAAATCACGCTTGCCAACAAGGGTGGTAATTGTACCCAAATTGGCTAGATACCCGGAACTAAATACCAAGGCATCTTCTGTTTGTTTGATAGATGCGATCGCCTCCTCCAATTCCCTGTGTAATTCTCGATGCCCACTGAGTAATCTAGAACCAGTACTACCAGTGCCAAATTCGGCGATCGCTGCGATCGCGGCTGCGATTAATCGCATATCTCCCGCAAGTCCCAAATAGTCATTACTGGCAAAATTAATTACCTCTTGTCCAGCTAAAACCACCGTTGCACCCGGACGACCGTGGATTGTTTGTACTGATCGATACCAGTCTGCCCGATGAATTGTTGCTAGAGATTCATCTAGCCAAGCATAAGGGTTAGTGGGCATGGGGAGTGGGGAGTGGGGAGTGGGGAGTGGGGGGGATGAGGGGGATGAGGGAGATGGGGGAAAGAATAACTAATGACTAATGACAAATGACAAATGACAAATGACTAATGACTATTAAACTTGTTCGCTGCTGAGATGAGCGATCGCTTGTTTAATCCAATCTTCGACATAGGCATCTTTGGGTAGTCCAATGTCTTCACTGACTACATGCAGGGCGTGACTGACCTCATGGGCAGTATATCCCAAGGCGAAGAGGGTCATTTGCACTTCTTCGAGAATTCCTGGTGCTGGACCACCTGTGGCGACGAAGAACCCGGCTGATTTGCGCCACTCGACTAATTTGCTTTTCAGTTCCAAACAGATGCGTTCGGCGATTTTCTTGCCGACACCGGGAGCCTGAATTAAAATTTGGGTATTGCCAGCGATAATTGCTTGAACTAAATCTGGTAGTTCCAGAGTGTCCAAGAGTGCGATCGCTAAGGCTGCACCAATACCAGTAACAGTCAGCAATTGGCGAAATAAATCTCGTTCGGCTGGCGAAGCAAAGCCATATAGTAATGGCACTTCTTCCCGAATTTGGAAATGGGTAAAAATTTGCGCCACTCCTCCCGACTCTGGTAATTGCTGTGCTAGCCGTTGAGGAACTTGCAAATCATACCCCAAGCCATTCACTTCCAGAGTCAGAATCACGCGATTAGCGCCAATTGTTTGAATACCAGCAACAAGACCTTTAAGATAACTAATCATTCTAATAAACCAAAATATTTCAAACCTTCGATAATTCCACCTGCACAAAAACACGAAGCCAAGTAGCGATAGTCAGAGGGATACTCGTTGTGCCATTGGAGTAACTCTTTTCGGGCATTCCCTACAATGATTCCCCGTTCGTTGCCTACAGCAAATAAAGCAATATCATTACCTGAATCACCACATACAACTGTTTGTTCTGCTGCAAATTTCCACTTTTGGCGCAAAAACTGCATTGCCTGACCTTTATCGCTGCTATGGGGTACAATGTCAAGGTCAATACCGCTACTGTAGATTAACTTTACATTTAATTTATTTTTCTGCAACTCCGCCTCAAGTTGTGGGAGAAGATTTACAGATGAATCTTGTTCTAGGAAAAAACTCACTTTAAAGGGACGCTGTTCTGAATCTGGTTGCTGAACTAACTCAGGATATTTTTCAGTAATAGATAATACAGTTTCCCGTTCCCATCCCGGAGAGAGGATTTCTGACCAACCTGAGTCTGGAGTATCACTACCATCTAGGTAAATTTCTGTACCCACAGAAAGGACAAGGGCATCAGGTTGCAAAAGATTTTTTTGAGCTTGGAGTTCTTTGTAAAGTACAGGCGATCGCCCAGTAGAATAAACAATTTTCGTGCCGTATTGTTGGCGATGTCTCTTTAGCAGTTGATTTAGTTCTGGTAAAGCACTGTCATCGCCCACGGTGCGATATACGAGGGTGTCATCCAAATCTGTTACAAAAAGAAATGGTTTCATGATTAGACCTCTTGCAAAATTTCGTTATTGTACCGCGTGAAGAGACTTTTGCAAGAAGTTTACTAAAAACAAAACAAGTTGGAAACTCGCGTTTACCGCTAACCTTGCAGGCTAAGTAGTTATTAGAAGGAATTTTTCTATATTGCTTGATCGTGCCTGCGATCGTGGCTCCAAAAACTTTTAACGTGTCGCGGAATGGTACAAAACCCGATTGTGTTGCAGAAAGGGCTAAGTTCAGTAGAGCATCAGATGTTTATTCAGCAGATAAGTATTTAAAACCCTTTTTTTTAGAGACGCGAAATTGCATTTCGTGCCATTCGTCTAAAGTCCTATTCCTCAAAGAAGAATAAATCCTCTCAAAGCTAGGTGAATAAATTTTCTTGCCGCGTTACTCTCAATACTGGCAATGAATGTGCTTTTGTTGCCCACAGTGGCATGTTGGTGAAATCATTACATTAATGCTTGAATACAATATTATTGTCGTTGGAACATCAGCAGGTGGAGTTGAGGCGCTGACTTATCTAGTCAAGCATTTGCCGCCCGATCTCAATGCTGCTGTGATTATAGTTCTTCATGTATCAAGTCACGGCACGAGCGTTCTGCCAAAAATATTAAGTCGTGCTGGCAACTTGCCAGTGTCTCATGCTCAGGATGGCGAAGCTATTGTTCATGGTTGGATTTATGTCGCTCCGCCTGACTATCACTTACTGGTAGAACGAGGATATTTGCGTTTGACGCGGGGGGCAAAAGAAAACCGTTGTCGTCCCGCCATTGATCCATTGTTTCGCAGTGCAGCGCGAACCTATAGGCAGCGAGTGATTGCTGTGCTACTAACAGGTATGCTTGACGACGGCACGGCGGGACTAATGGCTGTCAAAATGCGGGGCGGTGTGGCAATTGTCCAAAATCCCAACAATGCTTTGTATCCTGATATGCCACGTAATGCGATCGAGAACGTAGAGGATATTGACCATATCCTACCACTTTCAGATATTACTTCTATTTTAGTAGCTTTAGTTAACAGGCCAATGGAAATAGAACCAGAAAACCCTGTACCTAGCAAGATGGAGTTTGAAACTGAAATAGCGCAATTGAATTTAGAAGCAGTAGAAAACGAAGGCGACCGACCTGGTAAACCATCAACCTTTGGCTGTCCTGACTGCGGCGGTATCCTCTGGGAACTCGAAGAGGGAAATTTGTTGCGCTTCCGGTGCCGCACGGGTCATGCTTATTCAGCAGAAACTTTGCTGGCTACGCAGTCCGATAAGCTGGAGGATGCACTATGGATCGCTTTCAGGGCATTGGAAGAGAAAGCTTCTCTATCACATCGCATGGCTTTAAGGATGGAGGCTCGCAATCAAGCCTTGGCAGCACAAAGATTCAAGGAGGAGGCGCAGTCTGCCTGGCAGCGCTCCGCCATTATTCGAGAAGTACTTTTGAAGGTCGATGCAAACACAGGTGTTGATTGAAGGTGTGTATCTGCGTGGATTGTATGGGATTGGATATCTGAAACGCGATGCCTACCGAAAGCCGCTAAAAAGTGTTTACGCATACTCTAATATAAGACTCCTATTTGATTTTTGAAAAACCTCCGTACAACTCGAAAGGGCTGATTCCCCATTCCCTACTCTCTGCCTACGCAAATAACTATGGCTACGCCACCCTGCGCGAACAAGAATCAAATCGGATTGCTATATCCCTCTTCTGTCACTTTCCGGAATAAGCAAGTAGTAAATAAGTTAAATTATCCAGAAGCATAACCAGGTTTAAATTGATTCATTGCAGCAATTAAATGATTGAATCCTAGCAATAAGTGTGAATTAGGAAAAATACTGAACCAGGGATAAATCAACCAAAATAGTAAGAGTGGTTGGATAATTAGACGCAGATTATTTAAAGTATTTTTCCATCCGTATTCGTGGTTCCATTGCGGATGATTAGAAAAATCAACATCACTATTTTCTTCTGCCTCAGTCTCAATTTGACGAGATTGATTTAAGCCTAAGAAGGCAGGAGAATTTAAACTAATCATCGTGTAAACACAAAAAATAATCTCCCACCACCTCTCAATATGTTGGAAATTGGTGAAACGGTAATCTGTCCAGCCTAATTCCTGTTTACACTGTCGAAAACCATATTCTACCCAGGTTCTTAATCCATATAAGTCGCCTAAAGTTTTCTTGAGATTACCTTGAAGATTTGTCATCACAAAAGAAGTAGAATTTTCTGGCATGGTTTCTGGATCAGTAGTTATTTCCCAGTAAGTTATGGCTCTTTTTTTACCATAAATTATTTCCCTAATGTATCTAATTTCTGATTTTTGATTGCTAAATGTTCTCTCAAATTTACACCATTTATTCGCCCTAACCCTTTCTCCTGCTGGCAACCATACTCCATGATTACTTCTAATTGATACAACATAAGCTAAATTATATTCAGCTATTTTTCTAATAAATTGACTACTTTCACCATATAAGCTATCAGCCAGTACTAATTCAATATTAAACCCTGATTCAATTAGCTCTGTAATAATTTCTGATGCTAACTCTATTTTCGTTTTGTATTTATCTGACTCCTTTAGTGTTCCTTTTGGTTTAAATACTTTTACAATTAATGGAAAAGTTATATTAGAGTAAACTCCATAAGCATTAACTGAAACTATCCCATTATCTATCTTCCCCACGCTTCCCAAATATTGTCTAGCCACATAATCAGTCTTTTTACCTTTTTTCTATCTCCGGTTTCATCTATGACTACTGTAATTGCCTGACCATCTAATTCTTTCTTCAATCTATTTAATCTTCGTTTTTTTAACTTATTTACTGACCAATCTGAATTGGCTAGAAAATGATGTAATGACTGAGCTGAGTTAATACTTACGACTTTCGCTATCTCTGGTAATGATTTTCTTTGAATTTGGGACATTATTCCCAGATGTAAATATTTGAAGCACTCATAATTTCTTACTTCTTTAAACAGGTCTTTATACTCTGCACAATATTCATCTACCATCGCAACTGTTGGCTGGGCATCTCTTGCCAAATGTTTTAGGATTTGTAATTCTACATCCATTGCCCTGCTTACCTTCCAGAGTTTTTTCTTTTAATCCTTTTATTCAGAATACTCGGAAAGTGACAGAAGAGGGATATCATATCCGCTTGATTACTTATAAAACCCGAATAACCTCACCAGTATGCTCTCGCTTTTACTCATCGCTTAACGTTTCAATCAATAAATCTACCTGCTGCTGTCGCTGCTGCAAAAAACTTTCGCACTGACGCAAATACTCAACAGCACTTGCGAATTGCTCAAACACAGCTTCTAAATCCAACTCACCCATCTCGATGCGAGTAATAATTCCCTCTATTTCAGTAACCTTCGCCTCATAATTCCAACCTTCCTCAGAACTAGAAGCACCCTTACGTTTAACCATTAACCTCTCTGTGTCCTCTGCGCCTCTGCGGTTCGTTTATTTCCATAACTTTTACTTTAACCCCACCCCGCCCCAAATGAATGAACAAATCTTGTCCTATTTCTAACTCCGCCGCCGATCGCGCGATCGCCCCATCTTCTTGCCTAACCACCGCATAACCACGCTGCAACACCGCTTTCGGGTCAAGACTAGCCAACTTTTGCCGCAATAATTCTAAATGCTGCGTTGCTTGCTGCGATCGCCCCGTGGTAATTTGCACCAAATGCTGACGCTTCCAAGCTAACTTTTCCACCTCCTGCTGCACTTGTCGATCTAACCGCAAACGCCGCAAACGATTCCGCAACACTTGCAGTTTATTAAGAGAATTTTCCCTAAAGTCCTGCACCGCCTCATGTAAAGCCAGAACTCGCCCCCGATGCTCAGTATACAACTCTGAAAGCGCTGGCACAACCATTTCCGCCGCCGCAGTCGGTGTATGCACACAAGCATCTGCAACTAAATCTGCCAAAGATTCATCTCGTTGATGACCGATACCAGTAATTACGGGAATAGAACAACTAGCAAGCGATCGCACCACTCGTTCATCATTAAAACAAGCCAACTCTTCAACAGCTCCACCACCCCGCGATAAAATTAGCACTTCGGCGCGTCCATCTTTTTCCACCCGCTCAATTGCTTTGACGATAGATTCCGGCGCTTGCTCACCTTGTACGGTAGCCGGAGAAAATAAAACGTGTAAACCTGGATACCTTTGCTTGAGGGTTTTTTGAATATCGCCCCAAGCCGCAGCAGTTGGTGAAGTGACAACAGCGATCGTTTGGGGGTGTGTTGGGAGCGATCGCTTTCTTTGCGTGTCGAACAACCCCTCAGCCAGCAAGCGATTTTTTAGTTGTTGATAGCGCAGGGCTTGTAAACCAACACCAGCAGGTAGAGTCTGCCAAACTGATAACTGATACTCTCCCCGTTGCGGATACACGCGAATGCTGCCCAAAATGATTATCTGCTCACCGGGAACGGGTATCTGCGCGAGTTTTGGCAATTGGCTATTCCATACCACACACTTAATTCCGGCGGTGCGATCGGTATCTTGTAGCGTAAAAAATAACCCACTGCGATGGTGGTTAGCGCTGGAAACTTCGCCAGTTACCCAAACTTGCCGTAATTGTTCATCTTGCTCTAACAGCAAGCGGATATAGTCAGTTAATCCAGATACTGAAAGTGCTGTATCGAGAATGAGAGAGTCGGGAAGGTCGAAAGTCATCAAAGATGCCTGAAAGCATTTGTGCTGGAGCGATTTTAGCATTTTAATGAAAACCAAAGGTTAACCCAGTAAACGCTTCAATCTTTTGTAGACATCATCATCATTGCGCTTACCGACTAAAATCACTTCTATTAAATCTTGATCGGGAAAATACCTGTAAACAATCCGATATTCACCACTATCAACTCGATATAAATCCTGATAACCAGATAGCTGCTTACTATCAGTGGGTAAAGGCTCAACATTCAAAGCCAAAACCTTTTTTGCAATCTGTGCTGCTATTTTAGGCTGTAAACCGTTGAGAAGATCAAGAACAGTTGCTAGACCATCAAGCTTCGCCATTAGCTAAATGCTCTAGTGCAGATGTAAAAGCCTCTGTACCAATCATTTTGGACTGACTCAGAGCAACTTCAGCTGCTTGACCAAAAACCATATCCTCTAATTCTTCCAGCCGATTAATTAATTTTTGGTAGCTCTCGGCTGAAATAATCACATGACTAGGCCGTGATTGCTTGGTTAGTAGAACTGGCTCAATAGCAGCCTTATCAAAAACCTCACCGTGTTTGTTACGAGCATCAGTCAGAGTGTAGGTCTGCATAGCAATTATGACTATTTTAGACATTTTGACTATATTTTAGCAGATAAATTTTCTCATCTCAATTCTGGCTCAAGGTCATACAGTGTTCATTATTGAATGTGAGATTTTCCAGTACCCATTAAAGGGACTGACAAGAAATAAATTATCCATCTTGTGGGGTGGGCAGGAAAGCCCGCCCTGGATATGGGACGGGTGAGGACACCCATCCCACAAGAAAATTTGGAATGTTTTTTTATTTGTCAGTCCCAAAGCAATAGGTGATTACGGTATTTGGTTTAATCCTTCAGAGACTGGAGTAACTGGCTAGGACGTGCCATCTTCACAGCAAGATAAAGATCCGGATAGTGAACAAATATATAGTGTTCATACTTGTACCAATGCATTTCACCTTTTTCTTTGTTACAAGCCTGGCAAATGACCCATAAATTATTGAATTCCATTGATAACCAAGGATACTGTGACCGGGGTAGCTTGTGATCTATCGTCTTACCACCTTTGTCAGAGTAGTGACATCCACAAATTGGACAGTACCAGTTGGAATTTTCTCTCACCCAATCTTTACTATCTTGAGTTGTTCCACACTCATAATCACCATTAATATAGCGCCAGTAATCGAATTTCCTATAAGTTTCAAAATCTTGATGAGTTAGTCTGTGATATCGCTTGTTACCAATTTTGTCTGCAAGCTCAAATAATTCTTTAAGTTCTTTATCTTTAAGGCTCACCGTCTTCCTCTCTAAAATTTGACAGTTCTATATGTCTTTTGATTAGATTTCTTTTGATATCTGTTGCTAGTCTGTTTACTGAAATCAATAAATTCTATTTCTGTATCAGGAAACTGCTTATCTATTTCTTCTGCAATCTCATTGACTTCTTTAGAGAAATTTTGATTAAAATTTTCTATTTCTTGAATCGTAAGATATTTATTTCCAATCCGATCAACCTCTAAAAATAATTCCTCAAGGGTTAAATCCTCAATATGATATTTATTTAAAAATTCATCTATTTTTTGAGATAGATTAATAACATTATCCCATCCAATATTTTTATAACGTTCCTCTTTTATTAAAACTTGGTCTTCTTTATGAAGCTTACTTCGATTTTTTGAGTTAGCACGTTGAACATCACGATAACTCATTCCTTTAAAACTTCTTTTTTTAGCCTTTTTCTTAGTCATAGAGTCAGTCCTTTAGCCCAGCGTCCATTTAAAAAAAGTAATTACTGCCTTGCGAATCTCACTATCTTCAGATTGGAGAATTTTTTTAGTATTTATAGCTAGCTTAAGCCTAATTTGATCAACTAAATTTTTCAGAGCTTTATTGTCTTTTTTGAGTTGCTCATTTACTTCTATTAAGTTTTTATTTTGAGAATATATTGTCTTGATTTCAACTTCTAAAATATTATTTTTCTGAGACAAAGTTTGAATTTCAACTTCGTATTTTTCTCTTTCCTGTTGAGGATATTTCTGAAATTGGTCAATTTTGGCAGCATATTCCTGCTGCTTCGTCTCAATCTCTTTAGTTTTCTTCGTTACTATACCTTTCTGAGCAGCTTGAAGACGTTGACGCTTAATTAGTTCAGAACCAGCAAAAGGCGAAATAGCTCTGCGAATCGTAATCTCATCAGGATTGGTACTAAAGTCAATTACTTCCAAAGCACGCATAGCATCTGCTTTTGTCCATGCCTCACTTTCAAGTAGCTTAATAGCCTGTGACTTATTCACGTTTGCTTAAGATAATTTGTGTAACTTATATTACAAATTATATCAGTATATCGTCTCCATGCCAACAGGCCAGATTCAACAAGAACGCTAACTTTACTAAACTTATCAATGCCGGGGACTACTGCGGTTTATGTTGTGAGTGAGCAAAATTAAACGGTTCAACGATCGCGCCGCGTTGTACTAGGCTTTTATCTCTCCAAAATAAAGCAGTCTAACTATATACACTGCTTAAGGTCTGTTGTTTAAATAATTTTTTCTTTAAAATCCCTTGCTTACCCAGCCAAAAAAAGCTATCTGTGAATGCAAGTTGGTATCATTGTGCAGAGCTACCCTAATTTGGTAGCGATCGAGTTACGATCTTGTCACACCCTTTTTTTTGATTTGAGAAGTCCTATTCCAGAATTTTCTGGTTAAAATAGTATATCTGTTCTACTCAAGCTCCCAAAGCAACACTCCTTAAAACCATATATTTAGAGGCATTAGAGGCAGGAATGGCTATCAACACCGATACTTCTGGCAAGCAAAAAGCACTGACTATGGTGCTTAACCAGATTGAGCGCACTTTTGGTAAAGGAGCAATCATGCGCCTGGGCGATGCTACCCGGATGCGGGTGGAGACGATTTCTAGTGGGGCGCTCACCTTAGATTTAGCATTGGGTGGTGGTTTACCCAAGGGGCGGGTAATTGAAATTTATGGGCCCGAAAGTTCCGGGAAGACTACAGTAGCGCTACATGCGCTCGCCGAAGTGCAAAGAAATGGCGGTATTGCTGCCTTTGTTGATGCTGAACACGCCCTTGACCCCACCTATGCTGCGGCATTGGGTGTAGATATTGATAATTTGCTGATTTCCCAACCTGACACTGGCGAATCAGCTTTAGAAATTGTCGATCAGCTTGTTCGCTCTGCTGCGGTTGATATTGTAGTAATTGACTCAGTAGCAGCACTGGTTCCCCGTGCTGAAATTGAAGGGGATATGGGTGATATCCACGTTGGTCTACAAGCGCGGTTGATGAGCCAAGCTTTACGTAAAATTACTGGTAACATTGGTAAATCTGGTTGTACAGTAATTTTCATCAACCAGTTGCGGCAAAAAATCGGTGTTACCTACGGTAGCCCAGAAACCACAACTGGCGGTAACGCATTAAAATTTTACGCTTCGGTGCGCTTAGATATTCGCCGAATTCAAACCTTGAAAAAAGGTACAGATGAATATGGTAATCGCGTCAAAGTCAAAGTCGCCAAAAATAAAGTAGCGCCGCCTTTTAGGATTGCGGAATTCGACATTATCTTTGGTAAAGGTATTTCTACCTTGGGTTGTATTGTTGACTTAGCAGAAGAAACTGGCGTGCTTGTCCGCAAGGGAGCTTGGTACAGCTACAATGGCGACAACATTTCTCAAGGACGAGACAACGCCATTAAGTATTTAGAAGAAAAGCCTGAATTTGCTGAACAAATTAAGCAACTGGTGCGTGAAAAGCTAGATAAAGGCGCTGTTGTTTCTGCTAACTCTGTAGCTAAACCCAGTGAAGGAGATGAAGAGGAAGAAGACGATTTAGAGCCAGAAGAATAAGGAATGTGGATTGATAAGGGAAATGCTGAAAACCCCTGAGAAACTGCAACGCATGCGCCTTTCGTACTAAAGGTGCGGGGATGAAAGCACGAGTAAGGTGTTTACGCCTCACTCATGTTAAAATGATTTAATCAGTACAAGATTTAAAAACCTACCCCCGGACTGAGGGAAAGTCTACGCCCGAAACAACCTTGAGGAGATATCACTACGCACGGTTTGTGCAAACGTGGTGAGCCTGGGAACCTGTGTAAACAGGATATTAAAACAGTAATGTTTTAAGAATCTCCGTCTCTTTAGAGCGGAGAGTGTCAATAATCTGCAACTTTTAATCTGTAGTGGGTTACAAAGACAGCTAACCCACCTTTTTCAAAGTATTGATGAGTTACAGCAAGCCTAACGAAATGATTGCTTCTATATGACCAGCAATCATTTTTATGGCTTTTTTCGTTGGAATCAGGTAAAAGTAGTGTCAAATTAGAGCCAGAGCGAATTCTATTCGCACGCCATGTGTAACAAGAGTGGCTCGCCGGACGCCAGTCGCCTCAAGTCGGGAAACCCGCTCTTACCGCCTGGCTCCCCAATGCACTGGCGTGGACGCCATCTTTGAACTTGATCTCAGACTAACGGCGCGATCGCCATTCATAAACGAGCCAGTGGTACTGTTGAAATCAATATGTTGAATAGCATAGCTCCGAAATCTAAACTTTCAACTTACAACAAGCCTCGTTTACCATTGGGGCGGATGGTCATCCAATTTGTTTTTGCTAGTGCTAGCTGCTCATCAGAAATTTTGGCACTCGTAAGATTAGCACCACACAGATTTGCTCCTCGGAGGTTAGCATTGCTGAGATAAGCATTGCTGAGGTCTGCGCCTCGCAGGTCTGCCCCTTCTAAATCAGCATGGTTAAAGTATGCCTTGCTCAAATTAGCATCCTTGAGATTTGCTTGAGTCAGACTGGCTCTGCCAAAGTCACTATTTTGCAGATTAGCCCCCTGGAGATTGGTTTTTTGTAATTGAGCGGAATGGAAATTTGTTTGGGATAAGTCAGCACCTTGCAGGTTCAGCAAATTTAAATTGTGTAGGGCAAAATCCCGTCTTCCCTTCAGATAGGCTGTTAATAAACCTTGAGTGTCTAACTTCCGCTCAACTTTAGAATTTTGAGCTTGCGAACTATTGCTGTTGCTGTTAGCTAAAGTCGTTGATTTTGCCATCCCAGAACCGTGCTGTAATCCCGCCGCTTCTGCTGCCTTGGCTCGTCTAGCGCGAATTGCTGCCGCTACCTGTGCCACTCCTACAGCGCTAACACCAGCAGAAGGGTTGTTAGATAAAACAGCAGAATTTTCCCGGTGGTTGTGTGTTCGCTCTTTAGATCCATTATCAGATTTAGTCAGTAAACCCTTTGCTAAACTATCTAAATATGGTTCTATATCCAATGCTCTGAGAACTTCTGCTGCTGACTGATAGCGATTACGTACAGACACCTCTAACATTTTGCGGAATACATTGCTCAAGTGGTCACTCACTTGCACAAGTTGATCCCACATCATCTCGCCAGTGTTGGGATTGTAATCTAAATCTCTAGGAGTTTTGCCAGTCAATAAATAAATGCATGTCACCCCCAGTGCATAGATATCACTGGCGTAGACTGGACGCATAGCCATTTGCTCTGGAGGTGCAAAACCAGGAGTACCAATGGCATATGCAGTTAATGCTGTCTGTCCTGATTGACTTGTCGCAGCTTGGCTAACTTGGTCTTTGACGGCACCAAAGTCGATGAGTACCATTCTGGAATCTTGAGTGCGGCGAATTAAGTTGGCTGGCTTGATATCACGGTGAATCACTTTTTGCTCGTGGATGTATTGCAGCAGTGGCAGAACCTCGCTCAAAAATTGCTTGACTCCAGTTTCGCTCAAGATGCCATTAAGTTTGACCTCCTCCTGCAAGGTATCACCACTGATGTATTCTTGAACTAAGTAAAATTGTTCATGATCTTCAAAATAGTCTAACAATCTTGGTACTTGGGGATGATTGCCAATCTTACCTAGAGTTTTGGCTTCTCGGTCAAAGAGTTCTCTGGCCATCTTTAAAACGTGTGGGGCGCTTCCTGATGGGCGTAATTGTTTGATTACACAACTCGGTTCTCCTGGTAAGCCTTGATCATTGGCTAAGAAGGTTGCTCCAAAGCCACCCTGACCTAATGGTTTGATCACCTGATAGCGATCGCGCAACAGAAGTTGCGAGCCACAAGACTGACACCTTTGGCTATTTACCAAATTTTCTGGATTGGGACAGATAGGATTTAAGCAGTAGCTCATGCACTCTCAACTCGCTGCACAAATAATCACGGGGAATGTTATACTCTGTTTCTGTTATACTCTCTTTCAATTATTTAGATATTAATCAATTCTTGCCAGGTAATTATTGCTGGAAATTCTTTGAAGAGTTTCTAAAGTTTAACTCAGATTACCTAAAGCGATCGCCATAACAAGATAATTTATTATACTTACACAGGCTAAATAATATCTAGATTACTTTATACCAAACCGTAATTCCTAATCACCTTCTCTGAAAGCAGTTTTCATTTATTTGAACCACATCTGTCGTAGGGGCACAGCAATGCTCATTGGTATCAACTTAAGCCAAAACCCTTTTCAAACCTCGTTTCCAGCCTCTTGCTGGAAATGCTGCTCGTTGCGGCTCTGCCGCAAGTCTTGAGGCGGAGCCTCTCGGAATGCATTAAGAGTCGGAGACTGGGAACGAGACAATCTTAAAAGCTGCTTATAGACTGGCTTTCACATTAAGTTGACACGCATGAGCTTTTTCTGTGCCCCTGCGTGGTCTATTTGCCTGAAAATAGCTGTAAAGCTTGCTACGGGCAGTGTGCTGCTCTCTCGACTCGCTAACGGCACTTAAACATTTTTGAGGGATAAACAAGCCTCAAACCCATGCAGGGTAAGGGAAATACACCAAATGCTCAAAAATGGCTCAAACCCAGATATATCAATAAACCAAGCAAAGCGATGTGAAAGTCTCTCTGTATATAGGTTTGAGGCTTTTTTCTTGGTGTTTTTTGTCTAAGTCCCACTAATGTCATTCGGAATTGAGAAAGTCAGCTTTAATCTGGGTTTCCCGATGATTGTATCTGTAGTCTTATTTTGGAGAATTGGTATTTATAGCGGCTGCCATAATGGTTAGGACAAGTCTGCTATAAATAGCTGTGACAGCCGCTCTCTTAGGATTTACGAATGTCCTAAGCTATCTGTCCACTGCTATAAAAGTATTGGAGGGCAGTGCCCAACGCCAGTTGCTCTACTTGGAGAGATCCGAAGTAGACAACTGGCTCCCCTACAGACAATCGCTGTAGGATTTTGGATGCCCAAATTTGGAGGCAATTTAGAATCATCTCCATTACTCGTTAACAGACTATTAGCTGGCTTTCATGTTCACACTAATCAGCTGTTCGATAAGTGCAACAACATCACTGCGGCTGAGTTTCTCTTTACCATTAGCAAGAGCGTCAAGAGTGCCATTAGCCAAGGTTAAGGGAATTTGGCAAAAATCTAAGGCAGGTCCGGTAGGAAGGTCTTTGGTGTAAGCTTCTGCCAGGGCTAGATTGCGCCGCGCATACTCTTGCATATTTGCTGCACTCCAACCCTCTGGGAAAAAGTCTACCCCACGCTTTAAATCTTCAGTATGATTACGCAGGATATTAACTGCTTGTAAACCCCGACCAAACCCAATTGCCTGGGTACGGTTAGTTTGGGTTCCATCGTACCAAGTCCATAAGTCAGAAAGTAACAATCCCACTGCACCTGCAACCCCAAAGGTATAACGATCCAAATCAGATTCTGTGTAAATTTTCCAGTTTCTTTCTGCCCAGTAAGCCATCCGGTCTGCCATTGCAGCAGTCGCATCCCAAATTCGAGGTGCAATAGTCTCTGGTGCTAGCAGCGACCATTCTCTAATCCTCACAGTGACTTCTTCTAAGGTATTCTCATACCCACTAAATCCTGCAAAGAAAGCATCTACTGCGAAGCCATCAACCCCTGCCTGCAATGTCAGGCTAATCGTTTTTAACAGCTTTGCTTTAGTAGCGTTGTCTAGTTCGGGATGATCTTCAATTTCATCAATGGCACGCATACACAGATATGCTGATGCTACTGCTTCTTGCAATCCTGGCGGTAAAAGACTAATTGGGATATAAAAAGTTCGGCTAGTTTCTTTGAGGATTTGCAATGCATCTCTACGTAAATTCATGTTTTCACTCCCCACTTGATTTTGGCACCACATGAAGTTTGCAGTTTTTTGATGATACTGGATATAGTTTTGACTAAACCTTAAAAACTATAGACCATAAGATACGCTAGTATTTCATCTAAAAATTAATAGTTTTTGGTGTTGCAATTAACAAAACTCTCAAATTTATCAAAGTCTAATCTAGTATATAGGTTTTTGGTTGCAAAAATGCGCTAGGTGTTGTTTGATATAGCTTTCATAAACTTTTAGTTTATATATAAAGACCTATGCTAATATTTGGTTGATTACCGCGAAATTTTTCTCTGGGCAAACATCCATTTTCGGGATTTGAAAGTGTTTTAAGTCTGCGTTAATCTGACTAACAAAGTGTAATTATTGTATATATAAAGACAATTCGGGAAAAGCTGGTAACGGATAACAGTAAGTATACGCACCTTTAGATGCGAACGGCGGCTTGCCGAAGAGTTAGGCTAAGTTAAATTCGATATAGACGGCTGCGATGGCTGGGTTGGGCTACGCCTACGCTTGATCGGTTTACAGTGGGAGCCTCCTTGCTGTTCAAGGTGAAATAAAGTGACCATAACCCAGCATAAGAAGTTCCCGTATGTTTACTAGATTGAGAATAAAAAAGTGGGCTGTTTGCCCACTCAACAAAATATTTGTGAATATTTGACCTCTTACCAGTCTCAAGATTAGCACTTACGCACGAGTTACGGAATAACGTAGACACGAAGTGGCTTCCCGTTCGCGTAGCGTCTCCGTCAGGAGAAGGGTACCGCAAAGAGCGCAGAGTACACGGAGAAATCAGAGTTTCAGAGATATTTTGCGTAAGTCCTAAAGATATAGAAATTCAAATAGTTGTTTCGAGTCAGGCTAAAGCTATGGTCTCCACTTGTTACTTGTTTTCCACTGATGTCAGTCCATTAATCGCTGGGCTGTTGATTACCTGTCTCTGCGTATTAAACCGCGAACCGTGATACGGGTAATCTCAGGTCTTTTCTGAGGAATTCCAGGCGACGATACAGTTGAGGTGAGTACAAATTGGCGTTTTTGTCTCGGTAAACTGCGACTTTTGTCAAACCATGCCGCACCACTGCACCTGTACCGGGAGTAACTTTTTCGACGGAATCAACATCGCCCGGTGTCACCTACTGTAAATACTGGGGAGCAACGTTGAGATTTTCAAAGACAAAATCACCTACTCCACCAATTTTCGCAGGCGATGGGTCATAAAGCTCTGCCCAGATATTCTTTCGCCCTAAAATTAGGTCAGTTAAGAGTATCCCCGCGATCGCGCCGCGCCGTGGGTCATTCCTATGCCTGTATCACCGGTGACGATGTAGACGTTTTCTTGGGTAGCGATCGCCTCTGATCAAGTTGCCAAAAAAATATCCTATAAAAAGAAGTTAGATTCTTCTCTAATTTTTTTGACTTTGGATTCACCAGAAATTATCAATAAAATTATTAATCGCATCATCGCCCGAATTCCAGGAGGAAGATAATGACAACTCGTGACATTCATCTAGAATTACTGCTGAGTAAACCAGTATTAGACTCAACAGGCAAAGCCGTCGGACGCATTGAGGAAGTATGCGCATCATTACTGGAGATAGCGATCTCGTAATTCCTCCTGTGAATAGTAATATTTTAAATAAAAAAATTTTTGGTTCAGAACTCAAAATTATTAAAGAAGGCGGACATGGGTTTGGTTATAGCTATGCTGCTGAAATTGCAAAAATTATCACTCAGTTTTTATCGTAAATGTTTGTAACGACAACATTTTGTGATTACAAAAATCACTCTTGCTCAAAAATATCTGCTAATTTTTCACCCAACTTCTAGCGAAAGAAAGAGTTTCAGGCTGAGTATCTCTGTAATCATGAATGCGGAGAAGTGTTAACCTGCTGAATAACTGATATGCCGCAATATTTCGGAAAACTACCCACTACAAACCAACCTTGGACAACTGTTAGCAATCTAAAAGCTGTAACCTGGGACAATAATATTATTAATTTTGACTGTGGCGACTCACGTCTTACCATCAGCGTACTTGCTGCCAATTTAATCCGCGTGCGTTTTGCACCAACTGGGGAATTTATGCCCCGCCATTCTTGGGCAGTAACACTGGATGATGCAGAATGGGCAATAATACCTTTTACGGTGCGGGAAACTGAAGCAACGGTAGAAATTGAAACAGCGCAGATTCGTGTGTGCGTCCAGCGAGAAAAGTGTCGCATTACCTATTTTGACAAAGCTAATCGCCCCTTTGCCCAAGATGCAGAGATGGGGATGGGTTGGCGAATGGGCGCAGTTGCGGGATGGAAGCAAATTGCAGCCGATGAACATTTCTATGGCTTTGGTGAACGCACAGGCTGGCTGGATAAACTCAGCGAAGTAAAAACCAACTGGACAACGGATGCCTTAGATTATGATGCACTTACTGATGAAATGTACCAAGCAATTCCATTTTTTATGGCTTTGCGTCCGCAGGTAGGCTATGGCATCTTTTTCAATACCACTTTTTGGAGTCGGTTCGATATCGGTGCTGAACAACCAGGTATTTGGAAAATGGAAACTCGTGGCGGTGAATTGGATTATTACATTATCTACAGCCCCGAACCTGCCCAAATCCTGGAGACTTACACTCAGTTAACTGGGAGAATGCCATTACCGCCGAAATGGGCGCTAGGTTATCACCAATGTCGCTGGAGTTACGAATCAGAAACCGTTGTGCGGGAACTAGCAAAGGAATTTCGCCAACGCCGCATTCCCTGCGATGTCATTCACTTGGATATTGACTATATGCGGGGCTATCGGGTATTTACTTGGAGTCCCCAGCGTTTTCCCAACCCAGCAAAACTCATCAGTGATTTAGCAGAGGATGGTTTCAAAACAGTCACAATTATTGATCCTGGTGTGAAGTATGAACCAGAAGCCGATTATCATGTTTTTGACCAAGGAATAGAAAACGACTATTTTGTGCGTAAAGCTGATGGTGCGTTGTTCCACGGCTACGTTTGGCCTGAGAAAGCTGTTTTTCCTGACTTTTTACGTGCTGATGTGCGTAACTGGTGGGCTGATTTACACAAAAGCCTAACCGATATCGGCGTGGCAGGAATTTGGAATGATATGAATGAACCTGCCATAAACGATCGCCCTTTCGGTGATGATGGTGAAAAGATTTGGTTTCCGCTAGATGCACCGCAGGGGGGAGATGAGGGAGATGAGGGAGATGAGGAAAATTTTCAATCCAAAATCGCAAATCCAAAATCTAAAATTGATGTGACTCATACAGAAGTGCATAATTTGTATGGGTTGATGATGGCTAAAGCTTGTTATGAAGGGTTGCAGCGGCATCGAAGTTCAGAGCGATCGTTTGTGTTGACGCGATCGGGTTATGCTGGTGTGCAGCGCTGGTCTTCTGTGTGGATGGGGGATAATCAATCGTTGTGGGAGCATTTAGAAATGTCTCTGCCGATGCTTTGCAATATGGGACTTTCGGGTGTGGCATTTGTAGGTTGCGATATTGGCGGGTTTGCTGGTAACGCCACAGCTGAATTATTCGCTCGGTGGATGCAGGTAGGAATGCTTTACCCATTGATGCGCGGCCACTCGGCAATGTCTACTGCTCGTCATGAACCTTGGGTATTTGGCGATCGCATTGAAAATATCTGTCGAGAATATATTAATCTACGTTATCAACTACTTCCCTACATTTACACTCTTTTCTGGGAAGCGACAACAACGGGCGCACCGATTTTAAGACCATTATTATACCATTTCCCTAACGATCCAAAAACTTACACTCTCTACGATCAAGTATTGCTAGGTGCGTCGCTGATGGCTGCACCAATTTACCGCCCTGGAGTTGAGCATCGATCTGTCTACTTACCTGCCGGTACTTGGTATGATTGGTGGAGTGGCGATCGCTATGAAGGCCCGATTCACATTCTTGCTCATGCACCACTCGAAAGAATGCCACTCTATGTCCGTGGTGGTGCGATCGTTCCTATGCAACCTGTCAGGCAATACGTTGATCAAGCCCCACTCGACGAAATCCGGTTACGAATTTGGCCTGGTAATAACGAATATCAGCTATTTGAAGATGATGGACACACAAACAAGTATCAAGATAAAAATTTTTCGCTAACAAATATCACCGTATTTACTGAATCTAATCAAACAGTAGTTGAAATTGGAGCGAGAATGGGAGAATGGACACCTCCACAGCGTGAAGTGATTATAGAAGTTGTTGGTGTTGGAGAGCAACGTTTTCAAGATGATGGTCAGCCACATACTCTGCAATTCTGAAATACTCACAAAGGTGGTTTTTTGAACCACCTTTATTTCTGATTCTCAATTCTGCAAGCAAAAGTATGCATCGGGATAGATGAAAAGTCAGTCAAGGGGTGGCTTAAAATACAAAGGATATAAATAGTTAAACCGTAAGAAATACGTAAGTTTACTACGCTAGATAGATGCGGTTAGAGAACACTAAATGTTAAATGTTAACCGCTTGCGGCTGCAAGATAGATTCAAAATTCCGACAAATTCACTTGTGGCAAAAGTCGCAAGTGCGATCGCTGTTTTTGTTGGCAGCTTTGTACTAATTGGCTGGTACCTTGGCATTGAAGTTCTGAAGCGCGGCTTCCCTGGTAGTCCTGCCACAATGAAAGTCAACACAGCGCTATGTTTTGTGCTGTGTGGTGTGTCGCTGTGGCTATTTTTAAAAGCAGGGGGAGACAATTCCAATTCAAAATTCAAAATTCAAGTTGCGCTGGAAGCGCACCAAAGGTGCGATTCAAAATTATTTCCCCACTTTCCCACTCTTCTAATTTCTCAGGTCTGTGCAATAGCTGTCACTACAGTTGCGGCGTTCACACTCTGTGAATATCAGTTCGGCTGGAATTTCGGCATTGACGAGCTACTATTTCCTGATTCACCAACTAGTATAACGACATCGCATCCGGGGCGAATGGGGGTGAATACAGCACTGAACTTTATACTGGTCAGCGTCGCCCTACAGATTTTAATTCATCCAAAAACCCACCGCAGTTATTGGTATGCTCAGATTATCGCTCTGATCACTACTTTAATTTCCTTTCAGGCGCTCATGGGCTATGCCTATAAAGTGAAAGTTCTCTACGGACTTGCCCCTTATACAACATCAATGGCGTTACACACAGCCGTGTTGTTCCTCTTACTAAGTATGGGCATTCTGTGGGCGCGGGCAGAACAAGGATTAATGAGGGTAGTTACAAGTGATACTTATGGCGGCTTACTTGCACGTCGTTTATTAATTGCCGCGATCGCAGTACCTTTTGGATTAGGGTGGGTAATTGTTGAAGGTCAACGGGCTGGACAATACGATCCGGCGTTTGCAATATCAGTTTTTGCGATCGTCCTGATTGTGATTTTTACTATTTTGATTTGGCAAAGTGCCAGGGTTATTCAACGCCTCAGCCTTCAACGCGACTACGCTCAAGAAGCACTGAGAACCTATGAAGCTAAACTAGGAAGTTTTGTAGATGCGAATGTCATCGGCATTCTGTTTGGCGACGTGTATGGCGGTATCCAGCAGGCAAACGACGAATTCTTGAGGATGATTGGTTACACGCGGGAGGATTTGTTAGCAGGTAGGTTAAGTTGGCGCAATATTACACCACCAGAGTATTTATACTTGGATCAGCGAGGTGTCGCCGAAGCAAAAGGAAACACCAACGCGGCTTGTACGCCCTACGAGAAAGAATATATTCGCAAGGATGGTAGCCGCATCTCGGTTTTAGTTGGTTACGTGCTGCTAGGAGAAAACCGGGAAGAGTCAGTAGCGTTTATCCTCGACTTGAGCGAACGCAAGCAAGCAGAAGCAGAGCAACAAAAATTAGTATCGCTGGTAGAAAATAGCTCTGACTTTATCGGCATCGCTACTCTTGAAGGTAAATTATTGTATATAAATGATGCAGGTCAAAAGCTGGTAGGGCTTGCCAGCCTTGATGAAGTGAAGCAAAAAGCAGTATTAGATTACGTCATGCCCAAAGACAAAGCCTATTTTCAAGAACATATACTGCCGACTGTGCTATCACAAGGGCGCTGGCAGGGAGAATTTTGCTTCCGCCATCTCCAAACAGATCAACCGATACCAGTTGATTACAATATCTTCACTGTTACAGACAACAACACAGGTCAGCCAATTGCCTTAGCAACTGTGACTCGCAACATCAGTGAGCAAAAGCAGAGCAAAGAAAAAATCTTACAACTAAACAAAGATTTACAGCGTCGCATTACTGAGTTACAAACTTTGTTGGAGGTAATTCCGATTGGAATTGGCATTAGCGAAGATCCAGGATGCCAAAATATCAAAGTCAATCCTTCTTTTGCCAAGCAGTTGGGGATATCCTCAGATAATACCTCCCTCAGTACTTCCTGGGACGAAAAATCGACAAGCTTTAAATTCTACCGCGAGGGAAAGGAACTGTCAGCAGAGGAACTCTCAATGCAATACTCTGCTACTCATGGTGTCGAAGTTCTGGATTGTGAAGTCGATGTCGTCCATGAAAATGGAAAAATAATCAACCTGTTGGAGTATGTTGCACCCCTATTTGACGAAGAGGGGAAAACCAGAGGAAGCGTTGGTGCATTTTTAGATATTACGGAGCGCAAACAAGCAGAGGAAGTACTCCTAAATCAGCAAAAATGGCTGGAGGATGTGTTAAATCTGATGCCAAGACCGTTGCTGTTTATTGAACCAGGAACGGCGCGGGTAACTTTTGCCAACCGCTCTGCTAACGAATTAGCTGGGGGCGAATTTCCCAAAGGTGTACCAGCCGCAGATTATCACACAGTTTACCACTACACGAATGCAGCTGGCGATCGCATCCCCAATGAGCAAATGCCAGGAGTGCGGGTTGCCCTTGGCGAACGCCTGAACGGATTGGAAGTAGACTGGCACACTCCCGGTGGTGTGCGCTCTCTACTGATATTTGCTGATACCCTGCCAGCAATGCACGGTCATCCGGCTACCTGTATCTTGGTGTTCCAAGAAATCAGCAACCTCAAGGTGGCACAAAAAGCACTTTCGTTAAGTTACAAAAGGCTAAAGTTACTATTTGACACCGCTAACGATTTACTATCGAGCCAGCAACCAGTAGTACTAATTGATAGCGTCTACCAAAAACTCTCACAGCAAATTGGTTTAGATGTTTACTTTAATTATTTGGTTGAGAATAACTCTCAGAAAATGCGGCTAGAGTCTTACAGTGGTATATCTTCGGAACTGGCAAAGGAAATTGAATGTTTGGCATTTGGTGAAGCGGTTTGCGGTACTGTAGCCCAGGAGCGTTGTGCAATAGCTCTAGAGAATGTGCAGCAATCAACTGAAGAGAAAACAGAATTGATTCGCTCTTTAGGTATTACTGCTTATTATGGTTATCCATTGATCGCCCAAGGACGGCTGTTAGGTACTCTTTCATTTGCGAGCCGCACTCGGTTAAGCTTCACCGAGAATCAAAAGGGGATGATGCAAGCAGTATGCGACCAAATAGCGATCGCAATGGAACGGGCTAGTTTAATTGCTTCTTTGCAACAACAAACTGAGCAGTTACAAGAGGCTAACCGGATGAAGGATGAGTTTCTGGGGATATTGTCTCACGAATTGCGATCGCCCCTGAATGCCATCCTGGGCTGGGCGCAATTACTGCAACGAAGTAAGCTCAACGAAACCCTAATGGCTAGGGCTGTGGAGACAATTGAACGCAATGCCAAAGCGCAAACCCAGCTAATTGAAGACTTGCTGGATATATCACGGATGATTAGAGGTAAGTTACAGCTCAATGTCCGTACTTGCAATTTAGTTCCGATGATTGAGTCAGCCATCGAAACTGTTAGTCTAGCCGCCCAGTCCAAGGAAATAGATTTAAGATTTTCCCTGATTCCCGCAAAAGAAACGCCAAATGCGCCACCGGGGATACTCCCCGTGGACACTTTCGCGCGAAATTCAGATTTGGGATTAGGAATCAACCCCGAAAATCTAGAATCTTCAGAAGCACAATCACAAACTAATCAAGACTCAGAGAACAGCAAGCTAGGTGAAAATTCTCAATTCTTAGTTTCTGGGGATTTCGAGCGTTTACAACAAATTATCTGGAATCTGCTATCGAATGCCATCAAATTCACACCCGTGGGAGGACGGGTAGAGGTGCAATTGTCAATAGTCACTGGCCAAGAAAAACAACAGACAACAGATAAAAAACTCCACCCACAAGGGGATGGAGTTTTTGGGCATGGGGAATGGGGCATGGGGCATGGGGAAGAAGTTACCAATGCCCAATGCCCAATGCCCCAAGCGACGGGGCGACTATCCCTCTCCACCCACGAGGGGATGGAGTTTCCCGCCGATTTCAATAAATATGCCCAAATTCAGGTGATTGATACAGGCATTGGTATCAGTCCTGACTTTCTTCCTTACGTGTTCGATCGCTTTCGTCAAGCTGATAGTTCTAGCACTAGATCCTATGGTGGATTAGGACTAGGATTAGCGATCGTCCGTCATTTAGTAGAATTACATGGCGGTACTGTCCACGCAAATAGTCCAGGTAAAGAACAAGGAGCGACGTTTACAGTCAAAATACCACTTTTGAAGAGTCCGCCCTTTTGCCCTTGCGCCCCTTTGCATCTCTCTGGTGTCCCCTTCTCCCTGTTTGGCGTGCGTGTGCTAGTTGTAGATGACCAAGCCGATACCCGTGAATTCATCACCACAGTCCTCCAACAGTACCAAGCCGAAGTTCAGGCTGTAGCATCAGTTTCAGAAGCATTGCAGGTAATTACACAGTGGAAACCAGATGTTTTAGTCAGCGACATCGGTATGCCCCAAGAGGATGGTTATTCTTTGATCCGCAAACTGCGATCGCAACCACCAGAATTAGGGGGAAATATTCCCGCCGCCGCTCTGACAGCTTATGCGAGGGCAGAGGATCGGATGCGAGCTATACAAGAAGGTTATCAGCTACATTTACCTAAACCTATTGAAGCAGCTGAGTTAGCGACAGTAGTCGCCAGTCTTGTTGGACGGACTTAGAGGGAGTGGGGAGTGGGGAGGGGGATGAGGGGGATGAGGGAGATAAGGGGGTCTAAATCCCCGTTACAAAACTGTACTTCCGACTTCCGACTTTCGACTTGTTTCACTACCGAGACTCAGGAGTTTGTTGCAGGCGTAATAGGCTATCGTAAACCTGCCGTTTTAATAAATTGTTATTTTGTAGTTCCATAGTAATTTTGTTGAACTGATCAAAGCTCAAACCATTATCTTGGACAATTTTTTGAGCGCGGGTACAGTAATTCACTGCGATATCTTGAGCCTTCTTGGGAAGACCATTTATGCTGTTAGAATCATTACAAACAATCTTGGGAATTTCTCCATTGCCAATAAGTTTTTTAATTTCTTCAAAGGCGCTTTGACGTGCTGGCTCCATTGCTAGCACGGATTGAGCATAGCTGGTGATTTCAGTATTGTTAACTATTGGTGGTGGAGTTTGACCATAAGCTTTTGAACTCAATGAAAAAGCGTTGAAAATCACACCCGCAGTAGCGATCGCGCCGAAAAAGAATGATGGGGAAAGGATTTCCTTTCGGCTAGATCGGGAAAATAAATTGGAAATTTTCTTCATATAGTGTGTGAGACAAAACTACATCAGGGATATTATAAAGACTTGGAATTATTTTCGGAGTCGGAAGTTCCAGCAACTGTTAAATACATCAACCTTTTATATTTGAGTGTCAATTGCCTCGGCATACTTGACAAAGTTCGATTGTTTTAGTCTGGAGTGTTGACATTTCTGATGCTCCTTGCTTGAGGCTCACTTCTAACTCCAATAGTAGGGGTAAGCAAGAGATTAACTGTTGCACAGAAAGCAGTCTGATTTCTTGCTGTAAGAAGTAGATCCGTTTGGGATTACCGATATCAGCAGCAATAGCTATCGCTTGTTGATTCCGTTCCCCACTTTCCATCATAATCTTCACCCATAGCCAAGTGCGAAATTGTCCAATCAGTGTGGCAACTATCCGTAATCCCGGCTCGGAAGCATTGCTCAAATCTGCCAAGGTTGTCAAAGCTTTAGCTGTATCTCCTGTTCTGATTGCTGCTGCTAATTGTAAGCTATTTTGAGTAGTATTTCTTACTAGCTTCGTAACGGTATCTACATCTAAAGGCTTATTGCTACCTTGGGCATATAGCCGCAATTTCTCCAACTCATTGTAGAGTAATCGTGTATCATTTCCTACAGATTCTGCCAACAACTGGGCAGTATTGGCAGTCAGTTTCACGCCCACAATCTGGGCTGCTTGATTAACAGATTGCACCAGTAATTCTGTTTTCCAAGGGGGAATGAGCGGAAATTCTCGGAACTCGGTGGCAAATTGTTTTAACAATTTCGTAGATTTGAGGCGTTCATCTGGCTTATTCCGGCTGGTGAGCAACAAAAATGAGTTTTCGGGAATCACAGGAAGCGATCGCACCAGTTCTCCTAACACATTCTCTGGACAGTGCTGGCACAGAGTAGTATTTATCAGCCATACCAAACGCCCACCAGCGCCAAAAGTGGGTGTCATCACCTGATTTAACCCCTGGATCGCCGCATCAGCTTGATCTGGGGCGAATGAAGTGTAATTAAAACTTATCCATTGGGGATCGAGGATGCGATCGCGCAGCATAGCGATCGCTTTTTCTATAGCAAAATCATCCTCACCCCAGTAAACATAGATTGGCATAGACTAACCTCTTACTGGGACATTGGGCATGGGGCATGGGGCATAGGGCATTGGGCATTGGGCATTGGGCATGGGACATTGGGCATTGGGCATTGGTGAAGAGTTAATATTTATAACTCCTAACTCCTAACTCCTAACTCCTAACTCCCCACTCCCCACTCCCCACTCCCAAAACTAAATACTTTTGAAATCATTCTGTTAATCGGGATAATTTTCCCTAAAATCTATCAAGTGAGAGCGTGAGGCTATGAAGATTGGACGACAACTATCAAACTTACTTAAATCGGTTAGCACGACTGACGCTGCCAGAAGCCTACAGATCCCAAGTCCAGCATATTCAGGAATCTTATAAATTTCAGCCACATTCTGGCTTGAGACAAGCAGCATCCTTTCCTGGCTATACGCTAATTACCCCGCCTGCGGCAGAAGAAGAATCACAAAACTCTGCTTTCTATGCCAAATTACAGACTTACCAACAGGAACTTTTGCAGTTGCCTGTAAACCGTAATTTGATTGTACCTGTACCTCCTGTTAGCTTCCATCTAACTTTGGCGGATTTAATTTGGGACGGTGCTTACCTTGACGCCTGCGAAAAAAATCCCAAATTTGACGAGGAGTTACACTCTTGTTTTGCCGAAATGTTTCAGAAATATCAACAATTGATGACAAACAGGAGTCATCCGATTAAATGGCAAGTGCTGGGACTGATACTGATGCCAAGAGCTGTAGCCGTTTGTTTAGTACCCCAAGATGAACGTTGCTACGAGGAAATTATTAAATTTCGCCGAACAATTTATCAAAATCCCAAGTTAATTGCTTTGGGTATTGAGCAGCATTATCACTTTACAGCCCATGTTACATTAGCCTACTTTGGGGAGGTTTCATCTGACTTAGACCGCACAAGTTTCAGCACAATGCTTTCTCAGTTGAATGAACAATGGCTGTTAAATTTGCCAGAATTTTTGATTCATCGCGTCGAATTGCGAAAGTTTGATGACATGACACGCTATTATCGTGAACCAGACTGGCCGAGTTTTAATTTTTAAGTAATTAGTTAGTAGTCAGTAGTTTCCACTCACTCACTGACTACTGATTATTAGTTATGTCTTCCTGAAAACGAAGCAATTATCTAAAATAGTTGAAAATTACAACATATAAATAAAAGTAAATTAGTTAGTCACAGAAGTAGACGCTGCCTCGGCGAGTCAGCCCCTTCGGGGAATTAAAAATTAAAAATTAAAAATTAAAATCCCCATAAATAAATTTATTTGCTCTGAAAACTTGGACTAAGAGTGCCTTATGCAAACGCTAGCGGCACAATTGTTTCTACGTTATCCATAAATAAATTTAGTTGCTCTGTATCCTTTTCTTCTTCGGTCAAGAGACATGGCTAGTCAAGAGACATCGCCTCTACGAGAGTTATAAATATAGTAATTTTGGCAGCGACAAGCCGTAATTACGCTGGGGCGATCGCTTCAACTAGAGCGCCAGTCCAGTAGAAGTAGTTGACGTATAATCCAGGATATGTGTGTTGTGTAAATTAAACTTTTAGGCTGAAGTTTAAATGCGTAGGCGTAGCCCGTCGTAGACATCGCTCAAAACCAGACCTAAATATTTAGCCATCAATCAGCGTTTTGACCAGCAACACATAATTTTGTGTTTGTCAATTGTTGCACCTGGCGCGCGAGTTATAATCGCCCAGCGAGTAATAAATTAGACTTTTCTAACAACCTCTAAATAAAATCTCCAGCCTAAAATTCAGGTTGTTGATAAACAAGGTAAATTGCTTCTAAAAAAACATCCGGTGTCACAGCTTCTGGCAACTTTTCTAAATTAATAATACTTACAACTTGCTCGGCTAACTTGAGAGATAGTAATGCTCTTGGCTTTAATGACATTGCAGCACGTCGCTGCAAATACTCACGAATAACAGCAAAATCATCTGGCATCAATGATGATAAATCAGCAATTTGTACTAATTGTTCATGAAGTACCTTAGCCTGTTCTGAAATCATCAATATCGCTGATGCAGTCGTTGTTTGGGTTTGAATCACAATTGTGCCAGCTGCCAAATCACCTAAGCGCTTTTCTTGACGGCCAAACATAATTAAAAATGCGCCAATAAACAAAGTTTCATCAAAGGGTCGCAGTAAGGCACGTAGCGTTGCTTGTTGTAGCCCGATGAGTCTTCCATCATCTCGAACTACGCGAATTTTAGCAATACGTTTACCAGGGGTTTGTCCAAACCATAAGGTTTCAAAAAATACAAAATAACTGATGTAAATTGCAAAGGCGATAATGAAGAAAATTGCTATTAACCAAATTCCTAAATTCTGAGCCTCAAAAAAATTGAATAGTTGCGTCGAAAAGACAGTCCAGGTAAGGAAAAACACAAGCAAGGTTACAGCCAAGACTGTATAATCAATCAACAGTGCTAAAGCTCGATTGCCGATTCCCGCTAAAGTAAATTCCAACTCTACACTTTCTGGAGTCTGGAATGTAATGCGATTAAAAAAGCGCATATTTTAACTAATTGAAAATTAATAGAGTTGAATTAAAGTGTTGAATTAACGAAAATCTTGCGAGGGAGGCTCTCGTAATTGCAAACCTAGACCCTCACGCCGACTACGCAAGTCAAAGTATAAAACAGCTTTTAGTGCTTGCCAGAATGGCATCACAAAAACTCCACCGATTAAGCTGCTGATCAAAGAAATAATATACACAATTCCGTAGATAGTAGAACCTCGCTCAAGCTTTAAGAGGAATAGGTTGGGTATATAGTTTAATACAAATACCAGCGGTAGTGTAACGAAAAAAGAAATTAAAACGACGCCCTGAATGCGAAGTACTGAAGCTTTAGTTAACTCCCAACTTCTCACAACACTTTCGGCACCATTGATATTTTCCTCAACAGCTAGCGGTAACTCAGCTACTACCCAACGCGAGTAGAACCAGGTTAGTCCCAATATCACAAGAACTACCGTTACAATTACTCCCATAATTGTGCCTATAATACCTGCACTAACACCTAATATCCCTCCTAAGACTACTCCCAGCAAGCCACCCACGACACCACCCGCGATCGCTAATCCCAAATAAATTAAAAGCATTGATATTCCTACTTGAAAACCAACACTTAAAAATGACCAAAGACGTGGATTAATATGGCTTCTGGCAGTTTGGACACTTTCAGGTTGGTAAATTAATTCTCCAAAAGCCAAGCGTGAAATTAGTCCACAGATGGCTGCATATTTTGCCCAGCCGTAGATCGGAACTATAATCCACAAGTGAGCAATTAAAGCCAGTTTCAGATAAGTTTTCAGATGAGAACGATACAACCGTACCGCAGCAGTGACAACGTTACCGATACTCAGTGGTTGTATCTGACCGGGAGAACCAAAGTTTTCAGACATAATGGTAAATTTCCCTTGAAACTACGGAGATGAAGTTGAGGCTATTTTAAGCTAAGTTAAACTCAGTGTTCCCAAAATTCATGAATATTCAACGTTGGATTGCACGACGAGAATCGAATTGGCAGCGTCTGGATGCCCTATTAAGGCAGATAGAAAAAAAAGGGTTAAAGTCCCTACGGGCAGCAGAAATTAGAGAGTTAGCGAGTTTATATCGTTCAGTGGCGGCAGATTTGGCTCGTGCCCGCACTCAGCAAATCGGCAATACTTTGATTCAAAGTTTACAATCTTTAACAACTCGTGCCTATACGCAGATTTACCAAGGTTCGCGGCGACAAGAATGGCAGGCAATCCGAGAATTTTACAGTTGGGGATTACCATCTGTAATCCAAAAAACATTTGCATATATTGCGGCGGCGACGGCGCTGTTTGTACTGGGGGCGCTAGTGGCTTGGTGGTATTCCTGGCAAAATCCTAGTTTTATGTCGTTGATAGTACCTGAAAGTTTGATTACCAAGGTGCGAGATGAGCATAAATTGTGGATGGGGTCAATTGTCGGCGTTGAACCTCTGGCATCCAGCAGTATCATGATCAATAACCTGTCGGTGTGTTTTGGGGCTGTTGCTGGTGGCATCACGGCTGGAGCATACACAGCTTATTTGATGGTATTTAATGGCTTATTAATTGGTGCTGTTGGTACTTTAGTTGGTCAAAATAATCTGGCTTATCCTTTTTGGGCGTTTGTGTTTGGGCATGGTTCTTTAGAATTACCTGCGATCTTTTTTGCTGGAGGTGCGGGATTTTTATTAGCAAGAGCAATTTTATTTCCTGGTAAATATCGCCGTGGAGATGCACTGAAATTGTACGGTTATCAGGCGGTGCAGCTAGTATTTGGGATTGTCCCAATGTTGATTATTGCTGGTGCGATCGAAGGCTTTTTTTCTCCTAATCCCAGCATACCTGATGCAATTAAATATCTGGCAGGAATCGGATTATTTATACTTTTAGTAATGTATTGTAGCCGCAAGCATGAAAATATTTAGGTGGCGGCTGATTGGTAAGAGTTTCTCGCACTACCAGAAACTAAACCATATTGCGAGTACGGCGATATGGAGAAGCTTGAACATTCACTTTTAATTATTTAAATTAAACTGAAGTTTGTTATCAACATAATTTTAGCAAACTAATGTATTCAATCAAATCTCAATAGATATAAAAATATTTAAAGTAAGATTTAAACCCGCCTTAATCCTTTGTTTATTCATCGTTAACCATAAAAAATGTAAGTTAATTTAAGGCTGAAAGTACAGCAGAGAAGTATTCCTTTAATTAGAGGTAATATGATTTTTTTGACCACCATTTTGAATCGTGTCATTGCTACTTCAGTGGTGACAACTTCTGTTGCACTTAGTCCATTTTTTGGTGCGATCGCACAAGCTGAAACTCTGAATGGTGCAGGAGCAACTTTTCCGGCTCCACTTTACGAACGCTATGCTCGTGAAGTCAAGAAGAAATATCCAGACTTGAAAATTAACTACCAAGCAATTGGTAGCGGTGGTGGTATTCGTCAAGTTATTGCTGGAACCGTTGACTTTGGTGGTAGTGATGCTGCAATGAAAGATGATGAAATCGCTAAAGTCAAGAACGGTGTAATCTTAGTACCTACAGCAGGCGGTGCCGTTTCTGTTGTTTACAATCTTCCAGGCGTTAATAATCTCAAATTGTCCCGCGCTACACTACCAGCAATTTTCTCAGGTCAAATTACCAAATGGGATGACCAAAAAATTAAAGCTGATAATCCGGGCGTAAATCTACCAAATCAATCAATTAAATTTGTTGTTCGCGCTGATGGTAGCGGTACAACTTTCATTTTCACCAATCACTTGAGTGCTACCAGTGGTTATTTTAAAGGTAGAGTTGGAACTAACACTGCTCCCAAATGGAATCTGCCAAACGTCCTCAAAGGCAAAGGCAATCCAGGCGTAGCTGCCTTAGTATCTCGTACTTCCGGTTCTATTGGTTATGTAGAATATAGCTACGCTGTCCAAAATAACCTGAAATCAGCACTGGTACAAAATAAGAAAGGAGAATTTGTTGCTCCTTCTTTAGAATCTGCAAATGCAGCTTTGTCAACTGTGAATTTTCCAGACAACTACCGCGTTTTCGTCGGAGAACCAGCACAGGGTTATCCGATCGTCGGTCTTACTTGGATGCTGGTTTACAAACAGTATGCTAATGCTTCCAAAGCTGATGCTGTCAAGAAATGGATTAATTGGGTATTGAAAGACGGTCAACAATATAACGATGATCTCAACTACACCAAAATTCCATCTGATGTAGCAAATCGGGTGCTTCAGACAGTGAATAGCTCTGTGAAACCTTAATTTGCAATCTTAGTACTTTCCTCTCCTAATAGGGTGAGTTAACAACTCACTCTAATAGTAATAAAAAAATCTATTTGATTGATTTGTAATGGCAAATTCATCTGAACCAGCCCACAGAAATTCATCGCATGATTCAAACCTAGATGATGAAAATTTCAATTTAACAGCTATCGGCGGCACAAATTTATGGTTTGACCAAGGTTTTACACGGCTAGTATACTTTTTTGCCGTGATTACCGTTGCAGTGCTATTTGTGATGAGTTGGGTAATTTTACACGAAGCTCTACCAGCCATGAAACAGTTTGGGCTGGGGTTTTTGTGGGATCGAGATTGGGATACAGGTAATCAGATTTTTGGTGCATTACCCTATATTTATGGAACTTTGGTGAGTAGCGCGATCGCTATTTTATTCGCTGTCCCAGTCGGAATAGCAGTAGCCTTAGTCACGAGTGAAAATTTCTTACCTTCATCGCTGCGAACAACTTTAGCATTTGTTGTTGAATTAATTGCAGCAATTCCTAGTGTCATTATTGGTTTGTGGGCGATTTTTGTCTTTATTCCAGTTCTAGAACCTCTACAAAAGTGGCTAGCCAGCACTTTTAAATGGATACCACTTTTTAATACAGAAGACCCTTCAGGGACTAATATGTTAACTGCTGGAATTATTCTAGCCATCATGATTTTGCCCACAATGGCAGCAATTACTCGTGATGTCTTAATGGCTATCCCTAAAGAATTACGTAGCGCATCTATGGCTTTGGGTGGTACTCGTTGGGAAACAATTTTTCGGGTCTTGCTACCAGCTGGATTTTCGGGAATGGTGAGTGCAGGAATGCTCGCATTAGGACGTGCTTTGGGTGAAACAATGGCTGTCACTATGGTGATTGGCAACTCTGCTCAAATCAGTCCTTCTTTACTCGATCCAGCTTATACAATTCCCTCTGTATTAGCTAATGAATTTGCCGAAGCTGAACCAGGATTACATATAGGCGCTTTAAGCTATTTGGCCTTGATTTTGTTTGGCTTGACTCTGGCTGTAAATATTGGCGCTGTACTATTGGTGAAGTGGGTTGGCAGAAAAAATGCATAATACTATTTCAGTTTAAGATTGACAACTCATTTAGGATTGCTATAACGGGACTTAAACAAAAATTAAATTCTCTTTTTTTCTATTTGTGCCTTTTGTATTTCTTTAATAAAAGCAACTTTCATAACACCGATAAAATTTCTCATTTCAGTGTTACAAGACCTTTATAAATCAAAATTTATAAAAAATATGAGTGGTTACATCCAGCCTGAAACTGATGAATCTCTGGCGACAGAATTATGCAGTCCTCTGCCAAAAGAGCGAGTAATATTTACTTATGTAATGAATGCGATCGCCTTTGGTTTGACAGGTCTAGCACTCATTCCTTTATTATCAATTTTGTGGGAAATTCTCGTCCGGGGAATATCTGGACTCAAATCAGATATGTTTGTCAAAGCAGTAATTGACAATGGCTTTGGCAATGCTATCCTGGGAACCATAATCATGGTGCTAATTGGTGCTATTTTAAGCATTCCCACAGGGGTAATGACAGGAATTTTCTTGGCAGAATTTGGTCAAACCAATCCAATTGGTGGTATTGTTCGTTTTATCAGTAGTATTCTCACAGGCGTGCCTTCAATTGTTGTAGGCGTATTCGCTTACGGTGTGATAGTTTTGGTAACTAAAGGATTTAGTGCGATCGCAGGTGGTTTTGCTTTAGCTGTGATTATGCTACCTGTGATTATACTGACAACAGAAGAATCCTTAAAACTTATTCCTATATCTCAACGCCTCGCCTCCTCTGCTTTAGGCGGAACTCGCTTCCAAACTACTTTTCGCATCGTTGTGACTGCTGCAATTCCCGGAATTACTACAGGCATTTTATTAGCTGTAGCTCGTGCTGCTGGTGAAACAGCACCCTTAATTTTTACTGCTTTATTTAGTCTAGATTGGTCAGAAGGATTGTTAAGTCCAACAGCTTCCTTACCAGTATTGATTTTTAACCTCTACAACGACCCCGACCCGCAAAAAAGCCAATTAGTATGGACTACTGCTATAGTTCTACTCGGCTTAATTTTATCTGTCAGTATTGTCTCTCGTTTAGTTATTAGACAGAGAAGAATCAAGTAAAAATAATTTTTTATTTCGCATTTTGGGCAAGTTATGAATAAGCTAATTCCAGCTATCAAAGTTAAAAATATCAGTTTTTACTATGGCACAATAAAAGCAATCGAAAAGGTGTCAATGGATATTTGTCAGAATCAAGTAACCGCAATTATTGGCCCTAGTGGTTGTGGTAAATCTACCTTCATCAAAATGCTGAATCGCATTAGTGAATTAGAAGGCCCAGTGAAACTTGAAGGAGATGTAGAATTTTTTGGTCAGAATATTTATGCTCCTCGTGTCAACATCAATCGGTTACGCCGCCAAATTGGTATGGTGTTTCAAAAACCGAATCCTTTTCCGATAAGTATTTACGAAAATGTTGCCTACGGTATGAGAATAGCAGGCAGGTATTCAAAAGTAGAATTAGATGAAATCGTCGAATCTGCACTTCACAGCGCTGCTCTTTGGAATGAAGTGAAAGATAAACTGAATAAATCAGCTTTAGGGCTTTCTGGTGGTCAACAACAAAGATTATGTATTGCCCGTGCTTTAGCAGTCAAACCAAAAGTTCTGCTGATGGATGAGCCTTGCTCGGCTCTTGACCCCATTGCCACTATGAAAATTGAGGAACTGCTCCATAGTTTGCAGTCTCAGTTGACAATTGCGATCGTTACTCACAATATGCAGCAAGCCGCTCGCGTCTCTGATTTTACCGCTTTCTTCAGCACCGATGAAAGTCGCATTGGTCAAATGGTTGAATTTGGCGCTACAGAGCAAATCTTTAACAACCCACTAGACCCCCGCACCCGCGACTACATTTCAGGGCGTTTCGGTTAAGGTATGTCCTAGCGTGGCTTAATAATTTTTGTCGAAGCATTTAGTGCCAGAGGATACTCTAGGACTTACGCACTGTACAAAGGAATAATCTTGATAATAAATACTTATTAACACTTTATCTGCTGTATGACTACCGTATAGCTACGTAATTTCTATGAATATCTCCTTTTGGGAGTAACATAGTGAAACAGCAGCGCTGATTTGTAGTATTTTAGTTAATCAAGTTTTATTTCACACGTTTTGGGAATATGAGTAAACTAATTCCAGCCATCAGAGTCAAAAACTTCAGCTTCTATTACGACACTCAAAAGATAGTTGAAGGCGTGTCAATGGATATTTACCAAAACCAAGTCACGGCAATTATTGGTTCTAGTGGTTGTGGCAAGTCTACTTTTCTCAAATCGTTAAATCGCATGGGTGAATTAGAAGGAGAAGTCAGGGTTGAAGGAAAAGTAGAATTTTTTGGGCAGAGTATTTATGAGCGTCGTATTAACATCAATCGCTTACGTCGCCAAGTTAGTATGGTTTTTCCCAAGCCAAATCTTTTTCCCATGAGCGTTTACGATAATGTTGCCTATGGGGTGAAATTAGTTGGATGGCATCCAAAAGTAGAATTAGATGGAATCGTTGAATCTGCCATCAAAGCTGCCGAACTTTGGGATGAAGTAAAAAATAAGCTGCACAAATCTGCTTTAGAACTTTCTGGTGGTCAACAACAAAGATTATGTATTGCCCGTGCTTTAGCAGTCAAACCGAATGTTCTGTTGATGGATGAACCTTGTTCAGGTCTTGATCCTGTTGGTAGTATGAAAATTGAGCATCTGATCCATAACTTGCGCTCTGAGTTGACAATTGTGATTGTTACTCACAATATGCAGCAAGTTACTCGCCTATCTGATTTTACGGCTTTCTTTTGTAGTAATGATAATCGCATTACTCAAATGGTTGAATTTGGTACTACAAATAAAATCTTTACTAACCCCCTGGATTCTCGCACCCGCGACTACGTTTTCGCCCGCGTCAGTTGAAGTGTTTCGATTCTAGCTATTTAGAGAGCTACAATATGCTGCGAGAGGGAATCAGGAGTTGAATTTAATTCTCACTCGCATACAGTTGTTCCTTTCCTTGAGCAATAAAAACCGACTTTAACGGTATTTCTTTATACCAAATGCTGTCGGGTCATTTGACCCGACAGCATTTTTTCACCCATAATTAACTTTACATTGCGTAACATGGTTTGATTTATTCTTGCCTACTTAATTTAGCTATTCAGAGAATTACAACATAGTGCAAGCGGAAATTAGGGGTTGAATTTCATTTCCCCTTGCTTTGAGTTTTTCTTCTGTTGGGCAGTACGAACTGACATTGACAGTATTTTTTTAGACTATATATTGAAAGAGAAGTATCTGCTCTAGACCACCTGAATCACAAAATGAAATGTCCCCGGTGCGAATCTACTTCATATCGTAAAAATGGTCGTCGGAATGACAAGCAGAATTACCTCTGCAAAAATTGTGGTAAACAATTCCTTGAGTCTGTATTCCCTCATTCCTTGGAAAGTGAATTGCTTGTTAACAGCAACGGACATACTAAAGTATCTATGGCTGAAGCGACGGAAGTTCCTTTAGTCAAAAACCCGCCAGAAGAAAAAGCCACAGAGAAAAGTCTTGGCTCTTGTAGTTTGACATTAGCTGAAGAACTGCTGCAAACTATATTATCGCCTGATTGGTTAGAATCTGCTGCGTTTAGTCAATTGCTCCTGAAAATTCAGCAAAAAAATGAAATTAAACATCAATTAGAAACAGGAATCTCTCTTCTACTTTTGGATGCAGAAAACTTAAAATTAGATATTAATTCAGAACTGTTTTTAGCTAGTATCTGTGAGTATCCTCTCCAAGTCAAAATTGCATTTGCTAACTGGAGAAATCCCAGCATTGGGAAGCAAGATATTGAGCTATATAATCGTGGCTATCAACTTGTCCATGTACCTGAAGGTAAAAATAGTGCTGATGCAAAAATGATCGCAATTGGTGCTTGTATTTTACGCTCTTATCCAACAGTTAAAGAAATCTTGGTCTGTTCTAGCGATGGAATTTTAATTCACCTCTGTAACGAACTCCAAAACCAGGGATTGATTGTCTATTGGGTACGTAGACAAGGGCAAGCTTTGCATATAGAAAACCGGAATACTAGCAAATTAACTCATTATTCCTTAGCAATGGCAACGGAAGTTCCATCCTTTGAAAAAGTGGTTGAGCAAATTCAAGATTTAATTAAAAATGAACAAGATTCAATCAATGCTCGATTAAACAGTTTAGCGGCTATTGCTAGCTTATTTCAAGAACAATGCGATATCAATATTAAACATAATCCCAAGCAACCAGAAATTCAGGAAATAATCCCGGTTTTAGATAATTCATTGACACAATCTATTCCAGAAGGAGAAAAAGAAAAGGCTGCGAAAATTTCTAATGGGAAAACATTAGATAAATTACTATTAAAAATCATTCAAGATGTCCAAAAAAAGTCTCCCAAAACTAAATTATTTGTGTCCAAGCTAGGTTCAGAATTACATAAAATAACCGGAGAATCTCCTAATTCAATTATTAAAAAATTAAAGTTAGGTTCCAATTTTACTAAATATCTAGAATCATCTCCCACATTTACATTAAAGGCGAGTGGCAAAGAATATGAGGTAATACCGCTACTCTAGTAAATACTTTCTGGATATCTACGTACAACCTGAGCCTGTAATTCAGTATTATGTAAAAAGATATAAATAAATGTAAATAATCCAATGCAGGATAAAGTTGTTGTTGTTGTCGGTGCTACTGGTGGTATTGGTTCAGCTTTAATACACAAACTTGCGCCTACCGGAGTCCGCTTGGTATTGGCTGCGAGAGATGCGATTCGTTTAACAACACTGGCGGCTGATTTACCAGGGCAAGTTTTGAGCGTTCCCACCGATATTACTGACCCCCAACAAGTAGATACTTTGATAGAAAAGGCGATCGCTGAATTTGGTCAAATCGATATTTTGGTGAATGCAGCTGGTGCTGGTATACTCAAGCCTTACAACAGCCTGGAACCCGCAGATTTAGACAAGATGCTAGATGTCAACTTAAAAGGCAGCTTTTACACCACTCAGGCGGCGGCTGAAGAGATGCAAAAGCGCAAGTCTGGTCACATCTGTAATGTGGTAGGAATTCTGGGCAAGCATTCGATGGCGATGGCGGCGGCTTATTCTGCTTCTAAGTTTGGTGTTGTCGGTTTCAGCAAATGCATGGCAGAGGAACTCAAGCGTTTTGGTATCAAGTTCACGCTATTCTACTTTGGTGGGGTAGATTCTCCTTTCTGGGATAATGTCAATTTAAAAGTAGACCGGAAAAAAATGCTCAGTCCTGAAACTGCTGCCAATGCGATTTTCTTTGCCCTTTCTGCCGAACCGCAAGCTGTGCCAATGGAAATTAATATTCAACCTGATAGTCATTTGTTTTTTTAAAGTGGGAGTACGCCTAGATAATTCTTGCTTAGGAAGGACGTGAAAATCCAGTAAAAAAGGCAAAATTTACAGACATATAAACTGCTATGCTGGATTTTCAATATTTATGAAAATTGATCATGTTCATTTCTATGTAGAAGACGCCAAAGTATGGCGGGATTGGTTTGTACACCACCTTGGTTTTCAAGTAGTAGCCGATCGCATCAGTTCATTTCATACTTGTACAGAAGTGGTGGAAAGTGGTACTGTCTGCTTTTTTCTGTCTTCGCCACTGTTGCCCACAAGTCCAGTAGCTGAGTTTCTGCGTCAATATCCCCCAGGTGTGGCAGATGTCGCTTTTGCTGTCGAAGATGTAGAAAGCGCGATCGCACTAGCTCAACTGCACGGTGCGACAATCTTACAACCCATCCAGGAACGCCAGATCGGTACAGCATTCCTCAAGTGTGGCAAAATTGCCGCCTGGGGTGGACTAACTCATACGTTGATAGAAAGGTCATTAGTCAGTGGTCATTCGTCATTAGGACAAATGACAAATGACAAAGGACAAATGACAAATGACAACACCTTTACCGCCATAGATCACGTAGTGCTGAATGTGGCAGTTGGTGAATTAGAACGTGCTGTCGCTTGGTACGAAAAGATTCTAGATTTTCAACCCCAGCAAGCATTTAAAATCAAAACAGATCGCTCTGCTTTACACAGCCAGGTGATGGTTTCGCGCAATGGTAACGTCCAATTGCCAATTAATGAACCGGCTTCTAGCAATTCCCAAATTCAGGAGTTTCTCGATGTCAACCGGGGGCCAGGAATTCAACATATTGCCTTGCGGACGACTAATCTTGTGAGTGCGATCGCTAAATTTCGTGCCAGTGGTTTATCCTTACTCTCAGTTCCCGAAACCTATTACTCGCAACTAAAACAACGTTCAGGACTCACCCTATCACCTCTAGAACTAGAAGCGATCGCTCAACAAGAAATTCTGGTGGATTGGCAAGAATATACTCCCGTAGGGGCACAACAAACCGCGCCCCTACTACTGCAAATTTTCACCCAGCCCATTTTTGAACAGCCGACATTTTTCTTTGAGTTTATAGAGCGTCGTTTCCAAGCTAAAGGTTTTGGCGAAGGTAACTTTCGCGCCTTATTTGAAGCTATTGAAAGCGAACAAATCAAACGTGGTACCCTGCAATGATGCCTGAGTACAAAATATCAATTGAAATTCGGCCCGACTCAAAACAAATTGATTTTGTAGACAAGCAACTTCACGATTTCAATGTAGGCAAGATTGGAGATTACCAATATACGCCACTGTTTCTATTGCTTCGTGATTCAGAAAAAAATGTAGTAGGTGGCTTGGAGGGTTTTATCGGCTTGGGATGGTTCCATATCGGTACTCTCTGGATTGCAGAGGAGTTAAGAGGTTATGGATATGGAAAAGTACTGCTTTTGGCGGCAGAGCAAGAAGCTGTTAATTCTGGCTGCTTAAACGCATATGTTTTTACTTACAGCTTCCAAGCTCCTGAATTTTATCAGCACTTGGGGTATGAAGTTTTTGGAGAGTTAGAGGATTTTCCTCCAGGTCATCGTCGATACTTTCTTAAAAAGAGTTTACAAAAAAAGCTTCTATTTCACTTTCCAGGGAATGCTTAATTTCGTTCATAGCATCCGCAAGGTAGGCATCACTGTGCCAAAACGGGTAAATTGTATGTATCGTGGGTTAATAGTATCCGAGGCGCGTCACTACGGTATATATTGGGTATTAGCTGCTACTTATTTCGACAAAGAAATTCTCATGCAACGGCTTGATGAATTAGCAATTGTCGAAAGCGAGTTGCTGGCGACTTTGCACCCAGAACCTAGAATTCACAGTTAGTAGACTAACCCAACAGATATGAAGCTTCAGCTAACACACCTGAGACTGCTTGTCTCCAACTACAAAGATTCTTTTCTGTTCTACCGGGATCTGCTGAAATTTGATGTCGATTGGGGCGATGAAGATAGCGGATATGCTGAGTTTAATGCCGGACATCTCAAGCTGGGTTTGTTCAAAAAAGAATTAATGGCCCAAGTAGTCCCAAGAATCGAACAGCCTTCATATGTTGCCAATCGAGATAAAATTGTCTTGATTTTCGCAGTCGATAATGTGGATGAGGTCTATGAGCAACTAAAAGATCACAATGCGATCGTTGTGACTCAACCACAAGACCGCCAAGACTGGGGAATTCGCACAGCGCATTTTCGCGATCCTGATGGCAATCTCATCGAAATCTACAATAATCTAGGAATTATCACTTAAAGGAGAAATCTTCTTCTAATCCATTTAGTCGGTTGTGGATGCCAGAATAATTCTCTACCCCAAAGTATTGAGGGGATACTATAATTCCATGAGTAAGTTTCAAATCGATATCAACTTCAGCAATATAGATTTAGTTTCTCTTGAGACAGAAGACGATTTTCAAAGAGAGGCAAAAATATTACTACCAAAGGTACTGGTAAAACTAGGTGAAAATGTGGGTGAAAAGACTTGGGAAGAATTACAGCAAAAGCTGCAAGCCACTGGAGGTAAACTCAAATCTTCTCCAAGCGAGAAACGTAAGTTTATTCAAGAAACAGGAAGAACTTATCAACGAAATGCCAGTAACAGAGAAAGACAAGAACTGGAAGACTATATAGTAGAGCAATTACGCCAGCACAAGCAGCAAAGATCCACTTAAGCCTGATCTACGTGTATTGTAATTTCTATTTTTACAACCCCTGCATCATTACCCACACTACCCCAGCCGCTACTAGAGGCACGCTGAGGTTATCTGTGCCGTGGGGTGAGACTGCCTCTGCTAGGGTTGCGAAAGTAGCAGTTACCACCGCCGTCAACAAAGCCCATTTTAAACCTAAAGGCGTTGCTAGGGGACTCAGCGATGAACCAGGTAGCAGCAACAGCACTAAGAAAATCACTACTGTACTTGCTACAAACATTGCTGCTGAACCCTCCCAGGAACGCACAGAATTTCCCACTTGGTATTTATGCTGCCCGAAGCGTCTGCCGATTAATGCTGCCAATGCATCACCCCAAGTCATCGCCATTATCCCAGCAACAGCGATCGCGGCGCCATCTATTGGCCCCTCTGGTCGCCACAGTAGCCCGAACAGCAGCGTCACTGAGATAGCGAAATAAACCGTACCAGGTGAGCTATCCTGGGTATCCATTGCGCCAATGATTCGGTAGCGGTAAAACAGGTAGTTGAGTCCGATAAAGGTAGCAAAAGGGATAATTCCGATTTTCCAGTGGTTAAACAGCAGCAGGACGCCGAAAACCCACATCCCTGCACCAATATGGATCACTTTACGGGTCAAATCTGGCTTCACACCAAACAGCCTACGCAGTCCCTCGCCAATGACAAGCAGACCAGTAGCGTATACATAAGAAATTGCTAGCCCGATAAAATCATTTGTCATTTGTCATTTGTCATTGGGCATGGGGCATGGGGCATTGGGCATGGGGCATGGGGCACTTGTACTCAGCGTTGCCGTTGGCGTGGTAACAGAGCCTTGCCGAAGTGCAGCCTCTCGTAGAGAAGTATTGGCATTGGTTATTCCCCTTGTCTCCCTCATCCCCCTCATCTCCCTCATCTCCCTCATCCCTCACTTCGGTCGATCGCTATTTCGTCTCAGGTTCTTTTCTACTAACGATACGCTGCCAATACCTTGAAGAATACCACGACCGATTAAACCTAAACCGCGACCAACTATTTGGGTAAGAATAAAGACTATACCGCTACCTACAAAAGCTAATAGTGATTTTAAACGCGGTGCGATCGCATCACTAAATTCTAGGAGCAATGTCACTACTAAAGGAATATTAGAAAGTTTTTCTAACTCCTGATTTCGAGGAGCATAAACTGAAGTATTGGCAATGCCGCGAGGCGCAATTACAAATAGTTCGTATCGACTTTCAAAAACTGCTCTTGGCTCATTTATATAATTTTTTAATCGATATTTCCACGACAAATCATTTCTAAACCGTTCAATTTCTCTTGTGGAAATCAATTGGCGTCCATAGAAATTTTGCTTAATCTCTTCTACATCTGCTAAAGAATTTAGCAGTGGTTGCACTACCCCATTCGCTACCTGAATCAACAAGTTCTCTAAAATCATTAATGCCTGGAACTTAGCTTCAGCGCTCACTACTGGATAAGAGGTATTATCAATATTCAATTCTGTTTGAAATATTAGATAAGAATACAACTCACAAACTAGCGGAATTTTATTGAGAATATCTCTTTGCACAACTTCTGCATTTCGCAACAATAAATTAACAATTTCTATATTTTTCTCCCCGAATTTTACCCGAGAAAATTTTCCAAAAAAATCTGTAATTGCTGCTTGCCATAAATCGCTTATTAAGGTACTTCTTACTTCATATAATTGATTTATCTCTATTTGAGAAGCACGCAGTTGATCCAACTGTTCAGCTAATTTTTGCAGAATAAGATAAAGTAATTCCCGTTTTTTATTTTCACGAAAGATGTCAATTTCTAAAGGTATATCTGTTACATTTCGTAAAGAAAGTTGAAGTTTGGTAATGCAAGATGCAAACAAGTCAGATTGTAGCGCTCTTGGACTAAGTAAAGGTGGCACGGTTTGCCTTTGTTGAATGGCGCTACTCAACAAAGGAGTCAGAGGCGACTGTTCAGTAGGAATATCTTGCTCTTGCTTTTCTTGTGATGAAACCAACAACCGATTTAGCAACCAACGAGATGCTAGCAGTTCTCGCTTCTGTCCAGCTAGAATTGCTCGATCTAATACTGGTAGTCCGGGAACTTGTAATTGTGCTGTTACTGCGGCTAAGGTAACGTCAATATGAGCAATTCCTGACAAACGTAAATTATTTCGCAGTCTAGAGAAAGGGAGTGGGGAGTGGGGAGTGGGGAGTAGGGGTTTAGCATTGCTAAACCCGTACAGGGAGTGAGGAGTTATTATTGCTTCCGTGTCCTGGAACCAATAGGAACCACCATCTGCAACTTCTTGCATGGCGGCGACTAACTCAGGAAGTGGTGTACCTTTGGGACAGTAGCCATTAATACCAATAGATTTCGCGGCCAATAGCAGTCCTTGTTCTTGAATAGAACTGAGGAGCAAAATTGGCAGGTTGGGATATAAGGCTCTGAGTTGCCGACAGAATTGTAAACCTAGTTGTTGACTGGTGGTGGAGCGACCATTACCGAATTCCAAAACCACTAAATTTACTTGGTTGGGGTCTTTTTGGGCAATTTCTGCTAAAATCTGCAAGGCAGCAGTGTCAGTTTCTACCACTGCGATCGCTTCCAGGTTAGGAATTGCTTCCAGACCTACCCGTAATCCCAAACGAAAAATCGGGTCTTGGTCGATTAACAATAATTTTATCGGGCGATCGCTCATAGTCTACTCAATTACCGAAGCACTGTTTTTTAGCAATCAGAAAACATCTTTGATCCAAAACTTTGTCTTCCCCATTGTTACCTGTTTTCGCAAACTGATAAATCGATCATAATTGCCATAGGCAGCCTTCACTGTGTAATTAAATGAACCTGAGTATTCGGCACTGGTTGGCAGAACGCCATATCGCAATCAATCAAATCAGCGGATTTTCAACAGGGCAATTGGCAGGTATTGCCTACCGTATTGTTCAGGATATGGAAGTCAAAAGCCTGATGCCTTTTGATATCTGTACCTTGGTAGAGGTCTTAGAACTGCCTTTAGGTATTGTTTGGGAAGAAATTAGTGTCATTTCTCAGTTGACAGAAAACCTGTTGCGTAGCCTCAGCCAAAAAAAACCATTAAAACGTAACGAAGGCACATGGCTAGCGTTTCAAATTGGCTATCTCCAAGCTTTGCAAGCAATTTTAGAGCAGGAAGAAAGGCTACAAAGACCGTGGTTAGACCGGGCAAGTATAACCATTCAACCACATATACTTAAAGAGGACGCGGGTAAACTCACCCTCCAAGATCCGCAACTGCAAGGATTGCTGAAAACTCTCAGCCCAGGTAAATTGACTGACACTCAAGCGGAACAAGCACTATCTTTGGTTGCAGATTCATTACTGGTGCAACAAATAAATAATGCTGCTATAGCTTGGTTAGTTGCCAATGGTGCAGAGGAATCTGAAGCTAAACTCTTAACACAACGTTTGGTCAACTCACTTCCTGGGAACTTACTGGTAGTTGTTACCGAGAATGCTGCACCTTTAGCCCAACTGCAAAAATTTTTCCGTTTGGGGATTTCATTATCTCACAGTGCGATCGCCCCAGAAGTTGGTTCTACAGTCGGTGAGAAAATTGATTTGCACCGAGAACATTACCGTGCAAGCTTGATTCAAAATCTTAGTATGCCGTTGCTGATGGAATCCTTTGCCCTTAAGGATATCTATGTGCCACAAAAAGGCTTACCAATAGAGGAAAGTATTTCTGATTTGGATAAAAAAACTGTTAAACCAGTTGATTTAAAAACATGGGCGCAGCAGCAGCTAGCTGATTTAGAAACGATCGCTGTCATTGAGTCAGAACCCGGTTATGGAAAAACTAGTTTTTGCCAACTTTGGGCAGCACAAGTAGCACAAGAATTGTACCCTACTTGGATGCCTGTATTAATTAGGTTACGGGATATAAAATATGGTAAAACTTTCATCGAAACCCTAAATTCTGCTTTTCCTGTTAATCTTTGGGCTTGGTTAGAACCAGAAAATCTCCCTTGTCTGTTACTGCTGGATGGTTTAGATGAACTGCCCCCTTCTGCTGTGGGTATAAAGGGACAAGCAATTTTTATTCAGCAATTACTAAACTTTCAATCTCAGCACCGACACAAAATTGTGTTGACGAGTCGCTCAACGACTCTACAGGAAATCGCCCCAGAATTATCGCTATTATTGAGGCGAATTATAATTCAGCCGTTGGATGTGGACGAACTCAAACAATGGTTTCAACAGTGGACAAAAGTGCAATCGTTACCTATTGCTCAAAATTTCTTTACATTCTTAAAACAGACAGGTTTATTTGTCAGCGAATCAAAGTTAAGAGAATTATCTGTGCTTGTCCGTCAACCCCTAATGCTGCATTTGTTGGGCATTTTGCACCGCGACGGACTGCTAGATGATCAACTATTGCAGTTAGCTGCTTATAACCAAAAGTCTTTTCTGTTATGGGAAATTCATCATCGCCTGAGTAGATGGTTGTTGGGCTATCCGCTAATTGGCGGTATTAAGACAATGCTACTGCGCTCAGGATCGGCTCATATCAACCGAACTCCAGAAGCGATCGCTAATTTACTCGCAGGTCGTCATCCCCAAGATTTAGTTGAGCAGATGCAAGCGATCGCTCTAAAAATTTTACACTCGCAACGTCATCAAATTAATGTCGCTGGTGAATTTAATACTCTACCAGGGTTTTATTTTAAAATTCGGGATTTAGAAAGTTCAGGCAAAGCTGCAACAGAAAGTAGTTTAGTTGAGTTTTCGCATATTAAATTAGGAGAATTTCTTTGTGCAGAAGCTATTGCTGCCCAACTTAAATTTCTGACTCAGCACCAAGATGAGGTTTATGGTACGCTGACTTTTGGGCTTGATTCTGCCAATAGCGTAGCCCAGCATATTTATAATTTACTAGGTTACGGGATACTTAGCCAAGAAATTGAAGAACTAGCGATTGCTGGATTGCGCGGACAGCAAAAGCAAAAATTTTCCTTTGAAGTTTTGTTTCAACGTCTTTTGTCTTTCTGGCGTGCTTACTGTCAAGGTCGTTGGTTAGATGAAGGCATAGCCCACAAAGCTTTGACTCATTTTCAGACACTGCAAAACCCGGTGAATGTTGAGCAGGTGAATGCTGCGGTGGGACTGAATGTGTTTCTATTGCTTTGTGCTTGCTACCGAGAAACAAAAGTTCGCTTTTGGCCTTGTGGTAATCCAGTCAATTTGGCAGAATTCTATCCAGAGGCGCTGAGTGTGCTAATTTCTAGGACAACGGTTTTGCACAAAAGTGCCTTTGCAACCCGAATCAAGTCTCTGGCTGGACTGAACTTATCGAGAGCCTCTTTGTTGCAAGTGGTGTTAACTGGGATAAATCTTGAGCAGACAAACTTATCTAATGCGGAGTTAATCGGGGCGAATTTAGCTGGAGCCAATTTGCAACAGGCGAACCTCGCAGGCGCGAACCTCCAACAGGCGAACCTCGCAGGTGCAAACCTCCAAGAGGCGAACCTTACAGGCGCAAACCTGCAACAGGCAAACCTTATGGGGACAAATCTTAATTCAGCAAATCTTAGCAACGCCTGTTTATTTGATGCCATTCTCGCTGAAACTGACAAAAAATTGGCCGATGATAATGGTGCTTTGTTCTCCAAAGAGTCGTTTCAAAGACAGAAACATTTGCGTAGTTTACCGCCGCAGGCATCGCAGCAGCCCTTTTTAAACACCCTAAAAATCACAGCAAACACAGATGCTAATTGGAACAAGACCCCTGCGATCGGACTAATTGAAAGCTCCGAAGGCACTATTTTACCAGTAGATTTAGATGATGATGATGATCATGACGAGACAGTTTTTGGCAATAACTCCATTGGGGAGTAGGGAGTGGGGAGTGGGGAGTGGGGAGTGGGGGATGAAGGGGATGAGGGGGATGAGGGAGATGAGGGAGCAGGGGGAGAAATAACCAATGCCCAATGCCCAATGCCCAATGCCCAATGTCCAATGCCCAATGACTGTTAGCCCTCCTGCGGATTACGGTAGCCAAAAAAGTTAATACTATAGTCAGTAATCCGCACTCCTGTTTGTTCTTCTATTTTGCGGATAAAATCTTCTGGCAGTTCCACATGAACATCGAGAATTTGATTTGTATCTATACAGTTGACATGACTGTGAGAGTCACTGATATTGCCGTACAAACGCCCATCACAGCGTTCAATACACTCAATGATGTTTTGACTCGATAATGCTTCTAAATTTTGATAAACAGAAGTGTGACCGATCTCTTTACCTTGTAAGTTTAAGCGATCGTAAATCTCTCTGGCAGAAAGATGTTCATTTGCTTGCCAAAGTAATTCCAGAATAAAGCGACGCTGACGACTGACGCGCATACCCAGGATTTGACACCGCTCAAGCGCATCTTCTAGAGAACGAATTGGTTTTGTAGAAATTGTTTGTTTTTGCATATTACAGCTTGTTAACTGTTGAGGGAATTTTCCCATCTAAATGTTTATTGGTTAATTAATATATGCAATGATATTGCACACCGCTCTTTTACCTGTACTTGTGTTTTGGCTTTTGATGCTGCGGAAGTCACAGGTGGCGATAATGATTTTTTTTTGCTTGTTGACGGCTACTTTTTCAGACCTTAATCTAAAACAAACTCATTACAACTTTAACTTAAAATTGCTGTAAATGTCCACTTTGGGGCAGGCGTTACCTTTCCGAAGTACGCCAAGGGATAAAGAGTAAATATTAAATGCAAGTTTAGAGACAATTGGTATCACTAAATACTAATTGATTCGTCAAGAAGACTTTGTGCTACTGAAAGTCCATCTAGCGTCAATCCCTGAAAGCTGCTACTGTAGATCCTCGATCCTACACTTGAGCATCAAGAAAGTGGCTGCTGAATCAATGACAATTGCGATCGCACTCAATAACGACTTCATTAACAATCTGGATCTGTCGCCTGCGTCAACGGTGATTGAACAACTGCTGCAAGATGGGGTGGTATCCTATGAACAGCAGCTACGCTTTGATATCAATTACGATCTCGAACCTGGCGATCCACGAGAACTATCAGAAATTCCAGAAGTGCGGCTGTGGTTTGTGCGCTTAGACGCCAAATACCCTTGGTTGCCATTTTTACTAGATTGGAAAGCTGGGGAATTCGCTCGTTATGCCGCCATGCTTGTACCACACCAGTTTAGTTCCCAAGAAGGCATTCAGTACAATCCTGAAGCCTTAGAAATATTTTTGATGCACAAAATCTTTATTTTAGGTGATTGGCTAAAACAGCAGGACATCCCCAGCCTATCACGGCTGAAGTCTATGGCCCAAATGCTGGGTTATGAATTAGATGATGCTTTTTTTGGGATATTTTAAATCCCCACTGATTGCATTCTGAATTCTGTATTCTCTTCTAAACTAATGCCTTTAATAAAGCCTGAAGTTTAAGTTGCACCTCTGCAAACTCCTTGTGAGGATCAGAACCAGCGACGATCCCAGCACCAGCATATAGTCTCGCGCGATCGCCATCAATTAATGCTGAACGAATTCCCACAATAAACTCGCAGTTCCCTTGAGAATCTATCCAACCCAGAGGCGCAGCATATAAACCTCTCTCAAAGCTTTCATAACGCCGAATTTCTGCACAAGCAACATCTCGTGCTGCACCAGCAACGGCTGGTGTAGGATGCAATTGTGCGACAATCTTTAATGGATGTATGTTAGTAGGAACTGTAGCACTTATTGGTGTCCATAAATGCTGAATATTAGATAATTGTCGCAGGCGGGGCGCTGAAATTTGGGGGAATAAACCTAGCTGGCATAGGCGTTGTGTAATAAAATCAAGTACCAGCGAATGTTCGTGCTTTTCTTTTTCACTATTGAGTAAGCGATTGGCATTAGCTGCATCTTCAGCAGGGGTTTTACCTCGTGGTGCAGAACCAGCTAAAGCATCGGTGATTAACTGTTGATTATTAATACTAATTAATCTTTCTGGACTCGCGCCAATAAAATTTTGTCCTTTACCATTACTTGTAGAAAAAATATAACAATTAGGATGTATTTGCCTAAGATTATTTAAGGATTTAACTAAGTCAAAGTGGTTGCTTGACTTGACATCTAATATATCTGCTAACACAATCTTACTTAAATGACTAGACCGAATTTTTTCCAAAGCAGATACTACTGAACGTTTAAATTGAGCAGCATTCGTGACGGATTTTTTGTAAAACTTTGCTGTAAAATAATCAATATTAGCAGAGTAATATTCTAAAGATTGGATAAATTCAATTTTATTTTGCAGATCTTCCAACAATCTTTGAATATTTACATTTGCATTGATAATTATATTTGTTACTAATATACAGCGCTGATTTTTTACAGCTACTTGCCAACGTGGAAGAAAGATGGTAGCAGATGGAAATGGATAATCTAGTTGGGTATTTTTATCAAAAAAGCTGAAATAACAAAAAAAGTGAGGCCCAGAAAAAGGTTGATTAGCGTTACCAAAATTAATTATATTTTTTAGACGAGATTTGATAAAATATTCTGCTTGAGTGAAACGGTCTGCGCCATCAATCTGTAATTTTGCTACAGCATCAATTGCTGCGATCGCTTCTCCTTTACCTATGTTCTCAAAGTAAAAATTTATTTCATTTGCTTGTGTAAGTTTATCTAATACAAGTAAAGGGTCAACTAAATCGATCTCTTGGGAGATACTGACAATTTGCCTGGAATTATTTTTGACGCACTTTTCTTGCACTGCTACCAGAAATTGATATAAATCTTTGTGCTTGACAAAGAAGTTGCTACGACATGGTAAAACTGTCATGGATTTAACGATAGTAAATTTTTTTTAAGTTAACTTCCTAAAGTGTAATTAATCGTGGTCGTATTTCTACAGGTAACATATTAAGTTGTCATTTCACCAGCGTAGGATTTGCCTTGTCGTGGTGTTCCTAAACCCTGATAAGCCAGTTCCAGCCTTGGGCTGCAACGTGAGGGTGGAGTGTTAACAACGCAAGATTAACGAGCCAGAGTAAAAGTGAGAGTTGTTTTTAGCTGATGAATATCTAGCGTCTCTTTACATCATAAAATCTTAAGTGTGAGTAATATTCCGGCAATTTAATTAATCACAACTGATGACTACCAAGCAGATTTTATATCCCAACACGAAGTTATGGATGGCAGCGATTAAACCGCCAATGTACAGCGTTGCCATTATGCCCATTTGGGTAGGAACAGCAGTAGCATTTGCTGAAACTAAAATTTTCAATGGTGTAGTATTTTCTACTTTTATAGCTGCGGCAATTTTAATTGTTGCCTGGGAAAATATCAGTAATGATGTCTTTGATTCCGAAACAGGTATTGATCAAAATAAGCACCATTCTTTGGTGAACTTAACAGGCAATAAGCCATTAATATTTTGGATAGGAAATTTGTGTTTAGGTTTAGGGTTGCTGGGCATACTAGCGATCGCCTTTTGGCAACAAGACCTAACTGTTATTGGTATAATTTTGCTCTGCTGCGGTTTAGGCTATATGTACCAAGGGCCTCCCTTTCGCTTAGGATATCAAGGTTTAGGTGAGATTCTTTGCTTTTTTGCCTTTGGCCCCTTAGCAGTGGAGGCAGCATATTACAGCCAAACCCAAACTTGGTCATTGACAAGTTTAGCAGCTTCAGTGATTGTTGGGATTGCCACAACCTTAATTTTGTTTTGCTCACACTTTCACCAAGTTAAGGATGACATAGCCGCAGGCAAGCGATCGCCTATCGTCCGTCTGGGAACAGCAAAAGGTGCCCAACTCCTAGTTTGGTTCACTGCTAGCATTTATCCCCTCACCTTGTTGTTTGTGTTGTGGGGAAATTCTCCACCTTGGACATTGCTGAGTTGGGTGAGTTTACCCTTTGCTTTCAAATTATGCCGCCACGTCCAAGAAAATCACAACCAGCCGGACAAAGTTAGTAACTGTAAATTCATCGCCGTAGCGGTGCATTTCTGGGCTTGCTTGTTCTTTGGACTGGGATTTATGATTTAGCAATTACTAATTGATGCGTTATCAATTTAAATTTCGTCCTTATGAGCGAAGATTTGTGCGATCGCTCACTACCAATCACGGTAAGTGGGATATTCGTGAAGGTATTATTCTCTGCCTTACCGATGAAACTCTTAGAGTTGGTTGGGGAGAAATTGCCCCCATTAGCTGGTTTGGTTCCGAAACCCTAGAACAAGCTTTAGATTTTTGTCGTCAACTTCCAGGAGAAATCACAGACGAGATAATTTTCTCAATCCCAGATGAGTTACCTGCTTGTCAATTTGGCTTTGAGTCAGCGTGGGAGATGGGGAGTGGGGAGTGGGGAGTGGGGAGTGGGGGAGATGAGGGAGATGAGGGAGATGGGGGAGATGAGGGAGATGAGGGAGATGAGGGAGATGAGGGAGATGAGGGAGGTGGGGGAGATGAGGGAGATAATTTTATAACTCCTAACTCCTCACTCCTAACTCCTAACTCTTCACTCCTAACTTCTAACTCTTCACTCTTCTACAGTGCCTTATTACCAGCCGGGGAAGCGGCTTTAAATCAATGGGAAACGCTGTGGCAGCAAGGATATCGCACCTTTAAATGGAAAATTGGTGTGTATGCGATCGCTCATGAACTAGAAATTTTTGAGTCACTGATACACACCTTACCAGCCTCTAGCAAACTGCGATTAGATGCCAACGGTGGACTCAGCTATGAGGAAGCCAACTTATGGCTGTGGACTTGTGACAATCTCAAAGCAAATGGAGAACTAGCCCTAGAAATTGAATTTATCGAACAACCGCTACCTGTTGAGCAATTTCAGCAGATGTTGGAATTGAGTATGAGTTATGAAACTGCGATCGCTTTAGATGAATCTGTTGCCACACTTGGGCAACTCGCCGCCTGCCATCAACAAGGTTGGCGAGGGATTTTTGTCATAAAGCCTGGAATAGTTGGATCACCATCTCGTTTGAGAAAGTTTTGCCACCAGCATCAAATTGATACTGTATTTTCATCAGTATTTGAAACTGTGATCGCAAGACAAGCAGCACTCCAGCTAGCAGCAGAATTATCCAAAAACAACAGAGCAATTGGTTTTGGCATCGACCATTTTTTTGAACAAGAAGATACGTGGCTTCAAAGTTTATGGAACGACCTTTAGACTGTATTAATAACCTTGCTCAAGATGATTGGCTTATCGGTTACAACAGCCATCAATTTAATAAAATAGCTCAAGAATTATATTTAGAACTAACACAGTTCTCAACGTGTGCAACACCACCAAAAATTATCTTAGCCGAACGCGAACCATTACGATTTCTAGCAAGTTTTATTGCTGCTTGTGCAGCTAACTGTCCAGTTTTTCTGTGTAACCCCGACTGGGGAACACAAGAATGGCAACAAGTCTTTGATTTAGTACAGCCAGACATTATTTTGGGAAAACTCCCCCACTCCCCCACTCCCCCACTCCCCCACTCCCCACTCCCGACTCCCCACTCCCCACTGATTCTGATTCCCACAGGTGGTTCATCGGGGCAGATAAAATTCGTCATCCACACTTGGGAAACTCTCATAGCATCTGTAAAAGGATTTACCGAATACTTTCAACTAAAACAAGTCAATTCATTTTGTGTATTACCGCTATATCACGTTAGCGGTTTAATGCAATTTATGCGCTCTTTCACCACCACAGGTAAACTGGCGATACTACCATTCAAAGCATTAGAAACAGGTCAAACATTAAATATTAAACAACCAGAGTTTTTCATATCTTTAGTACCAACACAGTTACAACGTCTTTTAGAAAATCCCGAATTAACTGAATGGCTATCCCAATTTAATACTGTACTTTTGGGAGGTGCGCCAGCATGGAACGAACTATTAGAAAAAGCCAGATTTCATCGCATCCGGTTAGCACCTACCTATGGTATGACAGAAACCGCCTCTCAAATTGCTACCCTCAAACCAGATGATTTCCTTAGCGGTAAAATTAGCAGTGGTCAAATTCTTCCCCATGCAAAAGTAACTATTCGCAATCAGCAAGGCGAGATTTTAAATTCCAATCAAATCGGAAATATCACCATTCAGGCTCAATCTTTAGCCCTTGGCTACTATCCTATAACCGAAGAAAATCAAGCTGATTTCCAAGTAGACGATTTAGGCTTTTTAGACGAACAAAATCATTTAAATATAGTCGGACGTAACAGCGACAAAATTATTACAGGTGGCGAAAATCTTTATCCAGCAGAGATTGAATCAGCCATACAAGCAACTCAAATGGTTGCCGATATTTGTGTCATCGGCATCCCAGATAAACACTGGGGACAAGCATTAACAGCGATTTACATTCCCAAACAATCAGATACCTCTGCCTTAAAAATCCAAACTCTACTTAAAGAGAAACTCAGCAAATTTAAAATCCCAAAATATTGGATTCCGCAGCAAAACTTACCCCGTAACTCCCAAGGTAAAATTAACCGCCAACAACTACAGCAAATAGCCACAGAATTCCTCCAAAATACCATCACATAATCTCTCTCAACTTTCTTCTCTCTGCGCCCTCTGCGTCTCTGCGGTTCGTTTCCAACCACTGCATTATCTCATCAGGTAATTCCTGCTTACTTCTACTACTTACATCAATACAAACATGCCTAGTAATAGCCTTAGCAACTACCACCTCAGCCACGGTAATTTCGTAAGTAATTTCAAAGTTATCAACACCTATTTTTTGGGGAATTAAGCTAATCAACAACTTGTCCCCTACAAACATAGGGCGCAAAAAATCCACACTAGCATGAACAATAGGAAACGCTACAGATAGATTAGTGAAAAATTTTTTTAAATTAATACTTGATGCTTCTAAAGATTCTTCATAAGCTTCATGGCAAATACCCAAAATATTAGCAAAATAAACTACCCCAGCAGCATCAGTATCTTGAAAGCGAACCGTGCGGTTGTAAGTAAAAGGCATTTTTGATAATTTGAAATTTAAAAAGAAAAACGGTAGGCAATAAGTCTGCTTTGTAAACTAATTAGGCGATCGCTTCTACATTGACTCCAACGGCGGAACCTCGAAGTCATTAAACGAGCAAACATTGTAAGACGAAGCCGCTAGAGCTTTCACCAGCTTACCATCGAGAGTCAGCAAAGTAGCATTAACCTGCTGTGAAAGTGCAACATAAGAGCCATCGTAGGCGGAGATTCCATAATTTAAGGCGATCGCAACTGCATCCGCCATCAAGTCAGCCGTGGAGACGACACGCAAGGGTAAAGCTTTGAGGGTGGCTAAATCTGTCTGAACCTCAGCAGCAGTGTACATTCTTGCACGGACGTACTTCAATAAGGCGTTAGCACACTCAATCTAAAAGAGGTCTGGAACAAATATTTCCGTCTGTGGATTGGCAAAATGGTCGAAAAGTTGATTAACTTTGGCAGTTAGTGGATCAGCAATAAAATACTTGATACACACACTGGTATCTAACACGCATCTGAAAGGATTGGTCATCTGTCGCGGTCTTCTCGAATCAGTTGAGTACTATCAGGTAATCCGAAGTCTGCTGGATTCACACGGCGACGCTGGCGACTTTCTTCTAGGACTTTAAGTACATTCTGTTGTTTCTGGTCTTCTATTTGCTGTGTTTCCGTTTTCAAAGCTTCTTCTAACAAAGTTATAACTTGGGCATTAATGGAACGGTGTTCAGATGCCGCTAACTCTTGCAGCTTTGCATACAAATCATCGGGTAAATTTCTTACATAAAGGGTAGCCATCGCTTTACCTCAAAGTAGAATTTAGCAAAATGATAGCATAATGCAAGCAGAAGGGAGGGGTGCGATCGCTCTCTCCTTAGAGACAAAACTCGACCAAGCGATCGCTTCTACATTCACTCCAACAACGGAACATCAAAGTCATTAAACAAGCAAACATTGTAAGACGAAGCCGCTAAAGCCCTTACCAGCTTACCATCGAGAGTCAGCAAAGTAGCATTAACCTGCTGTGAAAGTGCAACATAAGAGCCATCGTAGGCGGAGATTCCATAATTTAATGCGATCGCAACTGCATCCGCCATCAAATCAGCTGGGGAGACAGCACGCAAAGGTAAAGCTTTGAGACTAGCTAAATTCCCTTGAATTAGAGAAACATTATAACTACCCGCACGAGCATACTTCCACAAAACGTTTGCACACTCAATGTAAAATAAGTCAGGTACAAAGATCTCTGTCTGGGGATAGGCAAGGTGAGCAAACAGTTGATTAACCTTGGCTGTTAGCGGATCAGGAATAAATTGCTTAACGGACACACTGGCATCCACGACGCACTTAAGAGGAATTGTCATCTGTCCCGATCTTCTCTAATCATGGCAGTGCTGTCAGGCCATTCGATATCAGTTGGTAGCTGTTCACGGCGAAGACGCATTTCCTCTAGAAGTTTTGGGACATTCTTTCGTCTTTCTTCTTCCGTTTGCTGTGTTTCCGTTTTCAAAGCTTCTTCTAACAGAGTTATAACTTGGGCGTTAATTGAACGGTGCTGAGATACCGCTAACTCTTGCAGCTTTGCATACAAATCATCGGGTAAATTTCTTACATAAAGGGTAGCCATTGCTTGACCTCAAAGTATAATTTATCATTATGATAGCATAATGCAAGCAAAACGGGGGAGTGGGGCGATCGCTTGTAGCCAATTATCTACTTTTGTTTCGTTTTCCTTTGGGTTGATACTCAACGCCTCGCAGAAAGTCACCTAAATCTGAATTCTTGCTAATATCGTAGTTACCTTCGCCAAATGTCTGCTTTAATTCCTGTTTATATTTATCAATTTCTTGCGGTGCAGAACCGTTAGATTTAATATATGCTTTTGCAATAAAATTTAGTGATGGTTCAGACTTTTTCAAAAATTTTTTAAAATATGTATATGTAGTTATGACTTGCCCTTTAGCTGTTTTTACATCACCACCTTTCAATTCTACAAAGCAAATTATTCTTTTACTCTCTTTTGCATAGAAGACAATTAAATCACAAATTTTCATACCTTCTTGACTTAATCCTAATAGTTGACGCAATTTACAATTAGGATTTGATTGATTGTCTATCAGAAAAAAGAGAACTGTTTCTCCACTTGCTGGTTGTATACTTATCTCTACTCCATTTTCTTTATAACTTGTTTTTCCTGGTAATAAACAACATGACAATAACAATGTATTAAAAGGCATTATTAAATCACTCCTTAATTTAAGAGTGACTATAAAAAGATATGTGAAATATCATCAGATATATCACCAAACGTACCCCAATCTATACGTCCGTCTTCATTTAAGATATTTTTAGCTATACCATTCTCAAACAGATATACAGAAACTTTTTCTTGAGGAATAAAAGCTTCTGTCCGTTCTAAATAAAATTTCTTTTTTATACTTTCTTTATCTTGATATTTAGCAGCTTTCATCAAATTCGATAGATGATCCAAAATATAAGGACTATGAGTTGTAATTAATATTTTTAGACCAGCTTGGACTAACATTGCTAGAAATTCAGTAATTGCTACTTGTCCTGATGGGTGTAAATTCATTTCTGGTTCATCAATAATCAGCAACTCATCCGGTTTAGCCAGATAGCGTAAGCAAAGAACTAAAGGTGCTAGTTCTTTAACCATAGATGAAGCAACTGTCATTTCCAATTTTATTTTTTCTGATGGTTGAAAAAGTATTTCATTTTCTAATCCAGACTCATTAAAATCTATTCTGCCTTGCAAAATTTCCTTTTCTAATAATTCTGCTAATTTCTCATAAATGGCAATTTCTGGTCTTTTATGAATTTCTTTTTCTCTTTCATCTGTTGTATTTCTATATGCATTGGCTAATATTTCTATTAAACTTTGTACTGGCTCACTTTGTTTTTTATTTTTTTGTCGATACAAGCGTTCAGGTATTATTTTTTTATCTAAATCAACATGAGAACTTTCATCAAAATTCTCAAAATTCACATTTTCGAGTTTCACTATTTCTTTCTTAATAGAAAAAGGAAAAGTTATAAAAGTAGTTCTTTCTGTAGGAAATATATAAACATATGAATAAAAAGACCTATGAAGTATCTGAAAAATCTCTTGAAGTAAAAGTTCTTTAAATAACCTCGCCGGAATTTTTTTCAAAAAATTACCTTTGGAAATTATGTTAAAATAAATATTATTTTCACCAGTTTCCTTTAATATATTTAAATATTCTTTATCTTGTGAACCAAAATGAATTTTTTTTTCTAAGGTATATTTTTTTACATTTTCAAGTATTTCTTGTTTTACCGTAGCTAAATCAAAGCTTATCTTCATTGATTTAAAATCACTACGTTCAGTACTCAAAAATGTTTTCATCCAGCTAGGAGATGACTGAGCAACATCATTAATATATACCTCCGCATACTCTTCAGCAAACTTAATTAAGTCAATACGAACATTTCCTTCTTGCAGAAATTGCTTAATAGCATTATCTATAATTGGATATTTCTGCTGAGTTTCGCCATCAATATAACTTTTCAAATACCTATCCAATCCATGTTTACCTAATATAGATGCTAAAGTATAAGCGGCCAAAGTTTTTCCAGTGCCATTTCTTCCAATAAAAACAGTAAGAGGTTTTAAGTCAATTTCAAGTTCTTCGATAACAGCTAAGTTATGAATTTCTACTTTCATGGCATCATTTGATTTTAATTACTCAAGGTTAATTCTATATAATATACTCAACTAAACCTGCCACGCTTTGTAAGTTCAGCAAATCATAATTTGTTGCTGAATGACATATAGCAATCCGAATACCTTGAATGATAACAGGGCTATCTTTAGCCTTACTGTTATATGCAATATAACTTTGATTCACTCTCACAAACTTGAATGTGTTAGTCAGAGAGCTTATCTGTAATGTATCATGCACAAATCTTTCAACGGAGAGGGGGAGATTCGAACTCCCGGAGGTTTTAGCCTCATCCGATTTCAAGTCGGACGCAATCGACCACTCTGCCACCTCTCCAGTAAATCTGTCAAACTTGTGCATACCCTACTTTCAGACGCTATTCAGGCGCTTTCGTTGGTTAGCACTAAAGCTGACAGATAATACTATATCGTATCATCTACGCAGATTGCACAACTGGATGCGAATCTCTACGGCACACTGCGCGATCGCTCATACAAAATTTCCTCCTGTGCCACCTGGAAGTCATTGCCAACCCAAACTAGGGAAACTTGCGAAACCACACCCGCCTCTAGGGTGATAATGGAAAAATTACGCAACTTCTCGCCGTCATTTTCCACAATCCTCGGCACAATGGCTGCATTCAAGTAAATTGTCCCCTCTGGACTTCTAAAGATGGGCTTGCGCTGCACCTTCTTGGTATGGCGTAAATCTCGGTGCATGTGACCAAATGTCACCAGGGGAATGGTTTTACCAGCAGTCAAGGCTTGAGAAATCGCCTCGCCAAAATCTGGATCGCCAAAGTCGCCGCCAATTGGGTGCCAGTCTTTGCCGCAGGGGTCTTCGGGGCGATCGCCTAACCCACTAGGCCCATTGTGACCCAAAAATATAATCGTCTGGTAAGCGGCGCTTTTGATCGCTTTCACGATGCGATCGGCAGATTCTTCCAAACTCGTCACACCGTAACGTTCTTGACAGATTTCCGCGAATTTCCACTCTGGGCCACCCCAGGTAAAGGGACGACCCCCCACTACAGTTAAATTCCAAGCGGGAAAATCCAACTTACCGTAACCGACATGGGACTCGCCTAATAAATCGAGTTGTTCCTGTACCCAGTCTTCCTTAGAGCGGTCATAAGGAGCCTTTTTGCGTCCCCATTCGGTGGCGGTGTACCAGGCATCGTGGTTGCCCATCACGGCTGCTTTGGGAATATCGAGAGAAGCGATCGCTCTGACCACTTCCACCGATTCATTGCCAAAATCTCCGACAAACAGCGCTAAGTCAACACCCAGATGCTTGAGTGCAATACCATCTTCCACTTCCCATTGGTCGTGAACATCTCCAATTACAGCAATTTTGAGGGTTATCGATTGAGTTTTCTGACTGGTCATGCCACTTTCCTTGCCGTCTATCTCCAGGATATGAAACTCAGCCCGATTTGGACACAACCCCAAAATATCAACCGTCCACTATTTTTGGTAAAAACTACTATAATTGATTCCACAAGACATAAATTTGCAATTTAAAGCACCCCCTAACTGTGTTTACCACTGCACTAGCTCAACGAGAAAAAACCCAACCGGGTGAACTACCACTAGATTTGTTTGCCGCCATTGAGAGTCTCAAAAAAGAACTCAACGCAGTTATTCTGGCGCATTATTATCAAGAGCCAGATATTCAGGATATTGCAGACTTTATTGGGGATTCATTACAACTGGCGAAAGCCGCCGAAAAAACCAATGCGGATGTGATCGTCTTTGCTGGTGTTCACTTCATGGCAGAAACAGCAAAGATACTTAATCCCGATAAATTAGTACTTTTACCAGATTTGAATGCCGGTTGTTCTTTAGCCGATAGTTGTCCACCAGAGGAGTTTGCAGCTTTTAAAGCAGCGCATCCAAATCATCTGGTGGTGTCTTACATCAACTGTTCTGCTGATATTAAGGCGATGAGCGATATTATTTGTACTAGTTCCAACGCTGTGAAAATTGTGCAGCAGATACCGAAGGAACAGCCGATTATTTTTGCCCCAGATCGGAATTTGGGGCGGTATGTTATGGAACAGACTGGACGAGATTTGGTGCTATGGCAAGGTAGCTGTGTTGTCCATGAAACCTTTTCAGAAAAGAAAATTGTCCAGTTAAAAATTGCCCATCCCGAAGCAGAGGCGATCGCACATCCAGAATGTGAAAGTAGTGTATTGCGCCACGCCAGCTTTATTGGCTCCACAGCCGCCTTACTCAAGTATTGTCAAAACAGTCCCACCAAAGAATTTATCGTTGCTACGGAGCCTGGAATCATTCACCAAATGCAAAAACTAGCTCCTGACAAGCGTTTTATTCCTGCCCCACCAATGAATAACTGTGCTTGTAACGAATGTCCCTTTATGCGGTTAAACACCCTAGAAAAGCTCTACTGGGCAATGAAAAATCGCACTCCCGAAATTACCATGTCAGAGGATATTCGTCTAGCTGCACTGCGACCAATGCAACGAATGCTGGAGATGAGCGTGTAACTAGTACTTTTTATACATTTGGTAGAGACGCAGTTTTGTGGCGATCTCTACCCACAACTTATTTTTTTTAACCACTTGCAATTTCTAAAACATGGTGCTAAGATTTTGAATCGTGAGACAAATCGGGTCGGTGTCCGAGTGGTTAATGGAGACGGACTGTAAATCCGTTGGCTAGCGCCTACGCTGGTTCAAATCCAGCCCGGCCCACCACTTACGAAGTTATAGGTTATAATGACTGGGTAAAGAGCAAAGCTCCCAGCATTGTAACTTACAACTAAAAAACCAAAGTTATATTATTTTGCCCGTGTGGCTCAGTGGTAGAGCACACCCTTGGTAAGGGTGAGGTCACGAGTTCAATCCTCGTCACGGGCTTTTTAAATTGATAAAGCAACCAATCTAAATTAAAGGGTTTCAGCCTTCTTAAGAGATTTAGATGTTCAAAAGCTAAGTCTCTTACTTATATTTGTGGCTATTCTGACTATGATTTTGACTATGATTTGGCTATGAGCTTGTTTTTTGACTATGATTTAGCTGGTGAATCTATTGGAGAGGATTTAGGTGATCAAGTAGATAATTTTATTAATCCTCTAGTCGCATTTTTTGCTTCACTATTCAAGATAGTATAGCTAATTGCAAAATTATTCTTCTACTTTTCCATAAGCCATCTTCACCCAATAACCTCTAGGTGGCTTTTCAACCCCATAAGCCTTACACCACTTTTCTACAGCCTTGTCAGACACACTCAAATCTCTCCCAATTTGTGCTGTTGGCTTTTCCCAAACTAGTTTTCCTAGTTCTTCTTTTGATGGTCTTTCTACTTTTCTAGTATGAATTCTAGAGTCTGGGTTAACCTTTCTGGTTGTTAAATCAACGCCAAACTCCTTGTAGGTTCGTTTAGACGCTGCTTCAGTAAAATCTGTAAAATCCTCCCACCAGTAAAACGGTGTAGCTGAATTAGGTATCTGGGTAGTTATGTAGCAACCATTAAAGTTAATTGATGGATAAACAACTTTATCTATGTCAGGTAGATAAACAGCATAAAAGTCAAAGTCATTTACTTTATACTTTTTCTGATGAGTACCATTTTTATCTACCCAAATAGTTTTATTTACTACTCTATTATCTCCCGCGTATTTAGCTTGTATTTTGTAAAATTTATCATCTTTGTAGGCAACAAAATCAAAAGGTAAATGCTCACAAACAAGTGGTGTGAGAATCAAGTATCCTTTAAGCGTTAGATCAGCGATCGCTTTTGTAGCAGCAATATCACCTTTATTCTTAGTATGATGCAACAATAACGAACCCTCAAATGTGAAAATGATCATATCACTTCACAGTGCTTGAGAGTTCATATTGAGTTAAAACGAGCGCGGCAGGGTTCGAACCTGCGACCGATTGCTTAGAAGGCAATTGCTCTATCCACTGAGCTACGCGCCCAAAACAAAATAATGGCTCCAAAAAGAGTCATCTACATTATTATATCGTTCTCACCTACCAAGAAGCAATCGAAAATTGCAGATTTACCACTAGCAAGGCTAAGATGCTAGTCGCTAGTTAGTCAATCTACACCGAAAACGAAACAGATGGGGTATTGGTTTAGATATATTGAGTTGTCAAGGAGTTATTTGCCTGTTAGCGCCAACGCTCTGTGGGCGGCTACCTTGGAGAAGGATCTAGCGATCGCTAGGTTCATTTTCACAGTATGCTAGGTAATTTCAGCCTTGGCGATGCTGCCAAATGCCATTATATATTCCATATTAAGAGTGCCCCTGTGAGGAGTTATTTGCTAGTGCCATGTTTATTCTCAAACGGCAGGATGTTGAAATATCAAGCATTCAGCACCCAAAAAAGGATCAGCAGATGCCGATTCTTAGTTATCAAGGGCAGACTTTTCGCTTGATTAGTGTCTTCAAAGCTAGTCAAGAGGAAGAAGCTAGAGCCTTATGGAGAGAATTAACGGATAACCGGGGTAAAGCCTGTGTTTTACTAGAGGAACCCGAACGTTTTAGCGTCTGGGGTAAAATCCGTTTAGAGCATCTGGGTAGTGACACAGGTGGTCATGGGAAAACGGGGATTTTAATCCAAGCCAGTATTTTGCTGTTGCAAGGTGTTTATATCGATATTGAAGAGTTTTTAGGTGCTAAACAAGCTGCATTATTTCAAAAAGATATTGCCGAAGTATTACAGCAGAAGCAATTTCCCCAACCATCTTCCCTAGAAGCGGTTAAATATTTGGTATCTACTAATCCTTTGCCGACAGCCAAAATACCTGATTGGCAAGAAAATCATGTAGTTATCCTGTTACAAGAACTCCATCGACTAGGAAAGGCGTATTTTGGCAATGCTAATTTTACCAAACAAGTGATTTATAAGCTAGAAGATATGCCAGAAGGCGAGCGATCGCTGTTTCTCAGTTGGCTAAATCAATCGCCACTGGGTAAACTATGGCAGTAGCATGGAAATTCTTTCACAAAATTCCTGCCACTGGCACTTGCTTTTGGTGTCCGATTGTGTATTACCTGGCAGACACACTGCTAAATATCCAGTCCTTTAACTCAAAATACTGCCAGAGTGCATCTACATAGTCAAGCCCTATGAATAACTCTTACGAGAATTCGTTTCTTTCTAAATCAATTTTCACCACTCAGAACATTGTCTTAGCCAATATTGGCTGGGCCGTACTGGCACTGTTATACTTTTTGTTGTTTAGTGCCAAAGTTCCCGGAGCAGATGGCATAGAAAGCCGGGCCGAGTGGTATGTGATTGGCACAAATATTTTTGAAGCTTTAGCTTATTTGGGTGCTAGTATCTTATGCTTGAGGAACTGGCTGAGTCCGCAAATCGTCAGTGGACGGAATGTTTGGCTCTTAATTGGCTTAGGTATGCTTTCCTATTTCGTTGGAGGGATAATTTTTGGCTATACCGAAATAGTTTTAAAAGATGAACCAGATGTGTCTTTAGGCGATATATTTTTTGTACTGAATTATCTATTACTTGGCGCAGGCATGATTTTAGCTGTGGCTTCCAGGCGAATCAATCTGGAGAAATGGCAGTGGCTAATTGTGTTAGCAATTGCAGTGTTTGGTAGTTTGTTGGCATGGTGGATTTCTATGCAACAGGAAAAACCTTCAGAACTGCTAATCGCTATTTTGAACTGGTTTTACGTAGTTAGCGATGTGGTTTTGTTAATTATTGCTACCACTCTGCTGTTAGCCTTTTGGGGGGGAAGAGTTTCCCAGTCTTGGCGAATGATTGCAGCTGCTGCCTTTTCGCTCTACATTGCAGATATGTGGTTTAAATACGCCCAAGGCCCCAATTATCAAAGTGGGGAGATATTAGAAGTGTTTTGGGTGTTTAGTGGAGTGTTATTTGGCATGGGCGCTGTCTTAGAATATGACGCATCACTAAGACGAACGCGGCGTACCGGCGGACGGAAACGAGCTTAGTAAAGATTTTTGGTATCTACCGTGAGAAAATTAACAGACTCTGACAAGCAAGAAATTCTGAAGTTATATCGAGAGACTGCCGAAACAACCTCAACTTTGGCAGACCGCTATGGTGTGAGTAACTCGACAATTAGTCGCCTGCTCAAAAGCACTTTGCCAGAAGATGAGTATGAATACTTAGTCTCTTTAAAGCGGGCTGCGAGAACTCCTGAGGGAAGGGCGCAGGTAAGCTACGAGCAGTTACCCCTGCTGATTCAACCAGAGCCGGAGATAGAAGTTCCACCAAGTCAAAGCCAACCCTTGGAAGTGCCAAAGGTTGAGCCACTCCCACGTCGGGTAATTCATGTAGAGCAGGAACTTTACTCAGAGGAAACGGCGGAGTCAATCGCCGCTAGTAGACGGGTGCGGCGACGTCCCTCGGCGTCGGAAAAACCGAAGCTACGAGTCACAGAGAAATTAGAAACTCCAGAGCCAAAGCCTCTGGAAATAGTCAGCATCCCTATCCCACCGCTAAAGGATGAACATCCAGGAGCGGCTGTGATAGCGCACCTGCTGGGCGAAGATTTGCTAGACGAATCAGAGGATTTGGATGATTTGGAAGATGATGATTTAGAAGATGACGACTTTGAGGAAGAAGACTTTGATGATGATGACCTGGATGAGCAAAGACCTTTAGTTACAAAACGCAGACCCGGTGAAGCATCAGTTCAAGTTTTACCTCTGTCGGTAGCGAATTTGCCCAAAACTTGCTATTTGGTTATTGACCGTTCCTCGGAATTAATTACGCGACCTCTGAAGGACTTTGGTGACTTGGGGCAAATTCCCACCCTGGAAACCCAGCAAAGAACTCTGCCGGTGTTTGATAACCATCGCGTCGCCAAGCGCTTTTCTACGAAGCGCGATCGCGTGATTAAAGTTCCTGATAGTAAAATGCTCCATAAGGCTCGGACTCATCTGCAAGCTAAGGGCATCACGCGACTGCTGATTGATGGTCAGGTCTATTCCTTGTCTACGGTTTAAGATTGGGCATTGGGCATGGGGCATGGGGCATGGGGCATGGGGCATGGAGCATTGGGCATTGCTTATTTCTCCCTCATCTCCCTCATCTCCCTCATCTCCCTTACTCCCCACTCCCCACTCTCTTCAACTGTAAACAGCCCTTGCAAAACGCTCTGCCAAGTAAATAATGTCTTGTTTACGGGCAATTTGATTTATCCATTTTTGAGGAATATTTTCCACCCCGTAATAAATTCCCGCTAATCCACCAGTGACGGCTGCGGTAGTATCGGTATCTCCACCTAAGTTGACAGCTTTCAGTACCGCCTCAGAATAAGACGAGCTATTTAATAAACACCACAGGGACGACTCTAAGGTATCAATCACATAGCCACCAGAATTAATCTCTTCTACTGGTACTTTGGCAATCTCACCACTGAAAACTCTGCCAAAATGCGGCTTCTCTAACAAAAATTCCCGCACAGAATAAATGGTTTGGATGTCTTGCAATCCTTGTAGATAAGCTGTTTGCAGGTCTGCCCCTTCCAAGAGCGCCACTGCAATACTAATATAAATACCGCAGGCCATCTGCGATCGCGCATGACCATGAGTAATCGCTGAAACATCATGCACTCGCGCAATCAATTCATCCAGAGTTAAACTTTTGTGACAATAAGCCATCGGCAAGATTCTCATCAAAGAACCATTGCCATTACTATTTTCACTAGTACCACCTGCTTTCAGCGGTGGAGTTCCTTGTTTCCAGTTGACAATTGCTAAAAATGTGGTGTTACCGATATCAAATACTTCGCCTTGAGGAGTCCAGTAATTTTCGTGATACCAGCGCCAGAAGGAATTTGCAATCGCATCCAGTGAAAATCCCTCACAAAGACATTCTGCCAAGCAAAAAGTCAGCGAACTGTCATCTGACCACGTACCGGCGGGAACATCCCAAGTTCCATAACCCAGCATAGATATGACTGGAGATTTTACTCGTTCAGCGCGGGTGGTGAACTCCACTGGCACACCCAACGCATCACCAACACATAAACCCATCAAACCAGATAACGTTTTTGCGCTTGTTAGCATTGTTCACCCAGCATGAAACTTTTCTACAACTGATTTTACTTGCGAAAAGTGGCTTATCAAACCCTTGGTATAATTTCTAATTCCAAACTAGCTGTAGACAGCCCTTCCAAAACGCTCTGCCAAGTAGATAATGTCTTGTTTACGGGCAATTTGATTTATCCATTTTTGAGGAATATTTTCCACCCCGTAATAAATTCCCGCTAACCCACCGGTGACAGCAGCAGTAGTATCGGTATCTCCACCTAAGTTGACAGCCTTCAGTACCGCCTCAGAATAAGACGAGCTATTTAACAAACACCACAGGGACGACTCTAAGGTATCAATCACATAGCCACCAGAATTAATCTCTTCTACTGGTACTTTGGCAATCTCACCACTGAAAACTCTGCCAAAATGCGGCTTCTCTAACAAAAATTCCCGCACAGAATAAATGGTTTGGATGTCTTGCAATCCTTGTAGATAAGCTGTTTGCAGGTCTGCCCCTTCCAAGAGCGCCACTGCAATACTAATATAAATGCCGCAGGCCATCTGCGATCGCGCATGAGCATGAGTAATCGCCGAAACATCATGCACCCGCGCCAGCAATTCGCCTAAAGTTAAGTTTCTGTGACAATAAGCCATCGGCAAGATTCTCATCAACGAACCATTGCCATTACTATTTTCAACCTTGCCACCCGCCTGATGGGGAACAACTCCCTGTTTCAGGCGCATAATTGCTGTATGAGTAGTTTGACCAATATCAAAGACATCGCCACGAGGAGTCCAGTAAGCCTCCTTGTACCAGCGCCAAAAGGAATTGGCTATGGCATCCAACGAATACCCTCTACAAAGACATTCTGCCAAGCAAAAGCTTAACGAACTATCATCTGACCAAGTTCCTGGTGGTTGCTTCCATGTGCCATAACCCAACATCGTTGTCACTGGAGATTTTACTCGTTCAGCACGGCTAGTAAACTCCACCGGCACACCCAACGCATCACCGACACATAAACCCATCAAACCAGACAACGTTTTTGCAGCGGTTAGCATTATTCAATCTCCACGAGAATTGCTCAAAATTAACTTTATAGATTCCCTCTATAGCTTGTTGCAACAGATGCTACAGCCTACTTTTCATCCTATGTAAAAAGCTCGGCAACAAATTGTTAATCGGGTATTTTATTTACCATATCCCGACTTAGTTTTAGTTCCAAATATTGTGACAGTTTCAAAAGCGTCTATCTGGGTATAAAGAACCAGGATGAAAAGATATTGAAATTTAATTATAACAGCTTAGTTATTATTTTCGGGGATAGTTAGCCTCTAAGCGTTAGGCATCAATCACAACACTCATTTAATAAAGTATGGGAATCATTTGGAACATTCTCACATGATTTTCGACATGGAATATACAAGTAAAAAATACAAAATTTTGTAAAAATTATGAAACGCCTACTAAAGTATTTTGTGACAATTTCTGCATTGTCTTCCTTAATAGTTGCTCCTCTTGTTCTATCAGCTGGTCAAGCTGATGCTGAAACCAAAAAGGGTACTGATGCTAGTTATATTGGGGCTGGTGTTGCAGCTGGCGTTACCAGTGGTGGACAAGGTATCAACGATGCTGCCACATTTGGTGGTAATGTAACAGGTCGCGTGAAGTTAGGAAATACGCCTTTTTCTGCACGCGGTAATGTCCTCTGGAGTGATCAGACTAGTGCCATTATCCCAGAACTTTCTGTGGATTTGCCTATTGCTAATAGAACTAACGCCTATTTAACTGGTGGTTACTCTTTTGTAGAGAAAGATGGCTCACCAACTCCCATAGGTAACATAGATTCAGTAGTGCTAGGTGCTGGTGTTGAATCGGAAGTTGGTTAACAATTTCCTCGTCTACACTAATGCCAAAGTCGGACTTGGCGCCTACCAAAATAGTGATGCTTCTGCTGTTAGCATTAATGGTGGTATTGGCTATCGCTTCAAATAAAAAATTATTGAGTCCTAAGTCACTCTATACTTTACTTAAGTACTCAGGACTCAGCACTTCTTCACTCACTACCCCAAAAGCTGGTTTTGTTAAGTGTTACATTACTGACAAGGCCGGCTTTTGCCGTGGTAAAATTAAAAGATTCCTCATTATTCCGGCCGGATTACCGGGGATCAAGTAGCCGAAGGGTGCTGATTCGGGGTCTACCTAATGCTTTATTGAGAATCCTATACAAGTCTAATGGTTAAATCTGCTCCTTCCCCGATCGCTAGCCGTAAGCCTTCCAAAGTAGAAGGAATCAAGGAAAATAGTAATTTTTTGCGTGAACCTGTAGCAACTGAGATTCTTGAAGAGACTACCCATTTTACCGAAAATGCGGTACAGCTTTTAAAGTTTCATGGTTCTTACCAGCAAGATAACCGCGACAATCGCCTCAAGGGGCAGGAGAAAGATTACCAGTTTATGCTGCGGACAAAAAATCCGGGTGGTTTGGTACCGCCGCAGCTGTATCTGGCTTTAGATAAACTAGCTGATGAGCATGGCAACCACACTTTACGAGCAACTACCCGTCAAGGTTTCCAACTGCACGGTATTTTAAAGAAGAATCTTAAATCAGCAATTGCCACCATTGTCAATAACTTGGGTTCAACTTTGGGAGCTTGCGGCGATGTCAACCGGAATGTGATGGCACCACCAGCCCCCTTTAAGAATCGCCCTGAGTATCAGTATGCTTGGGAATATGCCCAGAATATTGCTGAGTTGCTATCACCACAAACAGGCGCTTATTACGAAATTTGGTTAGATGGGGAAAAAGCAATTAGTGCTGAAGAAAACCCAGAGGTGAAGGCGGCACGACAACGCAATGGCAATGGCACAATCATCCATGACAACGAAGAACCGATTTATGGCACGTACTATATGCCCCGCAAGTTTAAGGTTAGTGTGACGGTGCCAGGGGATAATTCGGTTGATTTGTATTCCCAAGACCTGACGTTGGTAGTAATTACTAATAAGAAGCGACAATTAGAAGGATTTAATATTTTTGCTGGTGGTGGCTTAGGTAGAACACACGGCAAAGAAGAAACTTTCGCTAGGTTAGCAGACCCCATCGGTTATGTGGCGAAGGATGACGTTTACAACATTGTGAAAGCGATTGTTGCTACCCAGAGAGATTATGGCGATCGCACTGATCGTCGTCATGCCAGATTAAAATATTTAATTAACGATTGGGGCGTAGATAAATTCCGCACCCAAGTTGAAGAGTATTTCGGTAAACCAGTTGAAGCCTTTAAACCACTACCAGAGTTTAAATATCACGACTTCCTCGGCTGGAATGAACAAGGTGATGGCAAGCTATTCTTAGGAATTTCCATTGAAAATGGTCGAATCAAGAATGAAGGTTCGTTTCAACTGAAAACCGCCTTGCGGGAAATTGTCGAGCAGTTGAACTTGTCCATCCGCCTGACACCCAACCAAAACCTGATTTTTTACGATATCGAACCAGATAGCAAGCAAGCTATTCAAGATATTCTCAGCCGTCACGGTGTCGGAGACGACCCTAGTAAAATTGAACCTTTAGTGCGGTATGCAATGGCTTGTCCAGCTTTGCCTACTTGCGGCTTGGCAATCACGGAATCAGAACGGGCAATACCGGGGATTTTGGAGCGAGTTCGCGCCCTATTAGATAAAATAGGTTTACAAAATGAACATTTTGTGGTAAGGATGACAGGATGCCCCAACGGTTGCGCTCGTCCCTACTTAGCAGAATTGGCCTTTGTTGGTAGCGCTCCAGAATCTTACCAATTATGGTTAGGGGGTTCGCCAAATCAGACGCGACTGGCGCAACCTTACACAGAAAAGCTGCACCATAATGACTTGGAAAGCTTCTTAGAACCGATTTTTGTTTACTTTAAGAAATCTCGGAAATCGAAAGAAAGCTTTGGTGATTTTTGCGATCGCGTTGGTTTTGATGCTATCCGCGAATTTACTAGCACCTACGACCCTCAAACAGCCAATGCTGCAAGCAAATCGCGCCATCGGGTGAATTTGAAAGAAGAGGTTTATACTAAGTTGAAGGAAGTAGCCCAAAGCCAAGGTAAGCCGATGACTGAGTTGGTTAGTGAGGCATTAGAGGCTTACTTCCAAAATCTTTTGTAAGCCGAAGAATTGAAGATAATGAAATCATAGATGGACACAGATAGATTTATTTGTGTCCATCTGTGTCTATCTTGCATAAGTCTTACTTCTGGAAGAACCTAAATTTTTTTAACGAACCGCAAAGGACGCAAAGAACGCAAAGGAAGAGAAGGAAGAGAAGGAAGAAATGCTTAGCTTATATCTTGCACCAGGCGACTGGAAGTCGCGGCTACACAGGCGAAACCCACCGACCTGGGTTAAAAACCTTTGATTTTCTCTTAGTCCACGGAGGTGGACTTCGTTTGTATAGCCGCGATTTCTAATCGCCAGGGCTAGGTGCAAGATGTGAGTTAACTGAACTGTATTGGAATAAATAGGTAATCTGATAGCGGGAAGGGAGTTAGTTAACACATCCACAGGAAAACTGAACTATGGTAACGACAGCAAAATTAGCAGAAACTAGGGATGTGCTGCAAAACATTAGCTAGACCCACCACCAGACCTAGTATTGGAAGTGGAATATTCCAGACCGAAGATAGACAAGTTGACCCTTTATGCTTCAATGGGAGTCCCAGAATTCTGGCGGTATAACGGAAATATGTTGAGCATCTACGCCCTTAACAGTGGACAATACTCGCAAAGCGATCGCAGTTCAACTTTTACGCCTGTGCTAGTGACGGAGATTCCCCGATTTATCCAAGAAAGCAAGAAAGTTGGACAAATAGCAGCAACTCGTGATTTCCGTATCTGGGTTAGACAGCAGATGTCTACAGTAGGACAATAATTTATTAAGAAAAATGTCTCAACTGCAACGAATTGCGATCGCACCCTCTCAATTCCAACAAGGACAAATTTTACTCACCAAAGAACAGCAACATTATTTGGGGCGGGTGTTGCGCTTGCGTGAAGGCGATCGCTTTATTGCAATGGATGGTAAAGGAAAATGGTGGTTAGCGCAGCTAGCAGGTGAACAAGCAGAGGTTTTAGAACCACTGACAGTAGAAACAGAATTACCTGTATCAATTACGCTGATGGTGGCGTTGCCTAAAGGCAATGGATTTGATGAAGTTGTGCGGTGTTGTACAGAGTTGGGAGTAACTTGTATTGCACCAGTATTGAGCGATCGCACTTTACTTCATCCTAGTCCTCAAAAACTCGAACGCTGGCGGCGCATCGCTGCGGAAGCCGCCGAGCAATCAGAGCGCTCTTTTGTACCGACCATTTTAGAGCCTGTTACTTTTAATACAGGTTTGTCATTAATCATGGGTCATTTGTCATTTGCAAACAGCCAGCAATATATCTGTGTAGCGCGTGGTCAGTTTCCACATTTGAAAGATTGCTTACAGCACAAACAACAAATGACAAATGACAAAGGACAAATGACAATTGTCATTGCTACTGGGCCAGAAGGGGGATGGACAACGCAAGAAATTGAGAATGCGATCGCATCTGGATTCCAACCTGTTTCCCTTGGTCGGCGCATCCTGAGAGCAGTTACAGCCCCAGTAGTAGCATTATCCTTGATTACCGCAAGTTGTGAAGTATAAATGATTTATAGCTCACGCAAAATGACTTTGGCGTGAGCCTCCTGTTGGTGGTTTGGCGCGTAAAAGGCCAAGGCGATCGCCTCAGCAGAAGCTCTAGATTTTCTCCGACAAAAGTGATCGCCAAAATCCCCAGTAGCCAAAGAAGTTGATATCTCTTTGAGCTTTGATTCCCAAGAGATGGAACTAGGTAAAATATCAGACGCAGCCATCAACCATCAGCTAGAAGTAATCAGCGTCACTGGCTTAGATGAAATAGGAATTGCTGACCTAACCCAACACCTTCAACAACTAAACTTTGCTTCAGGCTTCAGTAGTGAAATCATCTTTGAATTCACCGTTAACAAAGGTCGGGTAGGACGGGTAGTTTTGGATGAGAAAGCCTCAACCCTAAAAGATGCAGTTGTAGTGGAGAAAATTAAGCGATCGCTCCTACTTTGGAGAGTTTCTCCATCTACAACTGGCAAAGTTATCTTAACCTTGCATGTTCACGTTTAACTTCTATAGACCGTAAATTTACGATCTCTATCAATTTTTAGGCGTTTTAACCTGACGTGCCATCTCTAAGTAAGCACTCATATTCGCTCCTGGACGACGACGACCATTAGAGCCACTAGCCGAAGGAGCAAGATATTTTGGCGCAAAGGTGGTTTCAGTTGTCTGCTCTTTGATTACTTTGGCTGCTGCTGCTTTTGCCTTTTTGCCAGGTTCAATTTTAAGACCCTCAGCAGTTTGCACTAGTTGGACATCGGCTGCTTTGGGATTTTTAGCTGATTTTGCCTTAGCCTCATCTGCGGCGGTTTTTGTTCCGTTCAATGAATCTGGCTTGGATAGAGCTGGTGCTTCTGATGCAATTGTTGCCGTTACTTTCTTAGCATTCGCTGCAACTGTCTCTGCGACTTTCTTGGCGTTCGATGCTACCTCTTTAGCAGCATCTTTGGCAGCATCTTTGGCTTCGTCCAATTCTAAGAAGTAGTCGTTGCTTTTCTTCTTGCCTGGTAACAGTCCGGTAATGAAACCCAGGATACCGCTAAGAAAACCCTGAATACCCGAAATTAACTTTTTGATAAAATCCATTACAATTACTCCTGCCTTTTACCTTTTATATTTGGAACTCGACCGTAATTGTTAAAAATTACGACAAAATGTTACATTTTTTGCTTGGTGTCACCTCGTTCTAGTGACAACGCTTATAGGCTTGTGCTTAATCAACATTGTATTGACGCACTCCCCCGCATGAATGACGGGGGGATTCTTTCTTTCAAGCAGCAATTGCAGGTACACCTGTCTTACATTGCCTCGCCCACTGGACAACGCCCTGCCCAGGATATATATCTTACCTATTAACGGCTGAATAAATTTCAACCGTCCGCTTATATCCCCCGCATAAATGACGGGGGCTTTACGCATCACAACTCGTAAAACTACAGGGCAAAAGTTATTTTGCAGGCACTTGCAAACTGTACACACCGAGAATTAATTATTAAATTTTACTGTAGCTAAGAGCAAGATTCTGAAAGCAAGCTTGACAAAAATTAACATTTCTTTGTTTGGTAAATATCTAATTGAAGTCAAGCAAGCAGTTAAATAATTCGTAATTCGTAATTAAGTTTTGTGACGGGGATTTAGCGCTGCATTGCGGTCTTGGGGTCTCCCCTCTTGAGCAACCCAAGCAAGACAGACCCCGACCCAAAACTTGCGCGATTTTGAACCGGGGGACTTAAACCCACGGTAATCAGTTAACTTTCAACCAGTGGGAGGAGTGTCATAGCCGAATGGCAGACAGCAACCCTACTGAGTTATATTTTTTACAAGCTTAATTCAGCCAATTTTGTAAATGAACACTGAAAATCAACAACGCAATCCCGTTTTGTTAATACACGGGATTGACGACACAGAGGCAGTTTTCCATAAAATGAGGGCATACCTAATAGAATGGGGTTGGTCTGTATATAGCCTGGATCTGGTTCCCAATAATGGTGATGTGGGTCTTGATGAATTGGCAAAGCAAGTAGCAGATTATATTACGGCTACCTTTGCGCCAGAACAACGCCTGGATTTAGTAGGCTTCAGCATGGGAGGAATTGTCAGCCGTTACTATATTCAGCGACTGGGAGGAATTCACCGCGTGCAGAGGTTTATCACCATCTCTTCGCCCCATCATGGAACTGTGGTTGCTTATGGTTCCTGGCGTCCTGGTTGCGTACAAATGCGCCCCGACAGCATTTTTCTCAAGGATTTAAATTCTGATGCTGTAATATTGGGGCAGCTAGATTTTACGTCTATCTGGACACCTTATGATTTGATGATTGTCCCAGCCAATAGTTCACAAATGTCCGTAGGACGCGAAGTAATAGTACCAGTTGCTCTACATCCTTGGATGCTAACAGACCCCAGGAGTTTAGCAGTAGTGGCAGCAGCTTTAGCAAAGCCTATTAAGCTACCCTTGCGGAAAAAAACATCCAGTCAGTAGCTAGAATGCTTGCCACGCTTGATTTATTCATCTTTAATTACGAATTACGAATTACGAATTACGAATTTCTTAAGTCCTATCCCCAATTTGTGTATGTTCGTAACTCCCAAAAATCGCCTCCGCGTGACGATAATACTTGAACTCCATTAGGTTATAAAAGGGATCTTCTAAAAAGAAAGTGCGATGCTCAAGAGGAGAACCAACAAAGCGATTTTTAATTTCTTCACGAAAAAATAGCTGTTGTTGTTGTGCCCTTTCTAGTAAGTCTTGCCATTCACCTTCTTGGGTAAAAATTAGCCCAAAGTGTCTGGGATAGATCGTGTTTTGCGGTATTAATGGTTCTTTGGTGACGTGAGCCACTAATTGATGACCGTAGAGATTGAGAATTAGGGCGTGATGGTTTTCACGACCAGGAATGCAGCCCAAGCCATCCACATAATATGCTTTTGTTTGGGCAATGTCAGTTACAGGGAAAGCAAGATGGAATAAAGTTTGGCTCATAGCTTGTGTGGAAAAGACTAGTAGTTGATTGCTATCTACAATTTATCAGGATGGTAGGCTGAAAACCCAGGAGGAACAGTTGTGTAGCAACGTATTCCGTGCTTTAGACCAGGGATGAAAGCCACCGACGCAGGATTTATCCTGCCGTGGTGTTTTTGGCAAAGAATCTATAGCGCTTCTGTGTTCAGTCTAATACAGACTTAAGAAGCTGTTAAGTCTTAATTGTGGTCAACTTGAACACAGTTTTAATTGAGATTAACTTATATCCTTTATCCTGATGACTAAGATTGGGGACTGAGTAACACTTCATCTACTGCACATGCAGCTATACTAATTTAGGTTTGCATGAGCAGACGCTTAGGAACGTAGATTTAATAACTTACAACTTTATTAGAGTGCTTTGGATGCGTTAGGTACTCGAAGAATCCACACAACTAAACACAAGTTTTGCATTTTGTTTAATCCACGTTCTTTAGTCAATATTGCAGTGTATATCTAAGATATTGTTTGTGGTTTTGCACTCAGCTTTCAAGTCTACGCCGACGCTATTCAGTTCATAATACAAACATATTACTTGATCTGGGGAGGTGTCAGAGATTAAGCACTAAGCATGACAAATTCGTTATTCTGTTGATGTTTAGACAAAATTACTCATGATTAGCTGATGTCATCCTTAATTGATTCTGTAAATCCCTGGTTGGTGGCAGTCGGATTAAACACAATTTTATTGGGTTTAGCTTGGATTGTTCCAAAAAAGCTGCTGACCCCTGCTGGATTATTCCACGCTTGGTTTCTGTCCATCCTAATTTGGGTAACTCTCGGCTGGCAAGGATATGCAGTCGTAATGTTCTATTTTCTGGTTGGTTCTGGCGTTACCCGCATCGGTATGGCGCAGAAGGAGGCAGAAGGAATTGCCGAAAAGCGTTCTGGGGCAAGAGGCCCAGAAAATGTTTGGGGTTCGGCTTTAACTGGGGCGCTGTGTGCTTTGGGCGTGGGGATAATAAATTCGGGATTTTTTGTACCGAGTTCCCAATTCTTAGTCCCCAATCTCCAGTCCCTATTATTGTTAGGCTATGTAGCGAGTTTCAGTACCAAGCTGGCTGACACCACTGCCAGCGAAGTTGGTAAAGCTTATGGTAAAAGTACCTTTCTAATTACCACACTCCAACCAGTGCCTCGCGGTACAGAAGGAGCGATAAGTTTAGAGGGAACTTTAGCTGGTATCGTGGCTTCTGTAGCGATCGCATTTGTTGGTTGGGCAGTTGGTTTAATTGATCTATTGGGGGTAGCTTGGTGTGTGCTAGCAGCATTTATTGCCACCAACTTAGAAAGTGTAATTGGGGCAACACTCCAATCTAAGTATACTTGGCTGACCAATGAAGTAGTAAATATTTTCAATACATTAATCGGTGCGATCGCGGCTGTGCTACTTGCCTGGACATGGATAAGTATCATTAAGTAGACAGAAGAGCATAAACAATTACTGATTAAAATCGCGTATGGGACGATTTTTCTACGTCAGTTCCGACAATTTTGGTAACAAAAGCAAGGCAGTGGTTCCACTTTTAGCAACTGGCGTAGAAAACGGGCAAGAAACAATACTTAATATATTTTTGTTTATTTTTGCCTATCTACCTACCTGATTATTTCTCTGAATCTATAAAGATTTGGTTACATAACTTGCTTTGCCTGACAACTGAATATTTTCAATCCTGTTTTGTCGCCGCTAGACCGTAAAACTGATCATGGCAAATTATTTTATTTCCTAGTTACGGCAGATTTCAAAGAAAGTGAAGTACACAAGCTAAGTCTCAAAGCTTTTTTTACTTCTGAATTCTGAATTCTGACTTCTGAATTCTTCTTTATATAATTTTTTGACCATTCAGATGTAATTAGTTCATAGAATCTTTATCATATTTATCCATCAATCACCAGATGATCTTTATATGATTTAATTTAAAAGTTCTATAGGTGTTTAATCATTTTCACATAAATAGTTTATGGAATCTTTATCATTTTTGAGAATCAATGACCAAATAATTTCTATTGAGTCAGCAGTAAAGTATCTGCAAGCCTCTGGAAAATTAGGACAGTTCATTGGGGATATTCTCCGCCAGTACGTAATTGAGGAAGAAATCCGAATAAGAGACGACATTGAGATTGGTACAGCAATAACTGAACAGGCAATTATTGACTTTAGGCTGAAAAATCAACTGACTGATCCCCAAAGCTTTCAAGAATGGTTAAAGACCAATAACACAGATTACGCTAGCTTTTACACCTCGGTGACTTTTGGTTACAAATTAGAAAAACTGAAAGCTGTATTGACAGAACCAAAACTCCAAGAATATTTTATTGAACGCAAAATTTTTTTGGATCGGTTAGTACTTTCTCGGATTGTTGTTGATAATCGAGAATTGGTAGACGAACTCCATACCCAAATTGAAGAAGGAGGTAGTTTTGAGCAACTAGCTAAAGAGTATTCACTTGCAGAAGACCGAATTGTGAACGGCATGATGGGAATCATCAGCCGAGGCAGTATGCCGGATATATTACGGGCAGCTATTGATGTGGCGAGTCCTGGAGAATTGGTAGGACCAATAGAAATCGTTGGCAAAGACTCTCCCCAAGGAGAAGGGCCTTATGGTTTGTTTCGAGTAGAACAATTTCTCCCCGCGTCTTTAGAAGATACTCAATTAAAGCAAGCACTACAAAATGAGTTATTTGAGAAATGGCTAGCAGAGAAAATTCAAAAACTGACAGTCAAATTACAAGTGAGTTAAAAATTCTGGATAATGAATCTTTACGATTAAAAGTGCTAGCTTCTTTGCCTTGGAATCAGCCACCGCTATGTTGGTTGACTCCCGAACAACAATCCAAGTTGCAAAATGAGTCCCAAACCCGTCAGTATCGTCTTGGAGAAAAAATTTGGTCAAACGATGTTGGCGGTTATCAATTCTTAATTGTGGCTGGGAAAGTCCGCTTGCGAGAAGAGGGCATTAGCAAACCTTTAACAGCTCTAGAAATGGGTGATTGGTTTGGCGACTTACAAAAGCTGCCTGGGGATTTTAAAGCTGTAGCTGCTAGTAAAGAAGTGATAGTAGTCTGTTGGGATACTGCGCTGTGGGCAGAATTTTCTCACCCACAAATTCAGGAGTTCTGGCAAGTGTTACCAGTAGGGATGGAGGGAGAAAGGGAGACATTTTCCTTCTCTGCCACTCCTGCACTACCAGAAGCTTCCGTAGGGACTTCTAGCCCCCACAGCCTCCAACCCCAAAGAGGACTCCCAGCCGCCAATCTGATCGTTTCAAATTATCCGTTTGTTGCCAGTTGGAACAGCGCTGCTGCCTGTTTAACAATGGTGGCGCAACAGTTAGAAAATTCTGTGCAACTGGAATGGGTGCAGCGCCAACTCAGAGGACAACGCCCAAAACAGGTTGTGGAAGCAGCAGAAAAGTTAGGGTTAGTGTTGCGGCGGTTACAAGTGAGTTGGGGTGAGTTGCGACAACTGTCATTTCCAGCTTTATTGTTGTGGAATTCTGACTCACCCCAGAGTCCATCCTGGGTGGTAGCTTATGGAGTTAAGAGCGATCGCCTAATTATTGCTAACCCTCTAAATCCCGAACGAACTTGTGAAAGCTTGCCGCAGTCGATAGTTGAGGCGTCCTGGGATGGACAATTATGGCAAGTAGAACTGATATCACAGCAAGAAAAATTTAACCTCAGTTGGTTTACCCCAGCAGTTTTGAAGTATAAGGGATTGCTCACAGAAGTATTGTTAGCATCTTTTACCTTGCAGCTTTTGGGGTTAACAACACCGCTAATTACCCAAGTCGTCATTGATAAAGTGATGGTGCAGGGGAGTTTGCCGACTCTCGATGTGATGGCGATCGCACTTTTATGCGTAGCCATATTTGAGTCCATACTGGGCATTCTGCGCCTATTTATCTTTACCCATACCGCTCGTCGTCTGGATTTAAGTTTATCAGCACAGCTATTTCGCCATTTGATGCGTCTGCCTTTGGCTTATTTTGAGTCGCGGCGCGTCGGAGACACAATCGCACGAGTCCAGGAACTCGAACAAATTCGTCAGTTTCTCACAGGTACAGCATTAACTGTAATTCTAGATAGCATCTTTGCTGTGGTCTACCTAGCATTGATGTTTTACTATAACATCCCACTTACCTTTGTGGCCTTAGCAGTACTGCCGCTATTTGCCACATTGACGATAGTTGCAACACCAATTCTGCGTAATTGGCTCAACGAAACTTTTAACCGGAGTGCCGATAGTCAATCCTTTTTAGTGGAGACAATCACCGGGATTCATTCCGTTAAAGCCCATGCAGCCGAACCAGTAGCCCGCGATCGCTGGGAAGGCTTATTTGCTCGCTTCATTCGCACAGGTTTTAAAGCCTCTACCACCTCCAATATCAGCAGCAACATTGGTGACTTTCTTACCAATTTGTCCACCATGCTGATTCTCTGGTTTGGTGCTAAGTTAGTCATCGATCAAAAGCTCACAATCGGACAGTTAGTTGCATTTCAAATGCTGTCTGGTAGAGTCACAGGCCCACTTTTGCGCTTAGTACAGTTGTGGCAAAACCTCCAACAAGTGCTACTTTCTGTAGATCGAATTGGTGATATTCTCAACGTCCCACCAGAAGCGGAACTGGGAACTGGTCTAGTTTTACCACCCCTGAAAGGACAAGTCACCTTCGAGCAAGTATTTTTCCGCTACCGGCCAAACTTTGAAGCAATACTGCGGGGAATCTCTTTCAATGTCGAACCAGGGCAATTTGTTGGCATTGTCGGACGTAGTGGTTCTGGTAAAAGTACCCTGTCTAAGCTATTGCAACGCCTCTATCAAATTGAATCAGGACGGATTCTCATTGATGGTTTTGATATTAAAAGTGCCGATTTAGCTTCACTGCGGCAACAAGTTAGTGTAGTTCTCCAAGAAGACTTTTTATTCAACGGTTCCATTTTGGAAAATATCACTCTCGGTACTCCCGACATTACCGCAGAGCAAGTAGTAGAGGCGGCAAGATTAGCAGTAGCCCACGACTTCATCAGTCAATTACCCTACGGTTACGAAACCAATGTTGGTGAACGCGGTACCGCTTTATCTGGCGGACAGAGACAACGTATTGCCCTAGCAAGGTTATTTCTTTCTCAAGCGCCGATTTTAGTTTTGGATGAAGCTACCAGCGCTTTGGATAGTGAAACTGAACAGCAGGTATTGCAAAACCTGCAAAAAATTTCCGCTAATCGTACCGTGTTCTTGATTGCTCACCGCTTTGCTCCCCTCAAACGTGCTGATTTGATTTTGGTATTGGAGCAAGGTGTGATTGCCGAACGTGGTACTCACTCAGAGTTGTTGCAACAAAAGGGTTTGTATTGGTCACTATATCAACGGCAACAAGCAAACATCTAGTAGATTTAACTAGCTTTTAGCTTGTGCCTACTTGATGGATAGTCTTTGGCGAATGGAGTTAGCTTCATTCGCCATTTGATTTGGTTGCAAACTCGGTGTTATACCGTTGACGGCTCAGTGTCATGGGAGGAAGCTAAAAAAGAACTTAAACGAGAAATAAAAAAGGAAGTTGCGTGAGTTATAAGGGACTTCCAAGAAATAAATTATCCAAAAAACGAACCACAGAGACGCAGAGAACACAGAGAGAAGAAAAATAGAGAGAATTTTTACGTCAGTTTTGGGATATTTTTTTATTTGGAAGTCCCTAAAGTTGAAATATTAAAGTTACAAATTATCATTTTGGATTTTCCTTGAATGTAATTTAAATATACTACTAATTGAAGTGCGAAATGTGGGATAGTAATAAAAGCAGTCATGACATCCTCCGATCATTCTAGCGTTAGTCTTCATTAATACACTCTAAAGATTTAAGAATCACTTCAGTAATTTACTCTTAATAAAAACCAAATTTATCAGAAGGTTTTTTGGTAATAGAATTAGCATTTTGTTCTGAGATTTCATAGTAATTGTTGACAATGGAGCTTGTTTACACATTAAAATCTTTTTCTGGTAAAGATTTTAACGCTTCAAACTGTCAAGAACCGATTGATATCTTTGAGAAAAAAATACTTATGCTCCGTAATGATGTTAATGCCAACCTGTTGTCAAATAAACAGCTAAATGCCACTTCCATCTCTTCATTAGATACCTTTAATACGAAGGATGACTACAGTCTCAACGGACGTAGTAGCTACAACTCAACCGATGCTAATGTGCGATCGCAAAATAGCAGTAACGCTACTGCTAATGCTTTAAGCACTGGGAATTATAATTCCACCAATGGCTATGGCTTAATTAATGCAGCAGCAGCAGTGGCTAGAGCTGCTGGTCAAAATACCTTTGCTGATGTTCCTGACCTTGGTGGCAATAATTGGGGAGCAGACCTTGTTAAAGCACCGGAAGCTTGGGCACATGGATACACAGGTAAAGGCGTTGTTGTTGCGGTTGTAGATACTGGAGTTGACTACAACCACGAAGATTTAAAGGATAATATCTGGACGAATCCCAAGGAAATTGCTGGCAATGGTAAAGATGATGATGGCAATGGCTATGCTGATGATATCCACGGCTGGAACTTTGTTGACAATAATAATAATGTCCTAGATGACAACGGTCATGGCACTCATGTTTCTGGGACGATCGCCGGAGAGAATAATAACTACGGTGTCACTGGTATTGCTTATGATGCCAAGATTATGCCTGTTAAAGTTTTAGATGACTCTGGCTCCGGTTCTTACACTTCCATTGCTAAGGGCATTCATTATGCTGTGGACAATGGAGCTAACGTGATTAACCTCAGTTTAGGAGGCAGTTATTCCAATAGTACTCTAGAGTCAGCCATTGACTATGCCAGCAGCAAAGGAGTGATTGTCGTCATGGCAGCAGGTAATGATGGTGGCTCATCACCAGACTATCCCGCCAGCTATGCATCCAAGTCGGGAATTGCTGTTGGGGCAGTGGATAAGAATAATAACCTAGCTGACTTCTCTAACCGCTCTGGAACGAATCAAATTTCCTACGTCACAGCCCCAGGAGTTAACATCTACTCCTCAGTTCCAAATAATCAGTATGCTATTTATAGCGGTACGTCGATGGCTGCTCCTCACGTTGCTGGTGTAGTTGCCTTGATGCTTAGTGCTAACTCCAAGCTAACTGATGCCCAAGTCCGTGAGATTGTCGCAGACACCGCCGGAAATAGTACACAAACTACAAGCTCTAGTTTGAATATTTCTCATGTCAGTTCTCTGGCGAGTCAGGTGATTGCAGACACAGCAGTAAATAATACACAAACTACAATCTCTAGTTTTAATAATTCCGATGTCAGTTCTCTGCCAAGGCAGGCGATGTCTGACAACAATCTGCTACGCATCAATGCACAAACTGCAAATTATCTCACATCACAGACAATTTCTAGTTTTAATGGTTCCAATTTTGGTTCTCTAATGGGTCAGACGATTGCAGAAAGGACAAAATATCTGACACCAGCCGAAGATAATAACGGATTAGCCAATCCCGATGTCTGGTCGCAATTCCAAAAACATCAACTCCCAATAGGGTTCGGTTAAGGCAAGAGACGCGATAAATTGCCGTCTCTACAGAGGACTGATTATTGTAAAGACGGCGATTTATCGCGTCTTTGCGATAAGCGGCGTGTCATTAAAAAACCTTATCCGAACCCTATTGCATCAACTCTGATCGCTGAAATCAGATAAATTCCTTAAGACCACCTTAATCGGAATATCCCCTGCACTCCCCCATGCCCCTAACATATTTGTCAAATTAACTGTTAATTTTTTAGTAGTTGGGCTTTATAACAAAGACTACTAAGAACTTTATTTTAAGATGCTAGCTCTGTTAAAAACAATTCGAGATGCGATCGCTAGTTGGTGGTCGGAGTTCACTCTCCAGACTAAACTGCTGGCTGTAGCCACAATGGTCGTTTCCTTGGTGATGAGTGGTCTGACCTTCTGGGCTGTGAATACAATTCAGCAGGATGCGCGGATGAATGACACCCGCTTCGGTCGTGACTTGGGATTGCTGCTTGCTGCCAACGTTGCTCCCCTAGTTGCTGACAATAATCTGAGTGAGGTAGCCCAATTTTCCCAACGCTTCTATAGCAGCACCTCTAGTGTGCGTTATATGCTCTACGCCGATGAAACCGGGGAAATCTTTTTTGGCATTCCTTTTTGGGATGCCGAGGTAGAAAACTCCCTCACCATTAAACGGCGGATACAACTGCCAGAAGATTACCCTGGTGATGGGGAAAAGCCGATGGTACGGCAACACATGACCCCAGATGGCACAGTTACGGATGTATTTATTCCCCTGATCGTCAATCAAAAATACTTAGGTGTATTAGCGATCGGTATCAACCCCAATCAGACTGCTGTCATTTCCACCAATTTTACCCGCGATGTCACCATTGCCGTTTTTATCACGATTTGGGTAATGGTGATTTTGGCAGGAGTGATTAACGCTTTGACCATCACTAAGCCGATTAAAGAACTGCTGGTGGGAGTGAAGCAAATTGCTACCGGGAATTTCAAGCAGCGCATTGATTTACCATTAGGAGGCGAACTAGGGGAGTTAATTTTAAGCTTTAATGAAATGGCAGAGCGATTAGAGCGTTATGAAGAACAGAATATTGAGGAACTGACCGCAGAAAAAGCCAAGCTAGAAACCTTAGTTTCAACGATCGCCGATGGTGCTGTGTTGATTGATAACAATATGCAGGTGATTTTAGTTAACCCCACAGCAGAGCGAATTTTTGGCTGGGAAGCTGCTGACGTGGTAGGCCACAATGTGTTACATCACTTGCCACCATCGGTACAAATAGAAATCACCCGTCCTTTGTACGAAATGGCAGCAGGGGAATGCGAAAGCGCCGAATTCCGAATTTTTATTAACCAACCCACCCCACGAACGATCCGCATTCTCTTGACTACAGTACTCAACCTGCAAAGGGAAAGTATCAAAGGTATTGCGATTACTATCCAAGATATTACCCGCGAGGTGGAACTAAATGAGGCAAAAAGTCAATTTATCAGTAACGTTTCTCACGAACTGCGAACGCCTCTATTTAACATCAAAACCTATATTGAAACCCTGCACGACTACGGCGAAGACTTAGCTTTACAAGAACGGCAAGAGTTTCTCCAAACTGTCAACAATGAAACCGATCGCCTAACCCGCCTAGTTAACGATGTTTTGGATTTGTCAAAACTCGAATCTGGTCGCAACTACAGCTTTGATGGCGTAGATTTAGCCCAAGCGATCGAACAAACACTGCGTACTTACCAACTCAATGCTAAAGATAAAGGTGTTGAACTTGTTCAGGAAGTTGCTCTTAATTTGCCCCTAGTAATGGGTAATTATGATCTATTAGTACAAGTCTTTGGCAACCTGATTGGTAATGCCCTTAAATTCACAAAAGCCGGGGGTAAAGTAGCAATCCGCGCCTACCAAGTAGATTTCAAACCCAGTCACACCCAATCTGCTCCAGTGCGGATTGAAATCTCCGATACTGGAATTGGCATCGCCACAGAAGATCAACACTCAATTTTTGAACGCTTCTTCCGCGTAGAAAACCGAGTTCACACTTTAGAAGGCACAGGTTTAGGTTTATCGATTGTCAGAAATATCATCGACAGACATCGTAGTAAAGTCCATCTAGTGAGTGAAGTTGGCATTGGCACGACTTTTTGGTTCGATTTAGCCGCTTTTGAGGAAAAAGCGCCACCGATACAAGTTGAACCGATTGCGGAAGCATCCAAAATCACCACAACTTGAAGGTTAGCGATCGGGCATATCTCGTTATGATCTAATTTTGAGATGATTTGTCACGATAAATTTGATAGGAGCGCCTAACGTATCACTAGATAAGATGGTGCGTTAGGCTAAAGCCGTAATCCACTCTATGTCTATATTTCCAATTTAAACGTTTGCAGCTAACGTTGCTTGATTCATCAGAAACGCTTAAATATTTCTTGCAAATATATAAGCAGTTGCAGCAAATGTTTAATGCTTTGCAACAAATACTCCTTCATATATAAGAAACGTTTAAGTATTTCCTACAAACATATAAGCAGTTGCTACAAACGCTTAATGCTTTGCAACAAATACTCCTCCATATATAAGAAACGTTTAAGTATTTCCTGTAAACATATAAGCCGTTGCTACAAACGCTTAATGCTTTGCAACAAATACTCCTCCATATATAAGAAACGTTTAAGTATTTCCTGTAAACATATAAGCCGTTGCTACAAA
>NZ_JBALFC010000057.1:0-79358 GCF_036917755.1 Nostoc sp.
TAATTCGAGCAAGAGCCGATGACAGAAATTCTCTCTTTGTAATACTCTTGTACTATTAGATTACGATCGCGCTGTGCCAGTTGCGTAAGTCCTAACTAAACAACGAATCGCACAAACTCTCTCCTTAGAACAATTAGAAAATCTCGGTGAAGCATTGTTGGATTTTCAGGCGATTCCCCAAGGGGGAACGGCAAAGCCGATCGCGGATTTAGAAACCTGGTTTAGTACATTAGACGGAGGAGTGAAATTGACGTAGGTACAATTTATGAATTATGCCTACCAAGGATTTCGGACAACCCATAATTAATTTCACTCCTATGTCTATTAGATGAATTTTTCCATTTGAGCCAATGTCTGATGGCGCTAGGGGAAAAAATAGTTTCAGAAGAACGAAAGCGAGTTGAGCTGATCAAATCGCCACATTATAGTTCAATTAACTGGAAGCCCCAAGGTTTGAGAGCTGCTAGAGCTATTTCTGGATCTACACCTTCATAAACCTCCCATTCCAAGGGATGCTCTTTAGGATGTCCGTCGCCGACATTACCTGCAACTTTAATTATCGGACAGTTGGCGATGCGATCGCGCTCCAACCCTTTTGGAATTGCTAGTTCGATTTTGTGACCGACAAACTTCGCTGTACTTTGATTAGCTACAGATTCACGGATTAAACAAATATCACCAGCAGTCCCCCAAGTAGTTTGGTAAATGTGGAGGAACGATATATAGGTTGCTGGTTTGATGGATCTTTTTAGAACGTGCATTATCTGTAATCCTTACATTATGAGTGAAAAATCATATGAGTATTTTCTATCACCTTCGTAGTGAAGAATGTTTTTAACTCACATTTTGCACCTAGCCCAGGCGATTAGAAACCGCCTGGTGGAATATATGTGAAGCTCAAAAGACGATAATCACCCACATACTAACTCCCAAGCCAATAGCTGCTAGGTGTTGCCAAAGCAGCGATTTTACTGGTTGCTTTGCAATCTTTTGCGTTAATAATATAGTCAGCAACACTGAGAATATTATCGTTGCACCTTGCAAAAAGGCAATCACAGCCGGGTGAGCAACCAATATTGGCAATTGTTCACCACTCAAACCAAAAGTCGCAAAAGTCACGGGTAAAATCCGCCCGCCTTCGCCTAAACCCAAACGCAAATAGTGAGCCAAGTTTCCCCCCAACACTAATGGTAGGTAGCCATAAGCAAGTTCTACAAATGATTTAGGCTTACGGTTAAAGTTGAATACTTGAATCAAGCCATAAGCCGCAAAGGTAAAAGCTGCTGGGATAATTAACACCAGCAGCGATAATCCCAAGTGCTGCCAAAACTGAGTTAAATCCAGTTGTAACCCTAACCAAGATAGCAACTCTGGCAAGCGATGCAGATATATACCACCCAACAGCAAAAACAATAATGCTACTTCATAGGTACGGGGTACATGAGTTGTCCACAGTTCTATACCAGGGGGACGCAAGTTAAATTCGACGGAACGATGGGGACAGGCTTTGAGGCAAGTCATGCACAGTACGCAATCTCTGTTATCTTCTAACTGGGCTGGGTGGGAGTATAAAGGACATCCATTCGTTTCCATCCCTTCGCCTTTTTGCGGTCCACCTTTATAACACTGATACGTGGTGCAACTGGCAGAACAAATACCTTGCTGTGCCCGGAGTTCCGTCATTGAGAGTTTGGCAAATAAACCATTCATTCCGCCGATGGGACAGAGATACCGACACCAAAACCGCCGCTCAAAAAGAGCCGAGAAAATCATCGCCCCGGCGGTAATTAATAGCAGCAAACAAGCGCTGAGGTAGGCAGTATTTTCTAAATGCCAGAGTTCTTCCCATAAGAAAATTAGGGTGAACAAACCAAACATGAACCATCCGCCCCATTTCTCAGCTTGCTCTCTCGGCCACCGCTTGAGTTTTCGAGGCCACAGCCAGAGAGATAACTTTTGGGTAATTTCTCCGTAAATCATGAAGGGACAAACAGAACACCACACACGACCCAAAAAGGGAAAGAGAAATAAGAAGAAAGGCCACCACCAAGCCCAAAATAGATTTAAGACGAAATTGTGATCGCGGGTTTGAGGGCCAATAAATAATACTGCAACAATAATCGCAAAAGCCGTTGCAGTAAAACCATAGTTAATGCGATCGGGCCACCAGGGACTACGTAAAAACCGCCGCAAAGGAGGATAGGCATTTAACAGATTCACCCGAAATCGTTTTTTCTTTGTTTCGGCTGGCCAGAAAATTTCTTCTGTTAATTCATTGGCACCCTCAGCTTGCACGATCGCTCTTTCTACCAGATTTTTCAATTCTTTGAGGTTGCCAGGAAAATCATAGGACTGGAGGCGACGCAGGGCTTCTGGGGTAATATGCGGTTTCGGAACGCCTCTAGCCCGGATGTAGAGACTAGTATAATATTCAACCTGTGCCTGAATATCAGCTTTCCGCACCCGTAGCGGCGGTACTTTAATAATGTGACCAATACAGCGTTCAATTGTCGGTTGAGTTTTTTCTGAAACAATCAGAATTCTGGCTTTACTGGGGCGAGGTTGGGGTGCTGATTCTCCAGAACGAGCCACGGGGGTATATGTGCCAGTTTTGAGCAACTGCGTCACGGGTGGTAATAATTCTTCGGGCAATTCTTGAATGTTGTTGAGAACTAGAGTTCCTTCTCCCAACCATTCCAAAAGTCCTGGTTTGCCGCCAGCGCGACCGAATAAATCTGCACCGCTAGTTTGGAGAATACCACAATTTACTTTAATAATTGGTTCTCGCCGTTTTGGAGAACCAAAGTGGATGAGAGCTGCTATGTTGTCTTTTTCTAATCCTGGTTCTCCAAAAATATCCACTGATTTGCGGTCAGCCGCCGCTTCTCGAATTTGCTCCCGCAGCCGCACAGCATAGCGACTTGTACCCACAATTCCCCGTTGCGCCTTAGTGACTAAATATGGTCGCAAAGCTACGGAACGTTCTTGTTCATAGCCAAGTGCAGATGTCACCTGAGCTAATTCTTGAACCAATTGGCGGGAAAAAGCCTGAGCAATTTCGGGGTATTGACTGGCTAATTCCCGAAATTTATCAGCAGGTACAACCCACAAGTGACATTCAGTTACCGTAGTAATTGTGAATGGACTTAATTCATCCAACAGCAATTCTTTGAGTTCAATCACTGCTCCGGGGAGGAATCCACAAGCTAAGGCTGGGTTGGTTTGATTAGTGCTATTGCTTTCGAGTTGACCTTCTACGAGAATATAAAGGGCTTCTGGAGGAGTGCCTTCGCTAACTAAGTCAGTTTCGGCACTCACTACTTGTTCTTCAATTACTTGTGTGATCGCATTTAACACTTCAGGCGAGAGAATTCCTAAAGTCGTGCGTTCTTGTAGCCATATAACCGTTTCTGGAGATGTCATATTAATTTCTCCGTGTAGGCTGCTGTATAAAAGGAATTATCCCTTGAAAGCTGGCTCAAGAATTCAAAATTCTGAATGAAGTTCAGATCTGACTACAGTTTACCTTTTCCCTTAACTTCTCCAATAAGTTCCAAGACCTTTTTTCATTCTCCGAGATCAACATAGGAAGCCAGTAGACAGCTTTCTCGATCAACCTATTACTATCATCATTCAAATCTTCAATCAATTTTACTACTGACTTAAATCCTAGCTTAGGAATTGCAAATTCTAACCATAATTTAATCGATTGAGCATTAGCTTTTAAAACTCCATATTTGAACAATCTTGTGACATAATCTTTTGTGTACAAGACCTTCTTGGCAATTACAATAGTAACCAGACTTTTTTGTTCAACCATGCTCTTGGTAATTTCATATGTCGCAACTTCAGGTATTGATTTCAGATACTCTAAAATTACCTTTTCTTCATGAGAAGATAAGCCTCTATAAGTGCTAGTCTGTATTAATTGTTTAATATGATCATTCATAAGTTATTGTCAAAATTCATATGGTATAAAAAGGTTTAATGCCAAACCTGCGTTACCTGCGGAATTAGCTGATGGTTTTTGTTACCAGAAACATTATTCCAGTATTTAATTTGACCTTTATTGCTTTTATTATGTCCAAAGCGAATTTGACCTGCAAAGTCAACGTTGTTAACTCTTGCAATATCAATATGACTTCCCAAAACAAATTTTTGCCTTGCTATATCTGCCCTCCCTGTACTACGAAGTTATACTCACCATTAGGTGTAAACACTTTTTTGTGAGGTGTTTCATATCTCCACTTATTGCCATCAAAGAAAAGTTCATTACGTCGAATATAATTAGGAATATCTTCGGGATATAGATTTGGAAAATATTCTGATCCTCAACTACCTCCCGGTGGCAATCCTAAATCAATAGTATGCCAAGGGCTAGGAAATAGTGCAGAATATTTTATTACATAATAAAGTCTGAGTTGCACATCTGGTAAATTAATTTTAACAATCGATTTAGGAAAAATTATGGGACTATATCTAGACTCAGCGATCGCATCGGAAGCTGAAGTTGTTAAGCTTTGGGGATGGGTGAAAGGCATTACCACAAATCCCACGCTGTTATCTCAAAGCGATACCCCAGCAGAAATCACGCTCAAAAAATTGGTTGCCTTGACAAATGGCCCGTTATACTATCAACTTGTGGCATCTGATAAAGTTGGGATGCTAGCTGAAGGTAGAAAAGCTTTCCAGATTATTGGTTCACAAACAATTTTGAAGATTCCCGCAACACCGTTAGGTTTTGAAGTGGTGGCGAGTCTATCACCAGAAATTACCTGTTCGGTGACAGCAATTTACAGTGCAGCACAAGCAGCAGTAGCACGGGAAGCAGGTGCTAAAATTGCCATAGCTTATGTAAATCGCGCTACGCGGTTGTTAGGTGACGGTATTGCTTTGGTGCGGGATATGGCTAGCGTACTCAAAGGCAGTGATACGGAAATCTTGGCAGCTAGTATCAAATCTCCCGAAGAAGCAGCCGCGTCGTTGCAAGCCGGGGCGGCTCATTTGACTTTACCATTAGCAATGTTGCAGGCGATCGCTACTCATGAATTATCACAAAAAACTGTTGAAGAATTCGCTAAAGAAGGCATCGGCTTAAAATAATTCGTAATTCGTAATTCGTAATTCAATATGAGTCTGTCAGATATTCCCAATCTCTGGGTTCCTCTAGCACTTTTAGGTTTAATTGTTATAGCTGCTGTATTTTTCAGCCGCAGCAATTGATATTTAAAGCATTAGATAAATTAAGTAATTTGCGATTTCCAGGAATCAACCTGCTTAAACTCTAACTTTTAGGCAATTTACAAACATCCTCTTAACAGTTATTCCTCTCGCAATATAGCTACAGTTTATCCAAAGTATGACAGTGGTTTGAAGAAAGGCAACGCCGTAACACACCTGACAATTCAATTTATTTTTGGGGATTATTAATGCGTGAATTTTGAATTTTGAATTTGGAGCAAAGCAACGTGACTAACTCAGCACCAAGTCGTTTGGGGGAACTGGCCAAGCTGTTTTTTAAACTGGGTGTCATCGGCTTTGGTGGCCCGGTTGCCCATATTGCCATGATTGAAGATGAAGTGGTTAAGCAGCGTCAGTGGTTGACAAGGGAGGATTTTTTAGATTTGCTGGGCGCAACTAACCTAATTCCTGGCCCAAATTCCACAGAAATGGCTATCCATATAGGATACATCTATGCAGGATGGCTGGGGCTGATTGTGTCAGGTGTTTGTTTTATCTTACCTGCGGTTCTAATTACTGGCGGCTTTGCTTGGGTTTATGTTGCTTACGGCACTCTACCCCAAGTCGCTCCCTTACTTTATGGCATTAAACCGGCTGTTTTAGCAATCATCATCAATGCCCTCTGGGGCTTGGCAAAAAAGGCTGTGAAAACTCGCCAACTACTAGTGATTGCTTTAGCTGTGGTATTACTGATATTATTATTTAAATTAAATGAAGTAATTGCCCTATTAATTGGGGGATTGCTGGGTATGCTTTGGTTACATTCTGGTGAGAAAAACGACAAACCAGGAGATAAAGCCAACTTTTTGATTGCTAGTCTTAGCACAGGTGCGACTTTGAAAGCATCACCTGTATTTGCTGCATCGGTAGCTACTGTAGCCAACGTTTCTTTATGGCAGTTGGGCTGGTTTTTTCTCAAAGTCGGTAGTGTCTTGTTTGGTGGTGGCTATGTTTTGGTGGCTTTTCTCCAAGGAGGATTAGTTGAAGAATACGGCTGGCTGACACAACAACAGTTATTAGATGCGATCGCAATTGGTCAATTTACTCCTGGGCCAGTACTTTCCACTGCGACATTTATTGGTTATATCATTGCCGGTATACCTGGCGCAATTATCGCCACAATCGGAATTTTTCTACCTTCTTTTGTTTTCGTGGCTGCCTTGAATCCCCTAATCCCACGCTTACGGGCTTCTTCTTGGACTAGAGCCTTTTTGGATGCTGTGAATGTTAGTGCTGTAGCCCTAATGGTTATTACTACTCTACAACTGGGGGCAGCAACTTTAACATTACCACAAGCCCCATTTGTAGATTTTCTCGGCTTGGCGATCGCGATTGTCTCAGCCATTTTAGCCATTCGCTTCCGCCTCAATGCTGCATGGCTAGTCTTTGGTAGCGCTTTAATTGGATGGGGTGCTTCACTCTTGGGCTACACTCCATAAAATTGCAAATCTTGTAGATTTTAGCATTTCTAGAGATTTTTCTGATTTTAACGACTTAAACAAGTCAAAAAAGAGATATATTAAATCTTGCTTTCAAACTATTTTCATGTGATAATTACGATTAACTCCGGTAAATCAATAAGATTACCGTAGTTTACAAAATGAGTTCAAGAATTAAGCTTTTTATCTGTTTAAAAGTTTTGAAGAAGAATTCAGAAGTCAGAATTCAGGAGCGGAGCCGGAGACACTCCGCCGAGGCGTCAGAATCAATCAGTCGGGGATTCAGATCCGCGACTGATTTAAGACCACCAAATCGTAGATTTGGTGGGGGTATTAAACCCGGTTATTCATCCGTCAGTCATATAGAATTCCTTCTGAATTCTGACTCCTGACTCCTGAATTCTGTTTGATAAAAGTTAACTTAAATTAAGGTGAAATATGTCAATTCAAGACACAGTAACTAATTGGGAACAACTGTTAGAAATTGCTCAAAAAAATACCCCTGCTAGACGGGTGCGTAGACCAGGGCAATCCCCTTCTACCGCTCCCATCCCTAGCAGTCTTCATAAACTGCCACCAGATACAGAACCGCCAGTACTGCTCTACCGCGATACCAACTCTTGGTGTCCATTTTGCGAACGGGTTTGGTTTGCTCTCGAAGAAAAAGAAATTCCCTTTGCGACAGAGTTTATCGACTTGACCAACAAGCCTAAATGGTATACCGATTTAGTTCCTACAACCCTTGTCCCTGCTGCGAAAATTGAGGGAAAGTTAGTCTATGAATCCAAAGACATTCTGTTAGCATTGGAAGAACGATTTGGGCCAACCTTACTCCCTGAAGACCCAGAGGAAAACGCCGTTGCTAGGCAGTGGCTTGAGGATGCTGAAACCAATGGTGTGAGAGATATCGCTTACAAATTTCTGAGACAAGCCCCTGAAGATCCTAATGAATTAGCAAGCTTACAGGCAGCTTTTGAAGCGAAATTAGACGAACTGGAGCAACTTCTTGGAAAGTATCCTAGCCCCTACTTTTTATCAACATTTAGCATCGTAGACATTACCTATAGCCCGCATTTAGACCGATTGGCAGCTAACTTACCCGTTTATCGGGGATATCACCTCAAGGGAAATCCCCGATATCCTCGCATCAACGCTTGGTTTGAAGCACTCAAACAGCGTCCCGCCTATCACCGTGTCAAATCGGATGATACTACTAATAATTTACTCCTGCGTCGTCGATGGGGCGTGACACCAATCGGCAATCCCTTGCCCCCTGACCCAGCACTTAGCCAGGAAATTCAATTTCGGGCAGAAGCGGCTGAGAGGTTGACTGATAACCGAGAAGTTGCTTTAGGAGACATCCTCAAAAACTCCGGGGTGCAAGCATTGGCGGTCAATGGCGACACAACAGCCGTTAAAGAAGCGGTTGATTTTCACCTCAGACTGCTGGCTGACTATCTCATCAATGGTAATGGCGCAGCATTACCGTGGGGGCGAGTGGGTGGCAAAGACAATGCCGATCCGATTGTGTCTGCGGTTGGAGCCATCACACTCGCCTATGTGAGAAATCGGATCTGTGCGCCACGGGATATGAGCGCTGGTGCAGCAACTGCATTCCGGGCAGCAGCAGATAAAGTGTTGGCATCGCTTTATTAGCGATCGCTAGTGACAGGTTAAGATTCTATTTCGCATGGTGGTAGTCTGGAAAATCTTTAGCTACCACCTGTTTTTCTCACCAATTTATCTTGGGGACAAGTCTAATAAGAATGACAGTAAATGCATACTAGTCTTCGTCATCTCTCAGAAGCTGACTTTGATTTCATTCATGAGGTGACGAAAGCGGCAATGCAAACCTATGTTGAACTTACCTGAGGAAATTGGGTCGATGAAGAGCAGCGATCGCGGCACCATTACAAATCGCTAAACCGGAATGGAGCATGAGTTGTCCAAGTACTTTTCGCTTTGACACTAATGGTATTTCTTACTTTTTAGATAGCGCCTATTATTCCTGAGCTTCATAAATCTTTCTCTAATTTCTGGAATCTATTTTTTGCTGATTGTAGAAAAGCTAGTATCCTTTTAAAGGTAGGCATATGAACCGCTTTGCATCCATTGTTTTTGCTGGATTGATGATTTCTGCCTCAGCTTTAGCTATTTCTCAAAAAGCTGATGCAGCGACACCACCTAATCGTCACGAACGTCGAGAAATCGCTCAAGCACGTCATCGTGAGCGTGAAGCTATTCGTCATGACCATCGAGAAATTGCTCAAGTACGTCACCGCGAGCGTGAAGCTATTCGTCACGAACGTCGAGAAATCGCTCAAGCACGTCATCGTGAACATCAAGCTATTCGTCATGAACGCTGGGAGATTCGCCATCACCAATAATTAATCTGGCTTTGGCTTTCAATACTAAGGGTTCAGGTAAGGGCGCAGACCGAGCCTGAACCCTATTAGTATCTTGTAGCGTTTTGGGGTAGATATGGCATGGCTGACACCAAGGGCAACAGCCGCGAACGCACATCGCCCGTTAGACGCTTTTGACAGGGCGACCCCAAATACCCAATTTCCTATCTGTCATATCTGCCGTCTCTGTCGTCTCTGTCATACCTGCCGTTTCTGCGATCGCCAACTGAGAACTCAGCTCGGCAACCATTTTTCACCCAAATACGATTATTCCTATAGCCCCAATTTCCTCTACAACTGGCGCTAGACAATTGTCTAACAAGCCTCACTCTGCCTCTACCAGGTATTGAACAAGTATTCCTGTGATTATTCTCACTTGAACAAGTGATTATCTCCTGAGCTGAAGCGGGAGCTGCAACGCCCAAAAGTGTACCTATACTAACGCTGGCAACCATAAAGGTGGCAACAACTATGGGAAGACGCATTACCATATTCAATGTTAGACTTATTCAAAAATTTCAAACCGAAAACTATAGTAATTCTAGCGAACTGGATTAAGAGCCAATTCTCAAATCAATTAAATGCAAAGAATATTTGCATTCTCAACAGCAGGTCAACGAACCTTTCCCTGCCTTGAACTAAAGTTAAAGTCTGTCTCTTTCCGAGTCGGAGAGGGACGCTTTTGCGTAGTCAAACCTCTTAGAGGTCTTTTGATTTAGCTAATTAGGCGGACAGTAGATGAGCCGTCGAATTCACGTTTTCTTAGTGACCAAAGCGAGCTTGACGTTCACGCAATTCACGAATATGTCGTTCACGGGCTTGACGTTCACGGAATTCACGAGCGCGTCTTTCACGCAATTCACGAGCGCGTTGTTCTCGGACTTGACGTTCGTGTTGGACTCTACCGTTATTAAAAGCTACAGTATTTCGATTTAAATGATCATGCTCAGATTTAAATTCAGCAGCATTAGCATTTTGGGAAAAAGCAGCAATTGAAGCAGCTGCTAATAAGCCTCCAAGAAGAATAGATTTCAAGCGGTTCATATATCCTCTATCTGCCTTGCATTAATTGATTTGTATACTCTCTATCTAATCGGAATAATCAGGTATACGCCTGTGACAAAAGTCATGTTTAAATGGTTACTTTTGTCACTAATACAGGTTTCAATCCATTAGATTAGCTGACTTCAGGGCGATGCCTGGGCTGGGCTACGCCGAAGCAATACCAGCACCCCCATAATAAACCTCATTTGGAAACGTCTTCAAAGTCTGTTATCGCACAAGCAAACTCCCTAAAAGCTGTTTTAATCAGAACCTCTTTCGTTCCCCTTTCTAGCGAAGAATTGCGTATGACGTCTGTTAATTCTATGAACAGCAGAGAAAACATAAAACGATCTTGGCGGTCAACTTGTTTCAAGCAAGACGATATAAACTGATAAAGCTCTGTTTTTCTAGGTTTGGTTTGTTCATCCCATATTTGCAACCCAAGCCGCAAGGTTCTCAAGCGGATTTCATTACTATTGAAAGACGCGTCTTTGTAGCGCACTGATACGCGTTGGGGTATTTCCATGAGTTTTAGCTATACATATTCAATGTAAAATAATTATTCACTTATATTTTGGCTCAACCGGAAAAATCTGATATTTAGTTTGAAAACAGGTGAGTGAAAAAGTTTTCAGGTAGCAGCGATATCGTGTAATCGCCGCAATCCACGCCAAATGGTTTTCACCCCAGATTCACTATCACTATTGAGGATATTGAGCTTTTCCCGGCTATGGCAAGTTTTACAATAAAATGCGAAATATTACCTGAAATATTACCTAATTTAAAACCATTTTAAACATAAGATCAAGCCTCACCCTCAAGGGATTGAGGGTGAGGCTTGATATTTAATTTAACCCACTTACTTATCAGTAAATTTAACTTTGTTTATAAACTATTTCCATCTTAAATTTATCATTCATTTAAATTGAAAACTATTTTAATTGACGATTTTTTAGATTAAATGGTGCATAGGCATAGCCCATTGTAGACATCACGTTCATCTAGTAACTTTTTACTTTTGCCCCATTTGGTGAGCTTCTGCATAGATTCGTAGTGCTGCGGCCATTCTCTTTTCATAATCTTCACCCTGAGACTGGAACCAAGCCAATGTTTCAGGTTCTATCTGAACAAGAACATTCAACGACGCAACAGGCTTCCACCATCGAGACTTGCTAAAAAACTCCTCAGTTAAAGGAGGAATATCGGATGTATCAACTTCTTCTTCTGTCAGCGAATCAACTTTCTCCCAGTTCGTTCTTGAGGTATTGTTCATAGCGTTTTCGTTCATAAGGTAAAGCTTTACGAAGTGAGATAATTCGGATTGTTTCTTCGTCTAGTTCTGTAAATACTACAACTACAATACGTCCATCAAGCATTCCTAGCCCAATTAATCGATCTTCTCCATAATCTTGACGGTCATCCAGAGAAATCCGATTGCAATCAAACGTGCCACAGATAAAAGTACTAAAACCAATACTAAGCTTTGTTTTAGGATTCATTTTTGTGGCGGGTTTGATCTAAAAGTGCTGTAACAATCCGGGTACTTTGCCCAAATCCCGATGATTGCGCGTTAATAAAACTAATTTACGAGATAGTGCGATCGCCTTTAGGGATTGTGTGTGAATTGATAAACTGGTAGGTACGGAACCGGAGGTGAAAGATTTATGTTTAAATACTCCCCAATTATCAGCGCATCCCCTGAAATTATGGGCAGTACTCCAGTCTTTGCTGGAACTAGGGTTCCCGTGCAGACGCTTCTGGATTATCTCAAGGCAGGCGAATCGATTAACGATTTTTTGGATGGATTTCCGACTGTTACCAGAGAGCAAGTTATCGCCTTGCTTGAGGAGGCTGAAAAGCAGCTTGTTGGCATGGTGGCATAGCATGAAACTCTTGTTGGATGAGTGTATTGACCGCAAACTAGCGAGGGAATTTGTTGGCTATGAGGTGCAAACGGTTCCTCAGATGGGATGGGCTGGGGTAAAGAATGGTCAATTTCTTGCGCTTGCAGAAGCTAACTTTGATGTTTTCATCACTGTCGATCGCAACTTGTCATTTCAACAAAATTTACCACAGTTCGATATTGCGGTAATTGTTTTACAAGCACAATCTAACCGTTTGATAGATATGAAACCTCTAGTACCGAAGGTTTTAGCTACTTTAGCCACGGCAGTTAAAGGACAAGCCACAGTAGTCAGTTTGTAAAAATAGAGCCTAGTAGTTCTGACCTTCAACTTCGGAATGCGTTCAGTTTCATAGTTTTCAATTAAAACACCAATAAATTCCATTAGCGATGCCTCCGGCGGTCTACGCCAACGCACCTCAATATCATATAATTCAATATTTTTTGGCGTGGAAATAAAAAATAGTCTATTTCTAGCCTAAATGCAAGTTTTAGGGTTATCTAGAAACAATCTGTTTTAATGATTTAAACAATATAACTCTTATACAGTCTCGTTTTAGATTTTACTTGCATTTTGGTCAAAGAAAAGCTGTAAAATAAAAGACTATTTTTAATGACGTTTTTTTAGATTAAATGGTGTGATCGGCGTAGCCCGCCGCAGACACAAGATGTGATTTAACTACAAATTACCAGTCTCTAATTTTTTCTTGATTTTATTAAGATAGGCTTTTCCATCACTAATATCAGGATAGCCCTACTTAATCCATTGAATTAATGCCTCACCAAGCACAAGTACTCTTTTTTGAGATTCATTCCATTCCTGAATAGTGCCATATACAGTAGCCGCCAAAGATACGCCGAATGTAAACGGAGCTAACGCAATACCTACTACAGCCCAGAGTGCTTCAACTTTTGCTGCACTCCATATACCTTCCCAAAAAACTTTGCTAGAAGTAGACCGTTGGTGCGATCGCCTCCAGGGATTGTGTGTGAAATTCAGAAGAAGTAGACCATTGTAGCGATCGCCTTTGTTAGATTGCGACAACTTAACAAGATTGCCTATGATAGTTGTAACTAGACGGCACAAGAAAAGGAACTATGACAGATCAAGAACTATTGAATCGGATCACAGCTAACCCGAAAATCATGGTAGGTAAGCCAGTGATTAGGGGCACACGCATTACAGTTGAGTATATTCTGAATCTGCTTGCACACGGCGCGACAGTAACAGAAATTGTCGAAGAATATGAAGGTTTACTCGAAGCGGACATTCGAGCTTGTCTTTTGTTTGCATCCCGGTCACTAGAAAGTACCAGTTTTATGCCACTGCTTGTGGAGATGGCATAGATGCGCTTACTGGTAGACGAGTGTACTGGTGTGGTTGTGGCGCGTTGGCTTCGTGATCAGGGGCATGAGGTTTTCTCAGTTTACGAAGAAGCACGAGGAATTGATGATGACGAGATCATTCAAAAGGCTTTTGGTGAGAACTGGATTCTGATTACTAGTGATAAGGACTTTGGTGAGAAAGTTTACCGAGAACAACGACCTCATAGAGGTATTATTCTCCTTCGTCTTGGAAATGATCGATCTGCTAACAAGATCAAAACTCTACAGAGGTTGTTAGAAAATTATTCTGAGCAGCTATCTGACAGCTTTATTGTCGTCACTGAAACACAAATTCGCTTTGCAAGAGTGCAGGATTAATTGCGTAGACGTAGCCCCAACTCAACAACACGCCACTGCATATTTAGAGATTATCTGTAAAATGGACAAGAAATAGACTGTTGGTGCGATGTCTGCGATGGGCTTCGCTTACGCATGACAGAAGAAGTAGACTGTTGGTGCGATCGCCTTTAAAGATTATCTGTAAAATGCACAAGAAGTAGTCCGTTGTTGCGATGTCTGCGACGGGCTTCGCCTAAGCATGACAGGGATTGTGTGTCAGATGCATAAGAAGTAGACCGTTTTAGCGATGTCTGCGACGGGCTGTTCGGTGACGCCCCAACTCGACAACACGCCACTGCATATTTATACTGGGTGAAGTTAAGCGATCGCCTTTAAATTTTCGTTTCCGATAAAACAGACAATAGATAGTACCAACCGCACAGCAACCCTAAATATTTTGCATACAATTTATGTAGGTGCTGAAAAAAGCGTAGATTTCCAAAAACAAAGTATTAGACAAATTAACTACTGAATTGTTGAACAATTGTCTGTACAATTGCTAAAATGGCTCCTACGTTATCCAAGTAATATCTTTGCTTATCAAGCAAAGCCACTTTTTGCGAAAGTTGAAGAAACTGCCATACTTCTCCTGTTGTCACACATCCATACACGGGTATTTCTGCTTGTCCAGATGAACGATTGAATAAATCCGCCGCTACCATTTGCGCGATGCACTGTCCTAACCCAGCTTCAACATCATTTTTCTTCGCTTCCACAACAGTGAGAATTGGCGATCGCAATGGTGGTAAAGGTGGAGCTATTGCTAAAATAAAATCACATTCCCCAATCAAGCCCTGTGCAGGATCAACGTCAAGTATTTGTCCAGAGAAAATAGCCAAGCTATCTTGGCTGAGATCGCGACAGGCTAGTAAAATCGGTACAATAATAAATTCGCTCCGAGCCTTTTCACTAATCAGAGCTAGTTGGGTTCGCTTTCCTAAAGTTTCATTTAACCACGAAGGAATAGAAAGAGGTACAAGCTTGGGAAACAGATCGGCTTCTTGGGTGGTGATTCCCAAAACAGCCGCAGCTTTTTCTAAAGTAAAGTCGCTGTACGCCATAGTTTTGCACTGCTTTGAGTATATGACGTTTTTAAGAAAAGGGAATTGCTTCTATTTTACCCCTGTTGTCGAGTTGTCTAGGGATTCTGTGTGAAATGGACAAGAAGTAACCCGTTGTAGCCATCGCATCATGGGGAACACAATCACTACCAGCAGATATGTCTTTATAGACTGCACAACCAACGAGAAATAGATGCGACTTGGTTCTCTTGATTTAGGTTAGCAGCGTTACTGAGAGTGCCGTTTTCCAATTGATTCCAGATTTCGCCTGCCATCCTTCTGGCAATCGCTGATCCTACGAAGAAAGTAAGAGGTGAATGCCCTACTCTAGAAAATGCTTCACGTATACGATTTAGTGCTGCTTGTGCAGTTTTCCAATGCTCATCTGCGCCTGCGGGATCTATACCCCCTTTAAGTTCACCAAGGGCGATAACGTATGGCGCAACTACAGATGGTTCAATGGCGCTAGATTTGTTGGCTACTAACTCTGCTGGGTTAAGGTTAAACAAACATAGATCCACATTACTTCTAACTAGTGGGACAGTCAGGTTATAAATTAGTGTGCGATTACCAATCTCGCTCTGCCAGCTTATTCCCCGTAAAGATAACTCAATTTCTGAGTCATTATTTGTCATAGCTATCCACTTTTTACTCTTTGAGTGTTGCCAGTGGTATCTTGTACCAGCGATCGTGAGAGTGGAGAGAATTGCACGAGTCAGCTTTCTTTGTGCCAACGCGCCTCCAACATTTCGCATTGATCCACCAAGTGTGTCACCACGAGTCAGCAAAAATCTAAAAACCAATTCCTCTGGAAAGTTTGCACCTGCTGGTTCAAGAAAATTTTTGATCAGACCATTTATAGCTTCTACCTTATCCTCTGACATTAGGTGCGCTAGAGATTTGTCAGATAAGCCTGCCGCAGTTAACAGTCCCATCTCAATGCCCTTAATCTTTAGTAATTCAACAGGACTCTCAGCTTGAGCAGCAGCTTCTTTAAGTGCCCTTGCTTCTGCTACATAAGGCGTGGCACGTCGATTTTTTTCCAGTGCAAGAGCCACAAAACCTCCACGGATTGCTTCATAAGTTGTTATAAGATCATCAATGGATTGAAGATGATTACGATAGGAACACATAAGAATTCGAGTTATGGCTTTTTCCACACATAAACGCACTTCCGCAATGGATTGCGTCCATGATTTCCCATTTGCTGGCTACTATTACCTTTATCACTTGGCAAAACAAGAATATTTTCAATAACAAAACCTAGCTGTTGGGCGAAATCAGAGAGAATCATATCTACTGAAATGCTTGCACCTGCATAGCGAACATTGTCGTTAACCATGAATAAAAGTGCCCCTGGTTTAAGAACACGAAAACATTCTTGTATTACACACGCCATCTCATAAAAATATCCTCTGACCATTCTTGGTATATTATTGTTATTCAACACACCCTTTGTTTTTTGGTTATCTAGATATTTTAAGATAGCCTGCAACAAATTTTGTGAATCAGCAATAGTTAAGGCTGTTTTCCAATCTGAGTTGATACTCAATAAATCTTTGGGGCGATTTTCAACTGTACAACTTAGCATTTCCTGACGAAGGTTAATTAACTCCTTTTCAGAAATATCAAGTAGAGCTAGTTCTAGTGCATAAGTGCGAGTATAGTCGTATCGATTGCAATAGGGTGGGGATGTAATAATTGCATCATATACGGCATTGGCTAGGCGCGGCATAATCTTAAGACAAGATCCTTCATAAAGATGAATTTGTCCTTGAGAATTTTTAATTGGAAAAAGCTCAATTTGTTGTGTATAAGGCTGTAAATCATCAATAATTTCACTTATTTTATTGGTGATCGCATTATCAAACTCTAAAATTTCGCCTTTATTGAAAGGTTTCTTGCTCTGTCCACGATTGGAACGATAATCCCAACGGAGGTACTGTCCATCTTTACGTGTGTAACTTATGGATTCTAAAACGCACAGTAAGACAAAGTTTAAAACTGCTTCTACTCTACTATTTTCTTGTTTACAAGCTTCAAGATACTGCTCAATTGCATTTTTAGTTAGTTCAGCATAAGCTCCCTTTGTGATTCTCAATTCGGGTAAGTGTTTTGTCTGCTCACGCTGCTTCCAAACCTGTAACTTTGACCAATCTTTTATACTCTCGAAATCTTCAGGAGTGAATTCATAATCTAAAAGCTTTTTAGCATTAATTATTTGTTGACCAATAGGCAATAATTCAATACCGTCAGCATCAATTCCAGCTTCTCTAACAGCAAATAGCGCAGTTCCACTGCCTGCAAATGGGTCTAGAACCTTGCCTTGAGTAATTTTATATTGTTGTAATAGATATTCTATAAGAGATGCAGAAAAAGCTTCTTTGTATTTGTACCACCGATAGATAGGTCTAGTTTTATTAGCTTGAAAACTAACTATAAGTCGTGTCAATGAAGGATGAACCAAAAATTTATTCTGGAAGCGCTGATACAGTTGCCTATCAAGGTTATCAATTTCACCTAAACCATCACTTTCCACTTCGGACACGGTATTGGAGACACTTGCTAGGCTGATCACAGATAAATTTTCCTAGAGAATTAACTAGTCAAGTTAGTATAGTTCTAAATTTTAGGGGTAGATATATGATTCGCCCAAACTTTACAAAAAGTCACTGTATATTTTGTATATTTAGAGATGGTGTGTGAGATGCACAAGAATTAAGCCGTTGCAGACATCTCACCACTCACCGAAAATCTAGAAACTGGGCTCGCTTTAACCGACAAATTTCTGGGCGATATCTGGCGACAAGCCGTTTCTCTACCAGACGCTCCGCGTAGCTTGCTTGCAGGAGTATGCGCCTACGCCCCACCCATAGATAACGTTTGCACATCGCTATATTCAATCATTAGCGAGAAGCTGCAACACAACAGTGATGTTGCTTAATACACTTGAGGGACAAAGAACTGCTCATTGCGGGGGGCGCGAACATAATTCTCATCAGCCACAGGTCTAGACGGAAGTTCCAAGGGAGGAGGTGTCATATCTTCGTAAGGAACTTTGCTCAACAAATGATGAATGCAGTTGAGCCGCGCCCGTTTTTTATCATCCGCTTCAATCGTAAACCAGGGAGCTTCTGGAATATTTGTGTACGCAAACATGGTATCTTTTGCTTTGGAGTATTCTACCCAGCGATCGCGTGATTCCAAATCCATTGGGCTGAGTTTCCAGCGCCTTGCTGGATCGTGACTGCGAGACAGAAAGCGTTGCTCTTGTTCTTCATCGCTGACCGAGAACCAGTACTTGATTAAAACAATGCCCGATCGCACCAGCATTCGTTCAAATTCCGGGCAAGATTGCATGAATTCTTGATATTCTGCTTCGGTACAAAAACCCATCACCTGTTCAACTCCGGCTCGGTTGTACCAACTGCGATCGAAGAGGACAATTTCGCCTGCTGTCGGAAGATGTTGCACGTAACGCTGAAAATACCACTGAGTTTTCTCACGATCAGAGGGGGTTCCCAAGGCAACTACACGACAGCCACGAGGATTGAGTGGATCGGCAATGCGTTTAATTACTCCTCCTTTGCCGGCAGCATCGCGCCCTTCAAATATGACGACAACCTGATAGCCGACATGCTTAATCCAGTATTGCATTTTGACTAGTTCAATCTGGAGTTGCTTTAGTTCAGTTTCAAAAGTCTTTTTGGGAATTTTCTTGGCAAAAACTTCGGTGCTACCATCAAACATCCGTTTGGATTTTTTAGATTTTTTCTTGTCTTTTGCCTTTACTAGTTTTTCTATTAAGTCTGTAGCAGGTTCAGCTAGATCATTATTTTGCTGGTTTTTAACTTCATCAATTGACATCGCAGTGACTCCATGCCATTGAATCGGCATAATTAGAGCTTATCTATAAAGTATATATTTTAATGCGGACTGAGTGTAAAGATACTCACAAGTGTGTATCTTTACACCAAAATGGTGTAATGCCTGCGATGGGCGTAGCCATAGCGCTAGGCTATATATAGAAGAGATGCGATCACTAGAATTCAGGTTAGCAAAAGCTCAAAATTTTTATCGCTGGAGTAAGTTTGTCTATAACATTGATTCGCTTGTAGCTTGTTATACAATTTTACATCGTTTTCTGACAGGGGAATGCTCATTCTGTCATAACTCTTGAGCTTATTCCAAAAGTTTGATTCAAACATAATTAGAAGATGTTTAGAACTAATTGGATAAACTACTTGGACACCATGTGAAGCCAGACCAGTTCCAAAATCCTCATGCTGTTTGATTGCTATTGGATTATCTGAAGTCCATAGTGAAATAGAAGTTAAGCAATCCGCTCTAATACTTCGAGTTCCTTCAGACGCAATGCAACGGGGTTATCCTCCATCACTTTAGGTGTGTTTAGCATACTGCGAGTAACGGCGGTTTCTTCTCTACGTCTGACTACGTTTGCTTGAGCGGTTTTTTCTGTCTCGACTACCTTGTTCAAGATAGCCTTAATCTCACCAGGTAAAATAATAATAATAATATCTTTGACACCTACAGAATCTACTTCAGTCTGCGGCTTTCTGGCAGATGTATTCAGATATACTTCTATCAATTATCTGTGGTAGGGGCACAGCATGCTGTGCCCCTACCACATGGTCTATTTACCTGGAAATAGCTGTATTTATTCTTTGGGAATCCCTAGATGTTCTCTCAAATCAACGTAAGGTGTTCTATTGCTTTTACTCAGGGGTTGGTGCCAAGCCAGAAGATTATTTAGCGCCTGCACGCCATCTTCACTGGGTTTGAGGGTCAATATCAAGTTTTCACAACGACCATTGACTTGATTTGCAGTGCAAACCACATTTTGTCCATTCATTTTGCCGACAGTAATAAACTTCAGTTCTCTGTTGCGGCGGTAAGTTTCCAAGCGGTGGCTCACGTCTTGACAGCGCGTCAGTTTATTGTAGCCAGCGTCTCTGAAGTAATTGGAAGTCCAGCGAATCCAAGGCTCAGAAACACCTCTAAAATTTCTGTACACCGTCACAGGTTTGTTTCCTGAGGTGTCACAATAAAATCCTTGCCTACTTTCGGCTTGACTTGGTTGATTGATGGTTGCAGTCGCGCCGAGAGCGATCGCACCTGCAACGAAAACATTTGTTAATGATGCCAATTTCATGGGTAACTCTCAAATCTTGAGTAAAAAGTTTTTATTTGCCTTTCTTCCTATTAGAAGTAGGGAGATGATAAGAATTCCAAATTGTTTGGGGTTTTAGGCGTTTTTACTTGTATACATAATGAGCCGCAACCCATTTGCGACCATGATTTGTTTTTTCCCAATGTCCAGGAACCAACACTTTCTTTTTCGCTGGTGGTGCATGACGCTTAACTTGTGGTGGTTTTTGTGCGATTGTTTGAGCAGGTCTATTAAGACCGTGGGGATTAACAATAACCTGGAATGCTGATGCTTGTGAAGGAATAGAAGTAACAGCAAATGGTAAAAGAAGCGCTGCACCAGCAAGAATTTGTTTGATATTCATCACTAAATCTCCTTTTGTAAACTGCATGATTAAAGTTCAGTAAACCTTAATCTGGTTGATGTCTCATGTTTATAAGCATAGGAGTTCAAACAGCTATACACTAGTGATAAAAGTAACTAGTTTAATCATGACTTAAGTAATCTCTAATGTGAGATTTCTCAGGTTTTAATCACGAATAAACCTTATCCTATCAATGCTATAGGGAGCATCTCAGTGAAAGGAAATATACCAGATGAGAAACAAGATTCTTGCTCCCTCTCCTTGGTAAGGAGAGGGTTGGGGTGAGGTTTTACAAGGCTTTTTACACTCATTGAGATGCTCCCATGCTATATCTATTGAAAGCAGGAGTATTATTAATTGCCCCAACTCCGCAAAAAACAATTACCTCAAATGCAATGTCTACGACGGGTGACGCCTCAATTTGACCTATGCTCACGATTCATTCTTGAGCTTCAGTCTGGGAAAGCCAGACCAGTCATTGGGTCACGGATATATAACCCTAGTGTGAGACTACGCATCACTTCATCCCAAATGGGTATTAGCGGCTCTGCTTGATCTACCCAATAATCGAATGTAATCAAGCACTGAACATTCGACCCCAAACCAATGCAAGTCCGCGAAAAAGCTTCCCGTGGCTCTGCCTGAGTGTCAATGAACTTCATCTCTGTCCAGACAATTCTGGCGGTTTGGCGCTTGACGGTAAAAATTTCTCCCCTAGCAATGACGTTGCGGCTATCGTCTTCCATGACTTTCTTCAAGGTGGATTTTAGCGGAAACTGGCTCCAGTCATTGGGTGGGAGACGATTAAAAGATACTTCTAGGCAGCAATCATCATCAGGCGGTTTTCTATCCATGAACTTGAAGGATTTTTCTTGTGGCTCAAAAACCCAATTCTGAGGAACATTGAAGCGAACAGCGCCTCGATCTGCTACAAAAATTTTATAGCCTGATGGAGATTCCCAGCGATGATCAGGTTTGAGTTCAAGCGTTTCTTTAATCCACTGGAGATTGCTTTTCTTACGCTTTGCCATAGTATTTTTGTTCTCTCTGCTGAAGAAGGCGATCGCCCATCGTAGACATCGCCTACTTTGTTAATGTTATCAAATAGTTAGTATTTATTTATTGCGATCGCAACGCACCACATCTCATACTGCACTATCTCTAATGAAGAAGGTGTAGGCGTAGCCCGCCGCAGAGAACCTCTCGACCCTTACCAATAACCGCAAGCGATCGTCAACTATAGAGTATAGTCCACAGTCAAGCCGGACTTGAACGGTTTAGGCGACCAAACAAACGCTAGTGAATGCTACCATTCCCCTCCCCTTTATGTCGCCGCACTTTCAAGGATGTTTGTAAAGTCTAATTTATTACTATAGCAATCCTGAATCAAACGCGCAGAAACAAGAACTCCGACTTCTTAAATAAGTCGGGTATCTGCGGCTTGTAATTCTATTACTAGGGGATATTTCTGTTTTACTAAGGTTTATTTGCTTATCTAAACTTGCTACATTATCCAACTCGGTTGAGTATTTTTACAGCAAAAAATCAAAAAGAAAATCATTTTTGAATAATTATGCTAGGCTAACATTTAGAGAAGCTAAGAATCCTAAAAGCATTAACAGGTCTTCCTTCCTGTGCAAACAGGATATGTGAGAGGAGTTGGCTGTTTTACCTGAAAGTGCTAGTGCATCAGTTGCGATTTTTCGTAACTCTTTGAAGAAAGCGAAAAGCAAAAAGTGTCCAAATAGGGATTAATTTACTACCTGTTAAAGTTTGTGTGGTGTGTCGCTTTGCAACTCAGCTTTCTTACAGGATATGTTCTAAACCGCCTTTCTTTGGTAAGGGTTTTAAACTCCATTTGTGGCGGCTTTTGGCATATCTGAAAACTTTTTATTGTAGCGAATGTGGCGTAAACACACCATAAAATACCTTGATTGTGCTTACTCCTTTTACCCTTTTTGTATTAATCTTCAGCGCGAGGCAAAGACATGAAAAATACCCAAGTCACAATCAACGAACTACTCAACGAGACAGCCTGTCTACATAACCAAAAAAAATTGCCTGATAGCAAAAAACTATCTTGCAATAAAGCAGCACAACCAGGTGCAACTCAAGGGAATTGTCCTTTTGATGGGGCGATGGTTTCTGTGGGAGCAATTACTGATGCTGCTCATTTAGTACATGGCCCTGTTGCTTGCACTCACAACCCTTGGGCAACTCATGGTAGCCTCTCATCAGGTTCTCAACTACACCAAATTGCTTTTACTACTAACTTTGGTGAGAGTAATGTTGTTTTTGGTGGTGAAAAGAAGCTGTACAAAGCTATTCTCGAAGTTGTTCAACGCTACAATCCTGCGGCTGTATTTGTCTACGCTACCTGTGTCACTGCTTTGATTGGTGATGATATCGATAGCGTCTGTAAAATGGCTGCAAATAAAATTGGTATTCCGGTTATATATGTAAATGCACCTGGATTTTTAGGTAGTAAAAATTTAGGTAATCGCATCGGCAATGAAACTTTATTGAAATATGTAATCGGAACGGCAGAACCAGAATTTATCACACCATTCGATATCAATATCGTTGGTGAATACAACGTTGCTGGGGAATTGTGGAATGTTTTACCACTGTTCAAGAAATTGGGTATACGCGTTCTCTCCAAAATTACAGGTGATGCTCGCTATCAAGAAGTTTGCTATGCTCATCGTGCCAAGTTGAATGTAGTAATTTGCTCGAATGTAGTAGTGCAAATGGCACAAACAATGCAAGAAAGTTATGGAATTCCTTATATTGAAGAATCCTTCTATGGTGTGGAAAACCTCAACCATTGCTTGCGAAATATTGCAGAAAAATTAGGCGACAAATATCTTCAAGAACGCACAGAATCGTTGATAAGAGAAGAAACCGCAACCCTAGATATTGCCCTAGCTCCCTACCGTTCTCAGTTAAAAGGCAAGCGGATTATTCTTGCTAGTGGTGGTGTAAAAAGTTGGTCACTTATTTTAGCAGCCAAAGACTTGGGAATGGAAGTTATTGCTACTACTGACAAAAAGAGTACAGAAGAAGAGAAAGCCAAAATTAAGCAATTGCTTGGTGAAGATGGCATTGTTTTGGCCGATGGAACTCCCCCGGCATTGCTAAAGGTACTCAAGAATACAAAAGCTGATGTGTTGATTGCTGGGGCTGGCAATCAATATACAGCGCTGAAAGCACAAATTCCTTTTTTGGATATTAACCATGAACGTCATCATGCTTACGCTGGTTATGCGGGGCTGGTGGAAATGGCACGGGAATTGTATGAAGCCTTGTATAGTCCTGTGTGGGAGCAAGTCAGAAAATCTGCTCCTTGGGAACTCTTGGAAACATCATATTCTCTTTGAATAGAGAACTGAGAAAAACGAGAACAATTAGTCAACTGGAAAGAGGTCTAAGTTGCTTTTGCGATCGCTTAATTTAGGTAATAGGCGATCGCTCTCTTTATTAATATTATGAAATTACCAGTAGTAGGGTGCGTTCTCGCGCAACGCAACGCACGTTATAGGAGATATACGATCATACTAACGGTTGAGCTAACTGGACGCAGATAACCTATGCCACATTAAAGACAACCTATACTCCGTTCGGGTTCAGCGATTTGTTATAATGCATTGCTGACATTTCTGATTAACTCTGCAATCTCATTAGCAATTTCCTCAACTGTATGTGTTGCTGTACTTCTTGCGACTTTATCAGCAAGTGAAGGGCTAAACTTGATAACTTCCTGCTTTAAAATCTTATGCCAAATAGGAAGCAAAATTTGTTCTCCAGTTATTGTTCGTGTGACAATTCCGTCTAACTCGTAGTTTGTCCAGCCTTTACTGATAAATGATTGTGAGAGGATAACAAGCCCTACGCGACTATTTGCTAAACCTCGATCAATTTTCCGCCGGAGGCTATCCCCAATTTTTAGTTCAAACTCGTCATACCAAACGCTCAACCCTTCATTTTTTAGAGCATTTGCTAACGGTCTGACTATCTCGTCTTTATCTTCTGAAGCATGAGAAATGAATACATCATACTCACGTATGTATTCACCTAAACCAAGTGGAGAATCGGGCTGCACTAGGCTAGTAACTGAAGAAAGGGGAGCTTCTTGAATCGTCGGCAATGGGCTTGGAAGCAGACGGGCAGAGGAGTTGACATTACCACGCAAACCTATTAGGTCTACAGCAACGTGCCAATGTCCTGAATGAGGAATTTGCAGGCGAATTGGAGATTTCGTTGCTAGACCTCCAATATATTTGTGATTGCGATCATTCCTATAGTTTTGAAGATTTACACTATCCATTAGACGTACATTCGCAGCATTACCAGAAAGGGTTATTTCTATTATTTCATTGCTTTTGCATTGGCCTAAATCATGATGGACAAATTTCATATGAGTCTGAGATTATTTTTGGTAGTTTATTTGTAGCATAAAAAATAGATAACAGAACTGCTACTAACATCATCGTAAGGTTTCAGGTCATACAAAAATCCCTAGAGTCGTTTTCTGATAAAGGTTTCCGTGGATTAGCCACAAATTTGTATTCTCAATAATAATTACGTAACGCCTATATTTTCATGCCTTATTGCAACTAAAGGTATGTTAATAGGCCAAAGTCAATTTTGAAACAATCTCTGTGACTGGGTTTAAAACACCTGAATCCTTACACATCAGCATCCTTGCCAGAGGTATTTATCACCCTATAGCGACTGGAGGGATACGATCGCACTTATTTGATTACGATGAATGATTGGTTTGATTTTCATACACCTCTCAAGTTAGTTATTGGGACTATCCTAACAACTATACTGATTTGCTCTCAGATGGAGTTGCTTAAATCAATGTTGATTTCTATAGCGATCACCCACTTTATTAATGGGATCTAATGTCTAGCCAGATGTATTTAAGCGTTATGCTTTGCGATCGCACTGTAGCCGAATCGGATTTAGTTAAGCCAAAATTAGCGGTGAAGAAGCCGGGTTTTTGAAACCTCTTAAGTAAGTGCGATCGCACTGTAACCGTTTATGAATAACCTGAACTACACCAACCAGAATTTGCAAAATTGCTCTTTCAAAGGGCAGGACTTAGCTGACGCAGATTTCAGTGGCTCAGACTTGCGGGGGTGTAATTTTACAGGAGCAACCTTAATTGGGACAAACTTTCAGAAGATCAAAACGGGGCAAAGCTACCGCCAAGTAAATATTTTGATTGCTGCTACCATAGTTTGTCCAGTTGTTTTATTCGGCTTCAGTACGATTGCAGCCCAAGTGTCAACTATCTTATTTAGCGATCGCTCTCTTTGTTAATATTATCAAATTGCTAGTAGGGTGCGTTGTCGCACAGCGCAACGCACCACACCTGCTAGTGTATATATCGCTAACTCCTTAAGCAACGCCGAAGTCCTGCCCGCCCTGAATATGCGACGGGTGTTAGCGTAGCGGCACGTAGTGCGGACACACATCCCACAAGAAAATTTGGGATGTTTTTTTATTTGTCAGTCCCTTAAAGGCATAAATTTTATACCAACAATTTCAACCCTATGGAATGCAAAAGATACGAAGACCAGTTATACAAAGAATCAAAATTTCATGAAGATGACTCAGTAATTAAAGATGTGATGAAGATTACTTAGTAATACTTGAGTATTCAGTGTCTATGTGATTTTATGGAAATAAGAAATAAAACTAAGTAAGTATCGCTGACTGAATGAACGTGCAATGTGAATTAGCTAGCTGCAAAATTTAATACCACTCTTGGAGAGTATTTAATGGTCTGCTTATTTCTGCCGTGCTGTACTAGTTTTTAGTGAAATAGTTTTAGCAGTTTTCCTGGTATATAAGTATTTTGTAAGGTATAGCACATAGATAACAGTAAAAATTCTGGGCAAGAGAGCCTTTATTCAGAGCAAAATTGCTTGCTATTCTCAATACCTTCACCAAAAAGCTATTGAGAATAGCTTTTGCCAAAATAACGCCATGAAACTGTGTGATTGACTATTAGGAAAGACGGATAATTCCTTTCAATTACCTAGAATTATGCTCTGTTATTTACAAGTAAATAACAACTACACCTTGACAGAAAATACTAAATATATTGTGTAGTTTTGTGAGATTAAAATTTGATTTTTCTGAGTTTAATGTGATTAAGATTATGTCCACTACAAATTTGTCTGTTCTCTCGATTGATGGTCTGTTGGAACGTCTTGAAAGTCGCTCAAAGCTTCATGCTGGTTATCCTTATAATCTAGCATTTGATTCTCACCGGATATTACCGCTTTTAAAATACACACTTAATAATTTAGGTGATGCATACGTAGAAGGTAATTATGGAATAAATACTAAAGATTTTGAGCGAGAAATAATTAGTTTTTTTGCAGATATTTATCATCTCGAAAAAGATGATGCATGGGGATATGTAACATCCTGTGGCACTGAAGGAAACCTTTACGGTATTTTGATGGGGCGTGAATTATATCCAGATGGAATTCTTTATGGTTCGGCTGATTGTCACTATTCAGTGGTAAAAGCTGCAAGGATGTTTCGCATACCATTTGTAGAGATAAAAAGTCAGATTCATGGGGAAATAGATTATTCCTCGTTGTATGAAGCTCTCGATAAGAATAGGGATAAACCTGCAATTATTAATGTAAATGTCGGAACTACAATTACAGGTGCAGTGGACGATATTAGTAAAGTAGTAGCAATCCTTTCTGAACTAAATATAAGTCAGTTTCATATTCATGTAGATGGAGCTTTAGGAGGAATGCTAATTCCTTATATGGAAGAAGCTACTCCTCTAGATTTCTCTCGATATCCAATTGGTTCCATAGCAGTTAGTGGTCATAAATTCATCGGTTCTCCAGTCCCTTGTGGAATAGTGCTAGCACGGAAAGAAAAAGTGCAATCCTTTGATATTGAATATCTTGGCTCAACGGATACAACAATTACAGGTAGTAGGAATGGATTAACACCAGTCATTCTTTGGGATGCTATTGAACAGCGAAAACATCTCTTTAAAGAGGAAGTACTAAACTGTCGAAAATTAGCAGAATATTTCTGGAATAAAATTGCTGAATCAAGAAATTTTGCACTGATTAATCCTTTCTCTACTACGGTTGTATTTGAGCGTCCAGAGAAGTTCATTGAGAAACGATGGCAACTAGCTTGTTATGGCAAAATTGCTCATATTGTAGTTATGCAGAATCATAATCAAGCAATATTAGAACAGCTTTTGCAAGAGCTAGGTTTGATGAATACATAGAGGGTGTTTGAAAAGTCGGTCAGGTGGTAAAAAAGCTCCGAAAAATTTTTGTAGCGTTCATGTAATGCTTCTTATCCCGATTTTTAATTAATTTGGTCGGATGTTAGTACTTCTGCCTTATCGAAATGCTTGATTTTCATCGGCTTCGGGCAATCAAAATTTTGCACGAGGAATTCTTCACCCCTTATTCATTAAGGACTTTGGACGGTGCAACCGCGCAATGATTTTGCTCGGTTGCTGTGTAAAACCACAAGAAAAAACAATGCCTGATTAAACATTTAGAACAAACATTCCAGAAGTTAACCCAACGGAGATTGAAGATACTCGAACTGCGATCGCTGACGAACATCGCTCGTTTCTTGAAAAGGTCATGGTTCAAAGCGGATTTACGGATTTGTATGACGCAAGAGACTTTACCAAAGTTGTGTTTCGCGTCATGCGTGACTTAATGACCACGGACACAATCGATCGCGTTGAAGCAGGGCATATTGTAAGTAGTTGAACAAATAATTGCGAATTACGAATACGCCTATTTTGTTAATAGTATCTAGTATCGAAGGCGTGCAAAATGTAAATTTCTACTTCAAAGTTACCCTACAGCAAACTCTGTATACTGCCGTACATGAGGTGCATGATATGCTATTACAATATCTTGCTTAGGCACTCCCTCCCTCACCAGTTGATCTGCGATCGCATCCTCCGTTCCGTCATGCTGCACCCAAATTTTTCCATCCTTGATATCTATATGTAGCACACAGCCGTAAATCCGGGTACTACTATCCTTCCATCCCAGATGCATAAGTTGATAGTGGTCTTTTGTAGTATCAAAAATGGTTTGACTTTCTATCGGATCACTCCCAGAACGCAACTTTGCTCGCGCCGTCAATAATCTTTGAATTAGTTCACGATACAAAATTAGCTTATCCATTCTGCAATCTCCTGTTTTTCTGTGTCATATACCAAAAGGGGAATTTTGTTACAGACAATGACCGTTTGAATAATGGATATCTGAAAAATCGCTTATAAACGTCGAGCGGATCTGCCAAATACAACCGCCGCTCTGGATCATCATCTTCGAAGGCAATGCGGTAGTTAATAAATTGTCCAATTGCAGTATGGAACTCAGAAATTGTTGAGGGTGCCAAAAACGTTTTGATTTCAACTGCAATCTTTTCCTTATCCTTTATCGCTGCTAGCAACAGTTCCGCACCCAAGTCGATGTAAAAATCAACAAACCCCAAATCAATGTGGTACGGATCATGAGTAATTACTTACCCTTCCTTCTCAAGGGCAGTCCTGACCAGTTCATGAAACGTATTTCTTGCAGACATCGTAGACAGCTTAAATCTTTGCCTAAATTATATCGTGCATCCCACTAAAGCATTACTAAGCATAGATACGTTCGGCTTTGCAGAACCCGAAGGGTATCGCGCTGTCTCTCGTAGAAAAGACAATATATAGCATATCAGGATTATATCACCTCATAACAAAATCTGTGACAAAATAATATTGTTATCTTATAGCCAATGCAATGCCTCTGGTGGTCACTGAGCTTGCCTGCCCTGAGCCTGCGTCGAAGGGTCGAAGTGCGGGCTACGCTAACGGTTACGACCTATAATTTTTACCAATTATGCCTTATAGTCAGTTTACAACTATTAGTAAAGTTAAAGAAGCTTTCCGGTTAAAAACACAGGAAGGTGGGCGATTTATTCCTGCAACTGAACCAATTGAAGCATCTACTACACTGACGGCATATCTTGAAGAAAGTCTGTCACTTGCTTCTTCAGCTAGTGAAAAAGCGCGTTCCGAAGGAATTATTTACCCAGTATTATTAGAAGTTAGACGAATATTAAATCGCCAAATTAGCTTATTCTCTGGAGAAGATTTTACAGTTGATGAGGCAGTTGGACTTAATGGAATGTGTGATTTCCTTTTAAGTCGTTCGCCGGAAGTGCTAGAAATTGAAGCACCATGCATTGTGATTGTGGAAGCAAAAAAAGCTGATTTAAGAACTGGGTTTGGACAATGTATTGCAGAAATGGTTGCAGCACAAAGATTTAATGCCGCAAAAAATCGTCCAGTTGCCGTAATATATGGTTCAATTAGTAGTGGTACACAATGGCGATTCTTGAAGCTGGAGGATAATATTGTCACCATCGACTTGATGGATTATCCCCTCCCACCTGTGGAACAAATTCTCGGATTTTTAGTTTGGATGGTTCAAAACAGTTAACTCATCCCCCGGCTTGAAGCCGGGGGGAAATCGAAGTCATTTGTCATTAGTCATTTGTCATTAGTACCAATGACCAATGACAAATGACTAATGACTAAATCGGCGAGCGGCTATTCCTCCCCCCCCTTGAAGGGATGGGATTCCCGCCGATTTTCGTTGAGATGATTTGAAGTTACGACACACAAAAAAACTGTTTGAGCAGGTGCAAAATGTAATTAGCCTCAAGCAATTATTCTTAACAAAAAATAAAAAAGCTATATCTAAGTAGGTAGACGTAATTAAACATAAAATCAAACCTCACCCTCAATCCCTCTCTTTAGTAAGGAGAGGGAAGCAGGAGGCAGGGTGAGGTTTTATATTTAATTTGAACCACTTACTTAATATCAAGTTCGGGTGATTACTTATAATAAAATCTATCTCTGATCGGAGGCGGAGCAATCTCAAGCTCCGCTCCTGAATTCTGACGAATGTATTCTTCTTCAATCAGATAATTACTCCACAACCATCACCGTTTGGTTTACCATCGAGCGTCCTTTCCGTCGATAATCTGACTTGCGCGTTCCGCCAGCCATCCCGTACTCATCACTATTTTTGCCATAGCGAGATGCAACACTCAGCAGCATATGCTCAGAATAACTATTTAATGCACGTTCTGCATCTAGTAATGTATTCTGCGTTTTATCCACCATTGTTCGTGCTTGATTATATGCGGCTAGTTTCTCTCGTAACTCATAAACTATAGTGTTGTAAGTAACAATTGATAACCCATTGCCGAAATCTAGTTCAGGATTAATCGTTTGCAATCCTTCAATGCGTCGTTCAGCTTTGGTCAGTGCGATCGAGTTTCGTTTCCGTTGCGCCATAAACTTTTCCTTTTTGGATTAATTTAATATAGATAACCCTAATGGTGTTTAACACTGAGTTTGTTATCTATCATTAGAATACGCACTTGTCGGATGCATCAGCCTGAGTGAAGCTACAGAACTTTTAGAGCATTGGTAAATAAACAGGATAAATGCGCGTATATTTGCTGAAATTTGTTGATAAAACCAGGTTTACGAGTCAGAAATTTGATTTACGAGTCAGAAACTTAATTTACGAGTCAGAAACTTAATTTACGAGTCAGAAACTTAATTTACGAGTCAGAAACTTAATTTACGAGTCAGAAACTTGATTTACGAGTCAGAAATGCGATCGCATCGCCGCATTACCTAATAAACATATCTGTGACAAAATAATATTGTTGTTTTATAGGCAATGTGATGCCTCCGGTGGTCACTAGCTACCAGAGAATAGGACTTTAGGATAGCGCTTCCAGGAGCGATGTCTGACGACAAGCCGAAGAAGCGTCTACGCGTCCTCTCAAAAGATAACGGGAAAAGTCAGATATATATTTAAGTGATTTTATACAATCCCGAAAATGCGAGCGAAAATACGAGATACAGAGATTTTCTTTGATGTGGAAGGTTCTGCATTAGTGGTGGATGGCGCGAGCATCTGCTCTAAACCTGTCGCCTTTCTAATTCACGGGGGACCTGGTGCGGATCATACTTCCTTCAAACCAACCTTCTCGCCTTTAAGCCGAAAACTACAACTAGTCTATTTTGACCATCGCGGTCAAGGAAGGTCAGCTCGTGGGCCTAAAGAAACCTATACTCTAGACAATAATGTTGAAGATATGGAAGCGTTGCGCCAACACCTTGGTCTGGACAAAATTGTTGTGATTGGCGGTTCTTATGGTGGTATGGTGGCTCTAACTTATGCAGTTCGCTATCCTCAGAATGTCTCTCATCTGATTGTGATTGCCACGGCAGCCCATAGTGGCTTTTTAGAACGGGCTAAAGAAATCCTAGCATTAAAGGGAACTGAGGAACAAAAAGCAAGCGCTCAAAGACTTTGGGATGGGAACTTTGAAAATGAGGAACAGCTAAGACAGTATTTTCAAGTGTTGGGACCAATGTATTCGCTAAGATATGATCCCACCACGTCAGGCATTGCTTGGCAGAGGAATATTCTCTCAGTTGATGCGATTAATGTTGCTTTTGGCGGTTTCCTCCGCAACTACAATATTCTTGACCAGTTACACAAAATTACCGCACCCACTTTAGTTATTGCAGGTCGGTATGACTGGATTTGCGCCCCAGAATTTTCTGAAGAAATTGCTCAGGCAATTCCTAATGCCGATTTGAGAATTTTTGAGAATAGCAGTCATTTGATCCGCGCAGATGAGCCAGAAGCACTTTTGGATGTGATTACGGGTTTCTTGGTTTACAACTCTTGATGCGTAAAGCCCCTGTCATTTATGCAGGGGATATAAGCCAATATGGTTCAGTTAGGGGTAAAACTCTTTGTCAAAGTCAATTTTTTTAACGAACCGCAAAGGAGAGGCAGCGCGTTGCGGGGGTTCCCCCCGTTGTAGCGACTGCCGTCGCAAAGAACGCAAAGGAAGAGAAGGAAGAGAAGGAAGAAATGCTTAACTGAACTGTATTGGGATATAAGCGAGTAACCGAATTTATTCGGTCAGCTTTTTACACCGATCGCCTTCACCTATGCAAATATCAGAGTATACAATCATAAATCTACCGATTTACCGTACAATTATTCTAGGTGGAAAAATAAAGTTTTAGTGCCGACTAGAAAGGTTCTAGAAAACTATGTCTGAACCACGCTATGGGATTTGGATTCCTGTTTACGGCAACTGCGGCGTGATGAATCATCCTCTTGAACCTCGTGATGCTAGTTACTCACGAGCCAAGAATTTAATCCAGTTGGCCCAAAGGTGCGGATTTACCACAACTTTAATCGCGCAACATATCATCAATCCCAGGAACCAAGAACTTGACCAGCTAGAAACCTGGACAGCAGCAGCAGCACTTGCAGAAGCAACAAACTCTATCGAGATTATTGCCGCTGTTAAGCCATTACTGTTTCATCCCGCCGTCTTAGCAAAGATGGCCTTAGGTCTTGATGCAATCAGTGGTGGACGTTTTGCGATTAACTTAGTAAGTGCCTGGTTTAAGCCAGAAATGGAAAAAGCAGGGATAAATTTCCTTACCCACGATCAGCGTTATCGCTATTCGGATGAATGGATTCGGGTCGTAAAAAGTTTGTGGAGTGGAGAAAAAGTCAACTTCTACGGTGAATATTTTCAGATCAATGATTTGAAGTTCAATCCCCCACCTATAGCCAAACCACATCCGCGTGTATATATAGGAGGAGAATCAGAACCAGCCCAAGAACTAGCTGCAAAAGAAGCGCATACATTTTTCCTTAATGGTCGTCCGATTGAAGTCATCCGCGAAACCATTGCGGCTGTTGCTCAAAAAACTAAGTTTCGCTCTCAACCTCTGGGCTTCGCCATGTCAGCTTTTGTCATTGCTCGACCAACAGACGAAGAGGCGGAAGCGGAATATCAAAACCTCAGAGCAATGGTACTAGCACAAGACGATCGCTCAGAATTACTCAAAGGAGTAGATTCTGAAGTAGTTATGTTCAAAAACATGGCTAAGTATCCTGGTGTGGGGAGCAATGGCGGTACAGCAGCAGGATTGGTTGGTAGCTATGAAACTGTAGCCCATCGGATTGCTGAATTTACCAAAGTAGGAATTGGTACTTTCATGCTGCAATTCCAGCCTTTTGCCACAGAAGTGGAGCGTTTTGCTGCGGAAATTATACCAAGAGTGCGAGCATTAACGGTAGATAGTGAAGCGATGTCTGCGACGGGCTGTTCGGTGACGCCAACTTGAAAATAGGAGCTAGCTAAGAATTTTAGATTTTGGATTTTGGATTTTGGATTGTAGATTGAAGTTGAAACCAAAATTTTTCTCCACTTCCGACTAACCAAAGGAAACTTTATGACTACAACTCTAACTCGTCCAGCTTGGACTACTGATTTAGAACTGGAAATTTTTGAGAAACTGCTTGAGAAATATGCTCCCCATATTCCGAAAAAGCGATCGCAAGAACCTAGATCGCCGGAAACCGAAGAGGAAAGAGAGAATTTCTACCGCTTCCGTGTGGCTGGTGCAGCCCATGACCTGTTTATTGTGCAAGTCTGTGCTAAAATAATCGACTCGTTTCCTGACCCAGAATTACAGCTATTTTTGAGTAGACAAATAGGTGATGATGGCGCACACGCTCAAAATACTCGTTTAAGAGCGCAGGCTATATCGGGACGTGACCCGATTGAGGATATCCAAAAGCAGGTGCAGAAGCATTGGGATTATATGGGTGATTTACCCATTCGTAATTGGCAAGGCTTTTTAGCATTTGAGTTGCATTACGAACTTCATATTGTGGCTTTATTATTCATCAATAGCCGTACCAGCAAAATCAACGACCCAGACTCAGCCAAGTTTGCGGCAGAAAGAATCCTGCCAGATGAAGCAGTTCACCGCCTGGGAGTTGTAGACTGGTGGCAACGTAAATTTGATCCAGCTTCACCCGCAGAGAAAGAGGATTTGATCGCACAAGTCATAGAAGCAGATGAAGAAGGTCAACGCCGACGCAATCTTTACCTTCGGGATCATTGGCTGTTGAGTCAAAAAGCTATTGGTATTGAAATTGATGATTTGCCAGTACTTTATGATGCTTGGCGGCGAGAGGTTCTTTCTTACTTCTTGGATATCCCTATATCTAGATTGCCCAAACTTTTGAGTGTGAATGATTGATGATCAAAAAACCGCCCTTTGAGCTTTAATTTGAAACAAGCTCCCAAAAAGGAACGATTAACTTCTGGGGTTTACCGTGGTAATACATTGATTTTTCATATTTTATCAGATTTTAAATGTTACTAATTTATTGATGATTAGTAACATTTCTGGTTAATGAATTAATTTAATAATATTTAATTTAGCCTTGTTAGCTATGATTAATTATTTATCGATTTTAGTCGTCAAAAACACTATAATTTTTAGGTTAAAGGTGTATGATATTTTATCTAATAACAGTAATGTTTTGGAAAGAATTCGAGATTAACGAACCGCAAAGAACGCAAAGGACACAAAGGAAGAGAAGGAAGAGAAGGAAGAAATGCTTAACAAGTTTAGGGGTTTAAGTCCCCTGCTTTTATCAAGCAGCGCGTTTTGATGCCTAAATCTAAATCCCCGTCACAAAACTTACTTGCGACTTGCGACTTGTTTTAAATTTGAGCTATAGGTTTGTTTTGGGAGATATAACCTCGATTTTAAATTCGGACTAAAAAATGCTAAAAGGCAAAAAAAATATGTTAAATAGATTGATAAATCAGTTGTTAGTCGCTGTTAGCGATCGCATCTATTATTTTCGCCAGTTGTACACCAAAACTATACAATCAAAAACAAATGATCCCAACATCCAAAAACTAAATCAATTAGTTGTTAATCCCGAATTGAAGGATTATATCAACAACTAATCTTAAGGGGGCGATCGCTCCTGCATTCTAAACATGATACGGAGGGGTAATGAGCAAATCGAAGCAATTAAAACTGGGTGCGTTCATGCGCCCGGTAAGTATACATACAGGCGCTTGGCGCTATCCTGGGGCTTTGCCTGATGCTAATTTCAACTTCCCAGCGCTGAAAAGATTCATCCAGAAACTAGAACAGGGCAAGTTTGACGCATTCTTCATGGCCGATCACTTAGCAGTGCTAAATATGCCAATCAACGCGCTCAAGCGCAGCCATACTGTCACATCCTTTGAACCATTTACGCTGCTTTCTGCCCTCGCGTCCGTCACCGAACACATCGGACTGGTAGCCACTGCTTCCACGACCTATGACCAGCCTTACCACATCGCTCGCCGCTTCGCCTCTCTCGATCATATCAGTGGCGGTCGCGCTGGCTGGAACATCGTCACCACAGCCAATCCAGACGCAGCGCTTAACTTTGGATTAGAAGAGGAGGTAGAGCATGACGAACGCTACATGCGGGCTAGGGAATTCTATGATGTCGTCACGGGTCTTTGGGATTCCTTCGCTGACGACGCGTTCATTCGAGACGTGGAATCAGGGATTTATTTTGATCCCGCAAAAATTCACGTTCTCGGTCATAAGGGAAAACATCTCTCGGTGCGGGGGCCATTGAACATCGCTAGACCTGTCCAGGGTTGGCCAGTGATCGTCCAGGCGGGAGCCTCTGAAGCCGGGCGGCAATTAGCTGCCGAAACCGCCGAGGTCGTATTTGCACCTGCTGGTAATCTGGAGGCAGGTAAGACCCTCTTTGCCGACATTAAGAGGCGGGCGCGGGCGATCGGACGTGACCCAGATAGCATCAAAATTCTTCCAGGTGTTTTGGTGATCGTGGGTGAAACCGTCGCAGAGGCGCGTGCCAAGCGTCTTCATTTGGATAGCCTAGTAGATTATGACAGTGCGATCGCCAGCCTGAATAGCGCACTTGGCTATGACGTTTCGCGCTTTGACCCGGACAGCCCCTTGCCGGAAATCCCGCATACTAACGCCGGACAGTCCTCACGAGAACGAGTGATAGCGCTGGCGCAACGCGAGAAGCTGACCATTCGACAGCTAGCTCAACGCATCGGCAGTTACGGCGGGCTGGCCTTCGTCGGCACACCGCAAACGATCGCCGATGATATGGAACAATGGCTGACAGAGGAAGGGTCTGACGGCTTCAACGTCATGTTCCCTTTTGTTCCTGAAGGGCTGAATGACTTTGTGGATAAAGTTGTGCCAGAACTCCAACGGCGTGGGATTTTCCGCCACGACTATGAAGGCAAGACGCTGCGCGAAAATCTGGGATTGCCACGCCCCGCCAACCGCTTTTTCCAGACCACAACTGCTTCGGTGAGCTAAATACGGGTAAAAATAAAGAGAAAAACAATGACTCAAATTGAAGAAAAAGTTATAGATTCTACTTTCGAGTTCTCATCTCCTGTCACAGGCAAATCTCCCGAACTGCAAGCCCTGTTCGATTTCATTGCTCTGGGAGCATCTGAGCGCGATCGCGATCGCATCCTTCCTTATAATATAGTTGAATTGATCCGGCGTTCTAGGTTAGGTGCATTGCGAATCCCCGTTGCCGAAGGTGGTAGTGGTAGTACCGCGCGCGAACTATTCGAGGTTGTGATTCGGCTGGGGGATGCTGACCCGAACGTGGCTCATATTGTACGGAATCATTTTTCTGTGACGGAGCGAATTTTGCGTTCTGAGCGCACCCAAAGGAATCGACGATGGCTCAAAGCCGTCGCCGATGGCGCGATTATTGGACTCGCTTCGACGGAACTGGAAGTTAAGCGATCAGGTGGCGGTCAAGTTGTGAATACAAAATTAACGCCTGATGGCGATGGCTATCGTCTAAATGGGACGAAGTATTACAGCACTGGCAGCCTTTATGCAGACTTGATCTTCGTGCGCGTGCTAGTACCCGATGGCACTAGAGCGTTTGTACTTATTCCTACCAACCGCGAGGGGATTGACCTTGTGGATGACTGGGATGGCTTTGGTCAAAGACTCACAGGCACTGGAACAACTACGTTCACGAATGTCCATGTAGAGGCGGATGAAGTAATTTTTGAGACAGACACAGACAAAGACAACCTACCTTACAACATCGTCCCGCAATTATTCCTGACAGCAATCAATGCTGGCATTATTCGCAGCGTTCTACGCGATGCAACAGCCCTCGTCCGTACACGACCCCGGACTTTCTACCATGCCGTAACCGAGCAAGCAGCAGATGACCCAATCTTGCAGCAGACCGTCGGGCAGATTGCCGCCAATGCCTTTGCTGCCGAAGTGATTGTTTTAGCGGCAGCTGATGCTCTTGATCGCCTCCCTACTGCCCAAGCCCAGGGTGAGGAGTCGGAAACGGCTGCGGCGCTGGTAGCTTCTTTGAGTGCAGCCAAAGCTAAATTGATTGTCGATGACCTGGCTCTACGTTCAGCTACCTTGCTGTTTGAAGTTGGTGGGGCTTCTACAACGAAAAAAAGTTCCAACTTTGATCGTCATTGGCGCAACGCCCGCACCTTGTCCTCACACAACCCAAATCATTTTAAGGCTCGTGCGATCGGGGACTACGAGATCAACGGTACACCATTGCCGCAACGAGGATTCTTCTAATTTTCAGGACTTACGCAAAAATCGCCAAAAAGCTTAATTTATCGAACCGCCATCCCTGCGAGACGCTACGCAATCGCGCAGCGTCTCGCAGAGAAGATTTCGTAGAGTGTGCGTAAGTCCTATAATTTTAGGGGTTTACAGCTATCTTCAGGTAAATAGACCACGCACTAGGGGCACAGAAAAAGCTCATGCGTGTCAACTTAGGGACTTCCAAGAAATAAATTACCCAAATAAACGAACCACAGAGACACAGAGAACACAGAGGAATGAGGAGGAGAGAGTTTTTTCGTCAGTTTTTTGAGTATTTTTTTATTTGGAAGTCCCTTAAGCCAAAACCCGTTTAAAAACCTCGTTTCCAGCCTCTGGCTGGAAATGCAGTTCCTGGTGGCTCTGCCGCCAGTAAGGGAGGCGGAGCCTCAATAAGGGACATTCCCAGTCGGAGACTGGGAACGAGATAACGAGACAATCTCTAAAGCTTGCCGAAAGTTAATTACTAACTGATTAAGTCCTGCTGTATCAATCAAAAATGTATCGTGACCGGAGGTTGACTTCAGCCAAACTAGTTGAGCATTAGGGATTAAATCTGCTAGTTCTTGTTGTTCTACTGGGGGATAAAGAATGTCAGAATCAATGGCGACAACTAAAGTAGGTTGTTTAATGCTTTGCAAAACAGATTCATAGTCTTGACCTTGAGCAATATCATGACTATCCATCGCTTGGGTGAGAGTGATGTAAGTATTAGCATCAAATCTCTCTACTAGCTTTTGACCCTGATGTTGTAAGTAGCTAGCGATCGCAAATTGGTCAGCAGATGCATCATACTGTCGTCCAAAACGTTCTGTAAAGCTGTGCCAAGAACGGTAAGCACTCATCGCCATCATCCGCGCTACAGCTAATCCTTGGCTTGGCGGCTGTTCAACTGTGTAGTTACCCCCTAGCCAGTTGGGATCAGCATAGATAGCCTGTCTTTGGGCTTCACTTAATCCAATACACCAAGCTGAATGTCTGCCGTCCGTGGCAATGGGTGCGATCGCTTTCACGATTTCTGGATATAATAAAGCCCATTCTAATACTTGCATCCCACCAAGTGACCCACCAATTACTAGTTGTAGAGATTTAATTCCTAGATATTGAATCAGTGCAGCTTGTAAGCGAACCATATCCCGAATTGTGATTGCGGGAAATGATGCACCGTAATGGATTCCAGTCTGTGGATTGATGCTAGTCGCTCCTGTAGTGCCGTAACAACTTCCCAAAATATTGCTACATACAATAAAATTGCGATCGCTATCCAGTGCTTTTTTTGAACCTAACAAACCTTCCCACCAGTCATCAGCATCAGCCGAACCAGTTAAAGCATGACAAATTAGCACTCCATTGTCGCCTTCTAAGTTTAACTTTCCCCAAGTTCGATAAGCGACCTGAACCCCAGTTAATACTTCGCCTCCTTCTAACTCAAAAGGCTTCGAGAGATGGTAATACTGAGTTTGTGGTGAAATAAAGTGCTGATAATTCATCTAATGCCAACTAAGCCGACTAGAGACAATCAATTCAAAATTCTTGCATTCAAAATTCAAAATTGTAGATTTGGGGAAAATGAGTGAGAACTGTTAACAAATAACAAATGACAAATGACTAATGACTAATGACTAATCTGCCCAAATGCTTGCTCAAAATCTTCTTTGATATCGTCAATGTGTTCAATACCAACTGATACGCGCACTAAATCAGGTGTCACGCCTGCGGAAAGCTGTTCAACATCACTTAGCTGTTGATGAGTTGTGGAAGCAGGATGAATGACGAGAGTTTTAGCATCCCCAACGTTTGCTAAATGACTCGCCAATTTGACATGATTAATAAAGGCTTTACCTGCTTCTAGTCCGCCTTTGATGCCAAAGTTTAAGACTCCGCCAAATCCATGTCTGAGATATTTTTTGGCTCGCTGATGATGGGGGTGATGGGGAAGTCCTGGATAATTGACCCATGCTACTTGTGGTTGCTGTTCTAACCACTGGGCTAATTCTAAAGCATTGCTGACATGGCGCTCTACACGTAGAGAGAGAGTTTCTAAACCTTGTAATAACAGAAAGGCGTTAAATGGACTCAAACAGGGGCCGAAATCCCTTAACCCTTCTACTCTGGCGCGGATAATGAAGGCAATATTGCCGAAGGGACTACCTACACCAAATACTTCTTGAAAAACCAGCCCATGATAACCGGGGGATGGTTCAGTAAAGACGGGAAATTTGCCATTACCCCAGTCAAATTTACCAGAATCGACAATTACGCCGCCGATAGAGGTGCCGTGACCACCAATCCACTTAGTTGCAGATTCCACTACAATATCTGCACCGTGTTCAATCGGTCTAGCCAAATACCCGCCTGCACCAAAGGTGTTATCGACAATTAGGGGAATCCCATTTTCGTGGGCAATGTGGGCTAGGGCAGCAAAGTCCGGGATATTGAATTGGGGATTACCAATGGTTTCAACATACAATGCTTTTGTGCGATCGTCGATCGCCTGACGAAAATTTTCTACTTCGTCTCCTTCGACAAATTTGACATTTATCCCTAAACGTGGTAGAGAAACTTTAAACTGGTTATAAGTTCCCCCATATAAAAAACTGGTAGAAACAATATTATCCCCAGCCTGAGCGATCGTAGTTAAAGCCAAGAATTGTGCAGCCTGACCACTAGCGGTTGCTAATGCTGCTATACCCCCCTCTAAAGCGGCAATTCGCTTTTCAAATACATCCGTTGTCGGATTCGTGATCCGAGTGTAAATGTTGCCAAACTCTTGCAGGGCAAACAACCGCGCCCCATGATCCGCATCGTCAAAAACGTATGACGTTGTTTGATAAATTGGTACAGCGCGGGCATTAGTTCCTACAGCTGGTTCTTGCCCAGCATGGACTTGCAAAGTTTCAAAGCGATATTTTTCAGACATAGAAAATTATGGGAATCAAGTATAACGCCATCTGCGACTTTCTCTCAAACCTAACCCCCAACCCCTTCCCTACAAGGGAAGGGGAGCAAAAATCAAAGCCTCTCTCCGCTTCGGGGAGAGGTTTGGAGAGGGGTTCCAAAAATAAGTCGCACATCGCGTAATATATTTTTTAAGTAGTGCTGGCAGAGATTTACTCTAAGTCTATCGAATTTTAGTATTTTAACAAATTCCGTGGGTTTAATTCCCCCGCAACTAAGGAATAAGAATTAAATAACATACAATTTATGTCCCTGGCTTACCTCACCCTCAATCCCTCTCCGATATATTGGAGAGGGAAGCTAGAGACAGGATGAAGTTTTGTGTTGGGGTTCGGTTCCATCGAACTCATGTTCAAATAATCAAGGGAAGCAAAAGTACTAATTATTTCATATTTATTTGACGCACTTATGACAAACTTATAACAAAAGTATGACCGGATATTTTGACTGAACAACCTGTTTAAAATCAGGAAATGAAAGAAACTTATCTAGATGAATAATGGTCATAAAATTTTGACAATCAAGACTCATAAATGAGGAAATTTATTATATGAATCGGCTTTTTTCTAAGAGCTTATTGGGGCTAGCAGGTGTATCATTTTTACTTTGTTCGTCTCAATTAGCAATGGCACTTGTACCCAATAACGTTGCGATTATCCTTAATAGTGGCTCTACGAATACAATTGGATACCGCATTTACGTATCACCATCTGGAGAAGTTAATTATGTTGATGGCAAAGGGTCTAATCAAGGCAAATTGTCCGAAAAGTTGACGAAAAACTTTTTCCGTGACCTGAAAATTGCTGAACCTTTATCTAACTTGCCAAAACAAAGTTGCGTCAAATCTGTTTCTTTTGGTACTACTACTACTATTAGGTTAGCTGATCAGCAGTCGCCAGACATTAGCTGTCCTGGCAATGTTAAAGCTCAAAGCTTGGATAATGACGTTATTGCAATTGCCAAAGCTTTAAACGTAGTTAATATTCCTAAGAGCCAAGGAAAACGACTGCCACCCCAAAACTTTTAGTCGATTCACCGATTTGACTGTTTTTAGCTGGGGTTAGAGATTCTGTGCAAGATAAAGCTGCTCTGGATTTGCACCAGAGCAGTTTTAAAAAAAGCATTTCAGTGTCAATGTTCTAACATTTGGAAGAATCGGGTAAAGTAATCTGGGAACGTCTTCGCTGTACAGCCAGGATCTTTAATCACAATCCCTGGAACCTTCAAGCCAGTGACAGCAAAAGCCATCGCCATTCGATGATCGTGATAGGTTTCAATCGCCGCCGGGGTAATGGGGCTAGGCTCAATCTTCAGTCCATCTGCAAATTCTTCAACTTTGACTCCCAGGCGACGCAACTCGGTGACAACGGCGCGAATGCGTTCGGTTTCTTTATATCGAATATGTTCGACGTTCCGAATGGTAATCGATGAACTGGCAAAAGGCGCGATCGCTGCTAATGTTTGCACCAAATCTGATATATCATTCATATCAATGTCGATGCCTTGCAATTGCTTCGGCCCCGTCACTTCGGTGTAATCATCGGCGTGATTAATTTGGCAACCCATCTGTTCTAAAACATTCAGCCAGAGAATATCACCCTGACAAGATTGTTTGGTCAAATGTTTGACGCGCACCCGTCCACCCGTGACGGCGGCGGCGGCAAAAAAGTAAGAAGCATTTGACGCATCAGGTTCTACTGTGTAATGTCGAGCTTGGTAACGCTGACCCGCTTTGATCTGAAATTGATTATCGCCGATTTGAATCACCTGTACGCCAAAATCCGCCATCAGGCGACAGGTCATTTTGACGTAAGATTGAGAAACTAATGTCCCCTCAACTTCAAAAATTGTATCTTGTTGAGCATAAGGCGCAATCATCAGCAATGCCGAAAGTTGCTGACTTGTTTGGTTGGCTTTCAAACGAAAATTTCCGCCAGCGAATCCCTGGCTATAGAGGGTGTAGGGCATAAACCCGGAGTTTCCCTCAAAGTTAACAGTTGTTCCAGCCGTTTGCAGCACCGTCAACAAGTCTCCCATCGGTCGTTCTCGCATCCGGGGAACGCCATCTAGCCGATATTCGCCGTTCCCCAATGCCACCAGCGCCGAAATAAACCGTGCTGTAGTACCTGATAAACCCACAAATAAATCTGCTTGTTTAGCTGGGATGTCGCCTCCCCTTCCCGCCACTTGGATTTGTGCTAGATGAGGATTCAGAGCGATCGCAATGCCCAATTGCTCTACGCATTTGGCAAAATACTCGCTGTCTTCACTAAATAAGGCATTTTCTAAAATGGAGTCACCTTGTGCTAAAGCAGCGACAAGCAACGCCCGATTGGTAAGACTTTTAGAACCGGGAATTTCTACCGTGGCATCCACTGGCCGATTTAAAGCAGGAATTGCAATGGTATCCACGTTAAACCTCTACGTAGGCGATCAGCTACAAATTTATATATTGCTATATATTGCCATATCGTGAGCAAAAGAGGCAGAGGAGGCTAGGAAAAAGAACTATTGATTATTGACCGATGCTCAATCTGACTAATTTAGCAGACATTATATTACTAGGACTTACGCATTGACAAGAAATACCAAATATGAATAAGGTTAAAACCATATCTTTCGTAGGGGCACAGCATTGCTGTGCCCCTACAGCATGGTCTATTTACGATCACAGGATAATTAATAAAAGCCTGAAACAACCTATTTTAGCTAGTGCATATCATGTTGCATTTGTACACTGCGTAAGTCCTAATTACATACAGCAGATTTCAAGGAAAGTGAAATACACAACGATTCGTCCCAAGCCAGGTATAAACCCTGTTTTACTTCTGAATTCTGACTCCTAAATTCTGACTCCTGAATTCTAAATTCTTCTTTAATGATTAATTCTTTTTTAATGAAAGTGAATTAAACAAAAAAATATCTTAGAATTGAAAAATAAATATTGATAAACAGGTGAGACTTTACAAGCATTATCACCTACATCATGCCTGGGAAACAATAGAAAAACGCATAGCCGATGACTAACGTACTATGGCTACAAGGTGGTGCTTGTTCAGGCAACACTATGTCATTTCTCAACGCTGAAGAACCGACAGTCTGCGATTTGATTGCCGACTTTGGTATCAATTTACTTTGGCATCCTTCCTTGGGATTGGAATTAGGTAACAACTTGCAAACACTGCTACGAAATTGCATTTCTGGCACAATTCCTCTAGATATCTTGGTATTTGAAGGCAGTGTTGTCAACGCCCCCAACGGCACTGGCGAATGGAATCGGTTTGCCGATCGCGCCATGAAAGATTGGTTATCCGACCTGGCCAAAGTTGCTAAATTTATCGTCGCCGTGGGAGATTGTGCCACATGGGGAGGAATTCCCGCTATGTCACCCAACCCCAGCGAATCGGAAGGTTTGCAATTTCTCAAACGTCAAGAAGGCGGCTTTTTAGGTAAAGACTTTTTATCGCAAGCCGGATTACCTGTAATTAATATACCTGGATGTCCCGCCCATCCCGACTGGATAACGCAGATATTAGTAGCGATCGCTACTGGACGCATAGCAGACATTGCTTTCGACGAACTAAATCGTCCCCAAACCTTCTTCAACACCTATACCCAAACAGGTTGTACCCGCAACGTCCACTTTGCCTACAAAGCCTCAACCGCCGAATTTGGTCAGCGTAAAGGATGTCTATTTTATGACTTGGGTTGTCGCGGCCCCATGACCCATTCTTCCTGCAACCGCATCTTGTGGAACCGCGTCTCTTCCAAAACCCGCGCCGGGATGCCTTGTTTAGGTTGCACCGAACCAGAATTTCCTTTCTTTGACCTCAAACCCGGAACCGTATTTAAAACCCAAACAGTGATGGGAGTTCCCAAAGAATTACCGCCAGGGGTGAACAAAAAAGACTACGCCTTACTTACAATGGTCGCCAAAGATGCCGCACCACCTTGGGCAGAAGAAGACTTTTTTACAGTTTAGTCATTGGGCACTTGTACTGAGCGAAGTCGAAGTATTGGGCATTGGGCATTGGGCATTGGGCATTGGGCATTGGGCATTGGTTATTTCTCCCTCATCTCCCTCATCCCCCTCATCCCCCACTCCCCACTCCCCTTAATAATTAAAGGAGAAAAGAATGGGAATTCAATCATTAGATATATCGCCAGTTGGTAGAGTTGAAGGCGATTTAGATGTCCGAGTTGATATTGAAAATGGAAGAGTAGTCAACGCTTGGACACACGCCGAATTATTTCGCGGATTTGAAGTTATTCTACGCGGTAAAGACCCCCAAGCCGGATTAATTGTCACGCCTCGTATTTGCGGCATTTGCGGCGGTTCTCACCTAACTTGTGCATCTTGGGCATTAGATACAGCTTGGGAAACAGAAGTTCCTCGCAATGCAATTTTGGCCAGAAATTTAGGTCAAATTGTCGAGACAATTCAAAGTATACCCCGCTACTTTTATGGTTTGTTTGCCATTGATTTAACCAATAAAAAATACCGCCATAGTCGCTTTTATGACGAAGCAATTAAACGCTTTGCCGCATTCACTGGTAAATCTTACGAACTAGGCATCACAATTTCCGCTAAACCTGTAGAAATTTATGCCCTATTGGGCGGACAATGGCCACATTCTAGCTACATGGTTCCCGGTGGCGTGATGTGCGCCCCCACTTTAACAGACATCACCCGCGCTTGGGCAATTCTAGAATATTTCCGCACCAATTGGTTAGAACCAGTTTGGTTGGGTTGTTCATTAGAACGCTACGAACAAATCCAAACTTATGATGACTTTAGAAATTGGTTAGATGAAGACCGAAATCATCGAGATTCCGACTTAGGTTTTTATTGGCGCATGGGTTTAGATATCGGTCTAGATAGATATGGTGCTGGTGTTGGTAAATATGTCACTTGGGGATATTTAGCCCATGAAGATAAATACCAAAAGCCGACTATCGAAGGACGAAATGCGGCGATGATCATGAAAAGTGGAGTGTACGACAGCTTTGCAGACACTCACGTATTAATGGATCAGTCATTTACCCGCGAGAATACAACTCACTCCTGGTACGATGAAGGGACAGCAGATATTCACCCTAGCGATCGCATAACTAAACCCACTGCAATTAATACCAAAGACTTCGATAACGCCTACTCTTGGTCGAGTGCAGTTCTTCACAAAGACTTCGGACGTTTAGAAACCGGCCCCTTAGCGCGTCAATTAGTTGCAGGTGGTAAACATGGCGAATCTTGGCAACACTACGACGGATTAATTCTCGATGTCTTCAAACAAATGGGTGGTGCTAGTATTCATGTTCGTCAACTAGCACGAGTTCACGAACTTGTCAAGTTATATCGTCAAGCTGAACACTGTTTACGCGAATTCAAATTAAACGACCCTTGGTATATCAAACCCAAAGAAAAAGATGGACGCGGTTGGGGTGCAACCGAAGCAGCACGGGGTTCCTTATCTCACTGGGTAGAAGTAGAGGGCGGTAAAATTAAGAATTACCAAGTCATTGCACCAGGTACTTGGAATATCGGCCCTCGTGACGGTGAAGGTATTCGCGGCCCCATTGAAGAAGCTTTAATTGGGACACCCATTTATGATTCTAGCGACCCGGTGGAAGTTGGTCATGTGGCGCGATCGTTTGATTCATGTTTGGTGTGTACAGTCCACGCGCATGATGCTAAAACAGGTGAAGAGTTAGCGCGTTTTCGGACAGCTTAATTCTCAAATATCAGATTGTCTACTACAACACACATTGAGTTACACTGGCTCTACAAGTGATTGCGATTTTGGTAGACATACTTTGTATGGCTGAAATTATTGAGATACCTGTTGAACTGACTCACTTTCAACTTCCTGAAGCTGTCCAAGAGCGTCTGCAATTTCTGCTGGATCGCCAAGATGCAGGCGAAGCGCTTACCCAAGGAGAACGACGAGAAGCAGAAGGGCTAGTTGAGTTGGCAGAATTTTTATCTCTGCTGCACTTGCGATCGCAGCGTGTCATGCAGCAGGAATAAATGGTAACGATTTCAGTTGCTTTACGTCGATTAGTCATCCAAAGAGCAGCTGATCGCTGTGAATATTGCAGTTTATCCCAAGCAGGTCAAGCAGCTACATTTCATATCGATCACATCACTCCTGTGGTAGCAGGTGGTACAACAACAGCAAATAATTTGGCACTTGCCTGCGTGTCCTGTTCACTACGTAAGGCTGCGCGACAAATGGTTAAAGATCCAGAAACAGGAGAAAAAGTACTAATCTTCAACCCTCGTCAACAAGTATGGAAAGAACACTTTCAGTGGAATGGTGTAGAAGTTTTTGGATTAACAGCTACAGGACGAGCAACTATTAATGCACTCAACATGAATCGTGCGATTATACTGGCGATTCGGGCAGAAGAAGAACTTCTAGACCGTCATCCGCCACCTTGTGTTTAATGCAATCGCTCAAAAGACAAATTCGCAACAGGCATTCTAACTGACGACTTGCAATCTAACGGTGACGCTTATAGCCTGCTAGTAACCTCTCAACTTAGCCAAAACTTGAGCCAGCAGTCCGGGGCAGCAAAGTCTTGGTCTGCTGGATAACTTGAAACTATCGAACAATATTAAAGACAGACTCGTTTTCAATATCGCTCACAATGAAGTTCATACTGTTTAACTCAACACCAAAACTCTGTGCTGCTCTAATTTGACCTATCAAAAGTTTGAAAAACTTTTCTGGGGATGGTGGAGCAATAAGCAGAGGTATCACTTCAGGAGAGTTGAAGGGCGGAATTGGATCAACTAGATTCGGCTCAATATCTAACTTTCTCAGAATAAACTCCAACTCTGGTGTAATTTTCCTCTCACAATACTGTTGATATACTTTCTGTATAAGCTTGAGAAAAACTCTTCCCTTTAAAGATACAAACGCAGAATAACCCGCTTTTTCACGAGAATATGGTTCATAGATAAAACCACTACCAAGAACTACTTGATAACGTGGACGAAGAGTCGTAGTGGAAGTAGAAAGTCTTCTGCCTACTTTTGTATAGCTAATAAATCCATAGTTGGCTATGTCATATAAAACGGCAAGATGTAGACCTGGTATACCCGTATTATTAAGAAAAAATCGAACATCGCTGGCAGTAAGTTTACCAAACACTACATTCATCAGCACATCATTAACAATTTGATCTCGAAGATAAAAGGAGATGATCTGCTCAGATTGTGCTGAACCCACCTCAAAGTTTTCAGGTATCCAAAACAGTTTGAGCTTATAAAGGTCCCGCCTATGTTCTGTTTGTTGAAAATCCCGAATTACTTCATAGAAAAGGGCACGATTGCGGATATTATCTCTAGCAATGTATGCCCAAATGTCTGAATCTGATGCTGCGATGAGAGTTCTAATATCTTTGTCAATTCCTTCAGTATGTTTCCAAAGGGTTTGTCCAACAAGGGGTCGAATGAAGTCACGCTGAAGAAGACACGCAAAATCAAATTTTTTCCTGTCTGCTTCTGTGAATGAGTATAAATCAAGCCTAGAAAAGCTTTCTAATATCTCTAGAAAGCTGCGGCTTAACCACCTATGTTCATCTGACTCAGCCATGTTATGGACTCAGCATAAGTACATAAATACTATATCAAACTAGTGGTGAAACCGCTCTGAACTCTATGCGATCGCTCTACCCAATAATGATTACTTTCCATACCACCAAAGAAGCGATCGCCCTTGCACCACTATGACAACCAGCCTAAACTTAGTTTACAGACTTAGTTTAATCTTATGGAAACTGTAAATATTCATCAAGCTAAAACGAATCTCTCAAAGCTTTTATCACGCGTAGAACTTGGAGAAGAAATCATTATTTCCAACCGAGGTATTCCGATCGCCAAGTTGGTTCCGTTTCGCTCCTCATCAAATCGACTCAATAGTTTAGGGCAGGATAAAGGGCGTTTTGTAGTGCCAGATGACTTCAACACTCCTTTGCCATTTGATATAAAGTTTGATTTCTGGCATCTCTAGAAGCATCTCAATAACTTCACGTAAATTTTCCTGCAACTCATCCAAGGTTTCACCTTGAGAATGCGCTCCAGGAAAACCAGGGACATAGCCAACATAGAACTTAGTATCAGGATCTCTTTCAACGATCGCAGTAAAAGTTTTCATATCACAATCATGGACAACCCACTTACAGCTTACTGGAGCAGTTATCTACCTGTGCGACTCCATTAGTTACTTCGGCGACTCCATTAGTTACTTCAGCGACTCCATTAGTTACTTCGGCGACTCCATTAGTTACTTCAGCGACTCCATTAGTTACTTCAGCGACTCCATTAGTTACTTCGGCGACTCCATTAGTTATTTCGGCGACTCCATTAGTTATTTCGGCGAACCCATTTATTATTTCGGCGAACCCATTTATTATTTCGGCGATTGCGCCACCAACTATTTTAACTGGGGAGTGGGGAAAACTAGGGAGAAATAACTTATTCCCAATGCCCTATTCCCAATGCCTCATATTCAAAACTCGTAGCGTAACACACTAAAACTTATAGAAATAGTGCGTTAGGCTTGCATTAATGCACTTGCATAAAACAGAAATTTACACGGTAAGCTTGTGTCTGATTTAGCGCTACATGAATATCTCCCTCGCGTTCCCGATGCTGCATTGCAAGAGTTCATCGAATGGTGTGTTTTAGAGCAGGCAAAAGCCGCAGAACTTAACTTTACTCCAGATAGAAGTAAGTTAGATAACTTGCCGCCAGGAGACTACATTCCGAAACTTGTTGATCAGTTCATGAAAGTTAAACCAGACCCAATTAAAGCTGGTTTGGTAGCAGCGATCGCTGGTAAGGAAGCTGACAAACATGCTTTATCTGGTTTAGCGATCGTAGCCGATTTTGTATCTCTTTATGTCAAGTACTTAATTCCTAAAGAGGGAAGTACTAGAGAACAGGCTGAAGAACTCTTGACTAAAGCATCACAACATCAGTCTGAGAAACTTACCGAAATTGCCAAGAAACATGGTGTAGAGTTATAGTTTCCTGCTGATAACTTTTTCAGAGGCTTTGTCTGTCTCATCAGTCAGAGCCTCGTCTTTTCCAGATTATGGCAACAACTCAAAGTAATCACATTCAGCAAAAGCTTGATGATGAGTTGTTCTTAATCTTATACCTTTACTATGACCTTAAGCTTTAAAGTATGTTTCACTGCATTTATAGATACAGTGCAACTTCTTATTTTATAATTTAGGAAACATATTATTAGTTTATAGTTAAATGGACAGAATCGTAGTTAACTCTCACATTCATTTCGGTAAACCTTGCATCGCAGGAACACGCATCACTGTACAAAGCATTCTTGAACTGCTCAATGACGGACTTTCATTTGAAGAAATTATCCGAGACTACTATCCAGACCTACAAATCGAAGATATTCGTGCCTGCTTAGGATATGCGATCGCGCTAGTGGCGGCTGAAGACATTCGCCTAATATCTATTTGAGCATGAGATTATTACTAGATCAAGATGTGTATGCGGTAACAGCAAGATTTCTAGTTGATGCCGGATATGATGTCGTTCTTGTTGCTCAGATTGGTCTTTCGCAAGCAAGTGATGAAGAAATACTTAGAACAGCACAGGAACAAAACCGTATTCTCATCACGCGAGATAGAGACTATGGAAATCTTGTTTTTGTTAGAGCAATGGGATCTGGAGTAATCTATCTCCGAATCCTACCTACAACTGTGAATAAAGTTCATAACGAGCTGGTACGAGTTATAGAAACTTACTCGGAAGTTGAATTGATAGGCGCATTTGTAGTTGTAGAACCAGATGGACACAGGTTTAGAAAAGTATCTTTGTAAAAGTTATCAACTTTATTTAGCAATCAAGCAAAGCACTTATGAAAACTTTTTCCAGCTAAAAGCAATTACATTAGTAGTTCTGCATAATCAACTATTATTAATGGTTGTAGATGTCGAAATTGAGGTTATAATTCAATGGATAAACGTGATATTGTGTTAGCTTTCCATCCTCCAAGCGATCGCGCGTTAACTGAATTTGCAACTGCTTAAACAATTAAATCTCATCCCATGCTAACTATTATTGGTTGCGGTAATCTCAATCGCAATGATGATGCAGTAGGCGTAATTATCGCCCAACGCTTACAAAAATATCTAGCTGAAAACCCTCATCCTCATGTGCGTGTTTATGACTGTGGCACCGCAGGGATGGAAGTAATGTTTCAAGCTAGAGGTAGTAAACAATTAGTAATTATTGATGCAAGTTCAACTGGTTCTGAACCAGGTGCTGTGTTTAAAGTTCCAGGAAAAGAACTGGAAGCTTTGCCAGAAGCTAGTTATAACTTGCACAATTTTCGTTGGGATAATGCTTTAGCCGCCGGACGGAAAATATTTCAACATGACTTTCCCGAAGAGGTAACAGTTTATTTAATTGAGGCGGCAAATCTTGCTTTTGGACTGGAGTTAAGTCTTGTTGTCAAACATTCTGCTGATTTGGTTTTTGAAGAACTAACCGCACTTATCAAACAGAATATCAAATTTTAATTAACAATCCAAAATCCAAAATCTAAAATCCAAAATTGAATCACGCCCAATCCCGATAAACAGAAAGTTCATCTACCCTCATTTCAAAAGGTACGCCTTGACTCTCTGGCGGACAAACACGGATTTTAGCACTGCTGATAATTCCATATAGCAATGTTCCCATTGGTACAATTTTTTGCAAAATACGCCAATTAGTAACTTGATCGGGACATTCAATTACCAATGTTAGAGCATTGGCATGGGTTGTGACATACCACCGACAATTAGATAGAAGATTTTGAATCGTGCGATCGCAAGCATCATAAAAGTATCTACTAATAGAATACTCTAGTTGCTGCCGCAATATAATATCTGCCGATGTCGGTTGCATAGGATGCGAGTCATCACCATTAAAGTAATACATCTTTCTAGCCATCTCTCTTTAGCTTCCTGCTTATATTCCAATCACCATTGCATAAAGTACATCTTTATTTGTTTCTAATAATTCCTGGGTTTCATCATCATAATAAGCACCTATTCCACTACACTGAATCCCCAAATAATTACTAGTTAAATAAAGTCTCTGCCCTAGAAAACCAGCTATTTGCATAGCAGTTTGATAATTTAAATAATCTGACACAAAAAATAAAGTTACAGCGCTATCTTTAGCAATAGCCTGATTAATACATAAGTAACCCGTCTTTTCACTAAAATTACCCGTCTTAACCAGATATGTACCTTTATATAACCCTGGTGTCATTCCCTCTACTCGATGTACCACTGAGTAAATTTCTATTTCCTCATAATTTTCTGTGGGTATTGGCTGCTGGAGTTGCTGCACTATATATAAATAATCTTCTTGAGAAATAGACTCTTTCCGGAAACGTCTAATAGAACGTCTATTCCAAACAGTTTGATAAAATTTATCCTTGTCAAAGTCAAATTGAGGATACTCTAATTTCTGCTGACGGCTCTTTTGTAGAGTAGTTGTTTGATAGGCATCTTCAATAAATTGATTAGATTCAAAGTAATCTGTACCGCAGACAAAAGGAACTTTCAGCCTTAAGTGTCTGATTTTCTTGTCTTGTGGTTCTCCTGACACCACACAAGCAGTGATAAACTCTTTATTCTCAAATCCCAAATCTGAATTGAGCGCGAGTTTATCAAAGTCGAAAATTAATTGTATATCTCGGCTGTGGAGAAAAGCTGAAGCTGCAACAGCACCTAAATGGTGTCCGCTATCTAATAAGCAATATCTCATGCTTCTATTTTGATATTTCCAGCTAGACCTATAATAAACACAACTAATTAAAAAGATGAATCCGTTGATACTTTTATCAGGTATAATATAACTCTCTAACCCATCATCAATTAATTCATAGATGAGAGTTAGACAATTATTCTCAACTTCTAGATGATATATACCATCCACTATTCCCTCAATACCGCGAACCTGTACGTAAACTTCCGTGGGATACAGAGCGCCTGCTGATGGATTCACTCGCAGTTGATCAAGGCCATCTTTATACACTTTCTCCAGGGTTATTGTACTGGTTAACGAGATAAAAGAATGAACAGGATTATTGAGATTTAATTTCACTCTCTGATAAAATTTGGGATAAACTTTAAATGGAGATGGCTGTGTTGAAGCATCTACATAATTTGGATCAATTTGTACCGATAAGTAAGAATGCTTGGTAGCTTCATGATAGGCTTTGCCCGATATTTGACTTTGTGGCATTTTTAAGTATCCTTAAAACTTCTATATTGCTGGCAAAATCTATAGCTTTATAGTCGTCTAAGTTTTTCAAATCTAAGTTAGGGTGATGCTGTAAAAGTAACTTAACGACTTCTGTCTTTCCAGCTGATGCTGCATACATTAAAACAGTTGCACCGTTATCATTTTGGTTGTCAATATTAATGTTGATAGCCAGCAGTAAATTAATTAAATCGTAGTGATTACCAAAACAAGCAAACCACAAAGCATTGTTGCAATCGCTATTTCGAGCATTAATATCCGCACCTGCATCAATGAGTTCCTTGACGACTGCATAAACTCCATCTCTTGTAGCTTTCATCAAAGCTGTATCGCCATTTTCACCTAGCTGATTTAAATCCCCAGGATTATAGCCTTTTGCTATTAGCCATTGGGTTGTTGTTTCACTCAAATATTGCCTACTTACTTGACTCATAATTCTTCTTTAATTGTCACAAACGTAAGTTATTTATAAGCATAAACTTGCTTAGTTATATATTATCACTCTCATAAATTTAAATTATGAACCATTTATAAAGATCCCCAGACATATCTAATAAAAAATCTTGAAATACACTGAAAATGCAGTATATTTTGCAATTTCATTTCATCATCTAGACTAATAGCAGATAAGTGATATATAGCAATTCTGAATCATTCTTAAGAAACAAGATCCCCGACTTCTTTGAGAAGTCGGGGATCTGCGCTTTATTTGATGTAACGTTTTCATTGAATCTTGTGTTTAATCAAACAGAAATATTATATAGGAATCATATTTTATTTCTGAAAAAATCTCGGTAGTCTTGTAGTGGACCCTCTTGGCTAAAATGTTGCAAAAACATTGTAGGTTGGGGAGCCACTGCGTTGCGCGGGTTTCCCGCGTTGTAGCAAGTGGCGTTGGAGGCAAAGCGTAACCCAACATCCTGATATATGTTGGGTTGCGCTCCGCTCCACCCAACCTACGTCTAATGCACTTCTCAAAGAAGTCGGGGATCTGCGCTTTGTTTGATGTAACGTTTTCATTGAATCTTGTATTTAATCAAACAGAAATATTACACTGAAATCTACTTTATGTCACTGAAAATTATTAAGAAATATCAACTAATTTACTTTCTTAACCAAAATGTGCTTAAAAGTATGCTAGTTTATTTAAGTATTAAGTAAAACAGAGACAAAAAATGGAAATTAGCGCTCGGAATTCTCTCAAAGGTACTATCAAAAAAGTTGTGCATGGTTCAGTTAATACTGAGATAACTTTAGAAGTGGCACCAGGAGTAGAGTTAGTGTCAATCATCACAAAATCATCAGCAGAAAAGCTAGGACTTGTAGAAGGTAAGGAGGCTCATGCTGTGATTAAATCATCAGATGTGATAGTTGCTGTTGATTAAAATAGGCCAGTTGCCTTTTCTTACAAGCGGCTCTATCTCTAATACCAAATTGCATTCATTTCTAGTGAATGACCTCACTCCTGGAATTAATTAGCAAAAGAGTGAGGTCAAGATAATATTATATAGATGTTAATTAATTCAATTATCAATAATCCGACATTGGTGACAAGTTAAGCCTGTAACTCTTTTGTCAAGAGGCTTTCAGAGAATTGTTGAAAAAAAACTGGTCAGATCCTCGTTGAAGATCGGGAAAAGGAGCGACAATTAACTTAACGTTTGGTTTTCGCCGCTGTTTGATAATACCTAAATCTCGATTTTGGGGGTCAGCAAAATATTTAACGGGGTCTGTTGCCTTGCCTTTTTGATGAGCCATCGTAAAATGATAAAGACCGCGATAAATCATTTCTAATGAAATATCATCAAAGGGGAGAGACAGCTCATCCGCTACAGCATCACCTAAATCTATTAAAACAGCATAAAATAACCAAGTTGCCCAAAGTTGTAACTTAATTCCATTGATTGAACCTGTCCACAAATAACTTAGCCCTAAGAGTCTTTTTACTGTATTAAAAGCATCTTCAATTCGCCATCTTCGCCGATATAAATCTGCTGCCACATAAGGAGGTAAAACATTAGGGTCTCGGACGCTGGTTAAATAGGAATGCCATGTTTTTCCTGACCGAACTTCAACCAAACGCAAGGTAATAAATGGGGTTTTATTTGTGCCAGAACCGAGACGTATCTTCCTGTCCCTTAGTCCATAGCTTTCTGTAAATACCTGTTCTACCTTGATTGCTGCTCCTTTTTTTATTCTGGTAATAAAGTCAACTTTATTCTCGATTATTTGATGCCAAAAGTTAAAGTGATAAAACCCTCTATCCAATAATAGTAAGGTATTTTCTGTAACTATATTCAGGATATTTTCTTCAAGCTTTGTATCAGAAGTTTTGGGATTTTCTTCAAACCAAATCTCTACAGGTAGTCTGGTCATTAAATCAATAACTGTACTCATCTTTCCTGCTAATTGTCCTCTTTGAGCCTCCTCTAAGCTTTGTAATTTCCTAAACAATGCCTCCAATGTTGAGCCGTCTACTATCCAAATCTTCTCGAATTTTGATAAGGTAAATTGAATACTTTCTGGCAAAGTACGTTTATTTCTACTGTGCCAAGCCGTTCTTAAACTAGGTAATAAATCTTTAAATACTTTCTCGAATAGCGAGGATGGGAATGTCAAAAATCGTTGTGATAGTGCTTGTTGACTTACCTGAGTCGGATTACACCAGAGAAAACCGTCTCTAGCTAACATTCTTGTCAGTTCTCTGACTCCTGCTACATCTCGCCACAGTAGGGTTAACACCGCAGCCATCATCAATGGTAAATTCAGTATCCGTTCTCTGAGTCCTAGCTTCCGGTAGTAATTTTCTTGATTTGTAATGGCTGGTGTCAGTAATCTTTCCAGTTGCGCGGCAATTACTTCATCTTCCACCATTGGTCGTTGTTTCTTTTTCGCGTGGTCTCGATTGGTTTTTCGGCTGGTGGTCATGGCTTGTCACAATCGCTCAATCACTTGTCTATCACGAGTTTTACACGATTTTTGACCACAGCAAATACCACGCTTGACAATTTCCCTTTTTCCTTAACTTGTCACCAATGATAATCCGAACATAAATAGCGCGAACACTTTCTATATCTAGTGCCAAATCTGTGTTACCAATTTTGATAATTAAAGAGGGAAAGTGTTGTTTTAAAGTGATAGTAGTTCCTGGTATTACTCCCGTTAATATAAGTTTTTTTAAGATTGTTTCATCCTGACTTTTGCAGAAGGTGACGATTCCTCGCTCTCCCGTTCCCAATAATTCTAATGAACAGCCAGTCACACTAAAGTCGGTAAACATTTGAATTATAAATTAGGAATTGTGAAGGGAAGAAGGAAGTATATTTTCATCCTTCATCCTTCATCTTTTATTTGGTCGCCAAAGGCAGCAAACAAAGCAATAGTTTAGACGAGATACGCTTCTTGATGAGTCTTAATTGTGCAATTAGAACGAGGATAAGTGACACAAAGTAGAGCGAATCCTTTAGAAATCTGCTCATCATCTAGGAAGTTTTGATCTTCTTGATTAATTTCACCTTCAACAACCTTGCCAACACAGCTAGAGCAAGAACCTGCTTGACAAGAGGCTGGCAACTCAATACCATTTTCTTCTGCTGCATCTAAAATGGTAGTCTCTTCATCAACTTCAATTGTGGTGTCGAGGTCTTCTTTTTTGTTGATTAATCTAACTTGGTAGGAAGCCATTTTCCGATTCTCCTCAAACGTTATACAGTTGGTCTAATTTCCGAAGTTTTTGAGCAACCTATCCTACTCTTTGTTTCCCTCTTTCTTACGGAGAAGCTACGCTTTAGCTAGTTTCTCTATAGGGCTAAGGGATACAACGCGAACGAGAAGCCACCTCAAAGCAGGGCGATCGCACTTATAGAAAGCGTCTACAATCAGACTTAGCGCTAACGAAATGATGTTAGCTGCAAGGTACACCAGTAGGCGTACAGTCGCCTGCTTTGAACGACTTTCCACAACCGCAGTTATCAGTTGCATTGGGGTTGATGAACTTAAAACCGCTTTCCATCACTCCCTCAACGAAGTCAACCACAACTCCGTCTAATAACGGCGCACTTTTGGCATCAACGTAAACCAGCACTTTGCCTTGCTGACTTACCAAATCATCTGGTTGGGGTTTGCTAGTGATATCCATCGCATATTCATAGCCACTGCAACCACCATCTTTTACAGAGATGCGGATACCTTTAGTTGCGCCATTAGCGTCGGGTGCGGAACCTCGGAGCAATGCCCGCAGATGAAATTCTGCCTTTTCTGATAAAGTAACGGTCATCAGGTCTCCTGATTTGTAGCGATTAGTTTTTCTGATTTCAGGTGTGGGTTGTCATTTGTCAGTTGTCCTTTGTCCTTTGTCAATCGTTATTCACTAATGACCAATGACCAATTTTGGATTTTAGATTTTAGATTTTAGATTTCTCTTTCAATCCCAAATCCAAAATTCAAAATCTAAAATTGAATGACTAATGACTATTTTGTACAATACCCGTGGGTTCCATCGAATTGGAATGCGCGTGTCTCCAAGGCGCATTATTACCGCATACTGGACAAGAGCGATCGCGGTGAGAACGGCGTTTAGCAAATTCCATCCGATTCAGGTCGATTGTCAGCAATTGCGACAATAGAGGCTGACTAAACCCAGTGATCAGCTTGATTGCTTCCAAAGCCGTTAGACAAGCTAGTGTCCCAGAGACAGCGCCTATAACTGAAAAGCCGCGCTGATCCCAATCAGGCTTTTCGGGAAACAGACAGGACAAACAAGGAGTCACACCAGGAATAATCGTCGTCAGGTAAGCCTCCATCCCATTCATTGCGGCTTCCACCATTGGCTTACGCGATCGCACACAGGCTTCATTTAACAAATTGCGCTCTGTAAAATTGTGGGCGCAATCAAGAGCCATATCAGCAGATTGCACTAACGAATCTACATTTTCCGGGGTGATGTAATCATGAACAGCTTCCACTTGAACATCAGGATTAATTGCATCCAGAGTTTCTTTAGCTTTGAATACCCTTGGCTTACCTACCCAATCATCAGTCATGAGAACCTGACGATTCATATCATCTAGCCGCAAGTCACCACCCCGGACTAAGATTAGCCGCCCAACGCCCGCTACTGCTAAGTAAAGTGCCGCCGTACCGCCTAATCCCCCCACACCTGTAACCAGAACTGTCGCTGACTTCAGGCGCTTCTGTGCTGTTTCGCCAAAATTCGGAAGCATCATTTGGCGACGATAGCGTTCTAATTCGGTAGGCGTCAGGTTAACCAATTTATACCTCCTAATCAGAAGTGATTTCTGTCAGTGTGACTACATTTTTCGGCTTGTCGTTAAACACTTTGAACAACTTTTGTTCGTGGGGTGTCGATTCGATAAATACCTGATAGGCTTTTTGCAAAGCCAAAGAATATTGATTTAATTTCTCTTCTTGACTCAAACCAGGAGAATTATCATCAATTTCCTGGATGTATTGAGAAAACTTTTTCAGAATATGTAGACGATTTACATTCACAACTTCTAGATCGTAGGACATGTTAAAGAATTGAAAAAATTCTTCTGCATCTACGAGCTGCTTGAATTGATCAATAGTTCCAGTCATTTAGCATTCTCCAATTTTTTGAGATGTTGCTTAAGTTCATCTAACTGGCGATAGATTTCATAAGTTGCAGCTGCAACATCCATAAGTTGTTTGTAATCTGTTGGTAGTCCTTCAGCTAAATCATGCAGATCCATTTTCATTTGACCCGCTTTGCTGTTAAGCCGTCTGATTTGTCCTTGTATTTCCTCAATACTTATTTCTTCTGCTTGCACAATCAGCCACTCCACATTGGATTTTGGATTTTAAATTTTAGATTTTGGATTGGATGATATTGTTTTAATCAAATAGTGATAAAACTAGTGATTAAATATTTAATCCAAAATCCAAAATCCAAAATCTAAAATTGTTACACTTTGCCAACTTCAGGAAAGCGCTTCGCCAAATCAAGGCCTTTTTTGACGTAGTTTTCTCCCTCTTCTGCTAATTTATCCAGCGAGTCAAAGCCAAAGCGTTGAGCATCTCGCAAGGTTTTCACGGTTAGCAAAAGACGGCCAGAAAAAACTAGCGCCCAGCCAAATCCTTCATGGCTCAAATCAACCACAACTTGGGATATCAAACCTGTTTCCTGTTCAATCCCAGCAGCTACGGCTCGAAAAAATGCCATAATCCGAGCTTGAGTGATCGGATCAACTTCGCCCTCAACGGAGATTTCCCGTTTCTTTTGTTTGGTGACAATAAAGGGTTTGAGAATCAACTCATCCGACCAACTCCGATAAACTCCATAACTGTCTTGACCACGGATTTGTTTAATTAATACCTTAAGGAAAGGTGAGTTCAAGACTTCAGTTGTAGCAGTTCCGTTAACACTATTATTTGTGGTCATACCGTTGCTTCATTTTCAACTTCATCGGCAAAGTTTGTGGATTTTGGCTGTAAAGCTTTACGTAACCAAGGTGGAGGATTACCTTTGAGGGTTTTCACTAGCTTTGTTAGCACTTCACTAATTTCGTCTTCTTCCGATCGCGCCTTCACTGGAGTAACACCTTTCTTGATTAACCGAGCGGCGGCACTTCCACCAATTGCTGTTACATAAATAATCGTACAGTCGCCTATTGACTCAAGTTTTGGGGTGATTTTATCTTCATTCCCATCTTCTTTGAGTTCACCTTCAAAATTGAGGGTTTCTACGAAGTGATATCCCTCATCAGAAATTTCGTAAACATCAATCATTTTTGCCCATCCAAAATGGGCATTAATATGAACTCGGTCACTCGTCGTGAAGGCAATTTTCATTGTAATTCTCCTCTCTAAAGTTTTGAATTTTGAAGTATTAAGCTGAAAAACATCTAAGAAAGCATAACGGAATTAAACATAACTCTTGTGGGGTGGGCATCTTGCCCGCCCTAATTATGCAACTTGAATGTGGAACAACTTAATTCAAAACTCTGGGCCCACAATTCCTAACTCTTGGAACTGCTTAACTCTCGCTTCTTCTGCTTCTAAAAACAGGTTGCCGATGCCAAACACAAGTTCCATCGTGCCTCGATAGCCAACTTTGGTAAATTGACCATTACCTAAGCGGTCATAAATGGGCAATCCTAGACGATAAAGAGGAATCGAGAGCTGTTTTGCGATCGCACCGACATTTGAGTTACCAATCAGCAAATCAGACCCAGCGCATAAGCTCTCAAAGTCCTCCAAATCGCCGATGGTGATGCTTTTAACTGGGAGTTTTTCTAGTAAGTGCGATCGCGTCGTTGTCACCGCCGCATGAATTTGCGCTCCCATCGATTGCAGAAAATGCACTGTTGACCACAGCAAATCTGGTTCCAGCGCTAGGGAAACTCGTTTTGCACCAAAGTAAAAGTGGGTGTCCAGCATCGCATCTTGCAACTGACGACGTTGGCGGCGGTATTTTTCGGGTACACTGTTACCGCTCAGAATCGCCAATGCTTGGATAAATTCATCTACTGGTTCTAATCCCGTCAGTTCGCCAAATACCTCATAAGGTGTGTCAAAGCGTTCTTCCAGAATCTTTGCAGCCCCCCGCATACTTTCACCCAATGCTAGGGTAAAAGCAGAACTACCTACTTCTCGTAGCTGTTTTAAGGTAGTCCCACTGACCGTAACCGCACTATAACTATCCTCTAAGTGTCCATCTAGAGAAGCGCCAAGGTCAGGTACAAAGATCGGCACTAGTCCAAAGGACGTAACTATCTCTTTGATTTCTTGTACATCCCCTGGTGTGAAGGCAGAACCAGCCAAAATGGTCACTTGTTCAGTTCTGATTCCCCCTGGTTGAGGAATTTCCTGAACTATGCTTTCCACAGCAACAGCAAAGCCATCTTGCAACGCACCTTTAAAATCTGGGGTAGGTGCAAAAACGATCGCCAAATCATTCAATTCTGGATGGCGATCGCGGATTTCCTTAAGAAAACCCTCGATGTCATCTCCTCTAGTTTCCGTTAACCCAGTGCTACATAAACCAATAATTTCTGGGTTAGACTTTTCCACCAAGGTGAGAATTGCTTGTTCCACATTCTCTTCACCACCCAAAATGGTGGTAACTTCCGTCATCGCTGTGGTAGCTAGGGGGATCGCTTCCCGGAAATGCCGCACTAGGACAACTTTGGCGAAAGCAGTACAACCTTGAGAACCGTGGAATAAGGGCATTGTCCCTTTCAATCCCAAAAAGGCTAAAGTTGCACCCAAAGCTTGACTTTGTTTGAGGGGATTAACCGTCAGTGATTTGTTGGAAATGGTAACGATCGCCATTAAATTACCTCCTCATCCCACAGGGCGGACTTTCTCGTTCCCTGGCTCTGCCGGGGAATGCTGACAGTGAGGCTCCGCCTCATCTGCTCTAAAAGGAAGGCAGAGCCTTCAGGAATGCGTTCCCAGCCGGAGTCTGGGAACGAGGGTATAAGAGCCATTAAACTACTTCCTCATCCCAAGGAGCGGGTTTGCGTATTTGTTCCCAAATGGGGCTATACAGAGCTTCGTACAACTCCCGCGCCATCTCAATCATTCCCACATAACCTGCATAAGGATGGTGGCGTTCTTGGTTGATATCAAGGAAAGGAATTCGAGCTTTCAAAGCGGTGTATTGGTTACGTCCACCAGCAATCAGCATATCTGCGCGAGTGTCTTTAACCACTTGTAGCAATTCTTTAGCGTTGCCTTTCTCCAACATGATGCCATCGTTGCCGAGCAACTTCTTGATTTTGGCTTTATCTTCCTCAGTACTTTTCCGAGTACTGGTAGCAACAACTTCAATGCCCAAGTCCCTTGCAGCCGAGATAATCGACCAACTCTTGACACCACCAGTATACAAAACAACTCGCTTACCTTTGAGTCGAGCGCGATAGGGAGCCAGTGCCAAATCTAAAGCAGCCGTTTCTTCTGCAATCAGCTTTTCTGTCCGCTCCTGTAAATCAGCGTCGCCTAATTTAGCAGCAATATTTCGTAGACAACGATTCATATCATCGATGCCGTAGAAAGACTCTTCAATGTAGGGAATGTTGTAACGCTCCTCCATCTTTCGCGCCATATTGAGCAGCGCTCGTGAGCAGATCATCACGTTGAGCTTGGCGCGGTGGGCGTAGCGAATTTCATTGTAGCGAGCATCGCCCGTAATTTTAGACAAAATACGAATGCCTAATTTTTCTAACAGTGGCGTTACTCCCCACATTTCCCCGGCGATGTTATATTCCCCGATTAAGTTAATATCATAAGGCGTTGTCTGTTCCGGTTCTGCTGTGCCGACAACATATTCCAATAAAGCTTCACCGCCAAAACGGTTGCCGAGATTTTTACTGCCAATGAATCCTGGGGCAATGACGGGAACAACAGGAATACCAATTTTCTCAGCCGCAGCTTTGCAGACAGCATCAATATCATCACCAATTAAGGCTGTCACGCAAGTAGCGTACACGAATACAGCTGCTGGTTGGTAGCGCTCTTTGAGTTCGAGAATCGCTTTGTAGAGTTTCTTTTCGCCGCCGAAGATGACATCATTTTCACCCAAGTCAGTCGTAAAGCCCATCTTGTAGAGTTGAGGGCCAGAGGAGAGACTACCACGACTGCCCCAGGAATTACCAGCACAGGCTATAGGCCCGTGGACTAGATGCGCTGCATCTGCGATCGGCACTAGAGCAATCATTGCACCATCAAAGGCACAGCCCCCTTGAGCCGCGCCAGGTTGTGCCTGTTGAGCGCATGACTTGTTTTTCTTTTCGGATTGTTTGTGCTGATTATGCTCGCATCCTGTCTCAGTCAGCAGCTCGTTGATTTTGCCTTGGGTGATTTTCATCTCTCTTCTCGTACTGAATTGTTAATTGTCCTTTGTCATTTGTCATTTGGATAACTAACAACTAATGACTAATGACCAATGACCAATGACTAATGACTAACAAATGTATTTTGTGACATCCTCTCCACATACATCAGCGAGGTAAGATAGAGCGCGAAAACGCAATCCTACAAATTCGTCATATAAAGGATTGAGTTTACACAATGCTGGGATATCAATAGACCGCCCAAATAATTTAAATTGTTGCTCAAAGGGACAACAGCAAGGAATTATTTGGCAAATTAGATGAGCGATGCGATTATTTTTAACCTGAATTCCATCCACTATACGGCGCAACGGATTGAGAAGATTGTTGAACTTCCCTGGTTTTTTATAGTTAGGTGGATGGTAATTAGGATGAGCGTGAGTGTGTTCGTGAGTATGATTGATGGTTTCCATTTATAGATACCTTGGGTAAATGCTAGAAAGAAAAAGGGAAGTTGGGGATTGGGCATTGGGCATTGGGCATGGAGTATTGGGCATTGGGTGTTTTCCCAGTTCCCAGTCCTATTCCCTACTCCCTACTCCCTACTCCCCTTCTTTACCCTTAATTAACACGTTGTATTTCTACGCAATTTCTAACGAATCAAATCGTAGGAAATATCTGTCTTAGAAGGAATGTTGGTGTTGCGATCGATTTCTTCAAACAGGGTATTTACAACCCAGTTGAGCAGGTTGATTATACCTTGATAACCAATGGTGGAGTAGCGGTGTAAGTGGTGACGATCCATGATGGGGTAGCCAATTCTCACTAGGGGAGTCTTGGTGTCGCGCCACAAGTACTTACCGTAGGTGTTACCGATGAGGAAGTCTACTGGTTCGGTGAACATCAAAGAACGCAGATGCCACAAGTCTTTACCAGGCCAAACAGTTGCATTCTTACCGAAGGGGCTAGAAGCAAGCAGTTCTTTGATTTCTGCTTCAAATACTTCATTGCTGTTGTGAACCAAGATATGCACAGGTTCAGCACCCATTTCTAGCATAAAGCCAACTACGCTGTATACTAAATCTGGTTCGCCGTAGATAGCGAAGCGCTTGCCGTGAATCCATGAATGGGAGTCAGTCATGGCATCAACTGCGCGACCGCGTTCAATTTCCAATTCTTGAGGAATGGGTATACCACTCAGTTCGCTGAGTTTCATTAAGAACTCATCAGTACCCTTAATACCCCAAGGACGGGAAACTGAGGTTGGTTGCTTCCACTCTTTTTCGATATACTCGCGGGTTTTGAGGGTAGAGTGTGCTTGCAGAGCGATCGTCGCTTTCGCATTGATTGAATCTTCTGCATCTTCTAGCTTTGTACCACCTGGGTACATATCGAACTCACCTGTGTTGGGTGAATCGAGGTAGTCGCTGTTGTCGGCTAGAATGGTGTAGTCAAAGCCGAACAAAGAAGCAATCCGCTTGATTTCGCGGTTGTTGCCTACATAGGTGTCAAAACCTGGGATGAAGTTGATTTTACCATTGCTGGTTTCTTTCTTATGGCCTGCTGTCAGGTTAGAAAGAATTCCCTTCATCATGTTGTCGTAACCAGTGATGTGGGAGCCAACAAAGCTAGGGGTGTGAGCGTAGGGTACTGGGAAATCTTGAGGAACTGAACCAGCTTCCTTGGCGTTGTTGATGAAAGACTGCAAGTCATCACCAATTACTTCTGCCATACAGGTGGTGCAGACAGCGATCATCTTAGGCTTGTAGAGTTGGTAAGAGTTCGCCAAGCCGTCAATCATGTTTTGCAGACCACCAAACACGGCTGCATCTTCAGTCATTGAAGAAGATACACCAGAGAATGGTTCTTTGTAGTGACGGGTTAAGTGGGTGCGGAAGTAAGCAACGCAACCTTGAGAACCTTGAACAAAAGGTAGAGTACCTTCAAAACCAACAGCAGCAAAGATTGCTCCTAATGGTTGACAACCTTTAGCAGGGTTGACGGTTAAAGCTTCACGAGCGAAGTTCTTTTCACGATAATCCCAACCCTTCGTCCACTCTGCAACCCGTGTTACTTCTTCGGGGTCGTGACCGTTTTCAAACTGCTTTTTGTTTTCAAATAGCTGTTGGTACTCAGGTTGGTGGAATAACTCGACGTGATCTTGAATTTTTTCTGGATTCTGAGGCATTTCTGGATCTCCAAGCTTACTGAATTCTTTAATAATTGAAATGGGAGTGGGGAGTAGGGAGTGGGGAGTGGGAATATGATTCAAAATTCAAAATGCAAAAATCAAAATAAATTTTTAATTTTTCAGTTTTGAATTTTGGATTCCCAACTCCCCCCTGGGGCTAAAACCCCAGGCTTATCCCTACTTATCGCTCTCTCCCATTTCCCTAAACGGCAGCCTTAGCCTTAGCTTCAGCCTTCTTAGCCTGAGCTTTTTCATTCCAAGGAGCGCCAATTAATGACCAGGTTGGGCTGTTAAGTGCCAAGTCCATGTCGCGTGCGAAGATGGCGAAGCCGTCATAACCGTGATAAGGACCGGAGTAATCCCAAGAGTGCATTTGACGGAAAGGAAGACCCATCTTTTGGAAGACGTACTTCTCTTTCACACCAGAGGCTACAAGGTCGGGCTTGAGGGCTTTGATAAATTCCTCGAATTCGTAAGCGGTAACATCGTCATAAACGATCGTGCCGTTTTCGATGTAGCCAGTGGTACGTTTGTAGTCGTCATTATGAGCGAACTCATAACCAGTACCTATCATCTTCATGCCCAAGTCTTGGAAAGCTGGGACAACGTGGCGAGGACGTAGACCACCAACCATGATGGCGACAGTCTTACCTTCCAAGCGGGGGCGATACTTCTCAAGAATCGTATCCATTGTGGGCTGATACTTGGCGATGACTTTCTCAGCGTTTGCTTGGATTGTCTCGTCAAACTTAGAAGCAATTTCCCGTAAAGATTCAGCAATCTTGGTGGGGCCGAAGAAATTATACTCAAGCCAGGGTATACCATAAGCTTCTTCCATGTGACGGCTGATGTAGTTCATCGACCGGTAGCAGTGGATGAGGTTCATCTTTACATTGGGGGTCATCAACATTTCGTTGATGGTGCCATCACCTGACCACTGAGCGACTACGCGCAAGCCGAGTTCTTCTAACAGGATGCGGCTAGCCCAAGCATCTCCACCGATGTTGTAGTCACCAATGATGGCTACATCATAAGGAGTACCTTCAAACTGAAGTGTACCGTCTTTCTTAGCTTGGTCGGATCTGGTGAAAACCCAGTCACGAACCATGTCGTTAGCAATGTGGTGTCCCAAAGATTGGGAAACACCCCGGAAGCCTTCGCAACGCACAGGTACAACTGGCTTGCCAATTTCTTTCGATGTCTTCCGAGCAACAGCTTCGATGTCATCCCCAATTAGACCGATGGGACATTCAGATTGAATGGAAACACCACGGTTGAGGGGGAAAAGTACATCAAGTTCTTGGATTAGCTTGGTAAGTTTCTTGTCACCACCGAAAACGATATCTCGTTCTTGGAAGTCGGAGGTGAAGTGCATGGTACCAAAGGTGTCAATACCTGTGGTGCCGATGTAGTAGTTACGACGACCAGACCAAGACCAGTAACCGCAACCTACAGGCCCGTGGCTGATGTGGATCATGTCCTTAATGGGACCCCAGACCACACCTTTAGAACCGGCGTAAGCACAACCACGAGCGGTCATTACCCCAGGAAGGGATTTGATGTTAGACTTAACGCCGCAATCGGACTTACCTTCTTCGTATACGTTTAAGTGCTTTTCGCGCTTCTTAGCAGCTTTTTCTGGGTAAGCACTAAGAACTTCTTTAATTAGCTCTTTTCTTTCTTCGATGATGTTTTGATTTTCTGGAGGTGTCATACTTAGCCTCTGTGACTCGTAAGGATCGGGGCATAGGGGGACTAGGAGTCCCCTCTAAGGTTAGGGGGGAGATGTAAGGGAGAGGGTAAAAGGGAAGATATGGAACTCTTCCTTTTTCCTTGTGCTAAAGCGTTATTTATTAGCAGCGAATTATACTACAGGAGCTTCAGCAGCACTCTTACCAACCAGCATTGCAGTATTTTCGTCGCTTTCGAGAATACCGAATTCAATCAACAATTCTTCTAGTTCTTCCATTTCGATGGGTGTAGGAATAGCTAGGTTTTTGTTGTCGATAATTTTCTGAGCCAATGTCCGATATTCGTTAGCTTGGTTGCTTTCGGGTGCGTATTCGTTAACAGTCATCCGGCGTAATTCTGCGTGTTGAACGATGTTGTCACGGGGTACGAAGTGAATCATTTGGGTGTTCAACCGTTTTGCCAAGGTTTCGATTAGTTCGATTTCCCGGTCAGTGTTACGGCTATTACAAATCAAACCACCCAAACGCACGCCACCAGTGTGAGCATATTTAAGAACACCACGAGCGATGTTGTTAGCAGCATACATCGCCATCATTTCACCTGATGTAACGATGTAGATTTCTTGGGCTTTACCTTCACGAATAGGCATAGCGAAACCACCGCACACAACGTCACCTAATACGTCGTAAGATACGAAGTCTAGGTTTTGGTAAGCACCGTTTTCTTCTAAGAAGTTGATGGCGGTGATGATACCACGACCGGCGCAACCTACACCGGGTTCTGGCCCACCAGATTCTACGCAACGAACGTCACGGAAACCGGTTAGCATTACTTCTTCGAGTTCGATATCTTCTACTGCACCACGTTCTGCGGCGAGGTGAAGAACGGTGGTTTGAGCCTTGCTGTGCAGCATCAAACGGGTGGAGTCAGCTTTAGGGTCGCAACCAACGATGAGGATGCGTTGACCCATTTCTGCCATAGCTGCTAAGGTGTTTTGGGAAGTGGTAGATTTACCGATACCGCCCTTACCGTAGAAAGCTATCTGTCTAATCTTTTCTTCAGTCATTGTTCGTGTTTCCCTGCAATTGGTTGGTTGGTGGGTATGCGCGTTTGTCAGTTGCGTTCACGCCAGTTGAGCGACAGTAGTGAGCGCGTGTAGAGCATCGTTGGTACCGTTGGCATAAATGCCTGCCGGGGGCGATCGCTCCACAGCTAAAATGATCGAAAGTAAGTACATATATTTCCTGGCTAAATTTTTTTTCTTTTGTCCTTAGTCATTAATCATTTATCCTGACTAATGACTAAGAGATTACGCAATTTACAAATACGTCATAATGTGTTTCAGCTTGAAAGACTTAATAGGACTTGATGTTGTTATTTGTCAACAATCAATGCCTAAGTCCGATTACTTGTTCAAAATAGCGCCCTTCATATTTGTGACGCGCTCTAGTGCAGCTTTGGTGTCTTCTGGCGACTCTCCACGCACAGCCATTGCTTCACCGAGATGCTTGGCGATCGCATCGAAGTGTGGTTGCTGTAGATTCATTCCCGCGTGGGTTTTGTCCATTGGACGACCGGCGTATTGCTTTGGCCCCTCAAATATCTGAGATAAGAAAGCAACTAGATGATTACGTTGCTTGGGCATATCTGTACCAGCAAAAATGGGATTGAGGAGGCTGTCTGTGGCAATGCGTTTGTGGAGTTCATCTACTATTTGTTCAATAGCTGGTTGTCCGCCAAGTTTGTCGTACAATGTACTCATATTCTGTTCCTTTGAAGCGAGTTAGATGATGAAAGAAAGCAAGTAGGCGCTTAATCTATGAAGCCTATATGCTGTTAGCCGTAATAGTGGTAGGATTGATACCAATTCGTAATTCGTAATACCATCGGGGGAGCAATCCTTCGGGTGTGTACGTAATTCGTAATTAAGAAAATTAGATTTGAATCTGTTACTTTCTTTTGGCGAATTGGTATGAAGCATTGAGTGGAGACAATGATTCGGTTCAAATCCTACTTTCTGTTCCTGGCTGAATGCATATTAGGGCGTATTTGTAGAGTACGTTAAGTCCTACAGCAATTCCTAAACTGCTTCGACTACAAGGCTCTTGCTGACACGATCTTGTAATCTGGCTTCGATCGCAATTTTCAGAGTTGCTGTACTACTAGAACAGGAACCGCAAGCACCTTGCAGCACAACTTTCACGCGATCGCCTTCTACATCATAGAGTTCTACATCTCCCCCGTCTGCAATGAGTACGGGTCTGACTTCTTCATCAAGAACCTTTTGAATTAGAGCAATCTTTTGGACGTTGGTTAGCGCTCGTTCCTTAGAGGTGACAATTTCTGTGGCAACTTTTACGCCGTAATTGTTGAGAGCAGGTGAGGCGTATTCCTGTTGAACTGATCTAATAATATCATCGATGTTCGCCAGACAGGAACCGCATCCGCCACCAGCTTTCACATAATTTGTTACTTGTTCAGCATCCGTGAGATTATTTTCTAGAACCACACGACGAATTTTGGATTCGCTGATGCCAAAGCAACTGCAAACTAACGCGCCTTCATCATCATCATCGTGGGTAGCTAGAGGTATGCCACGATAATTATAGATAGCGGCTTCTAGCGCTTCTTGTCCCATGACAGAGCAGTGCATTTTAGCTTCTGGCAATCCACCCAGGTAATCTGCAATGTCTTTGTTGGACACTTTCAGGGCTTCATCTAAAGTTAAACCTTTGATCATTTCGGTTAATGCACTAGAAGATGCGATCGCACTAGTACAACCAAAGGTTTGAAAACGAGCATCCAGAATCTTATCAGATTCTACTTCAACTTTCAGGTGCAATCTCAGAGCATCACCGCAAGCAATGCTACCGATTTCTCCCGTTGCAACCTTAACCCCAGGTTCGCTCGTTTCTTCAATTGCTCCCTGATTTTTGGGATCGTAAAACAGTTCTAATACTTTATCAGTGTAGTCCCACATAATGAATTTTAGATTTTAGATTTTGGATTTTAGATTGGGGGATTGGGGAGTGGGGAGTGGGGAGTGGGGAGTGGGGAGTGGAGAGTAGTAAATTCTTTATTCCCTATTCCCTATTTCCTATTCCCTACTCCCTACTCCCTATTCCCTAATTAGCGATGCGCCAGTGCTTGTTCTTGTTCTTGCAGCCAACCTGCATCATCATTTTTGAAGGGCGAGAGGGCGCGTAAACGTTCTACAATACTGGGCATTACCTCTATCACTTGATCGATTTCGGCTTCTGTAGTGTAGCGACAAAGGCTGAAGCGGATGGAACCATGCAAAGTTGTGTAGGGTAAGCCCATCGCCCGGAGGACGTGGGAAGGTTCCAGTGAGCCGGAGGTGCAAGCAGAACCGGATGAGGCGCAGATACCGTATTTATTCAAGGATAGTAAGATTGCTTCACCTTCAATATACTTGAAGCCGATATTTGTGGTGTTGGGCAATCTCTGCGTAGCGTCACCGTTAACGACACAATCGGGAATTTTAGCGAGTAAAGTTTGTTCGAGGCGATCGCGCAGCTTTCTTTCTCTTGCGATCGCTTCTTCTAAGTGTAACAGTTCGAGTTCCGCAGCTTTGCCCAAGGCGATAATTGCTGGAACATTCTCTGTTCCCGCCCGACGTCCGCGTTCTTGGTGTCCGCCAATCATGAAGGGACGGAAGCGAACCCCGCGCCGAATATATAAAGCGCCAATTCCTTTCGGACCGTGCAGCTTGTGACCAGACACGGTTAACATATCCACAGTGCTAGTCTTCATATTCAAGGGGATTTTTCCCACTGCTTGCACCGCATCTACATGGAAGATAGCGCCATATTCTTTCACGCGCAACCCAATTTGCTCAATCGGGAAAATCGTGCCAGTTTCGTTATTAGCATACATAATAGTCACCAAGGCGGTGTTACCCGTCAAGGAAGCTTCTAGTTCATCTAGATCCAGCTGCCCTTGATGATTTACTGATAGATAGGTAACAGTGTAACCTTGGGTTTCTAATTGTTTGCAGACATTGAGTACTGCTGGATGTTCAACTTGGGTAGTGATGATGTGTCGCTTTTCCGGTTGCGCCAACAGTGCGGCTCGAATCGCCGCGTTATCTCCCTCAGTACCACAACTTGTGTAGACAATTTCTGACTCATCGGCTCCCAGGATGGCTGCAAGTTGTTCTCTTGCTGTTCTCACTGCTTTACCGACTTGCCCACCAAAGGTATGCATACTGGAGGGATTGCCGTAATATTCCGTCAGGTAAGGCAGCATTACCTCTATAACTTCCGGGTCTACCTTAGTGGTAGCATTATTATCAAGATAGATGCAGTTCTTTTGCATTGTTGTCTTTAATTATGAATTAAGAATTATTTAGGGATTACCAAGAAATAAATTATCCAATCTTGTGGGGTGGACATCTTGTCCGCCCTTAGTCACGGGCTCTCGTGTCGCCCACCCCACAAGAAAAGTTGGATGTTTTTTTTATTTGGAAGTCCCTTAAGCTTCAAATCCCACTGATTGGGGTTGACGCTTTTGCAACTGTTCGGAGTATTTCTGGGCATAGCAGTTAAACCAACGTTCCCAGTAATCTTGTTTATTTGTTAATTTAGCAACTACTTGGTTGTAATTGGTAAACCAGCCTTCCCAGTAATCGCTAGGCTGCTTAACGCAACCGTCGCAGGTGGGACAACCAGCTTTACACTGAGGCATGGTATGAATGCTACCAACGCAGTTTGTACAAAGTTCAGGGTCAATCCAGTGCTGTCCATCAACCACTTTAACTGCATTTGTGGGACATACAGATAGACAGAGATTACAGGAAATACACTGGCTAGTAATTTTGTAAGCCATGATTTATTCTCCTTTTGGGGAATGGGCATTGGGCATTGGGCATTGGGCATTGAGGATTGGGTTTAGGGGAGGGCATTGAAGATAATTCTTATCCCATGCCCCATGCCCTATGCCCCATGCCCTATTCGTTATTCCCTAATTCCTTAACGTATTGCTCGTAAAACTCCAAAGCAACCTTTTCAATCACGTCGTAAGCTTCAACAGCCTGTATTCCAGCTTTTTGCAATTTCTCTTGAGGACTGTTACCAATCTTGGAAACTAAAACTGCTTTGCAATCTGCGATCGCTTTCATAATATACTCAAAGGAAGCTTCCTCGCCGTATCCACCTTGGCAGTATTGGTCAATTTTGCGATGACCGACAAAGCGAACTTCGTTTCCATCCACTTCGTAAATTTGGAATTCTTTCGCATGACCGAAGTGCTGATTAACTAATCCGCCGCCTTTGGTTGCTACTGCAACGAGGACTTTGGGACTGTTGGCAAATTTCTTGCCGGCTAGCGCCTTGTCTTTGGCTACTTTAAGTTCTTCTTTAAACTTCTCAATCCCTTCGTGAACGGTAGCGCGTTGTTCCATGTCATATTCTGGAGCCATTTCCAAGAATTTCTCTTTGGAAAACTCCTGGCTGCGGTCTTCTCCCAACAATCCGACTGCATCGGCGCGACACTGGCGACAGTGACGCATCATTTTCATATTACCAGAGCAGTTGTCTTGAACTTCTTTGAGTTCTTTGGGTGTGGGACCGCGTTGACCGGTTAAACCGAAGTGTGTGCCATGTTCTGGTGCAGAAATCAATGGCATGATGTTGTGTAAGAATGCACCTTTCTCACGAATGACTCGATTCACTTCGACTAAGTGATGGTCATTAATTCCGGGAATCATCACGGAGTTGACTTTGCACAAGATGTCAGCATCTTTCAGGGCTTGCAATCCTTCCATCTGTCTTTCGTGGAGAATTCTTGCGCCTTCAATGCCTCTGTAACGCTTGCGGTTGTAGTGAACCCAAGGATAAATCTTAGCACCAATCTCTGGATCTACCATGTTAATGGTGATCGTAACGTGATCTATATTTAATTGTTTAATGCGATCGATGTAGTCGGGCAGCATTAAACCATTGGTTGATAAGCACAGCTTGATATCTGGTGCTTGGGCTGCAATCAACTCAAATGTGCGGAAAGTCTTTTCTGGGTTCGCCAATGGGTCGCCAGGGCCGGCAATTCCCACAACAGTCATTTGGGGAATCTTGCCGCCAATGACCAAAGCTTTGTGTGCAGCTTCTTCTGGGGTTAGCAATTCGCTAACTACTCCAGGACGGCTTTCGTTAGCGCAATCATATTTGCGGTTGCAATAGTTGCATTGAATGTTGCAAGCTGGAGCAACTGCAACGTGCATCCGGGCGTAGTGGTGATGGGCATCTTCGCTGTAGCAGGGATGTTTAGCAATGCGTTCTTGGAGCTTTTCGTCCCTTTCCACTGTGGCGCTGCTGGTGCTGTCGCAGCCGCAACCACCTGATTTTGCTTGGGTTGGCGATTCCGTGGCGGGGGAGTTGAGGAGTCGTGTAGACGGTGATGTCATTGAGTTTCGCAAAAGGTCGGTGGACTTGGCTGCCACTGTGGGAGATGCTGTTGCTACTCTTTCATGCCCAGGAATTGAAGTCGCGTCTTCCACACTGCCTGCAAACCCTGGGGTTCGGGTGACTTGTTTTCAAGTAGGGCAGGCGATGAATCTTTAGATGTTCGGCTGGTGTGTGTCAACGTTCGGTTCTTGGGTAGAATTTGTGCTTATAGCCGCGACTTCTATTCACTTTTGGCATGGTGCTATGTCATCCCTCCACTCACTTTTCGCTTCGTTTTGTTTTGGAGCGTTAAGTGATTGGCGATATAAGATTTATAGCAGCCATCTCCCAGCCAGATGTTGCGTCTCTCTAGGATAGAATTTATTGGATTTATTACGTTTGTACTCAAGTAATAAAAACCCTAATTCTGCAAGCATTACAAGAGTTAAAAAACTTTTTTCGGGTAGGGGTTCTAGTATTTTTTGGTTGGGGTTCTAGTGTTTATAGATAGGGGTTCAGGATTTCTTTGTACTCAGCCACAACCCAATCCCAGCAAGGACTTTAATTAACTTAAAACTGGGTTTGGGTTATTTAAATGTGTACTCAGATTGCCCTCAATTTGCGTCAAAAGCAATAAATGCCAAGGGTTTGAGGGTGAAAAACTGGAGTAGTCTATATCGTTCTACTCCATAAAAAAAGCGAAATTCAATTCTGTATCTAACATATCATTTTTTTGAGGCTAAAAATGCACTTCATATTTTTTTAATTTTTGCTTTGACAATGATATTCAATTGGGGTTCTAAGTCTTATCTGGTAAGCCATATGAGCTACGGTAAATAGATGTGTTGCTGCACATAATTTTCAAAAAACTTAACTTTTAACTCCTTTTTTTTCATTCCCACAATGAGGTGATGGGTAGGAAACTCTGGGATTTTGTGTTTAAGAGAAACAACAAACTATAATCTAACATGATTGTGCGATCGCAATGATTTTTTTTAATTGCTCGTTACGAACCTTAGCGAAAAACCTCACCCTGTCCTAACGGACATCCCTCTCCTTGCTAAGGAGAGGGAAAGATTGACTTGTGTGTACACAGTAGCCTTTTAGGAGAGAGATTTTATAGATACCCCTCTTTGTTGCTGATACGTATTTAGCTACAATAAAACCAAGAAAAGAAAAAATCTGAGTTATGATCGCCATCTCCCAACAGCCGCCAAAAATGACCGTTGAGGAATATCTCGAATGGGAACCTCAGCAAGATGTTCGCTACGAATATGCCAATGGCGAAGTATTTGCCATGACAGGCGGTACAATTCCCCATAACGACATTGCACTAAATCTCTACAGAGCTTTGTACCCCCATTTGCGTTTCAGGGGTTGCCGAGTGAACGTGTCAGACGTGAAAATGCAACTCACTCCCCAGAGCCGCTACTATTATCCTGATGTTATTGTCAGTTGCGACCCTGAAGACCTCAATGCCCGCAAATTTATTCAACATCCCAAGCTGATTGTCGAAGTTCTTTCCCCAGGTACAAGCGCTAAAGATCGGGGTGAAAAATTCACTTATTATCTAACAATTCCCAGTTTGCAAGAGTATATCTTGATTGAGTCGGAAAAAATCTCCGTTGAGCGTTACTGTCGGGGTGAGGGTAGGATGTGGCTTTACTATCCCTACACGGCTGGAGATATCGTCACTCTATCGAGCATTGAATTTGAATGTCCGATTGAATTGCTGTATGAAAGTGTTGTATTTCCGACTGAAGAATAAAGAGAATATGTTTTTTCACACAATGATCGCACTTTAAGCAACTGCATAGCCAGTGTAGGGTCTTAACTCTGGTGGACGAAACCCCAGGACGATGTGTTCTTTAGGAATTCCAGCCCGTTCTAAATCGGCGGCAATGCCTTCTTCAGTGCCATCCCGTTGAATCCAGATTTTGCCATCAATTAGGTCAATATGAACCAGACAGCCATGAATGCGGCGATCGCTATCCCAACCTACATCCATCCACAAATAGCGAGTCTCTTTCAGAGAGGCTGCGCCAACGCGGCTTCGATCAAACACCACTTCTGATTGAATATTGGCATAAGAATAGGGTAATGAAGCATATTCACTGAGGATAGTTTCAATCACCTGGCGATAGTGGTCTAACTTGGTGTAATCCATTGTTTAATAACCTCCTGTTTTGGATCAAAGGTAATCAGCTTTAAACGATGATTTCTTAGTAAAAGTTTGCCGATAGGTTCTTCAAACAAATCATCAAAAACTCTGTTAGGCACTGCAAGATATAACATTCGCTCTGGCTCTAACTCAATTAATATATCGTGATACAAAATATACTGACCCAACGCTTTTTCTAAATCATCAACATCCGATCTGCCGCTAAAACTTTTAATCTCAACTGCAATTTTGGATTCTGCTTTTTGCGCCGCCAACAGTTGCCTAGCACCTAAATAAACATACAAATCTTTTTCACCAAATTTAAGAGTCAGTGGGTCATGAGTAATTGTCCATTTGTCTTTAATCAAAGCATTTTTGACATTGTTGTGATAGATGTCTCTAGCTGGCATATAGGTGTAGTTTTAGACTGATATTTCTATTTTAGGAAATCTCTGAGAGCCAGGGCAATGGAATAGAGCCTCCGGCACGCTGACGCGTAGCTTGCTTCGACCTAGGAGTACGCGGCTACACAAACTCTCGTCCACCGACCTGGACTAAGAGAAAATCAAGAGTTTGAAACCCACCTCCGTGGGTTTTGCCTGTATAGCCGCGATTTCTAATCGCCTGAACTACGCGATCGCTATACTGTAGTCATAACGAAAAATAAGCTGTCTGAGTTCATTCAGCAAAACAAGGTAGCAGGAGGAATAGGATGAAAGCAGTCGTTATCCGCCGGTATGGTGCGGCTGAGGTGTTGCACTATGAAGACGTGGAGCAGCCGAAAATTGAGCCAACGCAGTTACTTGTGAAAGTTCGTGCTAGTAGCGTTAATCCGATTGATTGGAAAATTCGCCAGGGGATGTTGAGTTTGATTACCGGCAGCAAATTCCCGAAGATTCTGGGGTTTGATGTGGCGGGAGAAGTCGTGGCGGTTGGCTCTGGTGTCACGCGTTTTAAACCCGGAGATGCTATCTATGGTAGTACTAGCTTCCCTGGAGGAGGTTACGCCGAATTTGCAGCCGTCCCAGAAAACTTGGTGGCTTTCAAACCAACGAACCTTTCTTATGAAGAAGCTGCGGCTGTGCCTTTAGCAGCACTTACGGCTTTGCAAGCACTGCGAAATCAAGGGAATATTCAAACAGGACAAACTGTTTTGATTAATGGTGCTGCGGGTGGTGTAGGCAGTTTTGCAGTGCAAATTGCTAAGGCTTTAGGGGCAGTGGTGACGGGAGTTAGCAGCACTAAAAACTTGGATTTGGTGAAATCTCTCTTAGCAGACCGCGTGATTGATTATACGCAGCAAGATTTCACCCAAGATACAGCGCAGTATGACATTATCTTTGATGCAGTGGGTAAGCGATCGCTCTCACAAACCAAAAGAGTTCTCAAACCCAACGGAATTTATATCACCACGGTACCCAGCCCCAAAGTCTTCTTAGAGATCGTCTTAACAGCGTTCCTTCCGGGTCAAAAAGCCAAATCGGTGTTTGAAAAGCCTAACGCGAAGGATTTGGTTTATCTTAAAGAATTGATTGAAGCGGGTAAAATTCGTGTGGTGATTGATCGCACATATCCCTTACAAGAACTCGCGGCGGCTCATAGTTATAGCGAAACTGGGCGGGCTGTGGGGAAAATTGCGTTGGTGCAACCCGTCGTAGACATCGCTATTTAGGGGAACTGAGATTTTCACCCAGTAAGGCTTAATATTATTTGTGTCACAATTGGCAATGTGTTTATTTTGGCAGGTGATGAACTGCAAATCCTTGTATTTCGTGATGGAACTTGGAGATTTGTAAATGAAACCTAATTTTGCAGAAATGTCCACAAAAGAGTTAACTCATCCCCCGGCTTGAAGCCGGGGGCAAATCGAAGTCAAAAGTCATTGGTCATTGGTCATTAGTACCAATGACCAATGACTTTTGACTAATGACTAAATCGGCGGGCGGCTATCCCTCCCACCCCTCTTGTTGGGGTGGGAGGGATAGCCGATTTTTGTTGAGGGCGTATGTGCTTGCTAATCGGGAAGATATAGAAGCGCTAGAAATCCTATTTAATCGCCGTACTCCTGACTCAGAAGGAATTATATATCCATCGATGTTTACTGAAGATGGTAAACCTATAGAAGAGAATAATCGGATAATTGCAGAAGCGATCGCTCAGAGAGTTCAGCAAGAGAAGAATAATCAGGATTAGCTTTGTGTTTGGCGATCGCCGCATCGTGCAGGCAAGGCATTTCATTCTCATCTAGCCCGCCTCAGAATGAATTCTGAGTCTAATAGCGAAAGTCGTCTTCAGACGACTGTTAAATAAAATGCAAAACTTCATCCTGTATCTAGCTTCCCTCTCCTTTATAAGGAGAGGGATTGAGGGTGAGGTAAGCCAGGGACATTAATTGTATGTTATTTAATTCTTATTCCTTAGTTATTATCTGGCTATATTCAGTTACAGCATCATATTGGTCAGCCATTCTCGCATATTTTGCTAATAAATCAAAATTTAAATCAGGCAATAAAGTACTTCTAGGAACTTTTATATAGCTGTCACCTTGCAAACAATAAACTGATAATAAGCCATCTTCCCAAAACCAAACTTCGGGTATTCGCAAACGTTGATAAATTTCTAGCTTATTAATTCCGCCACTGGTGACAGTTATTTCCAAAATTAAATCGGGAATAGGTTTTTTTGTGCCTAAATTATAGGAGTCATCGGGTTCTCGTCGCGTTTTGTCTTCCTTTTTACCTATGGTTGCACTTCCCCGTCCATAAAACCGGATATTCTTCGCCCGCATATAGACTTCCAGCAACATCGCCAGAGTTTTTTTATTGTCCTCATGATCGTCAGAAAGTGGGGACATAATTTCGAGAATACTATCTAAATAAGTTAGTCGTGCGCTTGTCCCTGCAAGGGCGACATCAAGCTGTTCTAGCTGTTCCCAACTGACATTGTACAGAAGAACGTAGGACATCTCAGAAGTCGTAGGTTTTTCCAGGACAGGGGAAGACATAAGTTAAACCTAATTAGTGGCTTGTTTCTATCATAGAACTGAGATGGCATATAGGACTCTTAATTCACCCGCACGTTTAGCAATTTCTGGGCTAACAGGGATAATCTGACAGTAAGTTACCAAAAAATTATCAAACCAAGTTTGAATTCTGGGGTTGGGTTTTGCTGCTAAACCATAGCAAATTTCTTCCAATGTCATAGCACTCAGAAAAATTGATGAGATGCTTTTACTCCAGGCAATGACTCCAGGATTTGGTACTGGACGAGCTAATTCACTGATAATGTTAGTATCGCAGAGAAAGCTCATACTATTCTTCAGCAAATGGGATATGGCGATCATCGCCACATCGTGGAGGAGTTTCTAAAATGTAATTCTCCTCAGCACAGAGTTGACGTAGTTCGACAAAAGCATCTGCGAGGGAAGAGACTTTTTGTTGCTGATGCCAAGCAAGGAAGTCTTGAAAAAGTTTAGGTTCTACAATCGCAGCAACTAATTTGTCCTGCTTGAAGATTAATTGAGGTTCTGATGCGATCGCATCAATTACCTCTGGCAGTTTTTGTTGTGCTTCGTCAAGTTTCCAGTTCATTTGTTTTCAGATTTAATAGCAGGTTATTGTGATTTTAGTTTAGGTTACTTTTTCTGTTTCTAGCTAAATATTCAAAACTCCTAACTCAGCACGGGCTAAACCTTAGCTATCCGCTAACACTACTTTAGCCGCCAAATTTTGATTGTCCTGTCTCCACTACCACTGACAAGGGTTTTGCCATCTGGGCTGATGGCGACAGACTCAACCCAGTCAGAATGCCCTGTGAGGGTGCGGATTTGCTCTCCGGTTGCGAGATTCCACAGTTTGATGGTTTGGTCTCTACTACCACTGGCAAGGG
>NZ_JBALFC010000058.1:0-1700 GCF_036917755.1 Nostoc sp.
CGGAGAGTGACAGAAGCTGTTAACGGACGCTATCGCTTCCGTTATGGATGGAAGAAACAAAATTTAAGATGCATCGAAAAAAATTATACTTTTATTGTGTCCTGACAGTTAAGACCGATCCCTCAATGGTGCTTTGTCGCCCGTACAGAAGCTTGGTTCTGGGTTGAGACGGTTACGACATTGGTGAAATGGTTGCTGCCATTATCCCGTTTAGGAGACTGTATTCATCCGTCAACCCAGGTCAGGGCACACCTCCAATTGCTAGTATGACTCCGCATTCGTGAGGAAGCCTTTGATGATGAAAACACCAAAGTCCAAATCCCATTTACATCGACCAAGTACGAATGACACTTCCGATTTAAGACCTATCAACCCGAATGCAGCAGGTATTGATATCGGTTCAGAATTCCACTGGGTGAGTGTTCCAAAGGATCGAGCTTCCGAGTGTGTCAGACGTTTTGGCTGTTACACTGCTGACTTGTATGCTCTAGCTGATTGGTTGGCTGAATGTGGCGTGAAAACTGTAGCAATGGAATCAACGGGGGTGTATTGGATTGCGTTGTTTCAAATCTTGGAGACAAGAGGCTTTGAAGTTAAACTTGTCAACGCCCATCACGTTAAAACATTGCCTGGACGTAAAACAGATGTTTTAGATTGCCAATGGTTGCAACAGTTGCATAGTTATGGATTATTGTCTGGTTCTTTTCGCCCGGAAGACGAGATTTGTGTATTGCGGAGTTATATCCGCCACCGAGATAGTCTCATCAAAAGTGCTTGTGTTCACATTCAACGGATGCAAAAAGCTTTAACCCAGATGAACGTGCAACTGCATAAAGTGGTCAGCGATATCACTGGTATTACTGGGATGGCAATTATTCGAGCGATCGCCGCTGGAGAAAGAGACCCACAAACTTTAGCAGCTAAAAAGCATTACCGCGCAAAACGCTCTGAAGCAGAAATTGCCGCCGCACTGAATGGGGATTATCGCAGTGAGCATGTTTTTGTACTCCAACAAGAACTACAGCTCTACGATGTTTATCAAACTCAGATAGCAGCTTGCGATCGCCAAATACAGGAGTGCTTGGCTCAATTTAACGACAAAGTTAATTTGAGTGAATCTCCCCTTCCACAACCAAAGCACCCCCGCCATAAACCCCAAGGCAATGAACCTGCTTTTGATTTACGTACCCATCTTTACCGAATTAGTGGTGTGGACTTCACTGCCATTGATGGTCTTGGTATCCTAACAGTGCAAACCATTATTTCCGAGGTCGGTTTAGATCCTAGCCGATTCCCAACTGTTAAACACTTTACTTCTTGGCTTGGTCTTTGCCCTTGCAATCGCATCACTGGTGGTAAAATTAAAAGTTCTAAAACTCGCCTTGTTGTCAACCCGGCTACCAATGCTTTCCGAATGGCAGCACAAACAGCAGGCAAGAGCAATTCTGCCTTGGGTGCTTTTTACCGTCGTTTACGTTCTCGCCTGGGTACACCCAAAGCTATCACTGCTACTGCTCATAAGTTAGCACGAATTTTCTACCGACTTTGGACTTCTGGTGGCAACTATCAAGATATTGGCATGAATTATTATGAGCAACGTTACCAAGAACGAGTCATCAATAACCTCCAAAAAAAGGCTCTAGCTTTAGGTTTTGAGCTTGTTCCCCAGCCCGAAGCAAATACGGTTTCTTAGGAGAGGG
>NZ_JBALFC010000059.1:0-18760 GCF_036917755.1 Nostoc sp.
TTAATACCGAATTTCAATTACTGTACCTTGTATGCTGTGCTTTTTCCACAATCCTATCTGAGCAAGCTTTTTGAGACTTAACGGGAAAAGTCAGTCACCCGCCCATAGCTAAAGGCGGGCAAGATGCCCACCCCACAAGATTGGATAATTTATTTGTTGGAAATCCCTTTGTGAGTCTTTTTTTATTAAAAATAGATAGAGCGATCGCCTCAAATTTGCGATCGCCATAATATCATCTGCGGTTAAACACAAGTCAATTGCGATCGGAGCGTGGCAATAAACCCTGACGATTGCTTAACTCCACTCGTTGCGATCGCAATGACATATTACAAGAATAAGTCACACATCGCCTGACTATAGCCCTGCAAACCACTCATAGCCCTGATCTTCCCAATAGCCTTTAATCGGTAACAAATTACTGACGAATGTAATTTGAGTTACCCACTTGCTTTGCTTGTATCCCAGTTTAATTGGAGATGCTAGGCGTATGGGCGCACCATTATCAACCGATAAAGGTTGTCCATTCTTTTGATAAGCCATGAGAGTTTGGGGATGTACAGCAGAGGCAAGATCCCAGCTTTCATAGTAGCCATCAGCAGATTTAAAGTAGACATAGCGGACGTTTGACTTCGGCTGTACCAGCGCTACTAAGTCTCGCAATCGCACGCCTCCCCATTGAACGATCGCAGCCCAGCCTTCAACACAGACATGGCGAATTACCATTGAAGTCAAGGGAAGTTTTTGAATATCTGCGATGCTCAATTGCATGGCGTTACTAACCTCACCATCAATCGTCAGGCGAAACTGCGCCGGATCAATTTGCGGGGTGAAGTCAAAGGTATTAATCAACAATTTATCTGTTTCTATGGCACTGACAGGAAATTCAGGTATAGGTTTTTGAGTTAGTAGGAGTGCTTGAAGACGTTGGTTTAGTGGCTCAGATATTTGCCGCACATTATCTGAGAACAAATTTGTCCCACAGCCACCTAAAAGAAAGCCTACCCCTGAAAGTCCAGATACTTGCAGTAACCGACGACGAGATAGGGTGCGTTTGGGAAGAATCAGACTCATAAGTACCTCTACACGAACATAGACTTAATTAGACGGATGCTTCCTACCTTCAGGGCAAGTAAGGAATGAGCAATTGTAAACAGTATGACAGTGGGAACGGTGATAAAGTGAACAGTGCGTAGAGTTTGCCAACTACCAAACAGCCCGGAAATCCAATGCAGTTGGGCAGGTTTGTACATCGCCAGACCACTCAAGATTGCTAGCAGCAGCATTGGAATGATCGCAGTATAAACTAGCCGATGCCATGCGTAGTTCTTGCGCTTGGGGTTCTGGCTGACTTGCAATGCTTTTAAGTCACCGTGATCGGCAAATCGACGCTGCCAACGACGAGTTACAAAGATATAAATTCCATACCAAAGTAAGTTTAGCGAAAACAGCCACATAGTAGCAAAATGCCAATTTCTGCCACCCGCCAACCAACCTCCCAGCAACATAAAGTCAGGAAAATGCCAACCTGCACGCCCTCCAAATACCGGATTAGCATTATAGATTTGCAGTCCGCTACCGATCATCAAGATGAGACTGATGATATTAATCCAATGAAAAGTCTTTGATAGTAAAGTCTGACTTGGTGTTGAGCGGACTTTGCGTTTTGATGAAGTCATACCAATTTTGGATTTTGGATTTTGGATTTTAGATTTTTATATTGTTCCCAGTTAGAGTTTGGATTGGGTCTTCTAATCCAAAATCTAAAATTGGCAAATCTCACAGAGATTGAGCGGGAAAGAACGGAGCCAGCCAAAGTTGTATCTGGACATCCCAACCGAGAAGAATAGCAATTGCTGTGGACACGATCGCTACGCCACCAATTCGCTGCAACATTGCACTATGGGAGCGGAGATTGAGGATTCGTTGGCTGAGTAATCGCCCACCGTAGGCGATCGCTAAAAGAGGCAAACCTGCTCCGATTCCATAAGCAACCAGTAGCCAAAATGCACCTGCGACTTGATGATTAACTGCTGCTAATACTAAAATTCCCCCCAAAACCGGCCCAGCACAGGGAGTCCACAAAAGCCCCAACTGAGTCCCTAGCCAAAACTCTCCCATGAGTCCGATTCGTGGACTATTTTTAGCCCACTTGCCAACTGGAATACAAGTAAATATTCGGTAACTCCAGGTGGGAAAAATTGCCAGTAATCCCAAAAATAAAAGCAGTGCGATCGCACTATTCCGTAATAAATTAGCTAAGCCTGTAAACCAGCTTGCTGTTACACCTAGTAAACTACCTGCCACTGCAAAACCAGCAATTAATCCCCCTAACAGTGCTACTGGGCCGTAAGTATGCGATTGGAGCGATCGGCCCAATAGCACAGGCAAAATCGGTAAAACACACGGGGAAAGCACATTCAGAACTCCCCCCAATAACGCCAGACAGATTGATAAAGTAGAAGTCGTCACACAATTTTGGATTTTAGTAGGACTTACGCAAAATATCTTTCAAACTCTGATTTCTCTGTGCCCTCAGTGCCTCTGCGGTTCGTTATTCCGTAACTTCCTATTTAGATTGACCCCATGCCTTAAAACATTGCCTCTGGTTAGAGATTTGGGATTCTTCGATAGTTAAAATAGAGAGGGCTGCTGAAACCTTTTTAGATTTCAGAGTTTTGAATCTTTTAATCCAAAATCCAAAATCCAAAATCTAAAATTCGCTCATAATTCTTCTACCCCAATAGCTGGCGGATAGTTTGCTCTATTTTTTCATATGACCCTTCACCAATATGGTCATATTGCAACAAGCCCTGACGGTCAGTCAAAAACATATGAGGCCAATACTGATTGTCGTAAGCGTTCCAAGTTTTATATTCGTTATCAACCGGAACCGGATAAGTAATTTTGTGTTGTTGTAATGCCTTTTTTATGTTGTTTGCATCTCGCTCAAAGGCAAACTCTGGTGTGTGGATGCCAATTACCTTGAGTCCTTGCGACTCATACTGCCGATGCCATCTAGTGATGTAGGGCAGGGTACGCTGGCAGTTAATACAAGCAAAAGTCCAAAACTGGATCAGAACAACATTGCCTTTGAGGTCAGCGATCGACAAAGGTGTAGAATTAAGCCACTGACTGATACCCTGAAACTCTGGCAAACTCTTGCCTACTGGAGGTTTCACCGCAATAGTTTCCGAGCCTTGCGTATTGTTACTATTTGCAGGAGAGATAGAAGGGGCATTCACTTTTCTGAAGTTGGGAAAAGCTGTTGTGGCTGTACCGATTCCGACAACTCCTAACCCAAGGTAAAAAAGTAACTGACGTCGGCGGAGCAGGTTGTGATTCATCAGAATTTCTCCTGTTGAGGTCAAAGCGCCAAAGTATAGGGATTGGAATCAGGTTTTTCGTGGAACCAGTCCCTAGTACTCAGTACAAGAAAAGTGAGATGCAAAGCTAGTTGTGGCTAGGGCTTGCTGGAAGCGGGCGATTTCATTGCACCGCCGGCTTTGTCTTTACTCATCGCACCGCCCGCTTTATCTTTGCCCATCGCATCGCCAGCTTTATCTTTGCCCATTGCATCGCCAGCTTTATCTTTGCCCATCGCATCGCCAGCTTTATCTTTGCCCATCGCATCGCCAGCTTTATCTTTGCCCATCGCATCGCCAGCTTTATCTTTACCCATCGCATCGCCAGCTTTATCTTTGCCCATCGCATCGCCAGCTTTGTCTTTACTCATAGCAGGAGAGGCTTCAGGAGCAACTTGATTGTTGGTTTCAGGAGTGCCAGAGCAAGCAGTGAGACTGGTAGTTAAAATCAGACCAGCAATTAAAGAAAGTGTTTTCCAGTTCATAGTCTTCTTTCGTCCTTGGGATAGTTCTTTTTGTATTGATTGATTCAGAGGAAACTAAGCTACAGGCAGATTCATCAAGGCTGTTGGGGTAAAGAAGATGGCTTCTTGTAGAAGACACCATCAAACTTTTACTACTGCGTAGCTTGCCGCCGTAGGCATCGCATCTACGTTGCAATGAAATAACGCCTTTGGTTCTAATACAACTTTGAATAATAGTAGTAAAGGCGATTCTATTACTCCTGATGTTTGAGTTATCCCGAATATCCAAACTATCTCTGTTAGGACTGAAGTCTATCTGAAACTAAGCCATGATTTTCATAAATTTATCCCTTGATAAATTTTAGGTGATTCTCAGCATTTTCTCAGGCAATCATGGTAGTTTAGAGCTACGGTCTAATTTAAGTATTCTCTCAGCCAAACCTCATTCTGATACCCATAACATTTTTAAAACCAGTGAAGCGTAATACAATTACCCATGAATTTGACTCTGGTTGGCAAGCAGAAATACTACCTCCGCGGGAAAGTGACGACCATTTATCAGAAGCGTCCAAGCTACTACGCCAAGGAATTCAACAGCAGCAAGCTGGTGAATTAATCGTGGCGATGAAGTCTTTACAACAATCCTTGGGGCTGTTTCAGGCAGTTGGGGATTTGCAAAAACAAGCACAGGTACTTTCTTTTTTAGGATTAGTAACTTACAGCGCTGGAGACTACAAAGGTACTATCTCCTACTCCCAACAGTGTCTGTCTTTGAGCGAAGACACCTCAGATTTAGCAGTGCAAATGCAAGCACTTTCCCATTTAGGCAATGCATACCGTCATCTGAATGACCATAAAAAGGCAGTTGAGTTTCTAGAAAAATGTTTGAAAATAACGCAGCGACTACAAGACAAACGCAGTCAAGTGGCAGCACTGAATAATTTGGGATTGGTGTATAAAGCTTTAGGTAACTTTACACAGGCAATTGAGTATCAGCAGCAAAGCCTAGAAATTGTGCGGGAACTCAAAGATAATTGGGGCGAGGAACAGGTACTCAAGAATTTGGGTAATGCTTGGTATGCTTTGGACAATTACCCAAAAGCGATCGCCTATTATGAGCAGTGTGTAATAATATCACGCTCCTTAAAAAATGTTCGCAGTGCTTCTCAGGTGCTAAAAAATCTGGGAAATGCTTGTTATGCCTTAGGTGATTATGCTAAAGCCATTAAATATTATGAAGAGCGGTTGCAATTAGCCAAAGAAACTCAAGACAAGCGTGGCGAGGAACAGTCTTTAGGTAATTTAGGAGTTGCTTGTGAAGCTTTGGGTGACTATAGCAAAGCAATTACATATTATGAAGAACGTTTGCTGTTAGCTAGGAATATCAAAGACCGTCGCAGTGAAGAACAAGCTCTTGCCAGTCTGAAAGTCGCTTGCTACGCTTTGGGTGATTATGCCAAAGCTATACAATACCAGCAGGGAACATCTTCAAATAGTTAAAAAGCAAGACAGGGAAACAATTCCAGAACTAGCCCTTTCAAGGTGACTCATGAAGAGTGCTGAGTTCCGTTAGCGGATAGCTCAGGTGCAAAATTTAACAATTAGCTATTGATCCTCGACCTGATGGTGTCGGCAAATTAAAAAATGGTGAAAACCGTTATCGCATCAGAGTAGGCGATTATCGGATTCTGTATCAGATTTACGATGATGTCTTAGTAGTAACCGTTGCCAGAGTAGGACATAGTAGAGAAGTTTTTCGGGACGATTAACAATTCAAAATTACTCGCACAGGTTAATTCCCCCCATTGTCTTTTGTTGCTGAAGATATACGAGAACTTCTAATGTATCTACTTGGGGAAATTGGGCGTAAAAATTACTCACACTCCAAAAGGGTTCTGGTGTTTCCAAGATAATTGTGCGATCGCCCCACTGTTCTAACCAAGGTAGCAATTTTTGTGGCGCTACTGGAGTACATAGCCAAACTGCTACTGGAGAAAGCATTTTGAGAGCAGTTGCCGCTACCGCTATTGTCATACCTGTAGCAATGCCATCATCAACTAAAATAAGTGTGGCATCCTTTGCATTCACCTGCGGACAAGCCGAAATTAATTGAGCCTCAAGAGACTTAGCAAGGTTTATCGCTTTATTTAAAGCCACTTCCCGCCTCCCCACATGATTTTTAAGGCGAAATAGCTTTTGATCAGTCCAAAGAACATTGCCGGAAGTAGTGACTGCACCAATTGCTAACTCTGGGTTTTCTGGATGGCTAATCTTTTTCGCCACAACGATTGTCAACGGACAATCCAAAAGACGTGCTATTGGTGCCGCTACTGGTACACCCCCTCTTGGCAAAGCATAAACAATTGGTACAGGCTTTACCCCACAATCAATCGCTTGCTGAGTCAAAACATCATGAATCACTCGCGCCAACTCCTCACCCGCATGGGTGCGATCGGCGAAAAATGGGGTATGTGACATGGTTTCCCCCAGCATCTTAGGACGGCACTGCTTTTATGATGACTGAATTTTGTCTCAAATTAACTGATACAATCAGATTTGTATAAATAATAAGTATTCAGCAAAAGTCTATTTATTCTGATAAATCTCCAACCAGAGCGGTATTTAACTCAGATAAGACAGCTGGTGCTAATGCTAAAATCCTGATTTTCATGAGCAGCGAAACCCAACTCAGCCTCTTTGACGACTCAACCTTTAACCAACGAGAACTGATTCCTACAGACGCGAAAATTGCGATCGCTCCGGGAACTTATTCTGGCATAACGGAGTTGACACAAGATTGCGATCGCTGTCACCGTTGTCCATTGGGAGACACTCGGACTCATGCTGTTGTCGGACGTGGTAATCTCAAAGCCCCAATTATGGTTATAGGGGAAGCGCCTGGTCAAAATGAAGATGAAACGGGTTTACCATTTGTCGGCAGATCCGGGCAGTTGTTGGAGAAAATTCTGGCATCTGTGAATCTGACTACCGAGCATGATGTATATATTGCCAATATTAATAAATGTCGCCCACCAGATAATAGAGTTCCCACTCCTGTGGAAGTGGCGGCTTGTCTACCCTACTTATTAGAACAAATTCGCCTAGTTGACCCCAAAATAATTTTGTTAACAGGTGCAACTGCTGTCAAAAGTATCACTGGCGATAAGCGCGGGATTACGAAAATTCGCGGACAGTGGTTGGATTGGGAAGGGCGTTTATGTATGCCAATTTTTCATCCTTCCTACCTGCTGCGTAACCCTTCTAAGGAACAAGGTGCGCCCAAATGGTTGATGTGGCAGGATATCCGGGCAGTGCGTGCCAAGTTAGACGAAATCCAAAATAACAGCTAATGCTTAATTTCCTCTTTTTAAGGCTTGTCATTACCAACATCTTTTCAATTACCAGGACTTAAACATTTTTGAGGCAGAAACAAGCCTCAAACCCATACAGGGCAAGGAAAGTACACCAAAGGCTCAAAAATGCTTGAAACCCAGATATATCAATAAATTAGGCAAACCAATGTCAAAGTATTTCTGTGTATACATTTGATAGTTTATTCTGGCTACTTTTTGTCTAAGTCCCGTTACTCGCTTCGTTAGCATATTCGCTCTGTGAGTGAAAAAATACAAAATCTTTTTCCATGAGGCAGATATCTAATGTATAAAGAAAAAATAGGTAAACAAACTTTTTTGTATTAGTAATATGCCCAAACAATTGAGTGATTTTCAAGTTTTCCCCAAACATATTGGCACTTGGTCAGGCTACTGGATCAGAATGGATGCTAATGCTCAAGAAACAGAACGCTTTGAAGCAGAAATTATACAAAAGATAGTTGACAATCAATGGCTACAAACCAATACTTACCATTATGCCGACGGGAGAATTGTCACTAACACTTTTGTTGGTAAGGTAATTAGTAATGATGAAATAGAAATAGAAGCAGTAGATGTTCCCGCATGGGAAAATTTTACCACTATTGCACGTGAACATGGAGATAGCATTATCATTTTTAATGTCTGGAATAAAGCGACAGGCCAATTATTGGCAACGGAAATGATTAATCTTGTAAATAACAACAATAAATGTCGCACTAGCCAAAGTTTTACAGAAGATGGGAAATTGAAAGGCTTAATGTTAATAGTTGAGAAGCGGATTTCTAGTTAAAAAGTTGATGACGAAGTTCTGGTGGGAGAGTTACTCCCACCTTTTTGGCTGATTCATTAGTTTTACTTATCTTAAATTTCTCAACAAGTTTTAGGAAAATGTATTAGAGAATACGGTTTATTAGACAATAATCAGGATTACAGGTATCTATCACAGAGCGATCGCAGAACTTTTCGGTCTACAGAAAGTCGTATCAGCACCGTAATCGTCGTAATCATTAGCTCAACAACAATCTTAAGCTGATGTTGAGCTTGTTAAGCGATGAAAACTTTGTAAGTAATTTATACAAAGTATTGAATTACTTAGCAGTCTTAGCAGTCTTTTTGATACGTTGCCAGATTTCTCGTAGTCGCTTCAAATTAGGAGTATGACCACCATAACGCCAACTAACATAGGCTTGGCTAATCTCATCAATTACCTCAGCAGTTGCTAGGGCATGATGCTGGTATGAGACTGTGGCATACTCTAAAGGTGTTTGGGCTGGATGTTTGCCTAAACCTTTTTGGGTTGTCCATTGCAGCATTTGTTGATAAAGGCTTTCCATTGCTGGCAATTTCTTTAACCATCGACGGTTGCGCCACTCTCGCCACTGTCCCCAACCCAGCCAACCAAAGAAAGCTGCTGTAGTTGCCAAGATTAAGCCAGTCAATACGCCAAACCAACCTTGAGAGAATAAAGCTAAAAACCAAGCGATCGCTCTAATCACCCAACTCAATATTGTCCCAAATACATTATTCAACAAACCTGTCACCGGAGACGGCAACCATCCAGCAACCCACTGCCACAACTGGCGCAACACACTAAAAGTCTGAGTGTCTTCAACAGATGGGGGAATTAGGGGATGATTAGGAATGGGGTCAAAGGTAAACCAACCAGATTTAGGAAAATATACTTCCGTCATCGCATAAGCGTCAGTATTGCGGACAACATACAGCCCTGTAAATGGATTAAATTCTCCGGCACTAAACCCTGCGACTAACCGCGCTGGGATGCCAATGGAACGCAGCATCACCGTCAGAACTGTCGAGAAGTGGTCTGGATAGCCCCCTTTTTGCTTGAACAAAAAAGTTTCTACCAAGTCTTCTTTTTCACTCAAATAAGGCAATTCTAAGGGATTTTGGGGAACAGAATAGTGTTGCTTTAGGTATTGTGCTAAGTAAAGAGCCTTTTCATAGGGCGAATCCAGGCTTTTAGAAAACTTGGTGACTCCATCTTGAGTATAGTTAGCGAGAATTTCTTCGGTACGTTGTCGGACTTTTTCGGCAATTTCGGGAGGAATTTGCAGATAATACTTTTTAATATGTTGGGGATAATTAGTAGAAGCTTTACCTAACAAAGTGCGATCGCGGTATGGTACTGCGGAAATTACTGTGTAAGTCAGACCTTCTGATAATTCCACAGGCGATCGCAATCCGTCTTCTTGATCAACAGCGATCAGTGGTGTGGGAAAGTAAACCTCCTTCGGATAAGTCATCGCTGGAATTAGGTTAGGCAAATCCGACACCATTGTATAAGTTTGTACTACATCTTGGCTTTTACCAACGATCACAGATGGGTAAAGAAAAATTTGGTAAGACCAAGGCGATCGCCTGACAGTGGTAACATCTTCATTCCGGGAAACCTCCCATCCCTTACCTGTATAACGGTCAAATCCTAGCACTCGCCAAAAACCCTCAACTTGCGATCGCACCCGCATTACGACCTTGGGTTTCATCTCGCCGCGCAGGTTTTGGTTAATTTGGCTATTAAAACCGTAATAAAAGTCATTATCTACTTTACCTGGTTGACCAGTTTGATTTTGTCCCGTACCACCGCTACCACTGCCTTGATTATTACCTTTACCTTGGCGGACATAACCGGGATTAATGATACTACGTCCTGTGAAACTACCTTTTACTTGAATAGCAGAACTTACAGGAAACGTTCGTAATTGATAGCCAGGGAATCTGGGTAAAATAGCAAAAATTGCCAGCCCCAAACCGACAATTAGCAAAAAATTCAGAATTAAAAATTTAAAATTAAGAGTTGAGAAATTCTTCTGATGGGATTTTTCCTTTTCAGTTTTTAATGGCTGCAAACCCAAGCGGGAGCGATAATCTAATACTAAAGTCGGCAGAGCGATCGCTAAAAATAACAACAGCACAGGTGCAAATGCTAAAGTCTGACTTAGGGTTCCCGCCACACCCAATAAAATCAGTCCGATAACAATCGAATAGCCCAAATCTTTGCGGCGGGGCGTATCAAAGCTGTGTAACACCTGGAGTTGAATCAATAACTCTGACAAACTCAACCGCGTATCATTCAACTCTCCCACTAATCGCCCAAAGAAAGCACCCAGTGCTACTAACATTCCGATGGCGATGCAGAACTTAACTGCAACATTAGCTTCGCAGCGACGATAATAACTCCAAATTGCACCAACTCCACTCAGGGGCAACGCCCAAAAACTGAATGAAGTCTCGGCGGCGATATCCGTCGCCACAATTCCCAAAATAACCAACGCTAGCACCAGCACCCGCAAAGAAATTGAATCTTCCACTTCTAGTAAAGGCGACCTCTGCGGATTTCGCCGCCAGAAATTACCTACAGAGGGAGGCCAAAACCGATTCATCCTGGATAAGTTAAACATTTGAGTCTAAGCGAAGCAATAATGTAGATGCAACAGACACAATCCGGGCGACATAATTGCCTACCCTACTACTGTGTCAAATAAAAAATGAGCGATCGGGGGAGACACGAGAGGGAAGAAGACGCCGAAACGCGGAGAAATTATCAAATACTCTCTCCGTGTTCTTGTGTATCCATATCCCTGCGTCTCTGTGTCTTTGTAATAACTGCTTCTCGTAGACGCCCTAATGACCCCTTGTTGAAAAATAAGATAAGCTCCAAAACCAGGAAAAATCCTCTTAATATATATCGACGTAGTGTGCTAGCGGTGGCAATTTAAACTAAATAGTGGGACTAATCACAAACAACAACGACTGTTGCTCTATTTCGGGAAACTCAACTTCCAGGGTATAAGTTGGGTTAAGTTGTTCGCAGCCTAACTCTACACTTAAGTATCCGGGACTCGAAGATGTTGCCATTGCTAAGGTGCCACTTCCCCGTAGCGTCAAAGTTCCTTTAACAGGTAACTCAGCCTGAATAAGTAACCTCGTAAGTTTACCTAAAGACTGGTACTCTACTCGGATATTCAAACTACCAACACTGGTTAGCCATTCTCTTTCTACCACTGGACTGGTTGCTGAAAGCGGTAGAGTCAGATTTTCCAGCAGTTGTTTAGCTGCTAGCAACGACAAAGCCATCTGTTGACGGGGTTGTAAATCTGAGTAATCTCTCTGAATAGTGGGCATTGTCTCCAGAGTATTTACAGATCGATAGGTGCTTCTTAGCACCAATCCCGCTATATCGTTTAAGGCTTGAGACTCGTTGGGAAAAAAGTTCTCCACCACCTGAACTAATTTTGCCCCCAGAGGCACTGAAGATGTCACCAAAGCCTGACACTGTTCTAGCAATTGCTGGAAAACTCTTTCCGGTAAGCGAGTTGGCAGAGTCAACTTCGACTGTTGTACCATCCATCCCCACGTTGGAACGAGTGTCATTGACGGCTCATCAACAAAATCAGGATAGTCGATCAATTGTGTTTCCCAAGGAAACAACGGTGGATGGTCTTGGACTTGGATTTGTAACCGACGCTTAAGGACAGCTTGAAAACGATCTTGCACAGTAGGAATTTCTCCCATTTGAAAGGTCTGGGGCGTTCCTCCCAATTTTGGCTGACTGCTTTTTGAAGCAGCAGCTTCGTTCAGGAGGTTTTTTACCCCGTCATTTTCCTCACATTCTACCGATCGCTCATTAGTTTTGACATTATCTGTCAATAACCAATCGAGAAACTGGTCTTGTAAGGATTCTGAGTCACTATTCATGAGTAGATGCACCTGATCCGGATACTAATGAGTTACGAATTTCCCAAGCTTGCTCAAGAATCTTAAACCATCGTTTTTGAAGTTGTGCCATTGACAGCCCTAAAGTTTTTGCTATTTTTTCATCAGGTTGTCCTTGTTGCTTCAACTCTAATAAAGATCGTTGCTTATTGTCCAGTTGTGCTGTGTATGTTTGCCATTGCTGGGGAGTTAAGCCCAAATTGGTGTGCAAAGAAGCTTCCAGCCACTCGTGAACTAATTCCCAACGGTGTAACAAGGCAAACCGAATTAAATGATACTTAAAGCGCTGCTGCAAATAATCTCTCTGACGAGGGGTTAAACCTAAAATCGACTCAATTTCTTGTGCTGATAAATCCTGGAGGCGGAGGGAAAAGTAATCAGCGCAGTCAGATTGTTGTCGTTGTTCAAGATAATTCATTAATTCTGTAACGACAACGGAGCGCAAAGTGTCTTCTTCAGGTTCGGGTTCGGCTTGCGTTGCCATTGTGGAGCGTAATTGATGAACTGCTGGCTCTTCCCAAGAACCGTCACCTTCATTATTGCTACCTTCTGATGCTTGTTCTATATCTACACTGGTTTCTGGGGGCTGCTGTTGGGAAAAAGTTTGCGCCCGCAGAATAATTAGCTGCTGCTGACGGCCTGGTAAAGGAATGCGTCGCTTGCCGTAGCGCTCGGTAAATGCCATATACTCAGACAATTCCAAAAGCGTCTGAGGACGATAAGTGGCACCGAGTTGATTTTCTCGCCGGAAAGCGTTCAACGCTTCCAGATAAAAACTCTGGAGGAAATCTTCAATTATAGTCAGCCGCCCTTGATAGCTCAATTGCTTCTGAGGGGGATTAATATATCGATAAATAATTGCACTCAGAGTACTGTGTAATTCTACCCTGCCGCGAGTTGAACCCAACTGATAGTACCTGAGACATTGTTGCAGCCGATGCCGAGCCAGGGTCATCGCCGAGCTTTCTACAGACCCAGAAGCTTGGATACGTTTGCTTTCATGACAAATGCGGTAGACTTCGGTGGTAATACGTGTTGCGACATCGTGGCAATTTTGTTCCGAAGCTTTGGTTGACTGCTGAAACTCCCTGGACAGGAGTTGAAAGATCACCTCCACGCCTTTAGAATTTTCTCCCAGAATAGTTGCAGATGGAATAGTTGCGGTTGCGGCTGAATTCATAGTCTCGGTTTTGAAAAGACCCTAAGTATTTAAATACAACCTGTACGACTGTGGGTATTGGCTTTTTTGGTTTTACGTATAAGCTAAACGCAGACCAATCCTATATTTAGGATGTGGCTGATTTTATTATTCCCAACTTTCATGGGATTGTTCACACTTTGATAGATGTTATTGCCATTACCCAGGAGTCATATACAAGTCATTATGGATTTAGAAGCACAAATTCAATTGCTGATTAACAATGCACCCCGCGATGGTATTACACCACATCTTGTTACAGCAATTGCTCCTGCCCTGAGAGCGATCGCTCAAAAATTACGTTACTCCCAATACTATATTCTCCAAAATTCAGACGAAAGTTGGGTTTTAACTACATTGAGCAATCGGACTAATCCAGGATTGGAAAAGCGTGTGATTTACGCTTTCCCTACCATACAAGATGTCTCTCTAATTTCCCCTGCTGGGCTTGACCCTCAAATGCTAGCTAAAATTGTTCCTGTCACCCATATTTTGTTCCAAATGGTGGCATTAGAACCCGTAGATAGTATCGTTTTTTTGGAAACGCCGGGTAAGACCACTCATACCGTCGAAGTTCGGCGGTCTGAACTAGAAAAACTCATGCAGCAACAGTTGCGACAACCGCGATCGCCTAAACAGATACCCCCTGATATTGCATAGAAAAAATTTGGATGTGGGGTTTTTTAGATACAATCCCACATCCAAAATTTTAAGTCTCAAATTTCTTTAAAAAAGTTTTCTAAATCAGGGAAAAAAGAAATTTTTTCTTTCCCTTACACCACACAACGAACTAAACTCTCGGTGAAACCTAAAATTGCTTAAAAAACAGTTATCAGTGAACATTTTTCCGTTTTCAAGTTTTAGTTTCCCAGTGAAGCAGAGTCGGAAGCCGTAATACACCCTACACCTAAATCCCCACTTTCTAACTGATAACTGATTTAATAGAGGCGACTGAGTGTGTACTCAGCGATCTTAATCAATGCCTGGTGGGATTCTGAGGGTGGGAGAACTGCAAGATGTTCAATTGCTAACTTAGCATGGTCAGCAGCTAACTCTCGCGCCTGCTGTATACCTTGACTATCTTGAATTAGTTCCAGTGCTTGCTCTAAATCTCCTTCTTGAGCAAACTCTCGGTCAATCAGCACTTCCAAAGCTGGTTTTTGGGCTAAAGCAAATAAAACGGGTGCAGTCAGATTACCACTTTTGAGATCCGACCCCACTGGTTTACCCAAGGCATCTGTTGTACTGGTGAAATCTAGAATGTCATCAACAATTTGAAATGCTATACCAAAATGACGACCGTAGCTATACAGATGCTCAACAGTTTCTCGTGAGACTTCACTGAGTAACCCAGCAGCTTTAGAACTGTTGGCGATTAACGAAGCTGTTTTGTAATAACTCTTCTGGAGGTAAGTTTCAATAGAGATGCTAGCATCAAAACGATTTAGTCCCTGCTGGATCTCCCCAGTCGCCAGATCCATAATCACTTCTGAGAGCAGTTTCACCACCTCCAAATTATCCAAGTTTGCTAAATACCAGGACGATTGGGCAAAGAGAAAATCTCCTGCTAAGATGGCAATGCGGTTTCCGAACAAACTATGAACGGTAGGAACGCCTCGCCGCACGTCTGATTCATCTACCACATCGTCATGTACCAAGCTTGCTGTGTGAATCATTTCTGTAATCTCAGCAAGGCGGCGGTGACGCGGCGTAATGTCTTGTTCTAACATTGTCGCCCGCGATATTAGCAGGACAATTGCTGGTCTGATACGCTTTCCCCCAGCTCCGAATAAATGTTCGGCTGCTGCAAACAAAATGGGGTGGCGATTTCCAACTAGCTGTTTTAGGTTATCTGCTAGTAGTCGCAGGTCTGCTTCCACAGGGGTAAACAGGGAGGTGGCTGGGGTCATGGATGGGCGGACTCTGACTTAGGTTACGAAAGTTTACATATCCTACACTCATTTTAAGATAACCCTGTGCCAGCGCAAAGTTTTCATAAAGTAATCCCATATTTATGAGTCTATGGGTGATAATTAAGGTTGGTAGCGGTTATGTCAATGAGCAATTATGCTTAAGTTTTAGAAATTCAGGTTTTAAACTAATTTAAAACATGAATTCTCAGTATATGGGAATAAATATAAGCTTAAATTATGTTAGGTAGTTTCCCGAACCGCGTTTCCCGCCACAGTTCAAAACATAATCTAAGCAATATTACTTATTGACAAAATGGATACAATTTAAATTTTTCGGTAATGTGTAAGACTAAGTTTCTCCAAAACTGAAGTGCAGTTATTCAAAAAATTTGAAATTTAGCAGCCGAGTCAGCTCAAAATTCCTGGTCATTGTGTTAGGCTAAAATATAGGAATTTTAAATTTTTCAGATATTCACACCCCAAAAGTAAGTCACCTACTAGTTGATTTTACTGAGTTGGTGATGTGAGTCTAAAATAATTGGTCGTAGCTAAGATTAAGGGAATAATTCCTTTGATTTTTCCGACGATATGGAAAACTCCGGGTTTGGAGCTATGCCATATCCCTATGGGAAGCCGCTACACGTCTTCAGCGCACGTTGAGCGTAAGCATTGCTCTTGTCACAACAGTTTGAGCAAAAATAAAGCAGATCAAGTAGACCGGTGAGAATCGTAGTTTTAGATTGCCAAACGGCAGGCTAGCTACTGTGGGATCTATGGTCTGCAAGAAGTCGCATTAGATAATAAATTCTTTGTCCGTAGATAACTTTATCTCTATAGGTAATTTTACCATAGGAAACTATAGCCATCAAGAATGTTCTTGGTTGGCTGAGGTTCTACTTATTTTATGGAATTTTATATTTGTTTGAAAAGGTGCTGGTAGAACTAATGATTTACGGAAGTATGTCTATGATGATTTTTATTTTAGCGTCTGGATATTTGTTCACAGTCTACCTGTTATTAGCACTGGCGAAGCGAACGGGTACAAAGACTGTTCCTACAAAAAGTTTGCCTTCATCTGCTGAAGGAAAACACAAACAGGAGATATCAGTAAGGACAAAGGTGACTGAAGCTATTAATAGTCAATAGTTAGGAGTTATGAGTGAGGAGTTAGGAGTTATTAATTCAAAACTTTTAACTTCTAATACCGATTACATCTGAGGTTGCTCCCCAACAAGGGGATTTTGCCCTCTGCCTCACCAAGCTTGATTCTATACAGTTTCACAAAGAATTGGTATAAACCTCGTCTAGCTTGAAACCCGTGGTTTTTCTGCCAAAAAATATAAAAAACATTAGAAATGCCCTTGGTCTAAAACATTTTCCATTGATGGACTTGTATTGTCAATTAGAACTTGAATCTTATCGATCATCCTTTGAAATACGTCAGGGTAGTACTTAGAAGAATCCAAAAAGTCTAGATATTCCTGTCTGTGAAGTTGCCTTTCCTCTGGTGTTCGATACTCTTGTCGAATATTAGAAGACATACGCTTAGTTTTTCGCACGATCAAAACATCATCAATTTGAGTTGAAATTATTGAAATTGGTGCCATATCAAGAAATTCACAAATCAGAAAATATAAAGATCCAGGAACAGCTATCTTTAAATCTCTACTTGTTGCCACTGCTTCTTGAAACATAGCCTTATCTAAATTTGTTTTGCATTCCGCACAAACATATCCAAGATGTGATTTAATCAACTTATAGTCTTGAAACTCTGGATCAAAGGATGACTTTAAATATAACCTTTTGCCAAGTATAAAATCCTGATTTTTAGTTCTAATGCTTGGTTCACCACCTTGTCCGAGATTTCCAAGAGAAGATAGAAAACTAAGTCCAGAGAACGTACTTCTTGGGACTAACTCGAAAGAATCATCTATTCCTTGCAAACTACCGAAAACTAGTTGTGGCAAAAATTCTTCCAGGATAGTATTATCTAGCTTTAGCTGCCCCTTCTGTCTATACAAAAAGTTATCTGAACTATCAAATATTAGGTCAAGTTCAATAAAATGTTTATATCTATTAGTAGCTTCAACTAACTTCTCTACTGTATCTGTTTGACCACGCTCAATTGCTTCTAACTCAGCAATCCACTCGTGATACTTTCTAACAGCTTCTTGTACCCGTTCTTTATCAGCTTCAGGTAGGCGACGGTTATTGAGACATGCAGTTAGTTTCGTGTAATGAGGGCGAGAAACTTCAGGCATAGGTTAAACTGACTGTGAATATTTAAGGCTGACTAATTGAGCAGGTTGATGAGGTTAATAAATATGGAATCTTTTATCTAAAGTTGGTGTTCTTCCAATATCTTGAACTTTGTCAATTGCATCTTCTAAAGATTCAAGATTTTTAGATGAGACTAAAGAAAGACCACTTTTCAGTACATCAAATGCTACTTCTCTTGCAATTTGCTCAACTGTTTCCTTATGAAACTCATTATTTAAGTTAATAAAGTTAATTAAATCTTCTCTAATAATTTTGCCAAATTTATTTTTGAATTCCCTCTTTTGTCTCAAAGCTCGATGAAAGAGATTTGCTCTTAGTCCAATTTTTTCAATAATGTCAGCATTGTAAAAAGGTACTCCAAGAACATTGGATTCATGTCCTACAACAAACACAATCCGAGCCTCATTTTTGGTTACTCTTGAAAGCTCCCTTAGAGTGTCAGCCATATCTAGACAGTATTGTACTACTGTGTAAAAACGGTTTCCTCTATTTGCTCGGTTAGATCCAATTTCTGACTTTGCTATCTTTAATAAATCCCATCCTAATATCTCAACAGAACTGCGATAGTTTTGATGATAGTTAAATACATTTATGTAAGGTGGGGAGGTCACAACAAAATCTATCTGATCGTTTTTCAATGGAAGAGAACGAGCATCAGATAGACCTACTTTAATTTCCTTTTCGGAGTAAGGAAGCTTTTCAATTACACTTGCTAAAGCGGCAAATTTAGACTGTATAAACTCATTAGTAATTTTATTATTTGCAACATCAAGAAGGATTATCAAAGCATCAAATATTCTTTTTGCCTCCTCATCTAACTCATTCTTGAGCATTCTTAACTTCTCTGCAAAATCTGGTACTTGGCTAGCATTTTCAAAAACTCTAAAGGGAAATTCCCTATCTATCAGAGTCCTAATTATTTTGATAACCTCCTTTCTTTGAGAATTATTTATGAATTCATACGTTTTGCTAAGAATGTAGGCTGCTGGGTTAATTTCAAAACCATGTGACTCAAACGCAAGAATGCCAGCCTCTAGCAAAACAGTTCCACTACCCGCAAAAGGATCAAGAATAACTGAGTTAGATAGACAATATGAGCTTAATATAACTTCAATAAGCTGTGGCGAAAACTGACCACGCCAAGCAAATAAGTTAGATCTGGTTTTCTCAACAATGTCAAGACTTTCTTGTGGAATGGGTTTGTCAAACTCCTTCAATTACCAATCTTCCTTATTTCTCAAATTATTCTGATAAGCCTCAGTGTACTTTAATATTCCTCTTTGGACATATAGGAGAGTGCAAGGCTGCTGTACTGCGTACCTTTGAAGTCCATTAAACCTCTAGCTTAGTACACGTCACCGCAAAAAGGGGTCGGAAATAGAGGAAAATATTTTTTGTAGGGTGGCAGGAGAAACCAGAATATGCAGGGACGTAT
>NZ_JBALFC010000060.1:0-15224 GCF_036917755.1 Nostoc sp.
TAGTCATGTTGCTCTCTTGGTGCTGTCTATTATCTATTCACAGCGTATACCGAGAGAGCTTTTTTACAACCTCACAGACTTTTCAAACACCCTCTAAGAAACCTTTATAGTTGGCACAAGTAATTCTAAAACTGTCTTGAGAGAAAACTTATGGTTGTTACACAAAGACGTAAACTTGGACGTTCAGAACTAGAAGTATCACCACTATCTTTTGGTGGCAACGTGTTTGGGTGGACTCTTGATGAAAATAGTTCATTTGAGATTTTAGATCACTTTATAGCGGCTGGAGGTAATTTTATTGACACAGCTGATGTCTATTCCAAGTGGGTTCTGGGAAATATTGGTGGAGAGTCTGAGACAATTTTAGGAAAATGGCTCATTTCTCGTGGTCATCGTGACCAAGTGGTGATTGCAACGAAGGTTGGCAACGATATGGGTGTTAAAGGCAAAGGGCTTTCTCGTAAACACATTCAACAAGCTGTTGAAGACTCATTGCAAAGGTTACAAACTGATTATATTGATCTATATCAATCGCATATCGACGATGAAAACACTCCACTTGAAGAAACTCTTGAAACCTACGGAGAATTGATTCGTCAGGGAAAAGTACGTGCAATTGGTGCTTCAAACTATAGTGCAGAGCGTTTATTACAGGCATTAGAAATTAGCCGTCAGCATGGCTATCCTCGGTACGAAAGCCTTCAGCCCCGTTATAACTTGTATGACCGAGATGGTTATGAGCAAGATTTACAACAAATTTCCCAAGAACACTCAATTGGTGTGATTAGCTATTCCTCTCTGTGCAGTGGCTTTCTCTCTGGTAAATATCGCTCAGAAGAAGATTTGTCTATTAGTCTCCGTGGTAGTTCTGTAAAAAGATATTTAAACCCTCGTGGTTTGCGAATTCTAAAGGCAATTGATCAGGTGGCAAAGACTTATAACTCTACTCCCACCCAAGTTTCTCTGGCGTGGCTGATTGCTAATCCTACCATTACCTCCCCTATAGTTAGTGCAACAAAGGTTGAGCAACTCAACGATATCATCAAAGCTGTCAATCTTCATCTCGACCAAGATGCTATTGACCTTCTTAATCAAGCCAGTTCCTCAAACAGCTAGTACCGCTACCTTGTCAGTCAACAGTTAACAGTCAACAGTTATTCCTCCCATATAAAGAGCTTTCCTCTTTGAATTGGGTGGTACCCGCCCGCCGCAGGTCTTACCCTGAGCCTGCGCCGTACCCTTCCCTACGGGACGCCAGGGGCGAACAGGATCTTGCTACGCGGAGCGTCTCTAAGAGTTGGGCATCGCATCGGTGGTTTTTGGAGTTTTTCGTGAAAGCAGTAAAGTGGGTACAACTGCACCCCCACTGTCTGCTAAACTCTGCTTCTAGGAAACCTAGATATCCAAATATTGATAATGTCGTTAATTCCAAATACATTAGCAACCTTTGTGGCTCTTTTCCCAATCGCCAATCCAATAGGTGCAGTTCCGGTTTTTTACAGCTTAACAGCGATGGAAACATCATCTGGGCGACATCGGCAGGCGATACAAACTGCCATAAATGTAGTCTTAGTTTTAGCTGTGTTTTTACTAGCTGGTAGGTGGATTCTAGAATTTTTTGGAATCTCATTAAATGTGCTACGGCTGGCAGGGGGATTACTTGTTGCTCATACAGCGTGGGAAATGGTTACAGCCCGTCAACGACTAACTCCATCAGAAAATGATGAGGCTATAGATAAAGAAGATATTTCTTTTACACCAATGGCAGTGCCATTAATTAGCGGGCCTGGAGCAATTGGGGTAGTAACGAGTTTATCGATTAGCTTTAAGCATTGGCTAGACTATCTTGAGTCTTTAGTGGGAATTATTTTAATAGGTATAAGCCTTTATCTTTGCTTGGCTTTAGGAGAACCACTTATTAAGAAGTTAGGAAAAAATGGTGTGGGAGCCTTAAATCGAGTTTTTGGTTTTTTCATCCTAGCAATTGGTGTGCGGTTTATTGCGGATGGCTCTATTTCCTTATTGAAAGAGGCGTTCCATATTCAAGTTAAATAATCTTTAACTTCTCAAAAGTTCAGAATTTATGGAGTTGAATAAATGTTATAAAAAAAACAGCTGGCGTTGCAACTTAATTGCTGGAATTTTCAATTATGAAGTTGCTCTGTTTTCTTGATTCGTGCAAGAGGTCTAATGAATAGCCCATATATAAAGTTTCCTCTCTACGATCCGCTCAACGCGAAAGCTTGAATCATGCTGTTTTAACTTTTAAATAAGTTCCTTTCGAGAGGAAAAAATATATGTCTTATACCAATTCTATGTGAGGCTGCATAGAACTGTAAAATAGAGAGCAGGAAAGAATCAAGACTAGAGGTAAACGATGGCACGCCCCTTTAATCTAGAAATAAGCGAGAGTACAGAGTATTTGTCCAAAAGCCTCAAAAATGCTCGCACTGCGATCGAGAAAGAACGCTTACAAATGATTTGGTGGCTAAAAACAGGACAAGTTACACAGCATAAGGAATTGAGCCGCATATTGGGTAGAGATGCCTCAACCGTCACACGGTGGTTGCAAAAGTATCGTAGGTCTATGGTGTGCGATTGGTTGGCAGTGGTGTAGGGGAAATCATGTATTCGTATTATTCATAAATCTCAAGTAACTACGCCATTTGCCGAGCCATTAACTGGGTAAATAGACCTTCAACAGCAGCTAGCTCTTGAAAAGTTCCCAGTTGTACAACTCTACCTGCTTGAAGTACATAAATACGGTTAGCGTTACGGATTGTACTAAGTCGATGAGCGATCGCTATTCTAGTAACTTGCAATTTATCCAGACTCTCACTAACAATTGCTTGAGTTCTATTATCAAGGGCACTGGTAGCCTCATCAAATAACAAAATACGGGGTTTTAATGCTAAAGCACGAGCAATTAGTAACCTCTGTCGTTGTCCCCCAGAAATATTGCCACCCCCTTCACTAACCACGGTATGCATTTGCATTGGCATGGTGGTAATATCATCAGCTAGCCCCGACATTCTGGCAGCTTCCCAAGCTTCATCTAAGGTAATCTGAGCGCCACCAGCAATATTCTCGAAAATGGAAGCTGAACTCAGCTGACCATTTTGCAAAACAACACCCAACTGTCGGCGGACTGCATCCACATCTAACCCAGAGAAGTCTTGACCATCATAGTAAATAGTACCTGTTTGCGGAGTCTCAAACCCTAGTATTAATCGCAGTAAGGTTGATTTTCCAGAACCAGAACCCCCTACAAAAGCAACAAACTCCCCTGGCTCCGCAGATATAGTCACATTGTCTAGCGTTAGAGGCCCATCGCTGCGATAACGAAATGTAACATGGTCTATGGTAATTTTACCAGCCAGCTTACCCGGATCGGCTTTATTAATATCCACTTCTGGTATGGTCACTAGAATCGGCTGGGTACGTTGCCACTGTGGGGTAATTTGCAAAATTTCCGTAACTGTATTACTTAAATCTGTGGTTCCCTTAATAAAGCTGTGAAAGGCTGTGTTGAAAGCTAAAAAAGTACCAAGGGATAATTCTATACCTCCGGTAGTTTCTGGAGCTTCCAGTAGTCTGATGGTAAACCAGAAGAGTACCCCAGAAGTCACTATGGGCATGACCGTATTAAAAAGTACAACTGCATCTTCCACTCGCTGGGTGCTAAGTTCTAGCTTAATTTGCCGAGTGTAGTTTTTACTCCAAGAGGCGAAAGCCCGTTCTTGTGCCCCAGCAATATGCAGTTTGGAGATACCATTGATTAGCTGTACTGTTTGACCAAAAATATTTCCCTGCACTTCCAGCAGAGGATGTACCTTGGACAACATAAGCATACCGGAGACTGTGGTAACAGCGATCGCAATCACTGCAACTGCAACGGCAATCAGGGCTAATCTGACGTTGTAGTAAAATAACTGGGCTAAGTAAAATAGTGCAAACAGGCTGGTAATCAGATTAATTAGAGTTCTACCACTGAGGTGACGACGGATTGTACTCACCGATGTGATGCGGGAGAATAAATCTCCTGTAGGGTACTGCCGGAAAAAGTATACTGGCAAATTTAGTAGCCGATCCCAGACACCAGCTTGAGTAGCAGCATCAGAAGCTGTTTCCATCCGTAACAGAGCAAACCCCTGAGCCAGTTGAAATAAGGCTGTGCCGACAGCCGCCACTAGTAACCCCAATCCTATTTGCAGCAGTAAAGAGCGATCACTATCTGGAATTGCGTTGTCGATGATAATCGCAGTGGCATAGGGTGTAACCATCCCCAAAAGTGTGACGGCAACGCCAGTAAATACAATTAGCAGCAAGTCCCGCCCATGTCCTTTAAGTGTGAACCGGAGTATATCAATAGCTTGGAGTGCTTTATCGGGTAAAGAGCGATAAAACATATAGGCAACAGGAGCCAGGGTAAAAGCTATCTGCTCATCCACTTTCAAGCGGGTTTGCTCAACTGGATCAAAAATTTCATAGTGGTTTGCAGACACAGGCAGCAGTGCTACTGGTCGATTATCTTCATGGGTGTAGGCGACTAAGGGGCCAGAGTCTTTCTCCCACCAATTATCTCGCAATAGCACTCGCCGCATTCGGATGCGTGAAGCTCTAGCAATTGCTTCCAATGGCTCCTTGATTCGCTTGAGGTTTTCCGAACGGGCGGGAGGTTGAATTTTCACACCCATAGCTCTACCTACCGCACCAGCAGCAACTAGCAGTGGAGTACCTTCTAGGAAAAAATCCCCATCTTGAGAACTCAAGGTTGAAGCTAATTCCCCTAGAGCCTCTGCTGTAACTTGACGATTGAGGCGTTGGCGATCGCGCAACCGCGTTAGTTCTGCTTGCGCTTCCTGCTCATCTAAAAGGTAAATGCATTGTAGGAGTTGAGTATGTAACTCAGACAACCCAACCAGCAGAGTATCTGGATTTTGGAATGCGTTGGTAGTTTCAGTTGTGAGTTGCACCCCCTCCACAGCTTCTAACCAAATTTTATCAGTCAGGGGAATGGTTGCAGTGGTGGTCGTCAGAGTCAGTTCTTCAAACCCCAGTAAGCGCATAGTCCCTTGTTGAAGCTGTACCCAACAGATTGTATCTGCTTCTGGCTGGAAAGTTTGACCATCAATTAGAGAAAATCGCGCCTGTCCCTGAGCTTTTACCTGAATTGCTGGTTTAGTAACTTGGGAGAATAAGCTAGTGAGTTGCAACAGCCAAGTTTTTATCCAACTGATCGCTCTCGTATCTGCACTGGCTACTAACTCTCGGAAACATTCTTGATGTATATGTAGTAATTGAGTCTCTCCAATTGGTACTGCTAAAATCTGACGGTAGCGATCGCCACCACTAACAGCAGTTCCAAAAAGAGCCTCTCCTTGACTAATACTGGATAAATAACGACGAGTCCCTTCTATAACGCCATCTTTAACTGTGACAGCAAACAAAGCCATAGAACCAGACTGAACGACCCAAATCCGAGAAGGATCATCGAGTAGAATTGGTTCATTGCCATTAACTATATAAACTTGCCCCTGTATTAGCATTTTAGATTTTAGATTTTAGATTTTAAATTTTAGATTGTGCAATTATTAAATACTTCTCCCCCTGCTCCCAATACGGTTGGGTTAAGGCAAGAGACGGCGATTTATCGCGTCTTTGCAATTAGCGGCGTGTCATCAAAAAACCTTATCCGAATCGTTTGCCCCTGCCCCCTGCCTCTCTACCCTTCCGTGCGAATCAAGCGAGAGTAGAAACCTTCAACTTGCCATAATTCTTGGTGAGTGCCTCGTTGTACTACCTTTCCTCGTTCTAGGACAATGATTTGATCGCAGTCGCGGATGGTGCTTAATCGGTGAGCGACAATTATGCAGGTACATCCCCGACGGCGGAGATTTTGGTCAATGATTTTTTCAGTCTCTGCATCGAGAGCGCTGGTGGCTTCATCCATGATCAGTATGGAAGGATTATTTACTAAAGCGCGAGCGATTTCTAGGCGTTGTCGCTGACCGCCACTCAAATTAGCAGCACCTTCTATAAGTTCGCTATCAAATCCACCAGACATAGAGAAAATTACATCAGCGATCGCAGCATCTTGGCAAGCCCGCATCAGGTTTTTATCTGGTACAGTAGTATCCCAGAGGGTCAAATTGTCCCGAACCGTACCGCCAAACAGCAAAATTTCCTGCTCCACCATTGCAACAGAGTTGCTCAGCAGTTGTTGGTGAATCTGATTTCTAGGTTTTCCATCAAAGCAAACTTCTCCCGCCCAAGATTCATAAAGTCCGCTCACCAGTTTGGCAATAGTAGACTTCCCAGAACCGCTTCCACCTACCAAAGCTACTCGCTGTCCCGGCTTAATTGTGAGATTAAAGTTTTCAATTAGTGCCGGTTCTAGGGGGCTATAACCAAAAGTGATATTCCGCAACTCTACATACCCCTGCAATTTGGGAAGAAGATAGGGAGATGAGGGAGAAATTACTTCCCCTGCCTCCTGCCCCCTGCCCCCTACCTCCCCAATCGGATTATCCAGCACATCATCCAGCCGAATCAAATTCCCCTCTAGTTCTTGAAGAGTAGTACCAAAGTTGACGAGATTGTTAACAGGTTGCTGGAAACCTAGCATTAAACCTTGAAAAGCAATAAGCATTCCGATGCTGAGATATCCATCCATTACCCGTAAGCCACCGACTACCAACAAAAACATCGAAGAAAGAGCCGATAAGAGCGTGGGTAAAACAGAGAATGTCTGATTTGTTACTCCTAATTCCTGCTGAGAATTTAGAGCTTTGGTGTAATAACCTGACCACCGCGAAAAGAAATCTGACTCCAACCCCGATGCTTTTAACGTTTCAATACTTTGGAGAGCAGCAATGGACACACCAGCAGCTTTGCCATACTCTTGTATCAATCGTTGATTTGCATCTATGCGCTGCCGGGAAATTAACTGCAAGGTGAGGACATTCACAGCAGCAAAACTAACTACAGCCAAGGTAAGTACCCAGTCATATTGCACCATGACTAAGGCGTAAAAAAGTACCATGACTGTATCAATAATTGTCGTTGCCAACTTTCCTGAAAGAACATTGGCTACTTCATCGTTGAGACTGGTGCGATTACTGATTTCTCCAGCAAATCTTTGGGCGTAAAAGCCCACAGGTAGGCGGAGGATGTGCCACAAAAAGCGGCTGGACATACCTACAGAGAGTTTGATTTTTAGTCGGCGTAGGTAGCGTAATCGTAATAACGTTAGCGACCCTTGGAGTATAGCAGCGATCGCCATTGCCAAAAGTAAAGGACGCAGCCATAAGTGTCGCCCCTGCACCAGGATATCATCTACAAAGACCTGACTAAACACGGGTACTACCAACCCAACCATAGTCAAGAAAAATCCTGCTATTATGCAGTAAGCTAAAGCACCCTCAGCACCCCGAAGCCGTGAACCCACGGATAGAATCATGCTAGGTTTGCGACCACCTTTTTTGAACTCTCTGCCTGGTTCAATCACCAGTACCACTCCGGTATACCCTTCGTCAAATTCTTGTAAAGATACATGACGTGGGCCCGTGCCTGGGTCATTGAGATAAACCCGCTCTTTGCGAAATCCTTCTACTACCAGGAAATGGTTGAAGTTCCAGAAGACAATATAAGGAGGGCGCAGTTCTTTAAGTTGCTCTAGTTCTTTTTTAAAGCCTTTAGCTTGGAGTCCATAGTTTTTGGCAGCTTTTAGCATATTGGATGCCTTACTACCATCGCGGGACACTCCGCAATCTCTCCGCAGTTGTGGCAGTGGTAAAATTTTACCGTAGTAACCTAGAATAATTCCCAAAGCAGCAGCACCACACTCTACTGCTTCCATCTGTAGGAGAGTCGGCGTTTTGACCCGAATGCTTCGGCGTGGGAGTAGTTTTTGCAAGTACTTCCAAGGATTAATCGGTGTTACTAAGGTAGAGTTAGTAGATACCACTGACAGACCTCAAAATTGGTAAAACGAAGGTGATAGGTGCGCGTTCTTCCACCTTGACTCGGACAAGGGTGGTAGTTCCAGAAGAAATTTTTAGGTGTGGCCCGGTAGAAGAAGACCACTTATAGCCACTGGGTGTGTTGCTATCTAAATTTAGGTCAGAGAATACTTGTATCAGACCTTCTTGTTTTTCAGATATCAAAGCTTCTACCACTTCTGAATTACCCACTTCATTAATGGCAGCTTCTTTTGTAATGGGAAACTTTGAGACAGTGGTGACAGTACCCACAATACCGCCAAAACGTTCTCTATTAACTATTTGCGGAGTAACTTGGATAGACATTCCCGACTGAACTTTTTTGCCCTCCGCCACTGGAAAATAAGTAACGCCAACTAGCTTGCTTTTGGGATTTTCCGCCTCTATGGTTCCTAAGCGAGTACCAGCGTTGACAACCTGTCCTGGTGTCAGCGTCACCTCTAAAATGCGTCCGCTATATTGACTAATAATTTGGCTATTATCGCCTAATTGCAGTTCAAGTTTGGCAATTTCCCGCTTAACTTCCTGAATTTCTTTTTTGCGGGTAGTGACGTTTTCTAAGTCTTGTTGAGCCATAGAAGCCTGTTTGCTGTCCACTTCTTTGAGTTGAGCTTGCAGGTCAGAAATGGTGCTGAGGTTTTGACGATAGTCTTTTTCTGTTTCCGTCTCCTTGACATCCAGTTCTTTCAACTGATTTTGGATGTCTGCAATTTTTTCCAAATTCTCCAAGTATTCCTGTTCTGCCTTGAGAGCTTCATCACCGGAAATCGCTCCTTCTGTTTTGAATAGCTGCTTGCGAATTTCCATTCTCTGCAAGAAAACAGGAGTCAGGGCTTGGGCTTGCCGTAGACGTTCTTGCAAGCTTTGGCGTTGCTGTCCAATAGAGGTATTGCCTTTGGTTTTCAGCAGAGGTGTTATAGCTTGCAGTTCTAGTATACGTTGTTGGAGATAATAGCGTTGTTGTTGTTGCGATCGCAGTTCCTGTTCCAGCCGCAATCCTTGCAACGAACCAACCGCTTTATCTTGTGATTCTAGTTCAGTCAGTTTAGCTCGTTGCTGTTGCAATTGTTTGCGGAGTTCAGCTTGGTCAATGGTTGCTAATACTTGTCCTTTTTTAATGACATCTCCAACTTTGATATTGAGAGCCATTAATTGTCCTGCACTTTTTGATTGCAACGGCACAACATTGCTTGGGTAAATCAGTACGCCTCGACCTTCAACAGTGATGGGAATACTGCCATAAATGCTCCAGATAACAGCTACTCCCACAATCGAACCTAAAGCAGCAAGAGGTAGCCAGCTTTTGGGGTTGACCACCTGCATCAGTTGGTCTAATCTTTCAGGGGAAGATAGACGCTCTAGTGATTCTTTACGGAATATGTTGCCTTTTTGCTGTAACATTTTTTACTAAGAAAGTAAAACCTTAGATTCCTTTGCCGCTTCAGAATTTAATGGTAAACCCACCAAAGGACAGCCAAGTGTGTCAGGATCAAGGGTTTCAAGTCCACGCAACCAAGGAGCAAGACGACCTGGTATTACTTTGAGTGTGCCATCTGGTTGTAAAGTAGCAACCTTATTTCGCTCATCATATAGAGCCACCGTACACTTTCCTACATCACCATTAGAGCGAATTACTAAGGAATTGGGTCGTGATGCGTAACAAACATAATCGTCTGACAAAGAATAGTTTTGTGATGATGCCAGATTTTCACCAAACAGTTTGGTTTGTAGAGATTTAATTGCTTCTTGTTTTTCTGTTTCGGAAAATATTTTTATTGAGGCATCATTTTCTCCACCTAATCGTTCAATTGCTTTAAATAAAATAGAAAATCTTGGATCATGTAAAAATTCTCTTTTAATATCTACAATTAGAGGATCAATGAGTTTAAGAGTATCGACGGTAAAATGAATACGCAAAATTACTGAAACTGGCAATGAACTATCACGGATTGCTAGTAAGTTAGTCCAAATCTGGTCATAAGTGCTTTTGCCGTCTGCACGAATTCGACTTTGATCATGAACTTCACGTGGGCCATCTAAAGAAATTTGATAATCTCTAACTCCTACACTTGCTAAGGCTGCGACTGTTTTATAATCTAAGAGATATCCATTTGTAGTCATATCACCTTTATAGTGCAATCTAGGATATCTATAAATGAGAGATATAGTATATTTAGAAATTTCTAATACTATGTCTTTAGCAGTCAAAGGTTCTCCACCAAACCATGAAATACTTAAATATCTTAAATCAGCACAACGCTTTTCTAGTAGTGCTTTAATTCCTTGAATTGTTTCTTGCTTCATCTTTCCTACTGCAAAGTCTTCATAGCAGTATGTGCAACGAAAGTTACATTTTTCTGTGGGTAGAATTATAAGCTGAAAGTAACTATTGGATACCAGATGCTTCATGAGATGACCATTTTTACTATCTTTATCATCGATTGAGCTTGGCAATATTCTTTGTTCTGTACTGTTCATTATCTCATCCTATTTAATTAATGATAAATTAGCTTTTAACTTGAATATTGCTTATATCTAGTTAATGCTTCTAAACAAATTGCAGTCGTTAATTCTTCAGAACCATAATGGTCTTTTGCATCTATAAAAAATGAGTATCTTGACCAAGAGCCATTTAGTTTTTGTTTATAGATTATTCTATTTATCCAATCATTGACTTGATAAGTAAAATAACCAAAATTAAAAAGTGTACAAATTGCAAGAGCATTAGACAAAGGAACCTGCAAGTAATTTTTAATTTGATCAGACATAATTTTATCCACAATTATATTTTTAGCTTGGTTTAAAGAACGCACTCCATTAAAATAAGCTCTGGAAAGCAGATAATAAAATACAAAAATATTAGGAAAATAAGCACAGTGGTATTTTTCTTGTTCATTTACTACAATATTATTCAAGTAATGGCAAACACTTTTAGTTGCTTCATTTTCTCCTAAAAGTAATAAAATGTTAGCATTCACTCCACAGCAAATATTGTTGTATGGTGGAAGATAAACAGATGATTTTTGCTCTAATTCATATTGATAATCATCTAAAAACCAAGTATAAAAAATCCCTTCTTCGTTTCTTTGATTCAAAAGTATTGCTTGGTTATTACTAAAGTTTATTGTATTACTTTTGAGAGCATAAGACGCGCAGGCTGTATCATCTAAATCAGGGATTATTCCCACTTCGTCTCTAAGAAATCGACCATTATAGTATTTAATTTTTCTATTGTTTTGAGAGTAAAATCTCCAAACTCCGGGTTCCTCTAATTCTTTTATTAAAAAGTTTAACGATTTTTGAGTCATTTCTGTAACTTTGCTATGACTTAAGAAGCTTAACGAATATAAAACAAAAGTTGTAATATAAGGTGAGCTAGCATGAAGATGGTAGCAAGAGTTCATTTGTTGTGTAGAAGACTTTAATGTTTTAAATTCCCCACAGTTTAATTGATTTGAGTACAAAAAATCTATACCATTAGAAATGGCAATATCTAAAATATTTATATTGTCTATTACAGATGAAGTATCTAAGTTGCTTTGCATAGCTTCTATTAAAAGAAAACAGTAGTTATAAAGGCATAGCTATCTCTTAATTAAAGTTGAAATAAACCGTTTTGAGATAACCAACGATGACTAAACCAAAGATAGGCTTTTGCCTGTAGAGGTTGATGAGGTTGATAAACAATTTTGATATGATGTAATGTCCTGGCAATAGTACTTCTCATCTTAGGAGATACCAATGCAGATCCTTGAGCAAAGTTGCTAGGCCATATTTCTGGACAAAACTTTTCTTCAGTGTATCCTGTCCAGTTTAAAATAGCATAGGCTTTTTCTGGAGTACATAATTTATTCTTTACTAGATAATCAAAAAATAATTGCCATTTAGCTGTATTTTTAGGCTGTTTATCGATATAGCACTCTAGTCCTATTTTGGGATAAAGGCTATCTTTTACACCAAAATTTAGTCTAATAACATCAACAAATTGAGATAACTGTGATAAAAGATTACTTAATTCAGTGAGAGAAGATGACCAACCTATATTTGATAAATAGTCTAAAATCTCTTCATGAGAAATACCCTGCACGCAAAGCCTGACGCTATAGCATTCAGTCTTTCTTGGTAACATTACACCAATTTGAAAAATTTCTCCATGAGATGGTAATGAATTAAAGCAATTTAGTAACTGTTGTTGTACTTCATTTGAGGGTAAGCTACCAAACAATAACTTTAGAGTATCATTAATAACCCAGTTATTTTTAGATAAAAATGGTTTTTCTGTTCCTTTAATATTTCTAGGTGCAAAGAAAAAACTAGGTTCTGGCGCTGTTGAAGAGTGATTGTCTACATCGAATTCCAGCCAGATATTAGCTACATTATTGTAAATAGACAATTCTGCATTTGTCCAATGAAGACAAAAATCATGTACTCGCTGCCATACTGGATTAGAATATAGTAATTCTAACCAGGAATCACAACAATCTAGTAAAGCTTTCCTACCATTATTTCTGGTTGTAAAAGCTACTAAAAAGTCTGCATTTGGGATAGCAGAACCTAAGTGACACTCAAATCCAGCCTCTGATATTTTAGGAATAGGTGGTAGTAAACTTGCTATTTGACTAATACTACCAATAGTACTATGAGAAATTAGTCGATCATCTAGACAGCGATTAGCAATCTGTAGGGTATCTTGTAAAGAATTAGCCACTATTTTAACCCTTAAAACTATAATTAACTATTTTTAAATTTAAAAAACAGAAGTATTAGCACATAACTTTATTTAATAAAACATATATTTTAAATTGGTAATCCTATAAAATAGGATAAGAAGCAGGAAATAACTCTAAATATATTAAGAATTATTTTGCTTCTATCCATTTAGAGTCTAGGAAAATACTTATTAAGTAAGCATTTAAGATTAGACAAGTTAATTTCCTAAATTTCTTTAATAAACTTATTAGGAAATTTATTAATATCTTAAGATGCTTTACTAGCTTTACTATATTATGCTTGGTATCCTACACAAGCACCGTTCAACCAAGCACCACCTGCGACTGATTCTAGTTCAGCATCAGATAATTCTTCCGATTCACTAGGCTTTATAGGTAAAACTAAACAGAAAGTATTAGGTGTTTCTTCAACAATTCTAATTTCAATACTTTCAGGTAGGTTAATGCCTTCCTTAGCGATCGCGGCTTTTGGATTACTGAGCAATTCTTGCTTAAAAGACTCATCTTGCCAAGCACGAACGATTAGTTGTTCTTCGATTTCTTTTCTAGTTATTTGTGTACTCATTTTTTGTTACTCCGTTGTTGTTTAATCAACTTCTACCTTCTAAATAATAAGAGCTACACAATTAATTATCAATGCACAATTTTTAGGTGGCGACTCACATTTTTTTTGAGTAGAGTTACTAATTCATTTAGTTTCTTCTAGATTATTTATGAGCATTATATTTAAATGCAAAATTGAACGTCGTATTTAACAACGCTCAAAGGATGTAGAGCTATTTTTAAAAGCAAGTTATATTTCTAAAGTTTATACAGATACATTTCTTAGGCGTCCCACCATCCAATCGAATCTTTTTCCTGCCAGTGCGATTTGGTCTAAAGTACTGGTGTTTAGTTCTTCCTCATATTCAATATTTTCATCCAATGACATGCCTTTGCTATAAACTCGTCTGCCATATCCAAGGCGGCTGTGTAATCCTTGCAATCTGCTGGAAAGTAAAGTAGCGAGCGCACTTAAAAACGAGATGCAAATCCTACATCCTGCTGTAACTTTAGCAATTCAACTTACTCTTAACCTCTCCAACATCCAATCAAACCTTTTACCTGCGATCGCTACACCATCTAAAACGCTATAATTCAACTCATCGTCATATTCCACATTTTCAGCTAACGGTAAACCTTTGCTATAAACCCGTCTACCATAACCAAGGCGGCTGTGTAATTCTTGCAATCTGCTGGAAAGCAAAGTAGCGATCGCTTGACACAAACGAGATGCAAATCCTACATCGTGCTGTAACTTTAGCAATTCAACTTACTCTTAACCTCTCTAACATCCAATCAAACCTTTTACCTGCGATCGCTACACCATCTAAAACGCTATAATTCAACTCATCGTCATATTCCATATTTTCAGCTAACGGTAAACCTTTGCTATAAACCCGTCTACCATAACCAAGGCGGTTGTGTAGTCCTTGCAATCTACTGGAAAGCAAAGTAGCGATCGCACGATAAAAACGAGATGCAAATCCAACATCCTGCTGTAATTTTACTGCTAATTGCTGTCGGGAAATCAATAGAACAGTTGAGTCTTCAATCGTCTTAATGGTTGCAGAGGGTAAACGACCATCCATGAAGGGTGTTTCTCCAATAATTTCGCCTTTCGATAATCTTGCTATTTCTCTACCAGAAATTTCATTACCCTCTATTGCAGCAAAAGCACGAGTCAATGGATTACGTTCATCTTCAGCAATAGACATGGACATTGTTCCATTTAAAAGAATATACAACGCATCCACAGGGCCTCTTTCATGGATGAGTACAGTGTTAACAGGAATTTTTTGCGGTTTCCCACAAGCCATCATCCAATCGATATCGCTATCATGTAATTCTCCTAACACAAACAGCACATCTCTTAACGGTTGACCTTGCGCTAGGTTACGACGACCAAGCTGATTGATGATACTTTCTAATCTATCTGCTAGCATAATTGCGATCGCTCGATAAAATCGTGAAGCAAAACCCGCATCCTGCTGCAATTTTGCTGTCAATTCTGATTGAGGAATCGACATTACTAGCGACTTTTCTACAGCCTTAACAGTAGTGTTTGTTAGATAAGTACTTACAAAGGGAACTTCTCCCACAACCTCACCACTAGATAATCTCGCAATCTCTTGACTTGTGCTTTCAACACCTTCGATGGCTGCAAAAGCACGAGTCAGAGGATTGTTGTCAGGTTGAGAGATGGTAACTGTTAAGATGCCTTCCAGGAGAATATGTAAGCAATCAGCAGTTTTTCCTGCTTCGATGAGTACAGTGCCGGTGGCTATTTCTCTTTGATAACCTTTAGCAACCATCCAATTAATGTCACTGTTAGCTAATTCTTTCAGTAAAACTTCTCGGCTCTCCAAGAGTAGTTATGTTAAAATAACATGAATAAATAAAGCAACCATCAATAAAACTACAGAAGTTAGTGCCATAAGCCTAGTGTTTG
>NZ_JBALFC010000061.1:0-7814 GCF_036917755.1 Nostoc sp.
ATAATTTCGATTTCAGACACGGTAATAGATGCTTGAAGTAGAACTGGCGCTGCATTTTACCATATCGCGTCTACATTTAGAATGAAATAGCCCTGTCCCGTTACTGAGACTTTAGATTATTAGGGTGTCTTCGTCAGCTTGCGTTGAGGGGATTCTAGGACGTTAAACATCGCAAATAACTAAATATTATGGTAAAAAAATAAAGTTTGCTAATCAGAACGCTAATCGTATACTTATAATGTAACATAAAATGCCCTACCTATAGAATAACTATGACATCACTCTTGTAGGGGTAAAAATTGGGGAACCCGCCCAAGGCACTGGCTCACCAATGACTAATGACTAATAACTAATGACTAATGACTGAACCATTGATTGAACTGAAAGGTGTTTCTAAGTCCTTTGGTAGCCATAAAGTTCTAGATAATATAGACTTGACCATTTACCGGGGGGAAGCACTGGGGATTATTGGACCATCAGGGACTGGTAAATCAACTATTTTACGGGTGATGGCGGGGTTACTTAATCCCGATAAAGGAGAAATTTATGTGCAAGGAGTGCGGCGAGACGGTTTGATTGAGGATGGTGCCCAGCAGGTTGGCATTGGCATGGTGTTTCAGCAGGCGGCGCTATTTGATTCGCTGACGGTTGACGAGAATGTGGGATTTTTACTTTATCAAAATTCAAAGCTACCGCGATCGCGCATCCGAGATTTGGTAAAAGAAAAATTGGAGATGGTAGGTTTGCCAGGAATCGGCCACCTCTACCCAGCCGAACTTTCCGGGGGAATGCGAAAACGGGTAAGTTTTGCCCGGGCGATTATGGCTAACCCTGATAGTCCCACAGAAGGCCCAGAAGTTCTACTATACGATGAACCGACAGCCGGACTTGATCCCATTGCCTCAACAGTAATCGAAGATTTAATCCGTTATTTGCAAAGATCACATGGAACTTGTGGTACTTATGCCGTTGTTACCCACCAAGCCAGCACTGGCCGCCGTACTGCTGATAGAATTATATTTCTCTATGAAGGTAAAGTGCAGTGGCAGGGTACAGTTAGTGAAATACACAACACAGAAAATCCGTTGATCAGACAATTTATCAGTGGAAGTGTGGAAGGACCGATTCAATTCGTCGGCTAGAAACTTAAAAGTGAAGAGTTAAGAATGAGGAGTGAGGAGTTAAGAATGAGAAGTGAGGAGTTTAATTCGACTCATAATTCAGAACTCATAACTCCTAACTCTTAATTGGTTGTTGGTGGAGGCAAAAAAATGCGAGGTCTTATTTATGACAAGCAGCTTCGCGTCTGGGCGAACATTTAGAGAAGGCTCTGTGGGGTTATTACTCGTGCTAGGACTAGGGGTATTTGGATTACTCTTTCTGTGGTTAAATAGATTCTCTGCTGCTGGCCGTTCATACAAAGTTATTGTGGAATTTGCTAACGCTGGCGGAATGCAAAAGGGAGCAGCAGTTCGCTATCGTGGCTTTAAGGTAGGAACTATTTCCCAGGTTCGACCAAAGCCAAATGCCATTGATGTTGAGATTGAAATTGTCCAAGCTGACTTAATTATCCCCCGGAATGTCGTGGTGGAAGCTAATCAAAGCGGATTAATTAGCGAAAGTATTATCGACATCACACCAAAAGCAACCTTACCTGCTGGGGTTGTGCTTGCTAAACCCCTAGATAAAAATTGTGATACCAATCTTATAGTCTGTAATGGCTCTCGGTTAAAAGGTCAGGTTGGGATCAGTGTTGATGAACTAATTCGCAGTTCAACTGATCTAGCCACTGCATATAATGACCCAAAATTTTATAGAAATGTCAATCGGGTTTTAGAAAGTACCACAAGCGCAGCATCCAGTTTTACTGAGCTAAGTCACGATCTCCGAGGTTTGACTAAAAGCTTACGACAACAACTAAATACTTTTTCAGCCACGGCTAATTCAGTGCAACGGGCGACAAACCAACTTAATACATCCGCGACTCAAACTATAGATAAATTCGGTGCAACTGCAACTCAAGCAAATCGTTTGCTGAACAACCTGGATAATCTGTTGACCACAAATCGTTCGGCGCTGGTTGGTGCTTTGAACAATATCACTGAAACCAGCAACCAACTGCGTGTTACAGTGAGTAGTTTATCACCATCTGTCAATCGATTGACTCAAGGAAAATTACTCAACAATTTAGAAACTCTTTCAGCAAATGCAGCCCAAGCCTCAGCTAATTTACGCGATGCTTCTAAAACCTTAAATGATCCAAAGAATGTGGTGTTGCTGCAACAAACTTTAGATTCAGCACGAGTAACCTTTGAAAATAGCCAAAAAATTACATCTGATTTGGATGAATTGACAGGTGATCCGACTTTCCGCAAAAATCTGCGGCAATTGGTGAATGGTCTAAGTGGTTTAGTATCTTCTACACAACAGATGCAGCAACAAGTGCAAGTTGCTAGTACTCTAGACTCCGTAAAAGCTGCTGTGAGCAAACCAAATAATCTAATTCCTACGCCAGCACCAACCCAAGAGGCGATGTCTAATGACAAGTCCCTACCCGTCTATGTAATTAATCCTTCACCTGCTAATTTTTTCAGTACCGACACCAACCTTCAACCAACCCCCAGTCCGTCTATTCCTAATTCATCCCAAGAAGACCTGTTGAAGCAGCTACGGGAGTATGGTAAGCAACGGGAGCAACTGGAGACGGGGAAATAGGGAATACAGCTTGACAATTTTAAGTTAGATATTTTACTGTAAGGTGAGTGTGTTGAAACTCATCGACACCACTCCCCAGAACCTTGAAAACCGCATAATTCCGTTGACTGGTGTCGATTGTTTGCACAGTAAGGGTTTCCGGCTGTAAAATCCTTTGCTTATTGAGAATTTTTTGATAGTTGTTGAGAATTGAAAAAGTGGTGTCGATTTGGGTATCTCAAACCCTTGCTCAGTAAGCTTTCCAGAACGTAACTCTTTACATAACCACTTCCCCTAACGGGGATGGAAACTTTGCCTTATCTCCTCCTATTATTGTGTAGAAACTTTACATAACCACTTCCCCTAACGGGGATGGAAACACTCGGGTCCAGAGCATTCCATAGAACGAATCCGCTGGCTTTACATAACCACTTCCCCTAACGGGGATGGAAACACAAGCAGTTCGGCGTGCCTACAACTATTGAGTCTTTACATAACCACTTCCCCTAACGGGGATGTTTCCATCCCCGGTGGCGTGAGCCTGCTTTCACCCAATGCTGACAAGCAGTTAAACGATTAGCTCACCAACCACAAGACCAGCAAGTACCAAGCGCCATACTTGGGCAAAGTCCGTGTCGATGTCTGGATCACTCCATTCAGATGCGTGAGCAGGATGGTGGAACCGAACCGTCGCTTGAAAAACTGCTTTCGCTGCTGCCTGCGGATCTGTTACCTTAAACTCGTTACTGGAAATACCGCTCTCAACGATCGCAGCAATTTGCCTTACCAGTTCAGCAATGTGAGCTTGAACCACCCCTCGCGCCTCTTGAGCGATCGCTGAATAGGTTGCAAACAACTCTGGATCATCCAGGACTTTTTGACGTTTTAGAGCGATCAGTTGCTCAAACCATCGGTGCAACCGTTCAACGGCGGAACCTTGCTCTTGAGCGATCGCCCCTAGCGGTGTAGAAACTCGATGCAGCCACCGTTCTGCTACGGCATCGCGCAGGGCAGCCTTACTAGGAAAATGCCGATAAATCGTGCCGTGGCTCACCTCTAAAAAACGAGCCACATCCACGACCGTTGCCTTTGCCAGACCGTAACGACGCAAAACGTCTTCCGCCGCGTCGAGAATCCGCTCCGGTGTCAAAGCTGAATCATTCATGTTACGGGTCTTTTAACTCAATATAGTTCAGTTAAGCATTTCTTCCTTCTCTTTGCGTCCTTTGCATCCTTGGCAAACAGCTTTAGCCTTAACTAAACCGTATTGTCTTTTAACTCTTTTCACTATCCAGCATTGCCATTTGTCCTGGATCATAGCGATCGCCGGCCACGGCATCCAGTGGTACTGCTGCCTCAATCCGGGCGAGTTCATCCTCGGTTAAGTGCAGATCCAGCGCACCCAGCGCTTCATTCAAGCGATCGCGACGCCGCGCTCCAATCAGTGGCACAATATCGTTTCCCCGCGACAGCACCCAAGCAATTGCCACTTGAGCAACCGTCGCACTCTGTTCTTGGGCAATCAGACGAAGGGCTTCGACCAACAACAAATTGCGATCCAGATTTTCTCCAGAGAAGCGGGGCAGATTTCCACGAAAGTCTTCCGCTTGCTCAGAGCGTTCTTTCGTCCAATGACCGCTCAACAACCCCCGTGAGAGTACTCCATAAGCGGTGACAGCAATACCCAATTCACGCACAGTCGGGAGAATATCATTCTCAATGCCACGACTCAAAAGCGAATATTCGATCTGAAGCCAGGTGATAGGATGAATCGCATGAGCGCGCCGAATTGCATCTGCACCCACTTCAGATAAACCTATCTGGCGAACATATCCAGCTTTCACCATTTCGCTAATCGCCCCAACAGTCTCTTCAATGGGCACTGTCGGATCGATTCGGGCTGGCTGGTAGAGGTCAATGTAATCGGTTCCCAATCGTTTCAATGTATAAGCAAGTGAAGTCTTCACGGCTTCAGGACGACCATCGAAGCCAATAAAGTTGCCGTCAGGCGATCGCAACGCCCCGAATTTGACGGCAATGAAGACATCTTCACGCCGCCGTCCTGCTAGGGCTTCGTGTAGCAGCAGTTCATTGTGTCCCATGCCATAAAAGTCGCCTGTATCTAGTAAGGTAACGCCTGCATCAAGTGCTGCATGAATCGTGGCAATACTTTCCTGGCGATCGGCTGGGCCATAAAAATCAGACATGCCCATACAGCCAAGCCCAAGCGCCGATATTGTTAAACCGTTTTTTCCCAGTTGACGCGACAACATAGCAAATTCCCCACTCTGGTGATAAAACTATGATAATCGGACAAATGACAAAAATCAATATTTGTCATTCCAGATTTGCAAAGTAGTTAACGGTCTACCTGACTTTTCACGGTATCTGAAAAACCTCTCTCCTAGAAGGAGAGAGACTTTGAATTTTTCCCCCTTCCCGCGTCGGGAAGGGGGTTAGGTTTTTCTACTCTCACTTTCGTAAAAAGCCTTGTCAAACCTCACCCCAACCCTCTCCTTGGTAAGGAGAGGGAGCAAGAATCTTGTTTCTCATTTGGTATATTTGCAAATGTAAATCTTGGAATTAATTATGACTAATCCTACAGAACTACTGCGATCGCGTTACGGTGAAATCCCCTTCAATCCCGAAATTGAATGGAATGATTCGCTGACAGCATTACTATCTCACCGTTCAATCCGGTCTTATCTAGCTGACCCTCTACCACCGGGAACTCTGGAGTTACTAATTGCAGCCGCCCAATCTGCATCTACTTCCTCTAATTTACAAACCTGGAGTGTGGTAGCAGTTGAAGATCAACAGCGCAAAGAGGAGTTATCCAAATTAGCGGGAAATCAAGCACATATAAAACAGGTGCCTTTATTCTTGGTTTGGTTAGCAGACTTGGCACGTCTGAGTTACGTTGCTGACAGTCGCGGCATATCTGATGATGCGCTGGAATACTTGGAAATGTTTGTGATGGCAACAATCGATGCAACCTTGGCGGCGCAAAACGCAGCAGTCGCAGCTGAGTCACTCGGCTTGGGAACAGTATATATCGGCGGAATCAGGAACCGCCCACAAGAGGTAGCAGAGATATTGAATTTGCCCTCCTCTGTATATGCTGTATTTGGGCTATGTGTCGGCTATGCGAATCCTGAAGTAGAAGCAGCGATTAAACCACGTTTGCCACAATCAGCCGTGCTACACCGTGAAACCTATAAATTGGCAGAGCAAGAAGAAGCGATCGCTCACTACAACGACATCATCAAAGAATTCTATACTGAACAAAAGATGAATGTTGCTGGTGATTGGTCAGAACACTCAGCCCAACGGATCGCAACTGTCGAGTCATTGAGAGGACGCGATCGCTTGCGTGAAGTTCTCAATCACCTCGGCTTCAAATTGCTATGAGAAGGAGTCAGAATTCAGAATTCTGAATTCAGGAGTCAGAATTTTTCTTCGGTAAATAACAAGAATCAAGCCGTGAGAATAATTTACTACTAAATTGAAACGCGATCGCACCAAGATTGAACTAATTTTCAGATAGAGATGCGATCGCCTCACTCGTTTCATTTACTGACTAACTCGTAGTTCCAGGTATAAAAACCGATTTGATTGGGAACTCTAGAGAATCGCCCTGTGCGATAACCCCGCGATAATTCCTTCTGTACCGCGCTTTTAACCTGTTTAAGTTCATTTTCAGCAAGTTTTCCATAAATCCCTTCAATGATTTCATTAATACTGAAAACTTTTGCCGAATTTTGTTCTAAAAAATCGGAAATGGCATCAATCAAAATTAGCCCTTCAAATGCTTCCAGCTTTGGTATTTTTTGAGGTTTTGTTTCGCTAAACGATTTGTGATTTTTGTGCTTGTTTTGCCCAAAGGAATTTTTAGTTTGATTAGAGGTAAGCAAACGTGAATCTAGAGTATAATATCCAGGCTTACCTTTGACAATTGACCATTTATTGGTTTCTCTACCTTGGGTAAGTGAAGATTGAACTCGACCTTTAAGTAGTTTGAAGATATCTGGCTCTAACTCTCCATAGAGCGATCGCACGATCGCGTCTATGTGAACAATTGTGCCAATCTCTTCTGCCAACAGCCGTTCAATCGCTTCAGTGCGACTTAAAGATTGATACTCTGGCAACATGGGAATTTCTACCCCATATAGCGATCGCTGTTGAGTTGATGTTTCTATAAGCGGTAATATGGCTAGCTCTGATAATTCCAGAGTATCTGTAGCTGCGTCAAATCCTCCAGACTCGGAATCGTCCAATTGCAAGAGTTCAAGAGGGCGAGGTTCTTCCAGTTCCGTATCAGAGTGATCAGTGAGAAATAATAAAGAATTCTCTTCTTTTTCAGGGTTGAATTCTTGGTCGGCTACCTCCGAGGCAAAAGACCAGTTAGATAACAAAGCTTCTACGTGAGTGAGATTAGCTTTAGCTTGGGTATATAGTTTTTCGTAGTGTTCAACTTTGGGTGCGTAGTAATCTCGCAATGCTAACAGTGGCTCTAAGGCGCTTTGGGGAAGCTCTAAGGGGAAGGGACTATTCATAAAATTTAAAGTTAGCTAGGATTTGATGCCGCAAGGTTATAAAGCAATATATTTTAGGATTAATTAATACTAGCATTTTAATAATACTTACTAAGACCTCTGTTCTCGGTCAAGGTACACAATTTTTCATTGAAATCCCGGCGGAAATTTTCGCTATTTATAAAAAAATAAATATATCTGAGAATAATAAATCTGTAAATCGTCAATATCTGGCAGTTAAAAGCCAGAGGAAAGGAATTATAAAATGTCTAATTGGCAAAACTTTCGCTCCCAATGGCAGCGAGTTCGATATTGTCTAATTTTTCTGGCCGCCCTCTGGTTGAGCTTAGGGGTTCCGGGTTGCAGTTTATTTCCACCCAGTTCTCAAATCTCTGTAGCACCCCAGCCCACCCAGATCAAGCAAACTGCACAACGCTTTGACGGTGTAACAATTAAGGTTATCACTCAGGATGAAACCGTTCGTACAGGTACTAAGTACACGTCACCGTAAAAAAGGGTCGGAAATTATGCGGCAATCACGAGGTCACTTGGAGTCATATTCTTGGAGTCTTGTTTCAAGCATTT
>NZ_JBALFC010000062.1:0-41390 GCF_036917755.1 Nostoc sp.
GCTTTAGGATCTTTACTTGTTCGTAGGTCATTAATGCTACCCAACTCTAACTTATTTGTCCCACGCATCTGGGACTTTTGCAAGAGGTCTAATAGATACAAAAATACCGGAATAGTTTTAGGACTTACGCAAAATATCTCTCAAACTCTGATTTTCACCGTTCGCGCAGCGTCTCCCCTTGGGAGAAGTTCAGGTGCCAACGGCGGAAGCCGCCGCTCCGACTTCTCTCCGTGTACTCTGCGCCTCTGCGGTTCGTTATTCCGTAACTCGTGCGTAAGTCCTAAGTTTGATGAAACAGAGACATCTGTTCCTACGTCTCTGCAACACAAAGTTTTCCAGTCAGACAATTTGGGATTTTAGATTTATTGATCCGTAGGGTCAATCCGCTTACTGTGAGGAATTTGGATTTTGAATCTTTTAATCCAAAATCCAAAAGCGTTCGACTGAGCGCTCACGCCGAAGTCTAAAATCTAAAATTCGGTCAGTGTTCAGTGAAGCGGTGTATTAAGTTCACGGACTAACGATCGCAGTTTTCATAGCCTGGAAGAGATGACTCTGATCAACCACTCCTCGAACACCGGGCGCACTGTAAGTACCAGAGCTATCTGTGAACTGGAGCTTTTGTCCAAAGGATCGAGTCAGAGTTGATGAATAAGCACCCTGGTAGTAAACAGGTACAATCCGTCGGCTATGGCTACCCCAGAGGTACTTGTAATTTGGATCAGCTCCCCAGAAGTGACCAGCGTCTTTAGGGTTGTGCTTGTTGAAGGTGATGTCCTTAGCGTTATACTTCAAGCCTCTAGCTTTATTAGGATCAGGATTGGGAGTTAGCTTGGAAACAAAGTCATTATTCAGAGTCAGGTAGTGGTCATGATCAGCAGTAACAAGCAGCAGGTTTTTACTCCAACCACCATGCTTGTTTACCCAACTAATCACCTCCTGGACAGCTTTATCAAAATCATTCATGGTACCGATTAGGTTATCCATGTTGTTGTCATGAGCAGACCAGTCTACATCACCTCCCTCAATCATCAGCCAGAAACCGTCTTTGTCTTTACCTAGAACCTTTAGAGCTGCTTTGCTCAAATCAGCCAAAGTCGGATTTTCGTTAATCTCTCTGGCGATAAAACTAGCATCGGTTTCACCGGGAGCCAGAGGACGGACAGTATCAGGTGTGGGGCCAGAGACTGGGTTCCCTGCTGCATCAACCACAGGAACACAATCCCCAACTGTGCCAGGAATGATCTTACCTGATGGACAGGGACTTACAATCTTAACGACGGAGCTATAGAGCGAGGCGTTGTTCAGACCTGTCAGACTGTAGTCTCCCTTAGAAGAGCTAGTAGGAAGGTTGCCTTCTTGTCCACGGGCACCGTATAGACCAAATAATTTGCCTCCCTTATTTGGGTCGATGTTAGCAGCCGTCTTTAGCAATGTCTGAGTTGCATTCGGGCCACGTTCCAAAAAGGTATAGCCATAACGATTGGACTTAGGGTTATCACTGAGATGTTTGTAAGTGTCTTCTGTAATATAAGTGTAGTTAAAGACACCCTCTGCTGTAGTTGTACTACTTCTATTGTCAAAGTCTTTAGGATGACCGCCACCCAACAAAACATTAGGCTGAAAGTTTAGCAACGTCTGTTGCAGAATACTGTCTTGGTTAGTTTTGGTGGGGTCGTATTTACTGTCGTATTTGCTACGACGATTTACAAAAGAAGCGGCAGCACCAGGCGTTGCGTGGCTAATGGGTACGGAAGTAACTAGTCCTGTAGACTTACCTTTTTCTTTGGCAATTTCCAGGATGGTTTTCAACTTTTTCTCGTAAATGTCTACACCCATCGCGTTGTTAAAGCTCTTTACGCCCGTATAAAGAGTCGTGGCGGTGTTAGCAGAGTCGGGATAACTGTGTTTGATGTACTCTTTGTCGTAAGTACCAGGATTAGCAGGAGTCAGAGGAATCCAGGGAACAGGGCCGCCCTTGGTAGGGTCGTAACCTGTCAAATTCCCATCTGCCAAACTGTTGCCATCAAGTCGATCGCCTGGATTAAAAGGAGTAGGCTGGAATGAGAAGTTGGGACGAACCGGACTTGCACCTGTGAATGGATCAGACCCATCCAGAGCAGAGTTAGTTGTTAAGTGGGGCTGATCTTTTGGCTTCTCTGGTGTATTTCCCTGAATCGTTGTGCCATAGGTGGTCACTAATCCATATCCAGTTAGCTTTTGGAAGCTCAGACCTGAACCTTTCCCACTAGTGTAAAAAGGGGCACCTTTGGCAACGGCTGCGGCTCGTGCCAGATTCCAACCCATACCATCGCCAATCATGATAATTACATTAATTCCATTACCAGCGGCCATAGTGGGCTGAAAAACAGAATTAGCAAATATCAGCAGAATGCTACAGAGAAAGCCAACCATAGTCAAGGTTAGCGATCGCTTGTACTTTCGCAAAAATGAAATCATTTCAGTGCGCCTTAAAGTTAATTTGTTAGCCGTTAATACTGATAAAAATTGGGTTCTAGATGAGTAGCACTGAAGTCTGAGTACGTAGGAGTTACATCTAGCTGAGTAGAGGGTATTGTATGACTCTGGTTAGAGGCAGTTGCTGGTTGTTGATTCGATGTTCCGAAGAATAACAGGACTGCCAGAAACAGACCGGATATGAACCAAACTAATGTGCGTTTGTACTGTTTTAGTAATGAAATCATTTGGGATTTGGGAATTAAATTCATGATTGAGTAAACCTCTTAGTAAATAACCGATTAACAATCGTAATAATGCCAATAAGCATCATATTTAAATGTTGGTTTTATGAAAAATCCTTTAGTTTTTGATTTAGCTATTATTTGGTTTTAATTTGTTTTATTCGCAGACAAAATTAAAACTATATCTTGGTTAAACAAAGGATGAATTGGCATTGATGAAGGTTTTCTATAGCTAGTTAGCTGCAAAGTTATTTCAGCAATATTAAAGTTTGTTTGGAGGTGATCTTGCAACTGAGTAAGTAAGCGATCGCGTTCTTGGATAGTTGTACATTCAACAGTCAAATTGGCGCAAAGCATTACCTTATTTGAGCTAATTGCCCAGATATGAAGTTTTTCTACTTGGACAACACCAGCAAAAGACTTGAGAAATATTTCCACCTCGATCGGATCAATTGATTGTGGTGCATACTCCAAAAAAATCTTCAGGCTTTCTTGGACTAGGGGTAAAGCACTTAAACCAGTAAAAGTTGCAACTACTAAACTAATCGCGACATCTGCCCACCACCAATCCCAAAGATGAACTGCTAAAGCAGCGATAATTACGCCAACAGAACTAGCAGTATCGGCGATGACATGAAGCAAAGCCCCCCGTAAGTTTAAGTCGTCGTGAGTGTGGGGATGAAGCAAAGTAATGTTGAGTATATTGACGATTAAACCTAACACCGCAATTCCTAACATTGGTAAGCCCAAAATAGTTGCTGGATGTTGCCAGCGCCCAATAGCTTCCCATGAGATAAAAGTTGCGATCGCCACCAAACCTAATCCATTCAACAAAGCTGCGAAAACTTCGATACGCTGATGTCCGAATGTTGCCTGACTCTTAGCTGGTTGCTGTGCTAAGAAGCTTGCAAATAGTGATATTAGCAAGGCTGTAATATCAGATAATATATGTCCTGCATCTGCTTGTAGAGATAAACTTTGACTCCACAAACCCACACTCCACTCAGCAACAAAAAAACAAGCGAGTAAACCTAATGTTATCCACAATATCTTGGCTTTTTGCCGACTTTTAAGTACTTTTATCGAAGTATTTTCGCACTTACATTTATCCCCTTGAAGTAAAAGCATTACCCAAAAAACCTTGAAATTTAAAGTATTGTCCTGACTAATCGCCACCTCAAGATTTGTGATGGGTCTGTTTTAAATTTAGAATGCTACGTTCTCAAAGATTATTCTCAGATAGGCACTATATATTTCTGGAAATTACTCCCTAATTTTTTATTCTAGAGATACATAATTAGGACTTACGCACGAGTTACGGAATAACGAACCGCAGAGGCGCAGAGTACACGGAGAAATCAGAGTTTCAGAGATATTTTGCGTAATTCCTAATAATTTTAAATGCACTAATTTACTAAAACTAAGAATATATAAAAATTATCTTGGTTAATTTAAGGGATGGTAATGGTTACGTTAAAAATGATAATTTAAGTAGGTAGGCGTAATTAAACATAAAATCAAACCTCACCCTCAATCCCTCTCCATGAGTTCGGAGAGGGAAGCCGGAGGCAGAGTTTTTCCAAAGAGAATTAGCTACTAATTACGAATTACTAATTGTTTGACCTTTTCTGTTACCCAATCGACACGATCCTTTCCCCAAAACCTTTCGCCTTCCACTATCCAGGTTGGCACTCCAGGACAACCAAATTGCTCGTATTCTGCCAAGGCTGCCACTGCTGCTTGTTTAGCTGCTTCGCCGTATACTAATTCCAGAATGCGATCGCCATTCAGCCCAACATCATTTGCAACTTTCCTAATCACAGACTCATCGTTGACATCAAGCAGGTCAATATACGACGCTCGAAAGAAAGCAGCATCAAGCAGATGCTCCTTCCCAGTTCCACAAGCAGCGTAATACGCTCTGGCGGTCAGTTCTTCCCGACCAAACTTCATTTTCTCCCAGCGCTTGATCCACCTACCAAATTCTTCATACTCCTTGAGCCGAATTTCAATGCCGTACTTTTTCGCCCACCGCAGACAATCTTCTTTGTGATACGAAGATAATAGGGCGTTTTCAGTTCGTCCTTGCAGGTCAACTACCTTTATACCTCGCTCCTTCGGTATGTAGATTGGTCGTCGTTCAATATCAACAGGTAATCCCTGCAATGCTTTTTCGGCAAGGGCAATACCTATATATGAATTTGACGAGTGGTATATCGAGTAAGAGTAAACTTTGATTCGCTGTGACATCTTGGCTCGCATAGACACCTAACTGATAATATTACAAATTAGCGATCGCCGCGATCGGGTTGCATTAGCGAGTATTCAAGCATCGGAGTCCCCATGCCGCATGCCCCATGCTCAGTATCTGGTTGCTACAGTCGGGCTGAAAACTACTAAGCTGGTAGATAGCACGTTTAAACTTTAGCGGAAATTCCAAATCGCATTCATCGGCGATTTAAAATTCCCCATTGGCGAACTACCTGTAATTACATTATGTTTGATGCATTATCTGACCGTTTAGAATCCGCCTGGAAAAAACTGCGGGGACAGGACAAAATTTCTCAATCCAACATTCAAGATGCTTTGCGCGAAGTGCGCCGCGCCCTGTTGGAAGCAGATGTCAACCTCCAGGTAGTCAAAGATTTTATTAGCGAAGTCGAAGCCAAAGCACAGGGAGCCGAGGTGATTACCGGCGTGCGACCTGACCAACAGTTTATCAAAATTGTTCACGATGAACTGGTGCAGGTGATGGGAGAAGAAAATGTTCCCATAGTAGAAGCCCAGGAAAAGCCTACTATTGTGCTAATGGCTGGGTTGCAAGGTACTGGTAAAACCACAGCTACCGCTAAGTTAGCCTTACATCTGCGAAAATTAGATCGTAGCTGTTTATTGGTGGCGACAGACGTATATCGCCCAGCCGCGATCGACCAGTTGGTGACGTTGGGTAAGCAAATTGACGTACCAGTATTTGAACTAGGAAGCGATGCCGATCCCGTAGAAATTGCTCGGCAAGGTGTAGAACGCGCTAGGGCAGAAGGTGTAAACACAGTAATTATTGATACTGCTGGACGCCTGCAAATTGACGAAGAAATGATGGCGGAATTAGCCCGGATCAAAGCAACAGTCCAACCCCATGAAACTCTGTTGGTGGTGGACGCGATGACTGGTCAAGAGGCAGCCAATCTTACCCGCACCTTCCATGACAAGATCGGAATTACTGGGGCGATTCTCACCAAGTTGGATGGTGATAGCCGTGGCGGTGCAGCGCTTTCGGTGCGAAAGATTTCGGGAGCGCCGATTAAGTTTGTGGGCGTGGGTGAGAAAGTCGAGGCACTGCAACCATTTTATCCCGATCGCATGGCATCGCGGATTCTGGGAATGGGTGATGTTCTCACCCTGGTAGAAAAAGCCCAGGAAGAGTTTGACTTAGCAGATGCGGAGAAAATGCAGGAGAAAATTTTGTCAGCGAAGTTTGACTTTACTGACTTTCTCAAGCAGTTGCGGATGCTGAAGAATATGGGATCTCTGGGAGGCTTGATCAAGATGATTCCAGGGATGAACAAGCTCTCAGACGATCAACTCAAGCAGGGAGAAACCCAACTCAAGCGGTGTGAGGCGATGATTAACTCCATGACTCGCCAAGAACGCCACGACCCCGATTTATTAGCCAGTTCTCCCAGTCGTCGGCGGCGGATTGCTTCTGGCTCCGGTTATAGAGAGTCAGATGTCACAAAACTGGTGGGTGATTTCCAAAAAATGCGATCGCTCATGCAGCAAATGGGTCAAGGTGGCTTCCCTGGAATGCCGGGAATGTTCGGTGGTGGTGGCGGCATGGGTAATGCCTTCGCCGGTGCAGGCGATCGCCCCGCAGCCCCCGGATGGCGAGGTTATGGTGGTGGTGCCCCAGCCACCAAAAAGAAAAAGAAGGAGAAAAAGAAAAAAGGCTTCGGCAATCTTTAGTCGCTAGTCAGTAGACCAATGACCAATGACCAATGACCAATGACCAATGACTAATAGCAGCAAATGCTAGGCAGTGCTAAAATTAGCATTTCGACCTCAGAATTTATGAGCAGAGGAAACTGAACCCGCAATTTCTCGGCAACAGCCAGATTTCGGTTACTTCCTCGCTAACTAGTTGCTTAATATCTAACAACAGGAGAATGATTCTTCAACCATGATCAAACTGCGCTTGAAGCGATTCGGTAAAAAACGGGAAGCAAGTTACCGCATTGTCGCCATTAACAACCTCGCTCGCCGTGATGGCCGTCCCCTAGAAGAGTTAGGATTTTATAACCCCAGAACTGATGAAGTGCGACTAGACGTTCCTGGTATCGTCAAGCGACTACAACAAGGCGCTCAACCCACTGACACCGTTCGTCGCATTCTAGTAAAAGCTAATGTTTTTGAACAGGTCAGTGCAACAGCCGCATCATAATTTTGGAACAAAACTCCCAACAGCTAGTCCCAATTATGTTGGGCTGGTTAGGTTTTTAGTGCAGCCGTTTTTGGAATCTCCAGAGACTTTAAGCGTCGATTGTGAAATTTCTCAAGCCCTCAACCGGGTTTGGGTTCGCATCGCCTTTGAAAGCACAGATAAAGGGAAAGTGTTTGGTCGAGGAGGACGCAATATTCAGGCGATTCGTACAGTAATTGCCGCAGCAGCTGCTACTGCTGGGCAATCAGTATACCTGGATATCTACGGCAGCACCACGCCGGGCCGCGAGGGTATGTCTTTTGATGAAGACACAGAAGAGCGATCGCCACCGCCGACTAGGAGAGAACCTCGTGGAAATGATGGGCCTAAACCCATTGTTAAACCCCGCCTCCGCTAGATTAAAACTAGAGAGCAAGTCTGAGCGGTTGTCGTTACCTCCGCTCAGAATTTTTATCAGGATGGAAAGTAGCAAAAAGATTTTTGGATCTTTTTTTGGACTCTTCACCAGTAGGGGCGTACACCTGTACGCCCCTACAGCCAATTAATTTGTTGCAAAGATTTTTCCAAAATGTAAGTAATAAAAGCTTAATTTCGCCGTTAGCGAGAAAATATCAACCTTTGTCAAATACAGATCCTCACGAATTAAGAAATAATATGGCAGGTGCTTTAACAATTCAGCTGCCGAATGTTCCCAGCGCGATCGCTCTTGCCGGGGATGGAGAAGAAAATCTCAAAATCCTATCTCGACAAACAGGAGCTATTTTAGTGCTACGCGGACAGGAATTACTGATTTCTGGTACCGAAGGGCAAATTGATCTGGCTTCTCGATTAGTGCGATCGCTTGAAGACCTCTGGATTAAAGGCAATACTATTTCCAGTGCCGATATTTTAACAGCCCGTCAAGCCATAGATAGCGATCGGCAAGGGGAACTGCAAGATTTACAGCGAGATGTCCTCGCCAAAAGTCGCCGAGGTGAAGAAGTCCGCGCCAAAACCTTCCGCCAGCGTCAATATATCGACGCACTCCGTAGACGTGATCTTACCTTTGGTGTTGGGCCTGCTGGTACCGGTAAGACTTATCTGGCTGTGGTTGTCGCCGTGCAAGCACTCCTTGCTAACCAGTTTGAAAAGCTAATTTTAACTCGTCCTGCCGTGGAAGCTGGTGAAAAACTCGGTTTTTTACCTGGAGACTTACAGCAGAAAGTTAATCCCTATCTTCGCCCACTTTATGATGCTATTTATGAATTCATCGACCCAGAAAAAGTACCCAGTTTAATGGAACGCGGTGTGATTGAAGTCGCACCACTCGCCTATATGCGGGGACGCACCCTCAATAACGCCTTTGTAATTGTGGATGAAGCTCAAAATACTACACCCGCTCAGATGAAAATGGTTTTGACTCGTCTGGGTTTCCGTTCGCGGATGGTGATTACAGGCGACATGACACAAACTGATTTACCACTTCACCAACAATCGGGTTTAGGAGTAGCTTTACAAATTCTAAAACACGTTGAAGGCATTGCCTTTTGCGAATTTTCCCAAAAAGATGTCGTGCGCCATCCTCTAGTTCAGCGCATTGTCGCTGCTTATGAGCAATATGAAAAATAGGTATTGGGCATTGGGCATTGGGCATTGGGCATGGGGGATTAGTTAGGACTCATCGTTTAACAAATGACAAAGGACAAATGACAAATGACCACAACATTAAAAGAATTTTTAGCCGCTTGTGAAAATTTAGGAACTTTGCGTCTAATTGTTACTAGCAGTGCTGCTGTATTAGAAGCACGAGGTAAAGTAGAAAAGTTATTTTATGCAGAATTGCCTAAAGGTAAGTATGCGAATATGCACACCGAAGGCTTTGAGTTTCACTTGAATATGGACAAAATTATTCAGGTAAAATTTGAAACTGGTGAAGCGAAGAGAGGTAATTTTACAACCTATGCTATTCGGTTTTTAGATGATAAACAAGAGCCTGCTTTAAGCTTATTTTTGCAATGGAGTAAACCCGGAGAATATGAACCAGGACAGGTGGAAGCTTGGCAAGCTTTACGAGAGCAATATGGGGAAGTTTGGCAACCTTTACCAGCAGAGATTTAATATTGATAATTGGTAATTGGGAAAACGTAATCTTCAATTACCAGTTATTTAATTTAGCTAAGGCAAAGCCGTTAAACTAAAAAATATAGATTTTATTATCTCAAAGTTTTAATTATGTTAGCAATCTCAAGCTACCTTAATTTCCAAATTAAAAAATTATAATCAAATAAAAATACAAAAAAATACTCATACATACATAAATGAGTGAGTGAGTGAGTGAAAGGCAACAAGAATGATTGCCATAGTTAAAATATATAGCAGTCCTAAATCATTTGTGAAAATTTCTATTGATTCCTCTCTCTGCGCTCTCTGCGCCTCTGCGGTTGGTTAAAACAGTAATTTTCACAACTCAGATAGAATTGCTATAGGCTATAATTATAAATTTTAAGAAAAATTATTTAACGCAGTATACTAGACATTAAATGTCAATGTTTCATTGCCTAATATAATCATGAGCAATACTTTAATTAAATTATTATCCTGTTGATGATTTTTTAGTTAATAAATAATAAAAATTAAGCACAAAGTTAGTAATGCTTGCAATGAGAAAAACTTGGATTTTTTGCTTAGTTATTTCGTTTCTGCTGTGGACTGGCGAAGCTCTTGGAGGAGAGTTATCTGAACGGTTAGCAAATTTTCCCCAATGGGAAAAATTAACTTCAGTACAAGCGGCTTCGGGTGATTTGGTTTACCCTGAATGGATGGCTGGTTATTGGCAAGTTACAAGTACTTTGGTAGATTTAGCTGCACCTTTAGCACCAGATATTGTAACTCCAGGGTTTGAAGGTAATCGCCGACAATTAAATCAGCCTGTGAGTTTTGTAGTAAGATTTGTGAAACAGCAACCACATACTACTGGGTTCAAAATATTTCCTCAGATAGATTACAAATCCCCCATTCTAGTAGCAGATAGAGCGTTTAATAGCTTGAATTTGGCAAGGGCTTATTTAGGGGATGAAGCAGTGTTATTAGTGAAAGTAGATCCAGATTCACCTAATCGTCAGATTACGTTCTTGCGTAGCAGTCGTCAACTAGTTTCTATTGTGACTGCACGGGCGATAGAAACTACGCCTGATGGCAAGTTCATCACTACAGAAGTGTTTCAACAACTATTCAAAGGCGGTTCACGCCCCTATTTAAACTCTGTAGAATCTACCACCGCTTATCATAAACTTCCAACAGCTAATCCGGCGATTGAGGCAGATCAAATTACTGCTGTCTATCTTTCACCCCAAGATCCAGATTACTTTAAAGCTGGTTCTCGACCAGTTGCCCTCTATCGCTATCGCCTCAAATTTTCCGCTCAAGAACTACCAACTACTCCTAAAGAGTGATTTGTCATCTAGCTATTGACTAGAGTGTAATACGTTTGTAGTATATAAATTCCAAGTTTACGATCGCGCTCTTGGACGGTGTGCATCATGGCTAAATTTCAAGATATTGTCAATTACTTTCACTCTGAATGGAAGCTGAGTCTTTTCAGCATTACAACATCCAGCATTTACGAAATTATTGATTTGGTTGTCCCTTATGCGATCGGGCAGATTTTAAACGTTTTGTCTGGTCAACCGTTGGATAAACCACTTCAAAGTGCGATTGCAACTGTTTCCGACATCACCAATTACCCAGTTACTAAAACTCTATCTTTGGGTGTATTACTGGGTTTAATTTTCGTTGTCACCGTAGTGAGAGCGCCAACACAACCTTGGTTAACCCATTGGTTTCATTGGGATATATCCTTAAGGTTGCGTCGCCAGAAAGCCCAAACAGCCATAGAAAAAATTCTCACTCTCCCACTGGAATTTTATGATCAAAATAACCCCGGACGCATTGCTGGAAGAATAGCTAGAGGTCTAACTAACCACACCTATACATATCCCGAAGTTGCCGGACAATTGATTCCTAGATTAGCTCGTGTACTGGGAATTTTCGTGTTTATCTTAGTAATTGAGTGGCGAATTGCGATTTTATATCTGATTTCCTTTGTAGTTATCCTTAGCTTGAGCTTGAGGAATTTACAGCAGATAATTTGGCACGAAACTCTTCTGGATAAATATGCAGAAGATACGGAAAGCCGCAATTCGGAACTGATCACCAACATCAAAACGGTGAAAGCATTTGCTACAGAAGCTAAGGAACTGAAACGGCAAAAGCTACGTTTGGATCGTGAACTAACGCTGGTTGAGTATCGTATCCACAAAAGTTATGTGAAACTGGCTACTTGGCAAAGGACTGTAATTCAGTTTTGCGTGTTTACTATCCTGGGTTTGACTCTAGCAGCAACAGTACATGGGAAAATTTCTCTTGGTCACTTTATCATGACCTTGACTCTTTCTAGCATGGCTTATGCCGAATTAGAACCTATTAGCACTTTGGCAGAAGTTTTTGCCCGTCGTTATTCTTCGATGCTGCGGTTTCACGAATTTCTCCAAGAGCCAACTGCATCTGATTCAGCTAGTCTTTTAGAAGAGAGCAATCAGACAGAATTACCCTATAAATTTACTGGAAAAGTTGAGTTGTCCCACCTCAGTTTTGGATATGATGCCAACCGTCAAGTTTTGCAAGATATTAACTTGTTGATTGAGCCATACCAAACAGTGGCATTAGTGGGGCGTTCCGGTTCTGGTAAGTCTACTTTAGTGAAATTGCTGTTGCGATATTTTGAACCTCAAGAAGGTCAAATTCTGATTGATGGTCAAGATATTCGCACTTTGGATGTGGGTAAGTATAGACGAAGGCTAGCGATCGTTCACCAAGAAGTAGACGTTTTCAACGGTACTATCTTGGATAACCTCACCTACGGTAGAACGAATGCTACTTTGGAGCAGGTTCACCAAGCTTGTAAAATTGCCAGAGTCGATGAAGTAGTGCAGCAGTTACCCCAAGGTTATTACACCGTTGTGGGGGAACGAGGTGTCAGGTTATCTGGAGGACAAAGACAACGCTTGGGAATTGCTAGGGCGTTGCTAGTGGAACCAGACGTACTAATTTTTGACGAAGCCACCTCTAGTTTAGATTATGAGTCTGAGCGTTCAATTCAGCTAGCGATGCGATCGATTCAGGGAACTTGCACCACCATCGTCATTGCCCACCGTTTAAGTACAGTGCGAGAAGCCGATAAAATTGTGGTTCTGGAGCAAGGAAAGATTGTAGAAGTGGGTAGCCACAATGAACTCTTGCGTCACGAGGGTATTTACCGCCGCTTGCACTCCCTGCAAGAAACAGGAGAACTCCTGAGTTAATAAAAATTTTGGATTTTGGATTTTGGATTGACCCCACGAATCAATCCGCTTGATTCAATCGACCTTACTGCCAAAGGTCGATTTTTTTACCGAAAAATTGGGTTTAAAGCCCCGTCGTTCTACGACGGCTTTGTATTTGGCAATCGCTTAATATAATCACGCAGAATTTCAGCCGGAGTGATCTGCTTAGATTCTGCATAAGCTTTAAGCTTTGCCCACTCTTCATCTGAAAATCTCAGATTGTATACTTTTGGTCTATTCATTTGTAGCCTGTATATGCTACGCTAATTCTAGCAGGAAAGGTAATCAACTTGGCCTTTAAACCTTGTTGCCTAACGGCTTTTCTGTTCCTTGACAATTAAATCTATGCGGTTCTACTGCATTGTTCTAGTTTCCTCCTGGCAGTAGGTAAAAGATTTATACCGAGCGTGACGACTCAGAATTTTGAGACTATTTGTTTCAAACTAAACAGGACTTGCACGGCAGTTGCAACAAGAGTGGCATAGCCGCCCAACGCACTGCTGGACTCAATGCAACTACCGCTCTTGCCTCGGAAAGTTAACGCTTGGGAGCCAGTGCGTTGGGCGGCTGCGCCGACTTGAAGCACCTGGCGTGGAGAGTCTCACCTCTGGCTTAGATGACGCAAGGACTCTAAGTTAAGTGATCTCATTGAGCCAAGAATCCCCGTCGATTTATCGCGGGGAGTGTCAATCTTATCGGCTTCTTTCTGCGCCGCCTCACTGTATTTCTTATATAGTTGAGTCCGAATCTTAGCTTCCTGATAACGGCTGTAGTTTTGTGGCACCGTGCCCATTAAATCTGAAGCTCGTTGCCATTTAGCAGCAATCTCTAACCACTGAGTTGAGGTTGTGGCTGTTTTGCCAGATACAGAAGCTTGGTTAGCAATTCGCACAGATATTGGAAATGGGTCATCAGATGGCTCAGAAAGGCTATTGTTAGCAGCACGGGATGGTGTTTCGGCTTTCTTATTGCTAGTATTTTCTGTAGTTAGAGATTTGGAAGTTTCTAGTTGCATTAGGTTTTTTAGTTTATTGCCTAACTGGGCATAAACAACCCAAGCAAGCAACAACAGTGAGCATAAACCAGCTGCTGCTAATATCGTTGTTTGAGGTTTATTTTTGTGTTTTTCTTTGTTAATGAGTACTAAAGGACGAGAGACTTGAGTTTTAGGAAAATTTGGTTTTCCTAGTTCAGCTTGAGCTTCTGTGAAATCTTTAATTAGTTGCTTTAGAATATTAGGCTGAATTAATGTAATTTCGTGTGACCAAAGCAATTGGTTTTCGCGATCGCTATCTATTTCTTTTAACCAAAGTAATTGTTGTTCCCGAACAATTCGACTGTTGATATTGACTTTGCGAATGTGACGCGGGGTGATGGATTCAAGAATTTGCTGGATTTGTTCGACGACGGGAGATTGCTCAAGTTGCTCTACCCTAGCCGCTTCGCACAGAAGTTGTAAGACACCATTAGAAAAAATGGCTCTAGTTCTGACACCAGACTTGGCTAGCTTTTCATTCAATAGCTGAATAATCGCAGCAACGCTACCTTGGTGAGCTTGCCAAGCGATATCGTTTATTCGGTCTACCATCTGAAATTTAGTGATAGCTCTTCCACCCTGATTGATTAACGTATTCATTAATTTAGGGACTCTTTTCTACTTACCTTGATCTTGTCTTCGATTTTACGAGTAAAAAGATGAGTTGCCAAATAAAATCATAAATCTAGAGCCTTGCTTCTCGGTTCGGCAAGGAGGCTCGATTGCGCTCAGTTAATTTGATATAATACATTATGATGTCTTTTAGCGATCGCCTTTTGTCAGGTTCAGTTCGGCGAATGGATTCTGTGATGGTGCAAAGCACCCGTCATAGGCGATCGCATTCTCTATAGCTAGATAGTATCAGGGTCAACGCCAAGCGATCGTAACTGTTCCTTCAACCTTTCCACCTGCGATTCTGCTTGTCTTACTTGCTCTTGGGCTTGTTCCCTCGCCAATCTTTCCTGTTTCAGCGCCTCTGCCAACTCCTCTGGAATCAGTAACTTTTCCCCAGTGTCTTCTCGATAAAAACCAATCAGTTGCCCCTCTATTTGCAAGCGCAGCTGCAAAGGTTCACATCGGCTATCTCTAATTGGCTCATACACCTCGCCTCGCAGCCGATAGCCTTGCAATTGCTCCTTAATCCACTCTCCCTTGGGGTCAAATAACCAGTATTCCAGTACCCCTAACTGCTCATACAGCGTCTTCTTGAAGCCCGTGTCCTGGTTTCTAGTACCCTCCGAGGTCATTTCAAAGATTACCACAGGCACTTGTCCCTCTTCCCATATCTTGTAATTATCCCGACCTCCAGGAGCGACATTAAAAATTACCATTACATCTGGGGCTACCCGTAACCTCGGAAAACCCTGAGCATAATAGAGAAACTGGTTACTCAAAACCGTTGCTTGCTGACCCAGCAAATATTGCCTCAATACTTCTAAAGTTGCCAGTAGAGCACATAAATGAACATAACTTTCTGCCAAAGGTTCACCATCCGAGCTTGGGTAAAAAACTTCTGTTGATTGAGAACTGGGTAAGAGGCTAGTCACGTCGCTTTGCTCCGAATTCAAAATTCAAAATTCAAAATTCAAAATTAACAATCCCCATACTTCGACAAGCTCAGTAACCATAAATAAATTTAGTTGCTCTGTATCATGAGTCTGTTTCGGTCATAATTAGCCACCTGGTTGAAAGGATGGGTGCATGATTATATTATCTCAGAGACTTTCGCTGATATTTCTGGAACTGCTGAGTAAACGAAGGGGGCAGGAGAGCAGGGGGAAGAATAACTAATGCCCAATGCCCAATGCCCCATGCCCAATGCCCCATGCCCAATGCCCCATGCCCAATGCCCCATGCCCCATGCCCCATGCCCAATGCCCTAATCTTTTTAGAAGTGTATCGTTCACAAACCCAACAAAATAGCTGTATCAGGATACTTTTGTGAGGAATTCTCGCTTTTTTTGCCTTTTTTCTACAATGGCAAGAATATTTAGCACTGCGATCGCTACATTAGAAGATATATAAACAAAAATCATTGTTGGTTTTTATTCATCCGCAGTTCACACAAAAACATGAGTGCAAGTACCATTATTTCCGACAATCCCCTACTTCAAGGCATTGGTTTACCTCCCTTTGCAGAGATTAAACCAGGACGAGTAGTACCAGCCTTCAATCAGTTGCTGGCAGAACTCGACCAGCAGCTTGCCATCTTAGAGGCTAGTGTAGAGCCTACTTGGAGTGGTTTAGTAGAACCCTTAGAAAAGCTGACAGAACGGCTTACTTGGAGTTGGGGGGTGGTGAATCATTTAATGGGTGTTAAAAATAGCCCAGAACTGCGCGAAGCTCATGAAATCGTACAGCCACTAGTTGTACAATTTATCAACAAGCTCGGTCAAAGTCAACCCATCTACAATGCTTTTAAAGCACTCCGTGCCAGTGATAATTGGGCAACTTTAGAATTAGCCCAGCAGCGCATTGTCGAAGCCGCGATTCGAGATGCACAACTTTCGGGTGTTGGCTTAGAAGGAGAAGCAAGAGAGCGTTTCAACGCCATACAAATGGAGTTAGCAGAACTTTCTACCAAATTCTCTAACCATGTACTTGATGCCATTAAAGCCTTCAGCTTAACCCTGACAACACAAGCGGAAATTGACGGTTTACCACCAAGCTTAGTGAGTTTAGCAGCCCAAGTAGCTCGTGCTGCTGGCGAAAGCAACGCCACACCTGAAAATGGCCCTTGGCGGATTACTTTGGACTTCCCCAGCTATGGCCCTTTCATGCAGCACAGCACCCGTCGAGATTTGCGCGAAAAGCTCTACAAAGCTCATATCACCCGCGCTTCTGCTGGCGATTTGGATAACAACCCCTTAATTGAGCGCATTTTGAAGTTGCGCCAAGAACTCGCAGAGATACTAGGCTTTAAAAGTTTTGCCCAATTGAGCCTAGCGAGTAAAATGGCTCCCAACGTTGAGGCCGTTAACGCCCTGTTAGAAGAACTACGCCGCGCTAGTTATGATGCTGCTGTCAAAGACTTGGCACAACTCAAAGCTTTTGCAGCAGCACAGGGAGCAGCAGAAGCTACGGATTTAAAACACTGGGATATCAGCTTTTGGGCGGAACGCCAACGAGAAGCAAAATTTGCCTTTACCTCTGAACAATTGCGTCCCTACTTCTCCCTTCCCCAAGTGTTAGACGGCTTATTTGGACTAGTCAAGCGGCTGTTTAGCGTCACTGTCACCTCTGCCGATGGTCAAGCGCCAGTATGGCATGAAGATGTCCGTTATTTCCAAATTGCTGACGAAACTGGTTCTCCCATAGCCTACTTCTACTTAGACCCCTACAGCCGTCCAGCCGAGAAACGCGGTGGTGCTTGGATGGATGTGTGCATCAATCGCGGTAAAATCACTGAAAATGGTGTCACTGCCATCCGCTTACCTGTAGCTTATTTGGTGTGTAATCAAAGTCCTCCCGTAGATGGTAAACCTAGTTTGATGACTTTCTCGGAAGTAGAGACTTTGTTCCACGAGTTTGGTCATGGATTGCACCATATGCTAACCAAGGTTGACTATTCGGGAGCCGCAGGCATCAATAACGTCGAGTGGGATGCAGTGGAACTACCTAGTCAGTTTATGGAAAACTGGTGCTATGAGCGACCCACTTTGTTTGGAATGGCGAAACATTACGAAACTGGGGAAGCCCTACCGGAGCATTATTATCAAAAGCTGCTAGCGGCGCGTAATTATATGAGTGGTACTGCTACGTTGCGGCAGATTCACCTGAGCAGTCTTGATTTAGAACTACATTATCGTTATCGCCCTGGTAGTAATGAAACTCCCTCAGAGGTGCGTCATCGCATCGCTAAGACTACTACCGTTTTACCACCACTTCCAGAAGATTCTATTTTGTGTGCTTTTGGACATATTTTTGAAGGTGGTTATGCAGCAGGCTACTACAGTTACAAGTGGGCTGAGGTACTGAGCGCTGATGCTTTTGCTGCTTTTGAAGAAGCTGGGCTAGAAGATGAAGAAGCGATAAAAGCTACAGGTCGGCGTTATCGGGATACGGTGCTGGCACTTGGTGGCGGTCAGCATCCAATGGAGGTGTTTAAAACTTTCCGGGGTCGTGAACCAAGTACGATCGCTTTGCTCAGGCACAATGGTTTAGTCAGTGCTGCTGTAAACTAAACAATACCTCTGTAGGGAGGTTGCAATGCACATGCGTGTTAACTTACAGCGATTTTCAGGTAAATAGACTTCTCTCCAAACCTCTCTCCTACGAGGAGAGAGGCTTTGAATAATCTGGATTATTTTATTTTTGCCAAATAGGGATGCTCCCGATTAAATAAAGCTTTTAATGGGCGGTTAGAAGAGATTTTAGTACAGATTAATAATGAATTATAGCAGGATGTGGTTTAGTTAGCCGCATCAAAAATTTGTTGTGCGGTTAAATTTAATTTGGGAAAGGTAGGTGATGAAATCGCGGTGTTAGCTTGAAACGGTATCATTTGATATTCACCATCAACTAATTCGCATACAAAAATAGTGGATTGTTTGGGATTGCCGATGAACTTTCTTGCACCCAACGCAGCATAATCAGCAATCCAATATTCAGGAATGCCCATTTCTTCATAATCCCTAAATTTATTATAGTAATCATCTCGCCAGTTAGTTGAAACAACTTCAATAACTATTGGAACCGATGCTGCCTGGCTTACTGTTGACTGTTTTTGAAAAAGCGGTTCATTGTCGAGATTATCAAGATTTAGCAGCAACACATCAGGCGAATAAGCGGATTCGGCAGAAGGAGTTTTGACTAATGCGGTTTTAGGTATAGTGTAGGGAAGGTTCAGGCGATCGAACTCGACAGTTAGCTTACGGGCTATAAATCCTACAACTTTTTCATGCATTCCGGTTGGAGGTGGCATTTCAACAATTACTCCTTTGTGCAATTCATAGCGTTTACCATCGTTGGGATACCATTCGCTAAACTCATCGAAGGTGAGTAATTTAGGCAAGGCTTGGGTCATAATCTTACCTCCACATCTGTTTTATTTTATCAAAATATTCAGAATTTACGTTGGAATAATTCAATCTATTTTGACTGTCATAGTATAGTATTTATATCCAAATATTTGGATTTAAAGGAGTTAGACTAAGACTTTGGCTAATGAGTAGAAACATAAATGCAATTACGAATGAATTTAATAGATATTTTTATAAATGGAAAATTACCTTACCAGAAGAGAATATACAAAAGCGTCAGAAAGGTTCAATTTTTCAAGCTGGTTGGAAGATAAATTTTATTTTTGGGATAAAAGATGATGCTGAGTATCTTGAGTATTACGCTATCCATAAAATGACCAATGATCGTCACATCATAATTTATGAAAATGAACAAAAAGAACATTTAGAGTGTTTAGAGCCTCCCTTAAAATACAGTCCAGCAATTGATGAAAGGCAAAGGGAGCATAATAAACATAACAGAAGAGTTAGAGAGTAACTGAGCTATAAAGGCTTGCTTTAACTTTCTGTGCTCCCCTTGCGCCTTACTAAGACTTTGGTTTATATGTCGAAGCAACGTGCAATTCTTTCAATTGTTTAGCATCTACACTCGAAGGTGCATCTGTTAACAAACAACGTGCTTGTTGTGTTTTCGGAAAAGCTATGACATCTCGAATGGATTCTTCTCCAGCTAGCAACATTACCAAACGATCTAAACCGTAGGCAATGCCACCATGCGGCGGTGTACCATATTCAAATGCTTCTAAGAGAAAACCAAATTTATTTTGTGCTTCCTCAGGAGATAAACCGATCGCTTCAAATACTTGCTGTTGAATTTCTCGCTGATAAATCCGCAGACTTCCGCCGCCAACTTCCACGCCGTTGAGTACTAAGTCGTAAGCTTGGGCGCGTGCAGTTTTTAAATCGCTCAAATCATCAGGATGCGGTGCTGTAAACGGGTGGTGTAGTGCTTCTAAGCGCTTTTCGTCAGCATTCCACTCGAACATCGGGAAATCTGTAATCCACAGCAAGTTGATTTTTACTGGATCAATTAAGTTAAATTCTTTAGCGATCGCTTGCCGTAATCTATCTAATGTTTTATTAACTGTAACAGCATCGCCAGCCCCAAACAACAGCAAATGTCCAGCTTTAGCACCTGTGCGGTGTAAAATTTCTTGTTTTTGTTCTTCTGTGAGGTTGTCTTTAATCGCGCCAATGGTGTCAATTTCGCCATCATCCCTAACTCGGATATAAGCTAAACCTTTAGCACCGGCTTCGCTGGCTTCTTTAAATAAGTCGCCGCCTGGTTTAATGCGGACATTAGAAATTACATCGTTACCGTTGGGAATGGGCAAGATTTTGACAATACCACCATTGATAACAGTGTCCCGAAAGACTTTGAAACTAGAGTCTTTCACAATATCTGAGACATCAACTAATTCCAAACCATAGCGTGTATCTGGTTTATCACTCCCGTAGCGTTCCATCCCCTCAGCATAAGTGAGACGGGGAAAAGGGCGCTGTAACTCAATTCCTTTAACCGTTTTGTAGATATGGCAAACTAAGTTTTCATTCAGTTCGATAATTTCTTCTTGGGACATGAAGCTCATTTCCATGTCCAACTGGGTGAATTCTGGTTGTCTGTCGGCGCGTAAGTCTTCGTCACGAAAGCAACGGGCAATCTGATAATATCTGTCTAAGCCGGATACCATCAGCAATTGTTTAAATAGCTGGGGTGATTGCGGCAAAGCATACCACTCACCAGGATTGACGCGACTGGGTAGAACATAATCCCGCGCCCCTTCTGGGGTAGAACGGGTCAGTATTGGGGTTTCGACTTCGATAAAACCTTCTAAATCTTCCAGATAACGACGCATGGCTTTGACAATTTGATGACGCAGTTGCAAATTTTGGGCCATGCGATCGCGTCGCAAATCCAAATAACGATATTTTAGTCGTAAGTCTTCGCGCACTGTCTCGGTGTCAGCTAGGGAAACTTGGAAAGGTAACTGTTTGCGAACAGCATTGAGTAGTTCAATTTTATCGGCGTAGATTTCCACCTCGCCTGTGGGAATGCGGGTATTCAGCGATTCTTCGGGACGTTGTGTTACTCTACCAGTAATCTCCACAACATATTCATTTCGCAGGGCGTTCGCCTGCTGATATGAATCTGGGGTGCGTTGCGGGTCGCTGACGATTTGGACAATTCCAGAGCGATCGCGTAAATCTAAAAATATCACACCACCGTGATCGCGGCGACGGTCTATCCATCCGTAAAAGGTAACAGTTTCTCCTATATGTTCTTTTCGGAGTTCGCCGCAATAGTGAGTTCGCATAAGTGTTAGTTCTGTTTGTCTGGGCTAGATTGGCAAGAAAATGTCAAAGCCTTCCCATTATCTAGCATCAATAGTAATTGTAGTAGCTCTGGTGAAATAAAAAATGAAATAATCTCACATTATATAGATAAAAAACTCCACCCACAAGGGGATGGAGTTTTTGGGCATCGGGAATGGGGCATGGGGAAGAAGTTACCAATGCCCTGTTTGTCCAATGCTCCAAGCGACGGAAGGAGCAACCTCGACCACCCACTCAAGGGAATTGAGTTTCCCATCGCTTTCAATAAAGGAACCCATAATACCGGAAAGGTGAGTTTTGCCTATTTTTACGAGTTGTGATGCGTAAAGCCCCCGTCCATTTATGCGGGGGATATAAACGGATGGCTGAATAAATTTCAGCCGTTAATGATAAGATATATATCCTGGGCAGGGCGTTGTCCAGTGGGCGAGGCAATGTAAGACGGGTGTACCTGCAATTGCTGCTTGAAAGAAAGAATCTCCCGTCATTCATGCGGGGGAGTGCGTCAAAATAGTTCCCGGAATTCATCACGGGTGATCTGAGAGTTACGGAATATCTGTGCTAACAAACCAGAACCAATTGTTTCACCAGAATGCACTGCACTACTGCGTAGGTTTTAAGTCGATCCCCCCAACTCCCCTTTCCAAGGTGGGCTAAAAATGCTTTATTTTTCCCCCTTTTTAAGGGGGACTAAGGGGGATCTCAAATGACTATGCACCAAAACCCGAGCAGTATTAGAATGCACTGGAACAACAGTTCGACGACCATCACTGTGTATCAAAAAATGGTGACTACCTCGGATTCTTGCAACCTCAAAACCTGCTTTTTTTAAAGCTGTAATTACCTCGCGTCCAGTCAAACTCGGTAGTTTGCTTACACTTAAACAGAAATTCTCTGCACACCGATAAACTCTAATACTTCGGCATTTTCTTGTTCAACCTCTAAACAAAGTTCAATCGCTTCTTTAATCCGCTCTATCAGTTGGTCTAGAGATTTGGCTTGGGTCGCGACGCGATCCAGCAAGACTAGGCACAGAGGCAACAAAATAACCTTCAGAGTCGCGTTCTATAATGACGTTGAATTCTCTAGCCATCTTGAGATTTTTGTTTGGTCGGGTAATGTAATTTTAGAGTAGTTGAGTAGCTACAAACAATTATCGCTGATGCAACAGATTGACTTGAGCTATTAGCAAGGAACTGAAGTTCCTTGTGGGACATAAGTTTTGCGTTAAGTTGACACGTATGAGCAATGCTTTACCCTTACGACAGATGCGGTTTTTTCCATCACATATATTTGGTATTTTCTGTCAATGCGTAAGTTGTATTAACTAGCAAATTGGGTCTTATACCCTTTTACTTTAATAATCATACAAATACGTTGGTAGAGGCACAGCATTGCTCATTGGTGTCAACTTAAGGTTAAAGCCAGTCTAGAACTAGCTTTTAGAGATAGTCTAGTTCCCAGTCTCTGACTGGGAATGCCTGTCGTTGAGGCTCCGCCTCAAGACTAGCGGCAGAGCCGCAATGAGGTGCATTTCCAGCCTCTGGCTGGAAACGAGGTTTTAAAGGGGTTTGAGCTTAAGTTGACACGCATGAGCATTGCTGTGCCCCTACGAGAAATCTATATGTATCAGAGTTTGTGTGAAATGGTATTAGTTAGTAATGTTGCAAGGTAGACCGCTCCCATAAGTTAGGGAACCATTCCCGTCACGATGTAGACCGCTCCCGTCACGATGTAGACCGCTCCCGTTACAACATTCATAACTACAGCTTAAGTATGGTTATACCAACTTATTTAATATTGCTGATGACACCTTAAGCATTCAAAGGTAAGCACGCACAGTTATGCGCCTATACCGCGTGTTACATCGAAAATTTTTGTATTTTCTTTATTTTCCCAAAATCCGAAATATTGCAGAGTACAGTTGTATAAAATCTCATTAAAAACTTCTTGCTGACGCAATTATGTCGCCAGACTACTCCGGTCAAAATCTGCAAGATCGCTCTTTTAAAGGTCAAAACCTGACTGGGGCAAACTTTAGCAAGGCGGATATTAAAGGGGTAGATTTTACCAACGCGATTCTCAAAGATGCTGATTTCACAGGTACTAAGGCTGGACTACAGCGACGTTGGACTATTGGGTTGCTTATAGCCTCATGGCTGCTATCAGGAATATCAGGGTTTTTCTCAATTACTTTTGGTGTATTTGTAGCATATCTTTTTAACACCGAAGCCCAAAGGACTGCAAACTTCATCGCGGGGATAGTCTCCCTAATTGTGATGCTGGTTTTTTGGATTATTACCATTTATAAGGGTTTGACAACAGGTTTAGGAACCGTAGCCTTTGCCTTCGCCTTTGCCTTTGCCTTCGCCTTTGCCGGAGCCGTAGCCTTTACCGGAGCCGGAGCCTCCCGGAATGCATTCCCAGTCGGAGACTGGGAACGAGATAACGAGATAATCTCTAAAAGCTGCTTCTAGACTAACTTTCACGTTAAGTTGACACCTATGAGCATTGCTGTGCCCGTATCCGCGTGGTTTATTTACCTGAAAATAGCGAATGGAATTCGCGGCTACACAAACAAAGTCCACCTTCGTGGACTAATACCAATTTTGTATGAAGATGCGCTAAACCATATTTAAGTACAACAAAGAAAAACGAACCGCAAAGGACGCAAAGGACACAAAGAAAGAAAGAAAGAAAGAAAGAAAGAAAGAAGTTAAAAGGGTTTGGCGCAGCCTCATAAAGAAATGGTATAAGGTCAAATCAAAGTTTTTTAACCCACGTCGGTGGGTAAAGCCTCGTGTAGACGCGGTTTCTAACCGCCCTTTTATCTGCGATGCCTGCGGCGGGCTACGCCTACGCTTAGAGATTAAGGTAAAATTATAAGTAAAAGTATTAAGAATTTTAAAGAAGCTAATCAATGTCCAGCACTTCTCTTGACAAAAGTAACTCTCATGTTGTCGTTATCGGTGCGGGAATAGGTGGATTGACTGCTGGAGCATTATTAGCTCATAAAGGTTACAGTGTCTTAATTTTGGATCAAGCTCTCGTACCAGGAGGCTGTGCTTCAACGTTTAAACGGCAAGGATTTACCTTTGATGTGGGAGCAACTCAGGTGGCGGGGTTGGAACCAGGGGGAATTCATCACCGCATTTTCTCAGAATTAGAAATAGATTTACCGGAAGCAACGCCTTGTGACCCTGCTTGTGCGGTGTATTTACCTGGAGAAAGCACACCGATTAATATCTGGCGCGACCAAGAGAAATGGCAAGAGGAACGACAAAAACAGTTTCCCGGTAGCGAACCGTTCTGGCAATTGATGGCAACTTTATTTAATGCCAGTTGGGAATTTCAAGGACGCGATCCGGTGCTACCACCACGTAATTTATGGGATTTGTGGCAACTAACGCAAGCGGTGCGTCCCAGTACATTAATTACCGTACCCTTTACTTTGTTGACGGTAGGAGACGCTTTACGATTATGTGGACTGGCAAATGACCAACGACTGAGGACTTTTTTGGATTTGCAACTGAAGCTATACTCGCAGGTGGATGCAGAGGAGACAGCATTACTTTATGCCGCCACAGCGTTGAGTGTATCCCAACTGCCCCAAGGATTGTTTCACCTCCAGGGAAGTATGCAGGTATTAAGCGATCGCTTGGTACAATCTTTAGAAAGAGATGGCGGCAAATTATTAATGCGCCACACTGTAGAACAAATAAAAGTAGAGAATACCAAAGCTACTGCTGTAGTCATTAGAAATCAGAAAACTGGCGAAGTCTGGACAGAAGCAGCCGACCACATAGTTAGCAATGTCACCGTGCAAAATGTGGTGCAGTTATTGGGAGAACAAGCGCCATCTGGTTATAAAAATCGGGTGGAAAAACTGCCCCAAGCATCGGGCGCGTTTGTGGTGTATTTGGGTGTAGATGCCAGTGCGATTCCGCCTGGATGTCCACCCCACCTACAATTTATGTACGATGTCAATGGCCCCATTGGCGAGAATAATTCTCTATTTGTTTCCGTCAGTCATCCTGGAGACGGTCGCGCACCGGAGGGGAAAGCAACAATTATCGCTTCTTCATTTGTAGACCCGACACCGTGGTGGCAAACTGATGATTATGAAGGACTCAAACAAAAGTTTACCCTGCAAGCGATCGCTTGTCTTGCCCAATACTTCTATCTCAAGCCAGAAACTATTATTCATCAAGAAGCCGCAACACCGCGCACCTTTGCTCATTTTACAGCCCGCGATCGCGGTATAGTTGGTGGTATTGGTCAAAGGATTCCGACGTTTGGCCCCTTTGGGTTCGCCAATCGTACACCAATCCAGCATCTATGGTTAGTTGGTGACTCCACCCATCCAGGCGAAGGTACTGCTGGGGTGAGTTATTCGGCGCTAACGGTAGTCAGGCAAATTGAGGCGCAAAAAGTTATCAACTACCAGTAATTGAAAAATCCTCCTTGATTAGCAAGCAATTCATCCTTGTAACCGATGGCAAACAGGACGGAAAACTGATGAAATAAGGTTAGTATTGCTAATCTGGAGTAATGACAGACAGCGTTTTAATTCTTGGTGGACGGGGGCGGATTGGTAGCACTGTTGCTCACGATCTAGCTACCCATACGGACGCACAAATTACGATTACTGGACGTTCTGCGGAGTTTGGGAGGGCTGTTAGCTTGTCTTCGGGGGGACAAGTGCAGTTTTTGTTACTGGACTTGGCAGAAGTTGACAAATTGCGAGATGCGATCGCAAACTCTAACTTAGTCATCCACTGTGCTGGCCCATTTCACTATCGAGATACTAATGTTCTTGAAATGTGTATTGCTCAAGGCGTTAATTATCTAGATGTCAGCGACCATCGTTCCTATACCAGCAAAGCTCTCAAATATCATGAACAAGCTGCTGCTGCTGGTGTGACGGCAATTATTAATACTGGCATTTTTCCTGGTATTTCTAACAGCATGGTACGTGAAGGCGTTGAACAATTTGATAAACCAGAAAAGATCCATTTAAGTTATTTGGTTTCGGGTTCTGGCGGTGCTGGCATTACAGTGATGCGAACAACTTTTCTGGGGTTACAATATCCTTTTGAGACTTGGATAGATGGGAAATGGGAGATAGTCAAGCCTTATAGTGAAAGAGAAATAGTTGAGTTTCCACCTCCATACAGACGCACCGGAGTTTACTGGTTTGATATGCCAGAAACCTTTACACTACCCCACGCCTTCCCATCAGTAAAAACTGTAATTACTAAGTTTGGCTCTGTTCCCGATTTTTACAATCACCTAACTTGGATTGCGGCACACATTTTCCCCAAGTGGTTAATGCAGCGCCGTTACATGATTGAATTTCTGTCTCACGTTAGCCATTCCATGACAAATGTCACTAATAATTTTAGTGGAATTGGGGTAGCAGTTCGTTCCGAAGTTACAGGCCAAAAAAATGGTGAAACAGCCGTTTATTGTTCAACTGTAGTGCATGAAAATACAGCCGTGGCTTCTGGTTGCGGCACAGGTAGTATTGCCCAATTATTGCTAGAAGGTAAACTCAAGAAACCAGGTGTTTTTCCTGTGGAAGAAGCACTACCGACAAACTTATTTGAAGAGGTAATGCAAAGCCGAGGAATTAAAATTAATCACAGTTGGTTATAGCTTAATACGCTTGGGTTAAGCATGCAAGCTAAAGGGTTTATCATTATCCATATTTGAAAATCTCACGGTTCTCGTTTGAATGCAATATGGCTAGGGACACAGCATTACTGTGCCCTTACAAATGGTTTGTATTCTATGCAATTGAGAACCGCTATATAATCAAGTGAAAATTTCAGTCCACTTGAGTGGACTTGAGCTATTAGCCCAGAACTTGAGTTCTGGGCGGGATATCAGTAAGCACGACAATTTAACTATAAAAAAATGTAGGTAGTGCTAAGTCCTAAAAGCTTCAGACAGCATGAACTGAACTATAGGTAAAAATTAATATACCCTGCGGTAGAAGGAAGAACTGTACCTAAACATTTAGGATGCCTGTGAGCCTTGAATATTGAATATATTTACACATGACCAAGGCTCATAACAGAAAATAGGAGGTTTTTTCCATGCAAAAAATTCTATTAACTTTAAAACAAGTATTGTCAAGCTTTTTGGTTGTTGGCTTGATGATTTCCATCAGCTTGTCAGGTTCATTCATTTTCGTTCAGCAAGCTAGTTATGCAACTACTACTGAAGAATTAAAACTAATACCGCCAGAGTATAAACCAAATTCTGAAGAAAAAATTAATCGTGCTAATGAATATGACCCAGGTGTTGGCGTTCAAGAAGAAAACCGAGAAGAAGCTTATGAGCAAGCAATAAAAGATTCCAAAAACCTTAATACTATAGAGAAGACTTACGAAAGGAATTTGAAGGCTGAGAAAGAGCAAAATCCCCCAGAAAGTTTTGGGGAAAAAGCGAAAGAAGTTCTTGAAAAGGTAACGGGTAAATAGGGAATAAAAACCTAACCTCTAACTTATTTCCTACAAAGGAAGCCAAACTTCACTCAAAGCCTCTCTCCGGTTTTGAGTGAAGTTTAGAAAATTAAATTGTCGGGTGTGTTACCGCCGAAAGTACGGCATAACAACTTCAGGTGCGTTAGCCTTGGGAGCATCTCAATGAGTGCAAATATACCAGATGAGAAACAAGACTCTTGCTCCCTCTCCGAACCCACGGAGAGGGTTGGGGTGAGGTTTTACAAGGCTTTTTACACTCATTGAGATGCTCGCGTTAGCCTTTGGCATCACACACCCTACATTTATGAAGTAGCCTTTCTCTGATTAGCAAGATTGCGCTCATACCACTTCATTAATGGAGTTGCACTAATTCCATGCACAATCACCGATACTACAATAGTAGTGTAAGTTATCCAAGCAATTTGTTCGGCTGCTTCACCTTTTAAGCCATGACGAAAGGCATAGGCTAGATAATATAAAGAACCAACACCGCGAATACCAAACCATCCAAATAACCACCGAGTTCCTGGGTGGAAGGTTCGGCGTTCTGAATCTAGAGGGCGTTTACCTATTGTGCTAATCCAAACTCCTACAGGTCTGATGATCAAAAATAACAAAATTATCACTAACAAAGATTGCATAGCATAATTCAGCATTGGTTTCAATAATAATATTGAACCTAATAGTAAAATTGTCCCAACTTCCAGCAGCTTTTCAACTTGCTCAATAAATTCCAATTCTGCTAGCGGTTTTTCAGGATTTCTGTAACTGCGTTGGACAACTAACCCAGCAACAAATACTGCCAGAAATCCATAGCCATTAACCATTTCTGTTAAGGAATAAGTTAATAGAATTGTGCTGATAGCAATAAAGTCTTCCATTAACTCATCGGCAGCACGGCGTTTTTGAATTTTTTGTTCAATCCAAACTATAGATTTGGCAACAACAATTCCCATCACAATGCCACTGGCGATCGCCCAAATTAAATCAACCGTAATCCACTGTTGAAACCAGTTGCCCCAGTTGTCATCTTCTAAGGCATGAATGCCAAAATAAACGAACGGAAAAGCTAAAGCATCATTTAACCCCCCTTCAGAAGTTAAACCAAATCTCAACTCATCTTGGTCGTTTGTATTGGTCAATTGTACTTCTGATGCTAATACTGGATCGGTAGGTGCAAGAATTGCTCCTAATAAAATTGCTTCTCCCCAATTCATCCCTAAAAACAATTTACCCACAACAGCCAGAGCAAAAATTGAAATTGGCATCAGAAATATAATCAATCGCGCCGTAATATCCCAAACCCCCAATTTGAGAGGACGAACAATTTTTAAGCCGCAGCCAAACACAGAAATAATTACTACGAGTTCTGTTATTTTCTCCAGCAGTTGGGCGTTGAAAACTTCATCTCGACGTAATTGAATCAGCCCGAAGCCGTAAGGGCCTAGAAAAATACCAACTAGTAGGTAGATAATGGCAAAAGAAAGAGGTAAGCGAACAATCCAACCTGACCCTAATGTTACCATCAGCAAAAGTAGACCAATCACAAATAGGTCAATAATATAGATATCTACCATATAGCGATTTATATAAAAATTAGGTGTTGCTTTGTAAGCTTAGTTGCAATAGCTTTTTATTATAAATAACCTATAGGTAGATTTTCTGGGATTGGAGATTGGGATCGGCTACCAAATTGGAGAAGAAGGGAATAGATAAATTTGGCGTTGGCTTTGCCCACTGTAGGCATCGCACTTTCATTTAGGACTTACGCACGAGTTATGGAATAACGTAGACACGAAGTGGCTTCCCGAAGGGTACCGCAGAGGCGCAGAGAACACGGAGAAATCAGAGTTTGAGAGATATTTTGCGTAAGTCCTATCATTATTCGCGTCTCGATTCAAACATAGTCCCTAAAACAATGAGGTATAACACGGGAATATCGCTAATGCACGCCTGTACGCTCATACTAATGGTCTATCTTCCCTACTTTTTCACTCAGACATTGCCCATTTTTAGTACAAATATACTATAATGGAGATAGCGTCCACAAAGCCTAGCCAAATGCATAACGGCTCTGTGAAAACCTTCTGGAAGATGGATTCAAGGGTTAGTTCGATGATGAAACATTACATTCTCAACCTCAATCCGACTGCCAAACATGAATGGGATCGGTGTATTTTACGTGATCCTCTGACTGCCAAACGCCCAGACATTGCCAAATTAATTGCTGAAGCGGTTGGTGCTGATACAGGCAGTTATTTGGTGAGCGTGAATATCGAAGTTCAAGTTTTGGAGCAGGCGGCGGTACCTCAAGCCGAACAACTCTCGCTTTTATTTCCAGAGGTGAGTGTGCCGTCACAACCACAACTGCGGGAAGCGGCTTAAATAATTCGTAATTCGTAATTCGTAATTAAGTAATGCATAGGGGATTTAGATTTAGACATCAAAACTTGCTGCCTGTCTTGCTGGGGAATTAAACTGAATATACTGTGTTAAGCGATGCGATCGCCTGGAATATCTGCGTCACCAGAACTGCCAGTGACTCAAGTCACTGGCTAATAGCAAAAATCCGTTGAAACGGACTAGACTACTGTGATTAGTCGGTTGAAACCGACTTGAGCTATAAGAAAAGAAAATTCATTTTCGGGCGGGATAGCAACGAAGCGGGAGTTTGCAATATGCTCATAATAACAAAACTAAATAGACCACGCGGTAGGGGCACAGCACTGCTGTGCCCCTACGACAGATGTGGTTCAAATACATGAAAATTGCTGTAATCAGATAACTAGAATCTCTGGGACAGCAGTTGGGCAATTTGCTGATTAATAGTTGCAACATCAAAACGCTGACTAGCCGTAGTCCTGGCATTATTGCCTATAGTTGCAGTTATTTCCGTCTCTTGAAGACAGGTGTTAATTACTTGTGCAAGTTCCTGGGGTTCTCCTGGTGTCACTAGAAAACCATTAAATCCATGTTCTACTAATTCCATTACACCCCCAGCTTTTGCTGCAACTACAGGTTTTCTACATAGCATTGCCTCTACAATCACTCTACCAAAGGGTTCTGGTGAAGTGGAGGTATGTGCTACCAAGTTACAAGCTGCCATTAATTGAGGAATATCTGAGCGAAATCCTAAAAATTTGACGCGGTTTTCTAATCCCAGTTCAGCAACTTGTTGATGTAACTTTTGGACATAATCTTGTTCGCCAAACAGTGCATCACCCACTAAAATTGCTGTCACCTCTTGCGGACATTTGGCAAGGGCATCAATTAAAATATGCTGTCCTTTCCAAGGTGCAAGACGGCTAAAGTGTCCCACGACAAATTTACCTTCTAATCCTAACTGTTGCTGCAATTTCTTAATGTCAGACTCATCAGTTTGATAAGTTTTTGGATCAAAGCCGTTATAGACAACTTCGATGATGTTTCGGCGTCCTCCTGCTTGCACAAAAGCTGTTTGACTAGCTTGGGAATTAGCAATTACTAATGATGCAAAACGATTAGCTAAGTTAACAGCAATGCGAAGATTAGTTTGGCTAAAATGTTCTTTGGAAAGAATATCATGTAAATGATAAACTAGAGGGCGACGACTGAAAAAACTTGCCAATGCTCCGACAACTAATGCTTTTTGGGTGTTGGCGTAGATTAAATCGTATTCACGCGCTTTTTTAACTACCTTAGTAATCAAAGGTAGTAGTTGTCCCAAACTCTTTAATCCTTGTACTAAACTGCTTTCTTTGCGAACTTGGATTGCTTGAGTTGCGAGAACTTCCACCTGAATATTATTTTGCTGTAGTAAATCTTTAAATGACCCATCTGCAAATAAACCTACCATAGCGCGATCGCCATAAGGTTTAGCAATATCTATTAAACATAATTCGGCACCGCCTGGTTTACCGCTTTGGTCTAGAAAAAGAATTCTCATTAAACCTCTATTTTATCTAATTTTACCCACGTAGCGCCCCTAATATTTATTAGATTCACTTGTTTAAGCTAATAAAATATTCCGTACTTGTTGGGCGATTTGATTCCAGTCGTAGTGTGTGGTGGCGTACTGGCGACAGTCTGATCGTGAAGGTATGGGGATATTTCCCAAGAGTGCTTGTTCTAATTTTTCAGCAATAGCTGAGGCTTCGATTGAAGTAGTAATTAAATCGGGTGAAAATTCTGATAAAATTTCTGGCATTCCCCCAACTGGAGTACATAAAACAGGAGTACCACAGGCTAGAGACTCGATTATTACTAATCCAAATCCTTCAAAAGATTGACTTGGCATGATAGTTAATTCAGCAGCTTGGTAAGCTATAGGTAATTGCTGATCAGGTAGAAAACCTAAAAATTTAACGTTGTCGTCTAGACCTAATTCTGTAGCCTGCTGTTGTAGTGCAGCTTGGATGTGACCACGACCTGCGATCGCTAGCCAAACATCTGGTATTCTGGGCTTAATTATAGCCAGAGCTTGCAATAATTTGTCAACTCCCGTTCGATGTACTAAGCGGCGTGATGTAAATATAATTCGGCGATTATTTGGCCAGCCTAACTGTTTACAAGCCTCTTGGGGTGATAAATTTGGTTGAAACCAGTTAATATCAACTCCACCAGGAATAACATTAATTTTACTCCACGGTATTTGATATTTTTGATGTAAAATTTTCCCAAAGGCTTTGCTCAAAACAATGAAGCGATCGCACCGATTATAAGTGTTTTGTTCTATTAGCCAGTGCTTGATCAAAAGACTGAGATTTTTATTAACCACCTCTTGCTGACTCTCAGAAGCCCAAGGGCCATGAAAGTTAAAAGTAACTGGTATTCCCTTTGGTAAAATATCTAAAATAGGAAAGCTGTATAATGCAAAGTGCAAATTAATAGCATCTGGTTTGCTTGTTCTTGTTTTCTGAAAATTAGTGCGAATCGACCATAATCTTTGCCAAATAGCACTATCGGGACTCGCCAAGTTAGTCAGCTTAATTGGTGAATTTAGTTCCGCCTCTGGTAGACCGACTCCACATAATTCAACCTGGTCTTGATTTGCGGCTAATTTATGAGTTAGTTCATAAATATACCTTTCTAATCCTCCAGGACTTTTGGGAAACCAGCCTAATCCAAGGGTGAGAATAGATGCAGATGCTGACGCAAAACTTTCTTGTTTGTTTTCCATTGATGTGTCTCCTATAAATGTATTAAAACAGGGGCACAGCAATGCTGTGCCCCTACAGCCTGTTCTATCCCAATCTGAATTACTAGAATTTACGAATACACATTACCAATAACAGTTTTTTCATAGAACACCAATTTATAAACTATTTATATGCCAACGTCAACAATGAATTAAAGTATGTGTTTTTATTAACCAGATAACACTGACTAGGACAGATATGATATTTACCAATCAGGAAGGTGAATGCTAGACAGGAAGAGGGATAAACCACTATAAATCAATAATTTTCAAAGGATTTTGTATTAATTCTTACTATTTTTATGGAAAAACAAGTAACCATTAGTACATTAAACAATCTTTTTTAAGATATTAACTGAAGTTTTAAATAACCATGTGATTTTTATAAAGTTTATGTAAATATTAAAATTTTAATCTGGAATATTTGTTATTGATATATCATCAGATGTTCTCCCTCTAAATGACTTGTATATTATCCAGTTAAAAATAGTTATCTTTTTTTGTGCGGATTTGATAAATAATGTTTGTATATAAATAATTAAAAGCTTAAAAATTATATGAGAAATAAATTACTGACGCAGTTAGGAAAACTGCGTCACAAGCTCAATCAGCACATCAAAAAAATATCTAAGACTAGATATTTACAAAGAAGTAACACTTTCAACTTTTTACTCAGTCTGACAGTTGCAGTCATTGTTACTACCCTTGGAATTACAACAGACTGGGCGACAACTGGAACACGCACACTTACCTACAAAACATCGTCGATAAGTAATACTATTAGCAGTGAAAATCTGCGGGTACAAAACAATACTGAAACACCCACGCTTCCCTACAAAACATCGTCGATAAATAATACTATTGTCAGTGAAAATCTGCGGGTGCAAAACAATACTGGAACACCCAAGCTTACTTACAAAACATCGTGGATAGGTAATACTATTGGCAGTGGAAATCTGCGGGTACAAAACAATATTGAGGCAATGTATGTTGCCCCTGATGGGACAGTTTATACCAACAGCCATTGGGATGAAGCGGGAATGGAGGCAGCAATATATAAGGATGGTAAAGTTATTAATGCCATTGGAGATACTCACGGCTGGAGTCGTGGTGGTGGCAAAGCGGTAACAGCAAATAGTAAATATGTTTACATTGCCATGAATCAAGGTTCGAGGGGCAAAACAAATGAAGATTACCCCCCTGATGGAACAAGTTGGCATTGTGTTAGACGTTATGACTTGTCGGGAAAACCTGCACCGTTTCCTAATGGGCGTGGCTGGGATAAAAGTATGTTGATTACCAGCACTAAAAGTGAAATCACTGGATTAGCAACTGTGGAAAGCGAGTTGTATGTGAGTGATTTTGCTGCTAACCGAATTCGTGTCTATGATACTGATACGATGAAGGAACTCCGCAGCTTTACCGTTGCTAATCCGGGAGCAATAACTATTGATCCACAAAAAAGTCTGTGGATTATTCAAAGCAAAAATGGTAGTAATCCTGCCAAAATTATACATTATTCTCAGAGTGGAAAGCAATTGCCCCAACAGATTGCAGATATTGTCGAACCAACAGCGATCGCAGTTGATCATCAAGGTAAGCTGTTAGTGGCAGAAAACGGCCCACGTCAGCAAATGTTAATTTATGACATCAAAGATCAGCCGGTGCAGGTGGGTAGTTTTGGCAGTAAAGGCGGTATCTATGCAGGAGTTCCTGGAGAAGTTGGAGATTTGAAACTTTATGGACTTACCGGAGTTGGTACAGATGCTTCAGGTAATATCTATATAAATAGTGATGGTTTCAACAAATCAGGAACAGATTTGCGGAAATTTTCGCCATCGGGAAAACTAATGTGGCGATCGCTGGGATTGATATTCGTCGATAATGCAGATGCTGATCCTAAAAGTGATGGTGTAGATTTATTCACCAAACAAGAACACTATCTGATGAACTACAGTAAGCCTGCTGGTAAACAATGGACTTACAAAGGCTACACCTTAAATGCTTTCAAATATCCTCAAGATCCACGTCTGCATACATCACCAGATGGAACCTTTGTTCGCCGCATCCAAGGGAAACCGTTTTTGTTCCTCACAGATATGTATAGCAGCTTTCTGCAAATATATCGTTTCAATCCAGCCACAGATGGCCAAGTTGCCATCCCAGCCGGAATGTTTGTCGGTAGTAGTGGCGGAGATAAAAAATTTCTCACCGGAAATTGGCCACCGCATCAACCAGAACAAGGGGAATGGATCTGGCGCGATCGCAACGGTAATGGGAAATTTGAAAACAACGAATATGATACCAGCAAAGATTATCCCTATCTCGGCGGCTGGTGGGTAGACAGCAAAGGAGATGTTTGGAAAGCTTTGCGAACACAAGATGGCACTGCTATCCGACACTATCCGTTACAGGGAATAGATGCCAAAGGCAACCCCATCTACAGCTATAGTTCGATGGAAAAGCAAACTACTCCCAAAATATTTAACGACTTGCGGCGGCTCGAATATTTCCCCCAAACAGATACCATGTATTTGTCAGGCTTCACAGTAGATCACCCCGCCTTCGGCGACGATACAGGAGTTGCTGGATCTGAGATTGCCCGTTTTGACAATTGGAGTCAAGGTAATCGTACTCCGAAGTGGCGGATTGTGATTCCCTACGACACCACTGGCAAACGCGAAGTGTCTACAGCTGCAATGAGTGTGGCAAAAGACTATGTATTCGCTGTGACAGTTAAAACCGCAGAGGTATATGTCTACAATGCCACAACGGGAGTGCAAGTACAACAGTTAAAACCAGGCCCAGAAGTTGGAAGCGAAAGTGGCTGGATTGATATACCTTACGGTATCCGCGCTTTTCGACGTTCAAATGGTGAGTATCTGGTATTTGTGGAAGAAAATTGGAAAGGAAAAGTGATTGTGTATCGGCTGGCGAGTTGAGTATTTACAGTAATTACGACATAAAACAGCTTTGACTCTAAGCTTAACCAAGCCGCAGATCCCCGACTTCTCAAAGAAGTCGGGGATCTTGTTTCTGCGCGTTTGATTTAAGATTGCTATATGTAGAAAAATATGTGATTAAATGTTTCGCAGATTTAAGAAATAAATAGAATACTTCATGCGTCGAGACTCAATTTTTTACAAACTGTTTCAACAATCCCCCACTCTTTTATTTGAACTCTTGACAAATCCCCCGACAAACGCAGATGCTTATCGATTTGATTCGGTAGCTGTCAAGGAACCCAAATTTGAAATTGACGGGGTATTTTTACCACCAGAAAGCGAGACTCCAGGAGTTGTATATTTTTGTGAGGTACAGTTTCAAAAAGATGAACAGCTTTATGAAAGAGTATTTGCTGAATCTTCACTATATTTCTACCGCAACCGCGCCAGATTTAACGACTGGCAAGCAGTTGTAATTTATCCATCTCGCAATACCGAGCAAAGTAACATTTACCCTCATCGTGGATTTCTCAATAGTAACCAAGTGCATCGGGTGTATTTGGATGAATTGGGGGATATTCGCCAATTACCTTTATGGGTGGCACTGATGGTACTAACTACGGTAGAGTCAGAACAAGCACCTGAAGAAGCAAGGTATTTGTTAACAAGAACTCGGCACGAAGTACCATTAGCAGGGAGTCGCGCCATAATAGAAATGGTAACGACGATAATGATGTACAGGTTTGAACAATTGAGCCAAGCGGAGGTAGAGTCTATGCTAGAAATAACACTACAGCAAACGCGAGTTTACCGAGAAATCAAGGAAGAAGGACGAGAAGAAGGACGAGAAGAAGGACGAGAAGAAGGACGAGAAGCGATGGCTAATGCTATTTCCCGACTATTGACTAAGCGGCTTGGAGAATTGTCTGAGGAAATGCGCTCATCCATTTCTGGTTTATCTTTGTCTGTTCTCGCAGATTTGAGCGATGCACTGCTTGATTTTACCACCTTGGCTGATTTGCAATCTTGGTTAGAAGGGCGAATAAATTAAACTACCTCTTGCTGCTTTTGAGTTAAATACATCGCAATTCCTTTCTCGTAGTAAGCTGCTTCATTAATAAAAATAGGATAAACAGTAGACGCTCCCTCATAGAAAATATCTTTTCCTTCAAAAGTCAGAAACATTGGATCACCGGGATTCATAGGTTCATAATCCCGAAACTGAAGCTGGGGGTGAATCATGGCTTGAATCTCCCCACGTAGACGTAGCCCGTCATAAACATCGCTTCTAGGATAATCTATAGTTTCAATATTTTTATATAATGTAAGCTTAGTTTTTTTCTGCAAAATATTACCTTGATTGCACCCTTGAAAATAGTCTAAAATTGCATAAATAAGCTGTTCCGTTTTCTGAAATAATTCGGCGTTTAAAACATTCTGAGCCACAGCACCAACTTCTATAACAAAACCTAATTCGCATAAAGAACGGAGAAAACCATTTTCTTTAGATTCCTGATTAATACAGACTTTCACCAAAGGATTAATAGAACTTAAATAAGCACCTAACCGAAGTAATAAAGGGTGCATATCACAAAAAATCAGAGTTAACCCCATGTTTGCAGTTGTGCTGTGCAAATCAACAATTACATCTACAAATGGCTGATTTTGCGGTTGCAATATCTGGTGAATTGCTTTCGCCCGCGTATCTTCATAACTTAAGAGTTGGGGATTCTGTAAGCCTTGATTGGTGAAGCAACGATTTAAATCTTTTTCAATGTATCGTTTGCCTTCTTCAATAGCTTTGAGATTGCCAAGTAATGCCAGAGTTTCAAAACTTGCTCTGTTGATTAAATTAGGATATTGCTGAAACTTTTTGACTAGATGTACTCCTGTTAACTCATTTCCGTGGTTTCCTCCAACGATCGCAACCCGCTCAATCTGACTCATCATAACAACCTCATATCTAAAAAACTTGTCGGGTGGAGACTATAATGCTCATCCTACGGTTATTGAGAATAATGCAAGATACAAGATAGAAGTATACCTTGTGCTGAGTAAATCTTGTCAGAGACTGACGCGATGTCTACGACGGGCGTAGCTGCGGCTCCATGTTTGAGCCAAAATGTGATAACTGTTAAGCTGTTGGTTTTAGCACAAAAGGGGAGGAAATTTATGGGGTATAATTTTCAAGCGATGCCTCCGGCGGGCTACGCCTACGCTGAACTTTACAAAAACGCCCTCCTCAACGACGTCCTCCCATTTTGGGAAAAATATTCTCTCGATTGGCAGCAAGGCGGCTATTTCACCAGCCTCGATCGCTACGGCAAAATTTATGATACAGACAAATTCATCTGGCTGCAAAACCGCCAGGTGTGGGCTTTTTCAATGCTTTACAACCAGCTAGAAAAACGCGAAAACTGGCTGAAAATTGCCAGCAATGGCGCTAACTTTCTCGCCCAACATGGCAGAGATAGTGATGGTAACTGGTACTTTGCCCTCACCGACGAAGGGAAACCACTGGTTCAGCCTTACAATATCTTTTCTGATTGCTTTGCGGCGATGGCATTTAGTCAATATGCACTCGCTGGGGGTGAAGAATGGGCAAAAGATGTGGCAATGCAAGCTTATAACAACGTATTACGCCGCAAGGACAACCCGAAAGGCAAATATAATAAAACCTATCCCGATACACGCCCGATGAAATCATTAGCTGTACCGATGATTTTAGCCAACCTGACTCTAGAAATGGAATGGTTGCTGCCAAAAGAAACATTAGATAATGTCTTAGCTGAGACTCAGGGCGAAGTGATGACCGATTTTCTCGACCAAGAACGGGGACTAATGTACGAAAACGTTGCCCCTGATGGTTCCCACATTGATTGTTTTGAGGGACGGCTGATTAACCCAGGTCACGGTATCGAAGCTATGTGGTTCATCATGGACATCGCCCGTCGCAAAAACGACACCAAAACTATTAACCAAGCCGTTGATGTGGTGTTAAATATCCTGAATTTTGCTTGGGATAGCGAGTACGGCGGCTTGTATTACTTTATGGATGCAGACGGTCATCCCCCACAACAATTGGAATGGGATCAAAAGCTGTGGTGGGTTCACCTAGAGTCTTTGGTTGCATTAGCGATGGGCTATCGCTTGACCCGGCGTGAGGTGTGTTGGGAATGGTATCAAAAGATGCACGATTACTCCTGGTCACATTTTGCCGATTCAGAATACGGTGAGTGGTTTGGCTATCTCAATCGGCGTGGAGAAGTATTGTTAAACCTTAAAGGTGGGAAATGGAAAGGATGTTTTCACGTACCGCGTGCATTATACCTTTGTTGGCAGCAATTTGAGGCATTAAGTTTGTAGTAGCAGCCCAAATAACAAAAAAGCCTGCCGTTCTCCTTTGCTTCAGAGCAAACTATGGCAGGTTTAGGGGGTATTGGGCTACTTTGCTGGACTAACAACTGAGTTCAATTAATCGCTAGTTATTTTTTCCTGTTTTGGAATTTTATTGTCAACGATGATTTGTCAACATACAGCAGATTTCAAAGAAAGTGAAGTACACATACTAAGTCCCAAAGCGAGGTATAAACCCTGGTTTACTTCTGAATTCTGAATTCTGCTGTAAGTGTTTTTGAACTAACTATTTTTACCCGCTTTCAATCGGACACCCGTTATTAAAGACGGGGTATTTTCGGCTGCGATAATAATAATGAGTACAAACACTACTTAATTTTTTGTTTAATAAAAGTCACAACCTGAGTTAGTTGTTTCTTCAAGCCATCAATTTCTGCTTGCATTGTGACCATTTTCTCGTTCAACGCATTAATTTCGGCGTTGGAGGCTCCTCCGACGCTAGGGGTTGCGTTGCTTGCCGCCGTAGGCATCGCTGCATTTGCCGCAACAGGGGTTGCGTTGCTTGCCGCCGTAGGCATCGCCGCATTTGCAACACTAGGGGTTGCGTTGCTTGCCGCCGTAGGCATCGCCGTTTTTGTGACACTAGGGGCTACTGCCGTAGCATTAGCGACACCAGAAGTTGCAACTGTGCTATTTTTTACACCAGCCGCTACAGCTACTGGGACTACTTCTGGGCGTGGTAGTTTCGCCTTAGTCATAGCTAACTTAATTGCGCTAATTAGTTGCTTCTGATCAAAAGGCTTGCCCAGAAATTCAAAATATTCAAATGGTTCTGTGATTTTCTCAGTCACCTCTTCCTTGCGACCAGACATGATCACCAAAGGAATTTTCCTTAACTCTGGGTTGGCTTGGACGTGCTGGAAAACCTCCCAGCCACTCATTTTAGGCAACAGAAAATCCAGCATAATCAGGCTGAGTTTTTCATGAAGGATGAAATTTAGTCCTTCCACACCGTCTTTTGCTTCCAGTACCTCAAAATTGCCCGGAGGCAACATTTCTCGTACTTTTACCCTGACAACTGTAGTGTCATCGATAACTAAAATTTTGTTGCTTGCCACGACTGTTTTCTCTAATAGAAACTTTAAGTGTAAATAGCGACTTTGCCGATTGTCCTTGAGAATTCTCCCACTATATACAAAATTCTTAGCAATTGGGGGATAGTATATTTCGGTATAAATGACATTGCTAGAGGTGTTTTGCAAAACTTTTGCTGGCGCTCTTTTCAATTTGTGTCATGGTGATATTTAAGGCTTTAGCTTTGATCTAGGGCATAAGGGACATGGTGACTTGATTAAGAGGGTTCCCGCTCCTTGCGTCTATTCTTATCTATCATTTGTTAATTGACAGACCACTACTCCATATCCGTATCTTGCTTGAATCTCTATGATTTCGTCACAACAAGCCGAACTAAAATCTGAAATTACGGCAATGCCTAGCTGGTTACGTCGCCCGATCGCCAAAGCCAGTGAAATCTCTACCGTACAACGCATTATTAAGCAGCGCCAAATTCACACAATTTGCGAAGAAGGCCGCTGTCCCAACCGGGGAGAGTGCTACGCCCAAAAAACTGCAACATTCTTACTAATGGGGCCTACTTGTACACGCTCTTGTGCTTTCTGTCAAGTAGATAAAGGTCATGCACCAATGCCTCTTGATTTAGATGAACCCCAAAAGGTAGCCGAGGCGGTGCAGCTTTTGGGATTGCGTTATGTGGTACTGACTTCTGTAGCCCGTGATGACTTGTCCGATCAGGGTGCAGCGCACTTTGTAAAAACGATCGCGACTATTCGCCAGTTGAACCCAGAGACTCAAGTTGAAGTACTGACCCCAGATTTTTGGGGTGGTGCTGGTGTTGGGGAGTCAGGTCAACGCCAGCGCATAGCGATGATTGTGAAAACTAAACCAGCTTGTTTCAATCACAATATCGAGACAGTGCAACGGTTAACTGGCCCAGTGCGCCGGGGAGCCAAGTACGATCGCTCGCTGTTGGTGCTGGCTATGGTCAAAGAAATCGATTCGACAATTCCCACCAAATCAGGTTTGATGCTGGGACATGGAGAAACACTTGATGAAGTCGTTGAAGCAATGGCTGATCTCAGGGCTGTGGAGTGCGATCGTTTGACTATTGGGCAGTATATGCGTCCAACTCTTGAACATCTGCCAGTCCAAAAATATTGGACTCCAGAGGAATTTGATCAACTCGCCAGATTAGCATGGGAAATGGGATTCAATCATGTTCGTTCTGGGCCTCTGGTTCGCAGTTCCTATCATGCTGGAGAGGAGGGAGTGGGGAGTGGGGAGTAGGGAGTAGGGGGGATGAGGGGGGATGAGGGAGATGAGGGGGATGAGGGGGATGAGGCAGACAAGGGGAATAACCAATGCCCAATGCCCAATGCCCAATGCCCAATGCCCAATGCCCAATGCCCAATGCCCAATGCCCAATGCCCAATGCCCAATGCCCAATGCCCAA
>NZ_JBALFC010000063.1:0-16433 GCF_036917755.1 Nostoc sp.
GAGTGCTAAAGCTTGGATGTAAAGGGGTTCGGCTTCGCTGTATCTGCCTTGAGAGTCGTAGAGTGACGCTAGGTTATTGAGGCTACTAGCTAAGTCTCTATCCAAACCTAACTCTTGTTGCAGTTCAACAGCCTTACAAAGATACTCAATAGCCAAGTCTTGTTCGGTTTTATAATCTTGAGACTCACCATGCTGTAATCTTCTTCTGTAAATATTCCCCAGGCTTAAATACAACGTAACCAAACTAGGATCTTTTTCTCCCCTTTGCTGTTCTGTTTGCTCAATTAACTTTCTTAAGTCTTCTATAGGCAAAAAATAAGGGTTCTCATCATCAAAGCCTGAAAACTCGCTCTCAGTAAATGCAAAGCGTATAGGTTCCAGTTCTCTACGAGAAACTGCAATAGTCTTTCTAGATAAAAATCGGAATACACCCTTGCGCCAACTCCAGAAATCTGGGGCTTTTTTAATCAAGTTGATTAAAATTTGGTTAGTTACCCAAAGAATAATTGGATAAGGAAACTCGCGTAAAGCTTCCCTTGTCCATTGCAAGTAACCAAAAAAGATTTCTTGTTGCGATCTATCCTCTCCTTGTTTGAGAAAATAAAGCTGCTCTACACCTGTTACAGTAATCACAGCTTTACCTCCCCCAAGCAAATATTCTTCACTTTGTACCAAGTGATAAAGAGCCGCCCTAAGACTCGGTTCACCCCCTGCCAATATGACTCGATAAGTACGAAATTCAGGTTCTAATTCTGCTGCATACTGAGCAATGATTTGCTCTCGTAAATTTAAGTCATCACAAACACCTATTAGCAGACTCAAACCCTGTTCTTTCGCCTGAATACTCACAATCAAATCATCATAAGCATCCTGATTTTGTTCGTCACTCTCAAATAATTCCTTGGCTGCCATTTATCAACCCCTGTTCTTTCAATAGTTCCACCACAATCGGGTGAACATCGTACCAGTTTTGACGATTGCGATATTCCAAAACATAAAGCCCGTGGAGCAAATCTAAAAACTCTGGATCTTTAGGGTCATCAGGGATAAAATTTTCATAAGTAGTTCGTAATATTTCATAATCCAACTTACCTAAAGGCACAGCAAAGTCATTACGAATACTATTAATTGCTTTATCTAAAATATCATCATCAATAATTACTGCCTCTCCCGGTTTGTGCCGGATTAAACGCAGACAAATTCTGCAACATTCATTAGCAATTCTAATTAGCTCTCGCAGCACACCACCGCTATTTAAAACAATTTTTTCTGCGGCTGGTATTTCTATCAAATCATCTGCAATCCGCTTATTTAAGATTTCACACAAAACATTTTTAGCCTCAAGGCGAGGTTGTGAACCAGCCTGACGACTTTTGCCCTTCTCAAACAACTTCAAAACAGGCATAACCACAACTTGATCGTTTGTTTCCGTCTCAATTAATGGTCTGAGAAACTTATCTCGCAAAACAGCAATAGGTATAGTGTAAATGATTCTAAAATTAGGTAAACAGAGAGCTTTGATATTATCTCGATAAATATCATTAACTCTTCCCAGTTCCAGTTTGTCTAGGTCATCAATAATCACTAAAACATCTTTCTTAGAAGCTAGTCTTACCAAAGCCGCAATTTCATTAATACGGGCAACCAAATCTGTGATTTTTCTCTCAAACTCCTGCTTAATTTCATAACGAACAGCAGCATCAGCTTTTAATTTCGTGCTAATTAGTTTGAGCAAGTCAAAACCCACAGAACTTTCAGCCTCAAGATTTAGCTCCTCAGTCCTAGTTCGAGTTGCAAACCATTTATACAAAGCATCTTTAGTTGACTGAGGAATTTCAACCTGGCGTGCTTCTGCCTCATACATTAAATTAACTGCAATGGCAAACAGAATATTAATATGGTTAACATCCGACATTTCAATGGTGTCAGATATGGAGAATAAAACCACAAAATAACGGTCGTGAAATTGCCTGCTAAATTCAGCTAACAACGTAGATTTACCACAACCCCGATGTCCTGTGAAAATAATCTTGCCATCACCAGTAGGACTGTCTTCAACTAATTGTTCTAACTCTTCAATTACTTCACCACCGTAATCAACTCGGAATTGATCTAATTCCTTTTCTTGCAGGAGCGGCAATAACTCCAGATTTCTATATGCTTTCTGAAATGATTTTAATAATTCTTCAGACATTTGCTCTTAGGGGCTAAGGGTAAAGTATCAATTCAGATGTCAATTTACATTCTAAACTAGAGCGATGTCTACGACGAGCTACGCTTACGCCCTCACAACACCATCATTCCACCTCAGAACACGACACTCCGAGCTTGGAACACGAAACTCTGAGCTTAGAACACGAAACTCCGAGCTTGGAACACGAAACTCTGAGCTTGGAACACGAAACTCTAAGCTTAGAACACGACACTCCGAGCTTAGAACACGACACTCCGAGCTTAGAACACGAAACTCCGAGTTAAAGCGATCGCTTCTTCAAGTTTTAGGATGGTAGACTTTGCACAAAACCTGTAAATTTGTATCCCCATGTAGTCTATTCTGGATTTGGGGGAAGACAAAGCGTAGCTTTGGCTCTTTGGGGTTCTTATTTGTGATTTATGCAAGGGGTCTATTTTTTTTAATTTCATATATTCCTAGCAAAGCTGCTGCTAATAGCAAAGGTAAATAATAGTAGACTCCCCGATAAACTAGCATTGATCCCAAAACTGCCGCAGCCGAAACTTTTGAAGAGAGAATCAGCAAAATTATAGTTTCAAATACTCCCAAACCACCGGGGACATTACTAACAACACCTGCAAACATCGCTAATAAGTAGATTCCCAAAAAGTCTAGATAGGACAAAGATATATTAGTAGGAAGCACAACATAAAGAACCGCCGCCGCCAGAATCCAGTCAAAACTAGAAATTGCTATTTGAGCTAGGGATATTTTCAAAGAAGGAAATCGAAATTCTTGTCCCCGAATTATTAATGGTTGTTTAATAAAAATACTTCCAAGCAAATAAGCAGCGACCAATAAGAGAAAAATCACGCCGATGGGACGCACAGTGGTAAAAGGTAAATGTAATGGAGTGGGAATTTTGAGGGGATTGATGAGAAACAACAAACCTGCAACGGCAAACATCCCCAACCAAAAAGTAAAATTGGCGAAGGCAATTACTTGAGCGATCGCAACTGCTGACACTCCCCAACTAGAGTAAAATCGATAACGGATAGCACTGCCAGTTAGCAAGGCAAAACCTATGGTATTAGTAAACGCAGAGCTAATAAAGCTGGTTAGAGCAATCTTGTTCCAACTTAGGGAACGATTAATGTAGCTAAAACCTAAGATATCGTACCCAATCATCACTAAATAGCCCAATGCTGTCAGCCAAACTGCCCAGCTTAAGCGACTTTTGGGAATAGCAGCTAGAGAGTTGAGGATATCACGATAATTATACTCATGCAATTCGTTAGCGATCGCCCACAGAGAAAGCACCAGCAGCGATAAGCCGAACAGGGTGCTAAATTTGAGTCGCAACTTTTTAAGCATTTTAAAAGTCCTGAGTGCTAAGTGAAGAAACGTATCCTAACTCTTGACTTTTAATTTACTAGCAGTCGCAAAATTTCCATCAGGTTGACACATAATTGACATATCATTTGCATAAACTTTTGAAGGCAAACACCAGCTACCAGAGTTGTTTTTATAGTGATAACTGATTAATGAACTACAAAAAATCTAAAATTCTCTTGCTAGTTTCAGTATTAACTCTAGTTGGCTGTAATTACAGTCAAAGTGTAACAGCAAAACCACCTCAACAGCAGGATTTACAAACAACGCCTTCCCTTCTTTCAACCCAGCCCAATACTAGCGATTTAGCTACTCCTCTAACTTACAAGATTGAAACCTACAATAGTCAAGTAATGGGCGCAAGTCGTACCTACGGCGTTTCTTTACCACCAGGCTATAAACAAAACCTAAAACAAAGCTATCCTGTAATCTTTCTCCTCCACGGTGGACATGGTTATCCTACTGATTGGTTTATTCAGAATAAGGGACAAGCTCTCAAGACTGTGGAACAACTTTATACTACAGGTAAGTTGCCACCCAGCATCATCATTACGCCAGATGGCAACGACAAACGTGGCTCTAGTCCCTACTGGGACCCCCAATATATCGATGGCCCTAACGGCAAAGTCTCCACAGCCGTGGGGGATGAGTTAGTAAAAGTTGTGCAAAGCCGTTATCGGACACTAACTAATCCAGATTTTTGGGCGATAGGTGGTTTATCTTCTGGCGGTTGGGGAGCAATGAATGTGGGATTACACAACCTGGATCATTTCTCGATTTTATTTAGTCATAGTGGTTATTTTCAGGATAAAAGCGGCCCGAAGAATAGCCCAATAACTTATATCAAAACCATTTCCACACCAGCTAAAAAAAGATTGCGGATATACCTAGATTCAGGTAAATCAGATATTGAAGAAATCGGCGAAGCCAAAGGATTTACTGAAGTCCTAAACAATCTCAAGATTTATAATTCGTTTCGTCAGTTTCCTGGCAGTCACACTTGGCAATACTGGCGTGAACACTTAGCGGATTCTTTGACATTTGTGGGAAAACAATTTAGAGCTTCTGAAATAGCTCAGAGAGATGAGAATTTAGGTTTTAATCGGGATAAAAATACTCGAAGTTATTAGAACTTTCAGTGAAAATAATGCGATTTTGCCAAAAAGTTGACCTTTGCATGTCAACGTGGAAAACTTTGGTGCAATTTTTCAGCAGATTAACTATAGTAAGTTCTAATGGAGGTGATTTTTTTTTAACCGCTAAAAGAATATGAAGATTTCTAAATTTTTAATTAGCTTAGTAGGAGCGATCACACTCCTGACGACCGCCGGTTATTATTATGTATTCATCTTAGGTGCGCCACAACTAGACCCGCCCCCAGAAGAGGCAGATACTGGGCTAAAGTTTCAATTAGCAACCTTCAACTCCCAAGCAATGGGTGCAGTCCGTAACTACGGTGTGATTTTGCCCCCTGGCTATAACAAAAATCAGCAAAAGCGCTACCCTGTGATATTCTTATTACACGGTGGTCATGATGATGCTCGTGCTTACGCTGATAAATACGCACTCTTAGACGTACTGCATGAACTTTATCAAAGTGGAAAATTACCGCCATCGATTGTGATTACACCTGATGGTAATGATAATCGCGGTTCTAGTCCTTTGTATGATCCTGATTATTTTGATGGGCCGAATGGTAAAGTGGGGACTTTGATTGGTTCAGAATTAGTACAAGTTGTCAAGTCGCGCTACCGCACTGTGGAAGAACCCCAGTTTTGGGCGCTGGGAGGTCTGTCTTCTGGGGGATGGGGGGCTTTTAATATTGGGTTACGCTATCTCAACAACTTCCAGATTTTGTTTAGCCATAGCGGTTATTTTACCGATAATAGTGGTTCACAAAATAGTCCCCAACAAATCGTGCAACAGCTACCAGTTGAAGATAGGAAGCGATTGCGTGTTTACCTGGATGCAGGTCTGAATGATACTAATTTACTGGCTTCTACCAAAACCTTCAATGAAACCTTAAATAAATTAGGCATTGCTCACGTATTTTATGCATTTCCTGGAGGTCATGGTTTGTCTGGTGCAGATATAGGCTGGAACTACTTTCACAAACATCTCAAAGATTCGCTCTCCTATGTAGGTGAACAGTTTAAAAAAGTTAAGAGTTAGGAGTGGGGAGTAGAGACGCGATTAATCGCGTCTGTAGCAAGTAGGGGAGTTAGGAGTTAGGAGTTTTAACGCCAAAACAAATAACAAATGACAAATGACAAATGACAAATGACAAATGACAAAGAACAAATGACTAATAATTTAAAAACTCAGATTGGACTTTGGAGTGCAGCTTTCCTTACAGGTTTAGTCGGAGTAGTAAATTTGTTGTCAGCAGTGACACCTACCCTATACGGGCGAAATCACTGGTTGAAGGAATTTTTACCATTTGAAATTCGTGCCAGTGGTCATATATTTGCAGCGTTGACTGGGTTTGTTTTACTAGCACTTGCTACTAACTTATTACGCCGAAAAAAAATCGCCTGGTTACTGACGATTACTTTACTAGTGATTTCCATTTTCAGCCACTTGCTGAAGGGATTGGACTATGAAGAAAGTCTACTCTCTGGAGTTTTGTTGGTGCAATTAATTTTGATGCGCCATTTTTTCACGGCGCAATCAGATCGTCCTTCAATTGCACGGGGAGTTCGAGCGCTGATCGGCGCTTTATTATTTACTCTGGCATACGGAACTATTGGATTTTACTTGTTAGACGGCAAGTTTTCAGAGAATTTTAATTGGCGTGAAGCGATAGTTCAGACTTTAGCGATGTTCTTCACCGAGGATAATTGGGGACTGCAACCAAAAAGCCGATTTGGAGATTTTTTTGCTAATTCTATCTATATTATTGCCGCAGGTACTATTACATACGCAATAGTAATGCTATTGCAACCTGTGTTTTGGCGGAATCTTGCAACTACACATGAGCGACAAAAAGCTAAACAAATTGTTGAGCAATATGGATGTTCTTCTTTAGCAGCGTTCACACTTTTAAATGATAAAAGTTATTATTTCAGTCCTTCGGGTAATAGTGTAATTGCTTATGTTCCTAAAGGACGGGGCGCGATCGCTTTAGGAGATCCCATCGGCCCAATTGAAGACCGCAAAGAGACAATTATTGCTTTCCAGCAGTTTTGCCAGCGCAATGACTGGTATCCTGGCTTTTACCAAACGATGCCCGATGATGTTGAGCTTTACAAGTCGTTGGGGTTTAAAGTACTCAAGATTGGAGAAGAAGCGATCGTTGATCTAAAAAGTTTTACGTTACAAGGTAAAGCCGGGAAAAACTTTAGACCATCAATTAGTCGTTTAACTAAGCTAGGATACCAAATCGACTTTTACCAACCACCCATCGCCGATGCTTTGTTGCACCGACTCAAACCTGTCAGTGATGAATGGCTGAAAATGGTACAAGGTTCGGAAAAACAATTTTCTTTGGGTTGGTTTGAAGAAGCTTACCTGCGAGAGTGCGAGATTGCTGTGGTGCATAATCCTGAAGGTCAGATCAGCGCCTTTGTCAACATTCTCAGCGAGTACCAACTCAACGAAGCCACTATTGACATGATGCGACACCGCCCGTCAATTGAAAATGGCACAATGGACTTTCTATTTATTTCCCTACTCCAACATTTTAAAGAGGGTGGGTACGACAGCTTTAATTTCGGTCTTTCTGCCCTTGCGGGAGTTGGAGACTACCCAGAATCGCGCCGCTTGGAAAAAATATTGCACTATCTTTATGGGCATTTGAATCGCTTCTATAATTTCAAGGGACTGCACGCCTACAGAGAGAAGTTCCGCCCCCGTTGGGAACCACGTTATTTGGTTTACCCCAGTTTAACCGCCTTACCCGATGTAGTTGTGGCATTGATTCGCGCAGATTCAGGCGATCGCCTCTTCGATTATTTCAAACCTGGAGCTTAAAATAATTCGTAATTCGTAATTCGTAATAGAGCCTCCGGCACGCACTCGCGTTCGTAATTAAGTTTTGTAACGGGTATTTTACCCCGACACAAGGCTACGCCTACACAACTTGGCATATTTATGATACAATTGTACTATAAAGAAAATATCCGGTGAGTATGCAACGCGAAGTTTGGCAAGTGATGCCCAAAGTTTGTAATAACTGAACGCCTATAGTAGTTCGTTGGTGAATGCAATTATGATCGCAGAATATTTGTGTGGCCTATGTCAATTTTAGGATATATTTGGCATCAAATTTTTGTGTGTTTGTGCTTCAATTATGCACGGTTGTAACAGCTTATTTTGGAAGAATAATCGACTTCAGGGACTTCCAAATAAAAAAATCCCAAAACTGATGCAAAAATCCTCTCTATTTCTCTTCTCTCTGTGTTACGCCAGTTGCTACAAACTCCTCCACCCCCGCAACGCACTGGCTTCTCTGCGTCTGGAGTGGTTCGTTTATTTGGATAATTTATTTCTTGGAAGTCCCTCAGTAACCGTGGCTTGAAAAGATTCTTGACCTTTATAAGGTGGCAATATGACAAATAATCAAATTTCTCTTGTAGAACTAATCCAAATTTTTACACAATATCGCCACAATATTATTGTCAACATCAAACACCTACAAGAACATTATCAAAGAACAGGTATCAAGCGTGTTAAAGGTGTTAGAAACGAAAATGGGGAACTGCTTCAACCTTGGTTGAGAACAGAATATATGGATAATGCTGAGTATGTTGGTATGGGCGAGTTTCAGTTTAATCGCAATACTGCTACTATCAATATGCTTATCAAACGCAAAGTCAAACTTGCCAAATTTGAAGACCAAACCCCCACTCTTGAAATAGCAGGTTTGCTGGTAAATGACCTGAATAGCTTTAATAACTACACAATTGTAAGTGACGGCAAAATCAATATAAAGTCCTTACAAGTCAAAATCAGCAGTAAAAAAGCCTTTGACTTGCTCAAAGAAAAGGGCGTACTGGATGTAGAAGAATTTGACTTCAATGCTGAATATACCATTCAGTTAGATAACTTGCCGCTTGTAGCTGCTAATAGTTGTTATAGCAGCATTGATGGACTATTTAATGAACTAGCAGAAATTAAAGTACTGACTAGTATTATTTGCGCTCACTTAAAAAAGGAGTCAGATGTATTTATAGCGGCACAGTTAGATGAGTTTCAAAAGCACTATTTGTCTAAGAATATTTACATCAACTTTCCTACAACTAACGAATACACTGATATCAATGAAGGTTTAATTAGTGGAACTCTTGACTCAAGGTTGAGCTATAAAATCGACATCGGTAGTCAAGATATTCTGAATCTCAGTAAGTTACCCTCGGCTAACAAATTTCTCAATAGAATGTATCGTCTTTATGACAAAGAAACTGGAGAAATTATCATTAAGGCGAGTTTTGAAATGGCATTTGATCAGAATCTCGCTGTTAGGCACAGGTTACTTTCATCACGCACCAAGATTACGAAAGTTGACGAGTTTATGAAACCAATTTTTGATGATTTTCTTGGGCTTGAACAAAATGGTATTGTTGCAGGTATTCTTAAGAAAGTTGGTGCTGATAGCTTGGCGCAGTTATTGCAGGATAAACAAACTGGTAAGCAGATTAGCAAAGAAGAAATGGTTGCAGCTTTAACGACGGCAAATAAGAAGCTAGAACAATATGCAGAAAATATCTACCAAGATAAGATATCTCCCTTAGTATTTTACATTGGTTGTACTGGACTATTGCCAGATCAAATGGAAGCAAAAGCCATGACTGCTGAAGAAGCTGCTGCTAAATACCCCGATTTGCAATTTTCTAAAGATGAGCAAGAAGGTACTTTTTTTGCAGTTGGTGATAGCATGATCAGCATCTATGCAAAAACTGAATATTACAGCAAACTTACTTCTGTCTGTATTGACAATTAGATTGCATAGCAATTCTAATTTTTGCCAAATTTTTTAGGGTGTGTTAGCGCACAGAGTACGACCAGGGCTATTTTATTCTACACAGAAACTGCCCAGAACTGAAGTTCAGGGTTAATAGCTAAAGTCCGTTAAAACGGACTATAATCTATAACCTTTTCTTAGTCGTCTTTAGACGAATGAGTGCTATTAGACTCAGAATTCATTCTGACGCGGACTAGATGAGAATGAAATAGCCCTGAGAGTACGACACCATCTTGAACTGTTGCGGTGCGTTAGATGTTCCGTCTAACGCATCCTACGATTAATGGATGATGGGTTCCCTAAAATACAGCTAGAGCTTGGACTTTGTTTCTTGCGTCGGTGTCGGTTCAGGTGTGGCGGTTTCTGTGGGAGTGGGTGTAGGAGTTGGTGTAAGCGTGGGAGTTGGCGTTGGCGTAGGAGTTGGTGTAAGCGTGGGTGTTTCCGTGGGCGTTGGCGATGGGGGAGGAGTGGGATTTTCCACTGTAATGCTGAGTTGATAATCTACCGGTTTCGATGCTGTGGAAACCACGACAAACTCGTAAAATCCCTTTTCTGGTAATTTAGTTGAGAAACGACGCTGGGTAGAATCTTCTAAAAATTGAATTTTGCCAGAGGGTGAATAGACTGATAACAAAACTTGGGAATTTGCTTCTAGCTTCAATTCCAGAGATTGCTCTTTGGCAAGTCCAGCAATGAATACTTTACCACCACCAGGTTGGAGAGTACCGCTAACTATTTTCCCAGTAGCGCCCGGATCAAAGACAAGTTTCTCGAAAGCGCTACCGGCGAGGATAGCACTAAGCCGATCGCTAACAAAACCGTACCAAACTTGTCCAATGGGCTGATTTAGAAAATCTTTACCACGCTGTTCAGGGAATACACTTAAAAAGGCAGCATTTCCCAAATCAGCCAAAGAACGACTACCAACGTTGATTTTGTTGACTTGTAGTTTCCAGCGATCGCGTTCAGCAGTTGTGTAAGTTCCCAGATGTTGACGTGCTTTATTACTCAGTGGCGCTAGCTTTTCCAGCAATTCTGAGGCTGTTTTATCCCATTCTGCCCGCAAACTCTCATCTTCAGTACCGTTGCTGAGAGTGCGTCCCCGTAAACTGGGGTTTCTGTCCCAAAAAACTTGATTCACCAAGTTAATGTAGAATTTCTCATCAATACCCAATTGTTGACGGCGATCGCTTAATCTTTCTTTGCGTTCCCGTTCTGCTGGTGAATATTGCGCTAAGGGATCGGTTGGTTCTTCAGTTGGAATTGGTCTGGCTGTGGGAGTAGGTTTGACTTCCACTACATCGCGGCTGCTATTCATTCCCCACCAAATTAATCCAACACTACCAGCTACCGCCGCCGCAGCAAGGAAGATTTTTGTAGGTGTCCACCAGGGAGATGAGGGGGATGAGGGGGATGAGGGGGATAAGGGAGAGATGGCGACGGTGGCGGATGTGGGTTGTGGTGGGGTGGGATATTGAGTTGGGGGATAGTTAGCTGGGGGTGGGTTGAGGGCTTGGAGTACTTGACGGGCTGATTGATAGCGATCGCTTGGTCTGGGAGATAACATTTTATCTAGTACCTGTGCCAAAGTTTGACTCAGGCTAACTTCTCGTCGCCACTGCCAACTGAGAGTGTAGGCATCAATTAATTCTTGGGGTTGTTTTCCTGTCAGTAAAACCAGCATTGTTGCGGCCAAAGCATACAAGTCGCTGTGGGGAGATACCATCCCAGTTTGCATTTGTTCTGGGGGTGCAAATCCTACTTTACCCAATAGGGTTGGTGCTGGGGGAGGTGCAACTACACCGGGTTGGTAATATTGGGAAGCAACAGTTGCTACTACTTGTTTGACACCGCCAAAATCAATTAACACTGGCAGTTGGTCAACAGTCCGAAGCATTAAGTTATCTGGAGAAATATCTCGATGAATTACTCCTAGTGAGTGGATGTATTCCAACACTGGCAAAATTAAAAGCAACAATTGGTGTACTTCCGCTTCTGTAAAGCGCAAACCCCTTTGTATCCGGGCATCTAACAACGAATTGTAAGTTTCACCTTCGACATAATCTTGCACCAAAAACAGATATTCTTTGCCCCCTAAATTCATCCTCAGCAGTTCCCGGAAGCGGGGAATTTGGGGATGTTGCAGTTTATAAAGAACACTCGCTTCTCTCTCAAACAGTTCTTCAGCTTTTTGAACAACGTAAGCGGTTTGAACTTGGGGTGAAAATTCCTTTAAAACACAAAGTTCGCGGAAACGGTTGACATCTTCAGCTAAATAAGTGCGTCCAAAGCCACCTTGACCAATTTGACGCACAATTAGATAGCGATCGCCTAAAGTTAGTCCCGGTTGAATACTATAACTCATGGGCGTATCCAACAACTTTTCACCACACTGGAGACAAAAACGACTACCTGGGGAATTTTCATGTACTTTAGAACAATATAATTTTGTCATTGGGCATTGGCATTGCTTATTTCTCCCTTATCTCCCTCATCCCCCTCATCTCCCTCATCTCTCGTTACTTGCCAGATTGTACTTTACTGATTTGATCAGCTGCGATCGCATACCAAATTTGACCAAAAGTCTGTTGATTCAGTTTCCCACGCTGCTGACCAGGAAACAACCGATCAAATTTTTCATTTGTGTCTTTGTTCAGTTGATCAATTGTATAATTCCCAAACTGCCCCGATCGCGCTTGTCGTCTCCATGTTTCGTAATTTTGTGCAGTATATTTACCCAGTTGACGACGTGCTGCTGTACTCAGATCAGCCTGTTCTAGTTTATTCAATAAATCGTCAGCAATACTAGACCATTCATCTCGTAAACCAGCATCTTCAGGTTTAGATGTCAAGCTACGTCCTTTTAATTCCGGTTTTTTTGTATAAAATAAATTATCTACAAAGGGAATAAAAAATCCTTCAGTAATTTCTAGCTGTTGGCGACGACTGTTAATTTGTTGGAGTTCGCCATTTTTTCCTTTGTCGCTGACTGGTTTAGCGATCGGATTGGGAAACTGGGGAATTTGCGGTAATGAAATTGAGGGAATGGTGATTGAAGTTACAGTCCGAATGACTGCATTTCCTGCCGCCAAAGTTAATCCAACTAAAGCTGTTCCCCCTAAACTGATCACAAAAGGGCGAATCCAAACAGGCCAAGATATCGGTTTAGCGAGTGCTTGCGTTTGGCTTTGTAATCTACTGACAATAGCACTGGCGCGTTGTCTTCCGGGAGCAACTACCATCGTCTTAATCTTGGTGGTAATATAATTACTTGGAGATTTTGTAACAGTTGACGATGGTAAATCTTTGAGGATTTGCTCGGCTCGTTGGTAGCGATCGCTCGGTTTATAAGCCAGCATCTTTTTTAACACCACTTCTAGTTGGGGACTAACTTGGATTTCCTTTCCCCATGCCCAAATTCCCTGATAGCTGTCGTATAATTTTTGCGGCTCTTTACCTGTGAGCAACACCAATGTCGTCACCGCCAAAGAATAGAAATCACTACTTAAAAATACTTTACCCTGCCGTAGCTGTTCTTCTGGAGCGTAGCCCTTTTTACCCAGTAAAGTGTTATTTCCAACTAACTTAGTGCGCCAAAAACCTTGAGAAGCTGGCAATTGCTTGACACCACCAAAATCAATTAACACTGGCAGATTATCAGAACGTCGCCAAATCAAATTATCAGGAGTGATATCGCGGTGAACTACATCTTGTGAGTGGATGTAGGATAACACGGGTAAAATCTGTTGCAGAAGGGTTATTAGTTCCTCTTCACTGAAGGTTTTTCCTTGACTTTCGCGCTGTTCTAATAATTGGTAATAATTGTCACCTTCCACATAATCTTGCACCAGAAAGAAAAAATCTTTAGTACCTATTTTCACTTGTAGCGAGGCGTGAAAACGCGGAATTTGCGAATGCTGGAGTTTTTTCAGAACATTTGCTTCTCGTTCAAATAACTCTTTAGCTTTTTGTAAATCTTGCTGTTCTTGTACTTGGGGTGCAAATTCCTTCAGCACACATATTTGATCGGACTTATCTCTATCTTCCGCCAAATAGGTGCGTCCAAAGCCGCCCTGCCCTAGATGACGGATAATTTGATAGCGATTATCCACAATCTGCCCCACAGCAAGAGGTAATGGTTCACCACAATGGGTACAAAAGCGGTTAATGCCATTATTTGTGTGTTGTTTACTGCAATAGAGCTGCATGGTGCCCAAGGATAAATTAAGGTTTTATTGACTAACTACAACGCGCATACCCTCATTTTCGGATATCCTACGAATTACATTAGGGACTGACAAATAAAAAAACATCCCAAATTTTCTTGTGGGATGGATGTCCTCACCCGTCCCATATTCAGGGCGGGCAAGATGCCCACCCCACAAGATGGATAATTTATTTCTTGGAAGTCCCTTAGCGAGTATTCGAGTGGTAACAGAGCTTGCCTGCCCTGAGCCTGCGTCGTTCGCGTAGCGTCTCGTAGAGAAGGGTCGAAGTGCGTCATTACGAATTACGAATTACGAATTACGAATTATTTTGGTTTTACTTCAGGATAAACAACAAGCATCATGAACTACAAACCACGACAGCAGCAAGTAATTAAAGCATTTGAAGATTTTTTGTCTACCCCCCTAGAAACGGTACTGCAACGGCATCTCAACACTCCAACTTCGGCAGCTTTGAGTTTATTTCACGATGTGGCGGCTAATGTACCAGCTTACAAGGCGTTTTTAGCAGAAAGGGAAATTAATCCCGCGACTATTCAAACCTTGGAGGAGTTTCAAAAACTACCAGCGATCGCTAAACAAAATTATATCCTGCGTTATCCCTTAGCTGACTTGTGCCGCAACGGACAACTCCAAGGGTGCGACATGATAGCTGCTTCTTCTGGTTCCAGTGGGAAACCGACATTTTGGCCTCGTTTTCTCACAGATGAACTCCAAATCGCCACACGCTTTGAACAGATTTTTCACGATAGTTTCTATTCAGATACCAGACGTACCCTAGCAGTAATTTGTTTCACTTTGGGCACTTGGGTAGGTGGAATGTTTACTACTAATTGCTGTCGTTATCTTGCTAGCAAAGGTTATCCCATCACTGTAATTACTCCTGGTAACAACAAAGAAGAAATCTTGCGAGTTGTCCAAGAACTAGGTTCAGGATTTGAGCAAGTGGTGTTATTGGGATACCCGCCATTTTTAAAAGATGTGATTGATACTGGTATCGCTTGTGGTGTGGAGTGGCAGCAATATCAGATTAAATTAGTGATGGCGGGGGAAGTATTTAGTGAAGAATGGCGGAGTTTGGTTGGCGAAAGAGTTGGTTCACAAAATCCCTGTTATGATTTTGCATCACTTTACGGCACTGCGGATGCGGGAGTTTTGGGTAATGAAACACCGTTAAGTATCTGCATTCGGCGTTTTTTGGCAATAAATCCCGATGCAGCTAGAGCTTTATTTGGGGAATCGCGTTTACCCACGTTGGTACAATATGATCCTTGCAGTCGCTTTTTTGAAGTTGAAGATGGCGGATTGCTGTTTTCTGGAGATAACGGTATTCCCTTAGTGCGTTATGACATCTTGGATACTGGCGGGATAATTAGTTATGATGCCATGCTGCAATTTTTAGCTGAATGGGGATTTAACCCTGTTGCAGCGTTAGAGAACTCCCCACTCCCCACTCCCCACTCCCCACTCCCCATTACCCACTCCCTTAGAGGTATTCATCAGCTACCTTTCGTTTATGTCTTCGGTCGTTCTAACTTTACAGTTTCCTACTTTGGTGCAAATATCTATCCAGAAAATGTGACGGTGGGATTAGAACAACCAGGAATTCAAGAATGGGTGACGGGTAAATTTGTGTTGCAGGTACAGGAAGATGCAGATAAGAATCGATTTTTATCTGTGGTTGTGGAGTTAGGAGCAGGGGTAGAGGGTAGTGAAGATCGAAGAGAAGCGATCGCATCTTCTATTCTTTCACAACTGCTACGCCTAAATAGCGAGTTTGCAAATTATGTTCCCGCAGAATATCAAACACCACAAGTTGCATTAGCGCCAATGGGTGATTTTGAATATTTCCCCATTGGGGTGAAACATCGTTATACGCGTCAATAGTACAAGACGCGATGAATTAAATACAAGAAGACGCGATGAATCGCGTCTCTACAAGGGGGAATGGGGTGGTTTTTCGCGATCGCGTTCCCAATTGATTGGGTTATTGATAATATATTGTCTAATTTGAACGAGGGCAAATTCATTACGAATTATGTTGTCATGAAACCTTTCTTGCCATCCAAAACCTTGATATATTTGATTAATTTCAAATGTACATCGTCCTTTGTACCATCTAATAATTTTAGAAAGGGAATTTTTAGACAACATCGGATTAAATAACCCAGTAACCCCACCCCGTTGACCATCCCCATTTGTAGAGACGGGATTCATCGCGTCTTCTTGTGTTTGAATCGTTTGAATCGCGTCTTCTCGTATTTGATTAATAACCAAAATCCCGTGAATATGATTAGGCATGACGCAAAACGAATCTATCTGGCAATTAGAAAAATGATTAGGAATCTGGTACCACAATTTCTGAGCAATTTCTCCAATTGGCGATCGCTGCATTTCACCCTGCACAACCTCACCAAAAAAGCATTTTTTACCGTCGGTGCAAATAGTCACGAAATATCCGGCATTACTAGCATAACTCCATGCTGGCAAACGGGTTGAATCAATTCGATATTTACCTTTGTATTTGGGTTTGTTGTTTTCTGGTTGAGGATCGTAATTATTCATGATTACATCTTTGATATAAAATGGCTCTCCCAGACTAAATATGTTAAATTAACAACAGAAATGCCAGTTTAGTAAAATCCTTCTCCTAAAACTATTAAAGTTAGTTAAGCCATAA
>NZ_JBALFC010000064.1:0-63466 GCF_036917755.1 Nostoc sp.
TACCTATTTGCCTAAAAAACCTTCAATTGACATTTACCCAAAAGATTTGCCTGCACTACCTCCTGCCTTTTTTTAGTTCCGTCGAACTCACGTTATGTTAAGAAAGATGTGGGTAATGGATAGCTTTTTAAGGGGGACTTTGATTCCGGTTCCCCCATTTTTAAGGCAGGGTGGTTTCATACGAAAAAAGAAAAATATGGAAGTCTTTATTTCTCGTGTATAACCATAGATTTTGACCCCGATTCCATTCCTCTCCCCGTTGGCGTCAGCCTGCCGTCAGGCAAGCGGGGAGAGGCTTTAAAACCCAGTTTTAGTTTTTCTCTGCTTGTATGAAACCACTCTGGGTTCCCCCATTTTTAAGGGGGGTTAGGGGGGATCTAAAAGTGCCTAACGCTTTACCCGTAAAGCGTGGATTTATTTACCATCAAAGTAATTTTAGTTTGCAATTTTTCTCGTAATTGTTGCGCCTGTTGATAGATTGCTGCACGCCCTTTATCGGAGTTAGTTTTCAACCCTAATTGTTCCAAAGGCTGAATAAAGTAACGCAGGCGAGTTCTCATTGCCCAAATTCCCATTGAGGGAAACAGAATTAAGACAAGCATTAAAGGCGAGAAAGGTAAGAATGGTAATTTGACTAGTCGTTGCAATTTGGTAAAATTAACAGCCCAAGGATGTAAAGATTCACTGCCGATGCAAACTACTGGCAGAATGGGAGTTTGATAGCGATCGCTCAACTTAATAAAACTCACATCAAACTTTTGTAGTTGATAGCGTCTTTTCCAACCTTTCAGAGGGCCACGGATACCTTCGGGTGCATATAAGAGAATTTTACCTTGAGGGTTTGCCGGAGGCGTTGGCGCTGCGATCGCTGTTTCAAAATCATCTAATTCGGCTCGCACACCACCCAAAACCTGCGACCATTTAGGTGGTAGCCACCAAATCACCCAAGGATGCTCAAATAATGCTGGACTTGCTACGGGTTGGACTTTCCATTCTCTAGTTTCACTTAATAAATAACCCAAGGTTAAAAAATCCCAAGGAAAAGACATCCCGGCGTGATTCATTGCCACAATTAATGGCCCTGTTGGCGGTAAGTTTTCGATTTGTTGCAATTCTCCCCGAAAATAGTATTTAACGATGGGGCTGAGAACTTCTTCGCTAAAAGCTTGTTGATATTTGGGATCAAATTCACCAACTTCTTTTCGGGGTGAACGAAAACCAAGACGCAACCAGCGACTCAGCAACGCTAGATAAAATCCGCCTGGAATTAAAAATAATCCATATTCTAGCCAATTCCAACCATCTGGATCGGTTTGATAGTGCTGCCAATGGCGGTTGAATAAAATTAGCCAGCCTGGAGGATACCAAAGACAAAACCAATCAAACCAGCTAAATATATAACTTTTACCTCGTGCATTTTCCAGTTGAGTGTTTAGGAGGTTTTCAGAGTGTTGATTAATCAAAATAGTGATATAAATTAGGCAAAAATTTTATTTAAATATTATCATAGCTTTACAGCTTTGCCATTGGCATCTTACCTGAGAATTAAAATTAACTACGTATTTTTTTGATAAAAATTTCAGATAGTGTTGCCAAAATTAGCGAGGCTTTGGAAAAGCTTATAAATGCCAAGTATTAAATAAAACCTCACCCTGGTTCTGCTACGCAAAACCTGTCCCTCTCCTTGGTAAGGAGAGGGATGTCCTTCAGGACTCTTTGAGGTTTTGTTTTGGGTTAAGCATTTCTTCCTTTTCTTCCTTTTCTTCCTTTGCGACGGCAGTCGCTACAACGGGGGGAACCCCCGCAACGCGCTGCCTCTTCTTTGCTTCCTTAGCGGTTCGTTAAAAAAATTGACTTTGAGAAAAAGTTAAGTGGGAGATAAAACACAATCCCCTCTCCTTAATAAGGAGAGGGGAGATAAAGCACCGCTTTATCGGGGTGAGGTTAAGCTGTACAATGTAATGCACCACCGATAAATTTTGGCGGTACATGATAGCTGAGAATCATCAAATCGCCTTAAATAATACTATTGTGGCATCATATACCAGACAAAATTTCAGGTTTATTTTCTAGATACTTTCTACAGTTAACAGTAACCACTGATATCAGTCTTCCACCAAAAGATGAAATTGATAACTACTGATGACTGTTTAAATTCTTCCTCAAGCTGGAGACAAATGGCGAGACAACTGTCCTAATCTTCATATTATGGAACTAGGAAAGCCACTAAAAACTTCAGATTTAATCCATGAACTTCGGCAGCAACTCAATCTTTCTCAGGAAAAGTTTGCAGCCAAATTGGGAGTTTCCCTGCGAACAGTCAATCGCTGGGAGAACGGATCTACATTGCCTTCACAGATGGCACTTAAGCTAATTGAAGAAATGTTACAGAAGATGGGCAAACCAGGCAAAAGACTAGTGAACGAGTATCTCCCAAAACCGGAGCAACGGGAGGACTTCTAAAATGATCGTGAAAGTACCCGAAAAAATTTTGATGATACGTTCTCGGTTAATAGCTTATAGTGTAATGATTCTGACAGTCATAGCGGCGCTGTTACTAACGCGGCTGTTATTGCCCGTCTTCGATCCGAGCGTATTTACATTCTTTTATGCTGCCGTGGCAATCAGTGCCTGGTATGGCGGCATGAGACTTGGAGTGCTAGCGATCGCCTTATCTGTTACAAGTGCTTTTTACTTTTTTATTGAGCCAGTCTACTCGTTCGATATTCTTAGCCTGAGCGTCTTGGTACGATTAACCACATTCTCACTAGTCTCTTTCTTAATTACTGCCCTCTCTTCAGAGTTGCGAACTGCTAGACGCAAGGCAGAGACAAGCCTGAAGTTGTTGCAAAATAGCAAAATGCGGTTTAGCCGACTGGCAGAATCTAACATCATTGGGGTGATTATAACTGATATGAACAACGGTTCGATCATCGAAGCCAATGATGCTTTTCTGAAGATGGTCGGCTATACGCGAGAAGATTTGTCTGCTAACCAAATGAACTGGCGCAAGATTACCCCACCGGAGCATCTTATTTTAAGTGAGCGTTCAATCCAAGAACTGAAAACTACCGGAGTATGTAAGCCCTTTGAGAAGGAATACATTTGTAAAAATGGCGATCGCATTCCCGTTTTGCTCGGTTCTGTCTTTGTGGGAGATACTCAAGAAACAGTCATTGGCTTTGTTGTGGATTTGAGCGAACGCAAACAAGCAAAAGCGGCATTACAGCAAGCCAATGAGCGGAACACGCGCACTCTGGAAAATATGAGTGATGCATTTATTACTCTAGACCGGGACTGGCGAATCATTTACCAAAATGCTGAAGCAGAGCGAATTAACGGCAAACCCCGGACAGAGGTGATCGGTAAGTCGCACTGGGAGGAGTGGTCTGCATCAGTAGACACGAATGTAGAGCGCCAGTATCGGCGGGCGATCGCCGAACAGATTCCCGTCCACTTCGAGCATCACTACTACTTCCCATCCAAGTATGACCTGTGGCTAGAGATTCACGCCTACCCTTGTGAAGATGGTCTGGACATTTTCTACCGTGACATCAGCAAACGCAAGCAAGCAGAGAAAGCAATCCAAGCAAGTGAGGAACGTCTCAGAAGTTTTGTGAAAGCAAATGTAGTTGGGATTCTCTTTGGTGATGTCAATGGTGCGATCGCTGAAGCTAACGACGAGTTTTTGCGAATTGTCGGCTATACCCAAGAAGATATCCAAGCAGGTAGATTACGCTGGACTGATATCACGCCTCCTGAGTACCAATATTTAGATGAGTTGGCTCTTGCCGAGGCCAAAGCGAAGGGAACTTGTACTCCCTATGAAAAGGAATGTATTCGCCAGGATGGTTCCTGCGTTCCGGTTGTAGTTGGCTACTCTCTATTAGGAGAATCTCGCCAGAACTCAGTCGTATTCATTCTCGATATTAGTGATCTTAAACAAGCTAAAAAAGCGCTGAATCAGAGTCAAGAGCAATTTCAAGCTTTTATGGACAATATTCCAGCCGCAGCCTGGATTACGAATGCAGACGGACGTGTACTTTACCTCAGTCCAACTTATCTAACCACATTTGATTTAGCAACAAATAAGGCGATTAATAAAAACATTTTTGACCTCTACCCAGCCGAAATCGCTCAACCTTTGCTGGATAACATTAGAATGGTTGCCGAGACGAATCAGGTTGTGGAAACGATCGAATCTGCCCCACGCACAGATGGCACACTGGGGGAATTTTTGGTATATAAGTTTCCCATTGCCGATGCATCTGGGCAACGCTTGGTAGGAGGGGTTGCAGTTGACATCACCGAACGCGAACGCGCCCTTCGTGAACGCCAGCTGGCTGAAAAAGCCTTGCAAGAGCGCAGTGAAAGACTCAAACTGCTTTCTGAAACAACCAGCGATTTGCTTTCAACCGAGCGCCCTTTGGATTTAATGAACAGCTTGTTTAGTAAACTCTCGGCGCAGATGGATTTGGATTTTTACTTCCACTATCTAATTGATACACACGAAAATAAGCAGAAACTTCGGTTAGTAGCTTGGAACGGGATTAGTGATGAAGTATTTCAAGCAATTGAATACCTAGAATTTAATCAAGGGATGTGCGGACTAGTGGTGCAAGAACGCCGTCAAATCGTCGTTAATGATGTGCTGCACTCTACTCATCCAAATGCTGACATCCTCCAGACTTTGGGAATCACAGCCTATGCAGGTCAACCGTTAATTGCTCAGGGAAAACTGCTTGGTGTCCTTTCCTTTGCCAGTCGCACCCGTACACACTTCACTTCTGGGGAAGTTGCCCTATTACAAGCAACCTCCGATCAGGTGGCGGTTGCTCTGGAACGCGCTCAGTTGATGGCTTCGTTACAGCAGCAAAAAGAGCAATTAGTCCAAGCTAACCGGATCAAAGATGAATTTTTGGCGGTTCTTTCTCACGAACTTCGCACGCCGCTAAACCCGATTCTGGGATGGGCGAAGTTATTGCAAACTAAAAAGTATGATCAAGCAACTACCACTCGCGCTCTTGAAACCATTGAACGCAACGCCAAGCTTCAGACGCAACTAATTGAAGATTTGCTGGATGTCTCTCGGATTTTGCAAGGTAAACTCAGTTTAAATATTGCTCCTGTAAATCTGGAAACTGCGATCGCCGCAGCAATAGAAACTGTACGTTTAGCTGCTGAAGCCAAATCGATCAATTTGCGACTGACGATTTTAGACTTTCCTGCGGAACGCTACGCGAACGGCTTGGCTCAGTCGAACGATTTTGGATTAGGAAATCCTCACGATTTTAACAAGCAACCTGACAATCTCAAATCCGAAATTTTAGTTGCGCTAGAAGCACACCAAAGGGGCGACTCCAAATTTTTAGTAACAGGTGATTCCGGTCGTTTGCAGCAAGTTATCTGGAATCTCCTTTCCAATGCGATTAAGTTTACGCCCCAAGGTGGACAGATAGAAATCAGTTTAGAGTCTGTTGGTTCTCAGGTTCAACTTCGAGTCAATGATACAGGTAAGGGAATTAGCCCAGATTTTTTACCATTCGTATTTGACTACTTCCGACAAGCTGATGGTGCAACTACCAGAAAATTCGGCGGACTGGGCTTAGGATTAGCTATTGTTCGTCACATCGTAGAGCTACATGGCGGCACAGTTAAGGCAGAAAGCTTGGGTGAAGAACAGGGAGCAACCTTTACAGTCATGCTACCACTGATCAAGATTCATCTAAATAGCCAGCAGATTGTCTATCAAGCTGATGATTTGCCTGATTTAAATGGGGTGAAAGTTCTGCTTGTGGATGATGAGCGTGATACGCGAGAGTTAATTGCTTTCATTTTGCAGCAATCTGGCGCGATAGTAATTCAGGCAGAATCGGCTGTGGAAGCACTACGAATTATGCCTGAGTTCCAGCCAAATCTGCTGTTAAGTGACATTGGAATGCCGGAAGTAGACGGTTATATGCTGATGCGTAAAATTAGGGCTATGTTACCAGAACTTGGAGGGGAAATTCCCGCGATCGCCATAACCGCTTATGCTGGTGAGGCTGATTACCAACAGGCAATTGCCGCCGGATTTGGGCAGCATATCACCAAACCTGTGGAGCCAGCGAAATTAATTCGAGCGATCGCTAACCTGATTTGTGATTGTAGCGATTTGAAAACTAACTTACAACCCTTGGAAGCTCGAAAAAGACATAATTAACGATGAATGGCACGCTTGAAAAGCCAAAACACTTATGGTTTAAGCAATAACTAATGATTAATGACTAATAACTAATTTTGAGAATTTACATCAATTTTGCTTAACCAAATCACTAAGTCATTTGCATCAATTCCTATCTCATGTCCTAAAGTTTTGACATACAGAATTCCATCACTAATGATTAAATCTCTGATTGGATACCATGAATCTCTTGTCTGAATTAAAAGATCCAATGGAATTCCTAGTTGTAAAGCATTCTTGCGATATTTCCACCAAGCTTGCCATAAAATGACAGATTTAGTACATTGCAACTTATAGTTCTTAGGGATTTGGCAGTATTCATAGTGATAGAAACGGTGACTATCTATGTTTCCTTTCAGGAGATAACTGCATTCTGGTAAAGTCTGATTCAGTAATTCCCAATGGGATGATTGGGACAAAATCAAGAATTCAGTTAGTGGGCTATCTAGTTGGACAGTGGCAATTACGCCTTCAGCTTTTGTTGCCAGATTGCTAATGTGATCAATTGTTTGTGCTGTTAAAGAACGATTTGCCAATAAAATATCTTTTTTCTGGATAGAGTTGCCGATAAATTCTCGAACTAAATCTAAATTAGATAACATCATAAAATTATTTATCCTACATTAACTAGTGTTGTAATTTATCTAACACTCTGTAGACTAGTAACTACACTGCTATTCTAGGCAAATCAGGATAGTTTTTCAAAATCGTCATAAATCTTGCTCTTTTATTGAAAGTTGGCGGTAAACTCCAACCCATTGTGGGTGGAGAGGGATAGCCCAACGGGAAAGCCAGTCCCCCATCTCGGCAGAAGCCAAGACATGGGCTGGACTCACCGCCCCCCGACTTCGGGCATTGGGCATTGGTGATTCTTCCGCATGCCCCATGCCCAAAAACTCCATCCCCTTATGGGTGGAGTTTTTCATGTGTTGCAAAAATTTTTATCAATGGTATAATTCGACTGAAAATTAAGAAATTCAGATTTCAACTGGTATATTCTATTACGCAAATTTAATTTTCGGACGGGTTTAATGAAACTAAACCAATTTGGAATTACATTTTTGAGTCTTTGTATTGCTGCTTTTTCGGGAATGAAAGCAGCAGAGGCGGCATCGTTTTCGGTAATTGCCGATGGTCTTGATAATCCACGGGGTCTAACTTTTGGCCCTGACGGCAGCCTCTACGTCACAGAAGCAGGAACAGGCGGAAGTGGAGCTTGTGTTCCTTCACCGAGCGTTGAAAACCAATCTTTATGTTATGGCACAACTGGTGCAGTGACAAAAATTGGAGATGGTACTCAAGAACGTATACTTACAGGACTTCCTTCTTTAGCACTATCAGATGGTACTGATACTTCTGGGCCTCAAGATATCAAATTTGATGCTGCTGGCAAGCCTTATATTGCGGTTGGGTATGGTTCAAATCCCACATTTCGCGCCAGATTAGGTAACACAGACTTAGGAAAAATTATCACTGCTAATTTCAATACAAATTCCTGGACTAGTGTAGCTGATTTAGCTAATTATGAACTTGCAAATAATCCTGATAAAGGCGATGTAATTAGTAATCCCTTCTCTCTTCTTTTACAGGGAAATAATATTGTTGCAGTTGATGCGGGTGCCAATGACTTATTCAGTGTCGGGACTGATGGAAGTAATTTGAAGGCGATCGCCACAATTCCCCGGCAGACATTAACTAATCCAGTTTTTCCCTCTGGTGCATCGTCATCGCCATTTGAAATCCAAGCAGTACCCACAAATGTCGCCAAAGGCCCAGATGGTGCTTATTATATTAGCCAATTAACTGGTTTTCCTTTTCCAGAAGGTAAAGCAAAAATCTATCGAATTGGTTCTGATGGTCAACCAACAGTCTATACTGATGGCTTTACCCAACTTACTGACTTAGCTTTTGATCCTGATGGTAATTTATATGCTTTGCAATACGCTAATCAGTCACTCTGGAAAGGTAATCTAGATGGTTCTGTGATTAAAATAGCGACCGATGGAACTCGCACAACTATTCTTAGTGGCAATGGACTAGAGTCTCCTACTGCTTTGACTATTGGTGCTGATGGTGATATTTATGTGACAAACCGAGGCGATCGCCCTGGACTTGGACAAGTTCTCAAAATTGAGAATCCCAAGTCTGTTCCTGAATCTAGTTCTACTTTGAGCTTATTAGCACTTCTTGGCACTGCGATCGTTACTTTGTTGCACAAGGGTAAAGCCACTGGACTTAAGAACTAATTAATACAGGAGTTACGCAAACAATAGCCGAAACCGTGATTTTCTTCTTAGGGATTTACTCACATCTTGCACCTAGCCCAAACGACTGGAAGTCGCGGCTATACAAACTCTCGTCCGCCTACGCGGACTAAGGGAAATCAAGGGTTTTGAAGCCTGGGTCGGCAGGCTTTGTTCAGGTAGCCGCGATTTTAATCGTTAGGTACAAGATATGAGTTTACCAATTTTTGAGCGTAATGCCTACACTATAAAATTAGCAATCGACGCACTTAACATTCAGGGGAGAATTCTTTTTACATCAGAATAAGCAAGTATTTTTTCATCTACACTCACCAAAGGAACATTATAGATTCTTGCTGTTGAAACGATAATTCTATCAGCTGGATCTTTATGAAAATTACCTGGAAGTGAGTAGGAATCAATGGCAATTTGGGGAGTGATTGATAGAAGAATTACTCCCTCTTGTGCCAAAGCAATGTTAAACCATTCTTGAATCGAACAGGGAAGAATTAACTCATTTTGGGTAACAAGTCTGCTAATTTCTAACAAACTAATAGAGCAAACACCTAAACCATGAATGAGGTCTTTCCCTATTTGTTGCCTCACGGTAGACAAGGGTCAACTTTAAATCATTGTGATTCCACCAAACCCAAATATGAGTATCAAGAATGATCACAAATCATTCCCTTCAAAATTCTGATTCATTTCCCAATCATCAGGAGAAATAACGGGTTCATTTGGATCTGCTAAATAAGCGTAGGGTTGCATTTTTACAAGCGGATTAATGGCAAATTTGCCTTGATTCTTAGAAGAATAGCTAATTTGCCCAAACTTTTCTTGAATACTTTCCCTCAAAATAGAAGAAGCTAGTTCTTCAACAGATATTTCTTTTAAAGCCGCAGCTTTAATTAGAGATTCTTGAGTTTCCTGACTGATGTAAATATTAGTACCAATCATTTTCCACTCTATCTACTTTTTTACATGATATCAAACATCATCAGCAAAAATTTTAGTTATGCAATGTTGGATTTCCTTTCTCTACTCAACTGACGAGATCAGCGATCGCTTCTCAAGTAGAGACTACAGCTTCAGGTTGATAGCGAATGCCAGCTTGCTTGAAGCGATGTAAAGCTTCACCCAAGCGATCGCAGTCGGCAATCAAACTGATCCTGACATAACCCTCACCTGCAACCCCAAAGGCATTACCTGGAGTCAGGACAATGCCTGTTTGCTGCAACACGTTCAGGGCAAAATCTGTGGAACCAACGCCAACGGGACACTTCACCCAAAGATACATTGTCGCCTTGGTTTTGGGGATATCCCAACCCAACTCTCCTAATCCTTGAATCAGGAAATCGCGGCGGGTACTGTAGCGTTGTTGTACCTCGTGCAAATACACATCTGGCAGTTGTAAAGCTGTTTCGGCTGCTGTTTGTAATGCGGCAAAAATGCCGTAATCCAAGTTAGTTTTCAGCGTCCGCAAACCTTGAATTACATGGCGATTACCCACCACAAATCCAACGCGCCAACCAGCCATATTGTAGGTTTTAGATAAGGTGTGAAATTCCACGCCAATATCTTTTGCACCAGGAATTTCTAACAAGCTAGTGGGTTGATAACCATCAAAAGCTAACTCGGCATAACACAAGTCATGCACCAGCATAATTTCATATTTATGGGCGAAAGCGACGATTTCTTCAAAAAATTCGCGGGGTGCGGTGGCAGCAGTGGGATTGCTGGGATAGTTAAAATAGAGAATTTTGGCTTGTTTGGCAATCTCGTCAGGAATCGCAGCTAAATCAATTAACCAGTCATTCTCTGGTTTGAGGATCAAGCTGTAGATTTTCCCACCTGCGATCGCAGGTCCCCGAAAATGTGCAGGATAAGCTGGGGAAGGAACCAGAACTAAATCACCAGGGTTAACAAAGGCGATCGCTAAATGGGTTAATCCTTCTTTAGAACCCAGTAGCGGTAAGGCTTCGCTATCAGGATCGAGAACCACACCATAACGGCGATGATACCAGTTGGTGATCGCACGGCGAAAACTAGCAGTCCCCTCAAAAGGAGGATAACCGTGATTAGCGGGATCTTTCAAGGCTGCGATCGCTGCTTCTACCACTGGTGCTGGCGTTGCACCATCGGGGTTTCCCATACCCAAATCAATTAAATCTAACCCTTGTTCTCGTGCTTTAGCTTTCAGTTCATCTAAACGGGCAAATACATAAGGTGGCAGTTTTTGTATGCGTTCTGCTGGGACAATCCAATTTAAACTCATAAAACCTCGTCACTGATTCCCTTGGGCGAAACTCGATTTATAGTATCCCTACTATCTATAGGTGCAGTGGTAGAAACCATTGCCGCCATCAACTGTTCTGGCGCGACTTTAAATGGTAGTCGATGGATGTCAGAATTAGGAACTAGAGCAATTTCAGTGGCTGTTTGCAACTGCCCTAATGTAATATTGCCCAATCCCAAATCGCTTAATTTTTGGGGTAGTCCAATTTCTGTGTAGAACTTTAATAACTGTTGTCGTGCTGATGCTGCTAGTTGATTGCCTTGTAGCATTTCTTCTAAACGCAGTTGTACCAAAATTCCAAAAGCAACCTTTTCGCCATGAATACTGCCATGTCCCGAAATGTGCGTTAAACCATTATGCACCGCATGGGCTGCAACTGTGCGACACTGCGCCCCTCCAAGTCCCCCAACTACGCCAGCGAGTAAAACAGTAGCATCTACCACTTCTCGCCAAACTTCACTACCTGGTTCTTTGATGGCGGCGGCTGACTTTTGCAAGAGGATATCTCGCAAAACTCGCGCTTGTTGCACCGCAGCAATAATTAAAGTGTCTTGCAAATGCCCACTGCTAACTGAGGCTTCATACCACTTAGCGATCGCATCACCAATTCCAGCTACTAAAGTACGTTGTGGTGCAGTTTTAATCAAGTCATAATCGAGTATCAATAAATCGGGACAACGAGACAGCCCCACATCATAGAGAAACGCGCCATCTTCGGAATAAACATTCGACAAAGCACTCCAAGCTGCACAGGTAGCCCCGGAAGTCGGAATTGTCACCACTGGTAATAGTAACTGCTGCGCGACTAATTTCGCTGTATCCAGGGCTTTGCCGCCACCAACACCGATAATCACATCAGCTTTATGTTCTTTTGCCGTCTTCTGTAAAGATTTCAGGCTAGCTTCGCAGCAATCTGCACCATAGGAAGCTTGGACAGTATGTAACTGTTGCGTTTCTAAAACTGGTTGCAAATTCTTTCGGCTGATGGCGAGAGTAGACTCACCTGCCACAATTAAGGGACGACTTCCCAAATAGGCGATTTCGGCTGCGGCTGCTTGCAACACCCCAGAACCACGGATTACTTTTGCTGGGGCAACTGTGAGGGTAAAAAATGAACTAGAGGTTTGAGTAGACAAAGAAGGTTGAGTAGAAAGTTTATTAGGCATATAATCTAGTTTGCCAAAACCTTGATATTTCTTAAACTAATAGACAGGCGATCGGGGATACTTGTTGCCAAGCTGGTTTTTGGATGGCTCCAATCTTACACCCGGCTGATTTGGATTTGAGCCAAGCAAGGAAATAGACAAAGTTTGTTGCCGACTGATTGAGTAGTTTGACGACGTTGCTTAAATCTATGATGCCCATTCACCTGAAATTCCGAACTATCAAAGTTTTGAATAACCGGATAATTAATTAACATTACCATTCTCAGATTCTCAAGAAAAGCGATCGAGAATTGATCGTGTGTAGATAGTCATGCTATTTCAGACAATCCTTAGCTACAAATACATCGTAGGGGCGTGCAAATATACGCCCCTCTGATCCTCTTAAGCGGTAGTTTTTGGCAATTGGGCGAAATTGTCCGTATAAATTTTGACTGTGATTGGGGAATTTTGATGAGAAGCGAGCGATCGCTTCACCTCACCCAAGTAAACTGGTACAGAAATCCCTGTTTCTGGGTGGATAATGGTACGGGCGCGAACTGTCAACTTGTCGTCTTCCTGTGTACCTGAGCGACCATAAGAAAACAGATTACTAGCTGCTTGACGTAAAGTTGCTTCTAATTGTGTGGGTGTAATTTGGGGTGATGTGGCAATCACCGCTTGTGTTGAGCCATTATCATAAACTAGAGTGTAGTGGACTGCTCCGGGAATCACAGTCCGACTCAAGGGGACTATCGAGAGTCCAAATAAACCAGCTGTCACCACTAGCATAAAGCCAGTTGCACCCACCAGCCGAAAGCGGATGCCCCATTTGAGAATAAAAGCCAAAACTACTAAGGCAGCAAATACCAAGGTAGCGATACCTGACCATTGGGTGTACTGAAGAAAGTTAGCTGTTGTGAGCATAAGGTTGGTTATGGAGGCGTATTTTTTTCGTTACCGACACACCTATTTTACCGAGAGCTTACACCATAAGGGTTATCGTAGTCTTTAATCCCAATCAGAATATTGGGCGCGTAGACGCAGAGCGGCTCCAACTCCGCTCCTGAATTTTGACTTCTGACTTCTGACTTCTGACTTCTGAATTCTTCTTCAATCAGAACAGTATTGGCTCACCAGAGACGATATGAGAATTTTTAGATGTCTGCAACTTAGTTTGAACACTATCAATGATTGCTAACCAATCAGCATCTCTATTCCATTCAGAACGAATCCGGGTTTTAGTCGCCGCGTCGTAGAGGTTACAAAAAACCACATTCTCTTTTCCAGCAGTTGCAGCGATAATCAGGGGCTTGGAAAAGTCCTGAACTAGTGATACAGCTAAAAGGAAAGTTTTAGCAAAGTTCGTTTCTATGCCAGTCCTAACAACATAAATTTCATCCGCTCTCACAAAGATGTCTAATTTAGTGTTGTCCTTTCCCTTAAATTCTCCCGGTTTTAATTTCAGTTCAGATATATACCCAGTTAGCCCTGTTTGTTGTACAGGAATAGTTTTATCATTATCGTAGTGATACCACAGGTAAGATTCCCCACTTAATTCTCCGTTTTTCACATACAAATAGATCGGTTCTGGCGGGTTACAAAGACCTAGTTTAATTTCAGCAATCATCTTCAATGTTCCTTTATGAAAGATAAAATTTTTTCAGATATTCAATTTGATTGAATATTTTTTAAAATCGTGCTTAACTTAAGAAAAATAATAAATATACAAAAGGGCATCTACAAGAGATGCCCGTCATGCAGGAAAAACCGAAAAGGTTCTCCCTACACCTTCCCAACAATCAGCAACTGTGACTAATTAAGTATTAGTCACGCTGTATAGTAATATTATTTACTAATAATCTCAAAATGTCCTGAGTGTATACACTGAAAAGTAACTAATAGCTACTCTCAGTGCTTAACTGACTTGAATCAAAAGACCTCTAAGAGGAAGGGAGCATCTCAGTGGATGCAAATATACCAAAGATTCTTGCTCCCTCTCCTTACCAAGGAGAGGGTTGGGGTGAGGTTTTACCCCGTTACAAAACTGTACTTCCGACTTCCGACTTCCGACTTCCGACTTCTTTAAAACGATGTACTACTCCACAAATGGCAGCTAAAATTAACCATGAGAGCGCATTCAAACGCAACTCGAATAGAGTTACGTCTACTGTATTGAATAGAACCCACGCCACAAAAGCCAGAAGATAACTGAAAAATATCAATCTGTCTTGTGTATTGATATATTTTGATTTTTGTAGTAATTGGATACCTATAATCAAAATCCAAGCGAGTAAGCCACAAAATAAAAAAGTACTCGGAAAACCAGTTTCAGCAGATAACATCAAAAATAAGTTATGGGGATGACCCAAGGGAATCTGCATCTGCGCTTTGTAGAGTCCACTAAAACTGCGTAAGCCCCAGCCAGTCCAAGGATGTTCCTCAGCTAAAGACCAGGCAAACTCCCACTGAGTTTTTCGCATTAAAGCGACTGGTCTATCTGGATACATATCGTCATTTAACCTTGCCCAAAAGAAGGCAGGAACGTACTGACGAAAAAATTGAGCGACTGGCGAGGGAGAAAAAGCTGCCAAAAGCACACTAGCGACGATCGCAGCGACGCCACCCACAAGAATGCGCCAACCTTGGTAGAGTGCATAAGCTAAACAAGCAAAAATAGCGATCGCCCACCCATTGCGCGAGTTGGTGAAAATCAAGGCAATGAAATTCGCAATCACCGCCACGGTTAGGAAAAGAAAGGGGAGTGGGGAGTAGGGAGTGGGGAGATGGGGGGGGAATGAATTTTGAACGGCAGTTGCTCTACTTGGGGAAACCACATCGCCCTTGGTGTCTCCTCTTAGGAGAAGACCGCACTGCCTTTTCTTGACTTTTAGTTGCTGATAGTTTTCTAGCCACAATCCTAGACCAAGGATGAAAACTATCGCTAAATAAGCAGCGAAGGTGTTAGCGTGCATGAAGAGTGAAGCGATGCGACCTGGCGGATTTCCTCCTGGTCTGATCGTCCAAGCAAAGACAATCCACAAAATCTCGAACTTCAAACTCCAGCCCAAAAATAACTGTCCCAAACCGATAATTATCACTGGCATGGAACCGATCACCAAAACCCAAGCCATTTGCCGCAATTGGGCAAATGTTTGAATCAGAGTGCTATGAGCAGCGAAAACTAAAAAGAATGGTAATAAATTAAGTAAGCCGACGAAAGCTGTTGTCTTCTCTTGGGCAAACCCAGCAGTCACGATCAGCAACACACTCAAAAGGGCAAATCCCCAGTTGAGGGAGCGGCGACTAATTTTGCGGTATTGTTTGGGCAAAGTTATTAATGAGACAAAACCTATAGTCACCGCCCCCAATAAAGGACTCACTGGGAAGATTAACAGTCCCCATAGAGAGTAGTTCCAAGAAGATTGCCAACGAGACTTGAAATAGTCAAAAACCTTGTTCAAGCTGGCTCCCAACATTCCTCACGAGTGAGGCGAATTTGAGCTAAGGCGAAAATGGTAGGGATGATCCGACCATAGTTAGTGGCGATCGCTCTCCACCCCAAATCTGCAAAAAACCAAGTCCACATTATCGGCCCAATCACGGCAAACATCGTGCGGGCTGCCCCATAACGGGCTGCACTCACAGTCATACCCCGTCGAGCCATTTGCATAGCTACATAGCTTTGAAATTGCGTTGCAGCTGCTTCTGAGCCTGTAATCGCCGCTTGTTTGGCTACTTCATAGGTAGCAAAGTAGATGGCAAATTGACGGGCAATTTGCTTAAGTACAAGTGGTTGGAGCATGGAAGTAACAGCGATCGCACTACCGCCTTTGAAAAGTAACCCCAAGGGGTCACGTTGCAATAAAAGTGGTAGCGGTTGTTTTAGTTCTGATTTGAGCAGCTGACGCTGCACCTGTACAGTCAATTTTTGCTTTTCCTCTTTAGGCAATTTTTTCCATACCTGTCCTAGCAGATGCAAAAATACTTCTGCTTCTAAATCAATAGTTGCCAGTTGATTAGAATAGGGAATTTTTAGATACTTACATACTTGAACTAACGCTTGTCGATAAGTTACCTGGCCTGTACGTCCCCGCAATACCGTCATCCCATCTGCCGCCAAAAAGCGAAAGCGACCCTCTAGCGAGTCTAGCCAAGCTTTGCGGTCTTGGCTTTGTATTTCGATAGGTTCGGGTGTGTGTACATAGTCTAGGGGATTGAACTTACGACTAAATAGAATTGCCGTTAAGTCTTGTAATTCTTCTTCGGTCGCTAACTCTAGCGCCACCCTCATTTCATCCAATTTCCCATCCTCCCTTCCGTGCAGGTTTCTGTACCTTATTCTATTATTAGCTTTCAGCAGTCATTAGTAGTAATTTTGTCCTTTGATAATAACCAATAACTAGGGACTATTGAATCATGACTGATATTGCAGTGATTGGTGCCGGAATAGCCGGTTTAGTTTGCGCCCAGCAGTTAAGTCAAGCTGGATATTCGGTGCTAGTGGTGGAAAAATCCTATGGTTTGGGAGAAAGACTGGCTACACGCCACTTGCATCAAAGATTAAGTATCCTACTCTTGGGGTGTAAACTTTGACAAGTACTAAGTTCAAATTATATTACCTGGCATTGCACTTTCATTTAGTCAAGATTAGGAGTGCGATCGCTTGACTATTTTGCCTTGCAAACACTCACTCTTATGAGTCAGTTGATAGAATATCAATAAGTTAGCTGGTGAATTCTAAAAAATGTCAATAGTGAAAGTTGAAGTACAACTATCTTCTGAAGAACTACTAAAGGCAGTTGAGCAGTTAAATCAACCAGATTTAGAGCGATTTGTATCTCAGCTTCTATTCATACCAGTAATGCTATTTTTGACAAACTTGAAGAGTGGAAACAACGTAATATTACTATTTTTGAGTTGCCTTCTTACTCTCCTGAATTAAATTTAATTGAAATTTTATGGCGGTTTATCAAGTATGAATGGATTGAGACAAAACGTGCTGCCGTCGTTAGGCAGGGGAATTAAACCCCCAAACTTTTGTATATTTCAATGTAAATTGGCCAAGGTATTGAGGTAGTCAATAGCCAAGACAAATTGGTCCTATAGCAAGGGCGATGTCTAGGGTGTTTGTGTTTCTTACGTAACCAAAAGAAAAGTGTGAAATCAACCCAGCCATGAGATCCATTAACACCGCGCTCAAGGATTGGAGAATTTTTGAGAACAAAGGTCATGTGATTGATCTGTCCTTTGGAGGCAGAAGCAGTAATGTCTGCGATCGCAAATTTCTTGGTTACAAACGCTATACCAATTGGTAATAGCCTTTAGCAAGAGGAAAAGACGACACATTAATAGTGCATAAATCAAAATATTTTTACGTAAATTTATCAGTAAATAATGTGAAGAATATGCAAAGATGTGTGTGGAAGCAAAGACATCTAAGTAAATACGGTAGTATATGCTCAGTGTTGGGTTATTGAGATGTTCTGTATTCTCAAATTAGACATTTATGCATAATTGCCCACAATAAGTGTATAAAAGTATATTTACCAAGCCAGAGTTAACTATTGACTCTTTTCTCTTCTAGTAGGATTTAGGCACTGGCAAAAAACTAAATATGAAGGCTGGATTTTTGATGCTTGTTCACTGATTTCTAATGGACAAAGATAATTTATTTAGCCTGTAATGACTGATTATTCGGAATTTTGAATACAGACGCTGATGAATTTGTACAATGCTTAAAACTTAGATAGTAAGAGAAATCAAAATCAGTGCTACTACAAGCCATTCTTTTATGGCTGAATTTTCGAGAAATAGTAATATTTCCCAAAGGTGACGGAGAAAAGTATGCCGACAACATCAAATTTTAGGGGGCGTTTGTGCCTGAAAACAGCACTAACGCGACTTAAACATTTTTGAGGCAGAAACAAGCCTGAAACCCATGCAAGGCAAGGAAAATACACATCCACATATAGGTTTTAGGCTCTTTTCTGGCTACTTTTTGTTTAAGTCCCACTAACAGCTCCCTTCAAAACTGAAATTACTGAAAAAATCGATTGAGGTAGGTAAAAGTTATGGCAAATATCATTGGAACGAAGGGTAACGATACCCTATTCGGCGATAGCAACGACATCTTGACTGGTGGAGGTGGTAACGACATTTACGACTCCAGCTACAATAGTACTTATACTATCACCGATTTTGGTGGAGTCGGTAAAGGTGTAAACCCCTCAGCAGCAGTCATTGCCGAAGTAGACACCCTAAATTTCGTTGGCGACAACTATGGCTTAACTGCTCGAAATCTAGTGCTGACCCAGAATGGCAGCAATCTAGAAATCACCTTTGACGCGGAGGATAGTCCCAAACTTATCCTGCAAAACTTTGCTTTAGAAAACCTGGATAACCTAAGCTTATCTACAGGAGCAACTGTCAACTCGGGCAATATCCTGTTTTATGGGCAAACTACTATTACTGACAGCTTTGATGTCTTCAATGCCAACTCCACCCAAAGCACAATCTTCAACTTGAACACAGTCACCTTCCTTAACGACCTGAATAATAATGTTAGCGGCTTTGATAACTCAGATGATGTCATCAATGGTCAGGGGGGTGATGATCTTATTGACGGCAAAAGTGGCAATGATTTACTGCGAGGTGGCGCAGGTAATAATACTCTGATTGGTGGTGTGGGCAATGATATTTTAGATGTTAAATATTCAACAGGCAACAACATCCTCAACGGTGGTACTGATGACGATTACTTGAATGCTGGGGCTTCATCAGGTAATAACCTGCTATCTGGTGGCGATGGCAATGATACTCTCTCCACCTCTTACGTTTCTCAAAACCCTTATAATTATACAGCCTCATCAGGGAATAACAGCCTCAACGGTGGCGCTGGTAACGATTACTTGGATGCTGAGTCTCCAAAAGGCAATAACCTGCTATCTGGTGGCGATGGCAATGATACTCTCTCCACCTCTGGTGTTTTTACTTATAGAGCAGCTCCTAATTTTATCTCATCAGGCAATAACACCCTCAACGGTGGCGCTGGTAACGATTACTTGATGGCTGAGGGAACATCCGGCAATAACCTGCTATCTGGTGGCGATGGCAATGATTATCTTGATATCTCTGGTATTCCCACTTACTACGATGGTATATTATTGTCTTCAGGCAATAATACTCTCAATGGTGGTGCTGGTGACGATACCTTGAGGGCTGAGGATTCAACAGGAAATAACTTCCTCTTTGGGGACAATGGCAATGATTCCTTCTATCTAAATTTAGAGAATCAAACGGTAGATGGGGGTAAGGGTGACGATTTGTTGTCCGTTGATTACAGTTATTACAGCGCTGCTACAGGAGGGATTACAACGACATTCAATCCTACTACTAGCATTGGCTCAATTAAAGCGGGTACGAATCGGGTTAATTACAAGGATATCGAACGATTAAATATCTCAGGTACAGACTACAATGACAACATCGTGGGGAACAGTGGCAACGATACGCTCTCCACGGGCAATGGTGGCAGTGATACCATAGATGGGGGTGAGGGTGACGATGTGTTGTCCGTCAATTACAACGGTAATGCTGGGGCAATTACAACGACATTCAATCCTAATACTAGCATTGGCTCAATTAAAGCGGGTACAAATCAGGTTAGTTACAAGAATATCGAACGATTAAATATCTTAGGTACAGACTACAATGACAACATTGTGGGGAACAGTGGCAACGATACGCTCTCCACGGGCAATGGTGGCAGTGATACCATAGATGGGGGTGAGGGTGACGATGTATTGTCCGTCAATTACAACGGTAGTGTGGCGATCGCAACAACTTACAATGCCACTACTAACACTGGCTCAATTAGGTCGGGTACGAATCAGGTTAATTACAAGAATATCGAACGATTAAATATCTTAGGTACAGAATACAATGACCGAATTGTGGGGAACAGTGGCAACGATACGCTCTCCGGGGGCGTTGGTAATAATACTTTAACTGGTGGCGCTGGTAATGATGAATTTGTTTACAACGCTGAATTTTTTTACAAGGAAAATACTGATACTATTACCGATTTCGGTGGTGTGGGTAAAGGCTCAAATCCTTCAGCAACGGTGATTGCCTCTTTAGACACCTTGCAATTTACAAGTGATGGATTCACTGCTCAAAATCTGCAATTAACTCAAAATGGCAACAACTTAGAAATCACTTTTGAAAATCTCGCTAATAGCAAAGTCATTCTGCAAAACTTCAAATTAGAAAACCTGGATAATTTGCCAGCAACTTCTTCACGACCTGCTATTGGCAATATCCTCTTTTATGGACAAACTAGTGTCACTGACAGTTTTGATGTGTTTGATGCAAATTCCACTCAAGCTAACCTGTTCAATAAGAATACTGTTACTTTCCTGAATGACCTCAATAACAATATTACAGGTTTTGACAACTCTAATGATGTCATCAATGGTCAAGGGGGTAATGACATCATCGACGGATTGAGTGGTAATGACATACTCAGAGGTGGTGCAGGCAATGATTCTCTGATTGGCGGTGCAGGCAATGATTCTCTGATTGGCGGTGCAGGCAATAATATCCTTGACGGAGATGCCGGTGACGATATATTGAATGTTAGCGGTTCAATAGGTAATAACACCCTAGAAGGAGGTGCCGGTGACGATCGCTTGAGTGCTGACGCTTCAACAGGCGATAATCTGCTCTCTGGGGGTGATGGCAATGATTCTCTTGACATCTCTGGCAGCTACATTAACAGATATAGCTACTCCTCCGACTCTCGCTCCACAGGCAATAACACCCTACAAGGAGGTGCAGGTAACGATACCTTGTCTGGTAGCGGTTCAACAGGCGATAATCTGCTCTCTGGAGGCGATGGCAATGATTATCTTAACATCTCTGGCGGCTACTACTCCTCCTCCTTTGACTACTCTGAAGATTCTCGTTCCACAGGTAATAACACCCTAGAAGGAGGTGCAGGTAACGATACCTTGTTTGGTAGAGGTTCAACAGGCAATAATCTGCTCTCTGGGGGCGATGGCAATGATTATCTTGACATCTCTGGCAGCGACCCTACTCTTTCCATAGTTAATAATACCCTCAACGGTGGCGCTGGTGACGATACCTTGGATGCTACCAATACAAAAGGTAATAACCTCCTTTCTGGGGGTGATGGCAATGATTCCTTCTATTTAGGCATCACATCCTCAGGTGATGTCCACTCTGATTTAGCGACTCAAACGGTAAATGGGGGTAATGGTAACGATTTATTGTCCATGTATTACTACAATACTACAAAAGGGATCGCTTCGACTTTTAATGCTACTACTAACACTGGATCGGTTACGGCAGATACGTATCTAGTTAATTACAACAATATCGAAAGATTAAATATCTCAGGTACAGACTACAATGACTTGATTGTGGGGAGCAACGGCAATGATACCCTGACAGGTGGAAACGGTAATGACAGCCTAATTGGAGGGAATGGGACTGATACCTTTGTTTTCGATAATTACAATGAAGGTGTTGACGATCTTTATGACTTCAACGCCACTAATGACTTGATTCAGATATCAGCTTTTTATTTTGCTGGTGGGTTATCAAAAGGTTCACTTTCAGCTAATCAGTTTACCGTGGGAACATCTGCAACGACAAGCAATCAACGATTTATCTATGACTTTATTACAGGTGGACTGTACTTTGACCAAGATGGTAGTAAATCTGGGTTTAGTCAGGTAAAATTTGCCCAACTTTTGAGTGGATTGTCACTAACCAACAATAATTTTGTTGTTGATTAATCGAAATTAGCGCTCTATTGTCACCAACCGCTACGGTTTGCGAGGTGCTATTTTTAGCATCTCGTATTCCATTGCTGAATGCAAGTCATAATGGATAAGCGATCGCGGGGAGCAACTTCCTATCTGTTGACGTAGACAGTTAAGTTAAATAAGCTTCAAGTGCTTGACTAGAAATCTTTTTGAGATATCTCAAAAAGATAGATTTTAGTACAAATTCTTTAATTAAAAGTTATTTAAATTGCTTATTTTGCGTCGCTAGCACCAGAGGTTGTGGTTCACGGTTAGTAAGATAATCTGGGCTACCACAATCAGGGCATTGAGGGCGCTCAACCAAGACATGGTGTTGCAGATTCAAAGATGCCAAATCGAGAGTCATCAGCTTTCTTTCAAGCTGTTCATGTTCTCCCGTAACAATCCACTTGGCAATTTTGGTTGCCGCTAAACTTAAGCCAGTTTGCAGAGTAGAGGGCAATATTGACCGATGACATTAATTTGTTAACAGCGATATTAATTCGTTAATCACGACATTAATTTGTTAACGACGACAAATAATTAGTTATTCGACAAAAAAAATCGGGATGACTGGATTCGAACCAGCGGCCCCTTCGTCCCGAACGAAGTGCGCTACCAAGCTGCGCCACATCCCGCCATAAAAATGGCATTATAAATTAAGAATATCACAACCGATGCCAAATCAGAGAATTACATCTATATAATATATGAATATACGATCGCTTCATCAAAGGCTTTGCTTGCTACGATTAAATTTGTATAACTCTAGTGGTAAAAGCGGATTGTGACTGTAAAACCAGACTGGTTGCGGGTGAAAGCACCTGGGCGTGAGCGCATCGGTAACGTTAAAGAAATTTTGCGGGATTTAGCCCTCAATACAGTTTGCGAGGAAGCGTCCTGTCCGAATATTGGTGAATGCTTCAACGCTGGGACTGCTACGTTTTTGATTATGGGCCCGGCTTGTACACGTGCTTGTCCCTACTGCGATATTGATTTTGAGAAAAAACCCAAACCACTAGACCCCACGGAACCTGCACGACTGGCGTCAGCTGTTCGCCGCCTGAAACTGAATCATGTAGTAATCACTTCTGTAAACCGAGATGACTTGCTTGATGGTGGTGCATCTCAGTTTGTGGCGTGTATTAATGCGGTTCGCTCTGTTTCACCCAACACCACAATTGAGGTGCTAATTCCTGACTTATGCGGTAATTGGAATGCTCTAGAGTTGATTCTACAAGCTGCGCCAGAGGTATTAAACCACAATACCGAAACTGTCCCACGCCTGTATCGCCGGGTGCGTCCCCAAGGAAACTACGATCGCACATTAGAATTATTGCAGCGAACTCGCCAAGTTTCTCCTAGCACATATACTAAATCCGGGATCATGGTTGGACTCGGTGAAACTGATGCCGAAATCCGCCAAGTTATGCAAGACTTGCGAACTGTAGATTGCGACATTTTGACAATTGGGCAATACCTCCAACCGAGTCAAAAACACTTGCAAGTAAATGAATTTGTCAACCCAGAACAATTTGCTGCTTGGAAGGCATTCGGCGAAGAAATCGGATTTTTACAAGTTGTTTCTTCACCCTTGACAAGAAGCTCATATCATGCAGAACAAGTCAGGGAATTAATGGAACGTTACCCCCGCAGCCAATTTTAGATTTTAGATTTTAGATTTTAGATTGGTGAGACTCTTGATTAATGACTAATCCAAAATCTGTAGCAATTCTGGGTGCAGGTGCTTGGGGTGCATCTCTGGCAAATCTCGCCACAGCAAATGGTCATCAGGTGCGCGTCTGGTCGCGTCGGGGTTCCCAAACTCTCCCAGCAGTTTTAAAAGATGTCCAAATAGTTCTGTCTGCTATCTCAATGATTGGTGTGAGAGATGTTGCCTCCCAAGTCCACTCTTTCCCCCTTTCTCCAGAGACAATTTTTGTGACAGCGACGAAAGGCTTAGACCCCGAAACCACTTGCACGCCGTCGCAAATTTGGCAAACAATATTCCCTAACCATGCAGTGGTTGTTTTGTCTGGGCCTAATTTATCAAAAGAAATTCAACTAGAATTACCCGCAGCTACCGTGGTAGCCAGTAATATTCCCACGGCGGCGGAAGTAGTACAGTTAGTATTTTCTTCTCATCGTTTCCGGGTATATACCAATCCCGACCCCTTGGGAGTGGAACTGGGGGGAACACTGAAAAATGTGATTGCGATCGCAGCTGGTGTGTGCGATGGTTTACAACTGGGAACCAATGCCAAAGCTGCTTTAGTCACTCGTGGACTTACAGAAATGGTTCGCATCGGTAATGACTGGGGTGCAAAGACGGAAACATTTTATGGTTTATCAGGTCTAGGAGATTTGTTAGCAACGTGCAATAGTCCCTTAAGTCGCAATTACCAAGTTGGCTACCAGCTAGCTCGTGGTAAGTCACTTACAGAAACTCTTGCAAATTTGCAAGGAACTGCTGAAGGAGTGAACACTTGCCAGGTTTTGATGCAACGAGCCAAGCAACAAAACATTGCTGTTCCGATTACCGAGCAAGTTTATCGGTTACTTCAAGGCGAAATCACACCCCGACAAGCACTTGATGAACTGATGCTGCGAGATATCAAGCCAGAGTACAACTACTAGTTAGTAGTCTGTCAAGTTGAAATTGACGGTTAAGACTGACACGGAAGAAGACACATCACCCACTCTTTGCGTCTTCTATCTCCGTGTCAATAAAACTTTTGCCGTTAATACTAATCACTTCCCCGATATCTATTAGTTATACTTATACCTTAATAATCCTGAGAAAAAATTGGTAAATCGTCAGGATATTACTTTTGTAGCCATGTAAATGTGACTATGCCAATTATAAAGCATGATATTCACTGAAGTATGTTTATACTGTGTTACAAAAGTTACTATCACTAACCTTGAAGATTGAAATGTTAACTAAGTAGTTTAAATATTGAAAACCTAGCTGCGGATTTGAATAGCTATTGGTTCAATCAAAAGTTTAGTAGCCGATTAAGTTCAGTAATAGTGTATCGAATAAAACCCTTACAGTTAATTTCTAAAAAAATTGTAATGGAACCTTCAACTGTGTTAGTTCATCGTGAATCGCGGGAACAATAGCAACAGTTGAATAGCTGACCGTAATCTAAGCTGACCGTAATCTATTGTTACCTGGAGCCATTGAGACAATCTTTATGCCAGCAACATCTTTTTATGCAGATGCCCCCTACAACACCAAAAAGTCCCGCCAGGCTTTGAATTCCGATCTCACTGTTGATGAGAGTGAGTTATCGGCAGATGACCTACAGGAGCTGGAGATGGCTTCTGTTGACCACGCTAACTTTGCTGCTAACAATAACCGTCGTAGTACAGACCTAGTACGTTTATATCTTCAGGAAATTGGTCGAGTTCGCTTGTTAGGGCGGGATGAAGAGGTTTCAGAAGCTCAAAAAGTCCAACGCTACTTGCGGATGCGGATAGTGCTTGCTAACGCCGCCAAGCAAGGGGATGAAGTGATTACGCCCTATCTTCGGTTAGTTGAAGTTCAAGAACGTCTTACTTCCGAACTCGGACATCGCCCGTCTTTGGAAAGATGGGCTACCACTGCTGACATAGTTTTATCGGATCTCAGACCGACTTTGGCAAATGGCAAACGTCGCTGGGCTGAAATTGGCAAGTTGACAGTAGAAGAGTTGGAGCAAGTTCAGTCCCAAGGACTCCAAGCAAAAGAACACATGATTAAGGCTAATCTTCGCCTAGTTGTGTCTGTTGCTAAGAAGTATCAAAATCGCGGTTTGGAATTGTTGGATTTAGTCCAAGAAGGCACACTCGGTTTGGAGCGGGCTGTAGAAAAATTTGACCCTACTAAGGGTTATCGCTTTAGTACCTATGCTTACTGGTGGATTCGTCAGGGAATTACACGAGCGATCGCTACTTCTAGTCGGACGATCCGCCTACCGGTTCATATTACCGAAAAGTTAAACAAAATCAAAAAGGCCCAACGCAAAATTGCTCAAGAAAAAGGTCGCACCCCGACTCTAGAAGATTTAGCAACTGAGTTAGAGATGACACCGACCCAAGTACGAGAAGTTTTGTTGCGGGTGCCTCGCTCCGTTTCTTTGGAAACCAAAGTAGGCAAGGATAAAGACACTGAGTTAGGCGAATTACTCGAAACTGACTGTGTAACCCCAGAAGAGATGTTAATGCGAGAATCTTTACAAAGAGATTTGCATCATCTTTTGTCAGATTTGACTAGCCGGGAGCGCGATGTAATTTTGATGCGGTTTGGTTTGGCAGATGGCCATCCTTATTCTTTAGCAGAAATTGGCCGCGCGCTCGACTTATCGCGGGAACGAGTTCGGCAAATTGAATCCAAGGCTTTGCAAAAGCTACGTCAACCCAAGCGACGCAATCTCATCCGCGACTATTTGGAGTCTCTAAGTTAGTCATTTGTCATTAGTCATTTGTCATTAAAAAACTGCACTTGACAAATGACTAGGGACAAAGGGCTGATTTTATCCTGATGTTAAAACCCTCCCAGAAGCTTGTAGCAAATAATTTGCATTTAATTGCACAAGAGTTCCCCTAGACCTTTACTCAAATATCTTGAAGCTGGGGATCAACTAAGCAATTCAAAATTCACTCATTCAAAATTCAAAGTCAAGGGATGCAATCGTTATAAGTATCCTAACTATTAGCTGTATGCAAATTAAATGCACTACAGCTTATTAGTTGAATTTTGCTCAAGATTTGAGCAATTGTTCTTAAATATTTAGTAACAATTCTCAATAGGCAATGATTGTTGCAAATTGCTCCCAAGATTTGTTATATTCTCAATTAACGAGCTTTGTTGAGAAATATTAGTATGACTGTCTACACAACTACTTCACTTAAGGCAGAACTTAACGAACGAGGCTGGCGTTTAACTCCCCAGCGCGAAACAATTCTACACATTTTTCAAGAACTTCCGCAAGGTCAACATCTGAGTGCGGAGGATCTTTATCATCGGCTAGAAACTGATGGTGAAGGGATCAGTCTGTCAACTATTTATCGAACTTTGAAGTTGATGGCAAGGATGGGAATTTTAAGGGAATTAGAACTGGGCGAGGGACATAAGCATTATGAGATCAACCAGCCCTATCCCCATCATCACCATCACCTAATTTGTGTTAGATGCAACTCAACCATTGAGTTTAAAAACGACTCAATTTTAAAAATTGGGTCGAAAACGGCTCAAAAAGAAGGTTTTCACCTGCTTGACTGTCAAATGACCATTCATGCAGTGTGTCCCAAGTGCCAACGGGCGCTGATGCCGCTTTAGCATTTGGGTGGATAACAAAACGAAACTACTCAAATTAACCAAATAAGTGGAATTTTGAGCAGTTCGTAATTTGCTGTTACTGGAGGCAAGCAAGCAGTTGGGGATTGATACTAACAACACCAAAGCGGATGTTAAAAGCGTCCGCTCTTAAGATCCTTGAGACTGATGCCGTAAAATTCCTGGGCTTGTTTAATTGCTTTTTTGGTGTCATCTGCCATCACACCGTTCAGCTTGCCTTTATAAAAACCTCGCTCCCGTAGTCGCGTTTGGATTTCTAGGGTATTAAATTCGCTTTTGCTAGCAGTATTAACTGAGCTATATAACTTAGCTCGCGTAGTTGGGCCAGCAACACCACTTGCTGTCAAGAAATTAGCTGCCTGAAATCTCCGTACAGCATCGGCAGTATAGGGGCCATAGTAGCCATTTGGCTCTCCCTCTAAATATCCTGCCTGGATCAATTGTTCTTGAACAATTCTAACTGGCTCACCGCGATCGCCTACACGGAGTTTATCTCGATTAACTATCTTTTTGGGAGCATCTTCTCCATCACCGATGCCAACTCCCGGCAATTTACGCGCTGTTGCTGGGCCAACAATTCCATCAACGCTTAATTTGTAAGAATCTTGGAACCGCTTGACAGATTCTTCGGTAATTGGGCCAAATATCCCTGTGGCGTTTCCGTAATAAAAGCCTGCGATTCTTAAGCGTTCTTGCAAAACTCTGACATCTTCACCTTCATCTCCCTTAGCAAGGTAGTTGGAATTGCGGCGCTTGCTTGCTGAACTAGCTGAACTAGTAGTGCTGGGCTTTTTGGCTTGTCCGCTTACAGCAGTAGTTTTTTTAGCTTGTGTAGCCGTAGTTGTGGGCTTTTTCGCTTGCCAATTTTCTAATTTTTGCAGAGTGCTTGCTCTAACAATGCCGTCTACTGGTAAACCAGCGGACTTTTGGAAGCGCCGCACAGATTCTTCTGTGGATACGTCATATACTTTGGTGACTGGAGCTTGATAAAAGCCTGCTTGTTTCAACTGTTGTTGGAGATTTCTGACAGAAGGGCCTTGATCGCCTTTTTCCAGTGCCATAACGCTGCTGACGGCGCTAAGAATGGATAAAGACAGAGCAAGGGGCATCATATACTTCCAAGCCCTACCAGAAAGCCGTTTCCAGTCTGGTGCAGCTGCGTCCTTAAACAAAGAACTGAGGGAGACCAATTCACTGGGTGTACTGTCTTCGTAGGCGAAAGCTAGGTGCAAATACGCAAGATTTTCCATATTTGTTTCCTACACCATTGATTTTTCTTCGATAACTGCTTCAGCTTGATGTACTAGGTTCCTCAAAGCTTCTAGTGTTCCGATATTTACATCCTCCCACAAATTGCGCTTGTGTGCTTCTAATAATCTTTCAGCAATATCACGCAGAGCATAAGGGTTCTTTTCCTGAATAAATTCCGAGACAACTGGATCGAGTAAATAAGCCTCTACTATGCCTTGATACATATAATCTTCGACACATTTAGCTGTTGCATCGTATGCGAATAGATAATCTACTGTCGCTGCCATTTCAAAGGCACCTTTGTAACCGTGGCGCATGACTCCGGCAATCCACTTGGGATTAACTACGCGAGAACGATATACCCGTGCAATTTCTTCTTTCAGTTGGCGAACGCGTGGTTGGGCGGGTATGGAATTATCACCAAAATAAGTTTGGGGATTTTTCCCCTGTAGAGAACGCACCGCAGCAGTTAAACCACCCTGAAATTGGTAATAATCATCAGAATCGAGTAGGTCATGTTCACGGTTATCTTGATTGTGCAGGACAACTTGCATTTTCGCCAACCGTTGCTCGAAGGCTTCGGTATTGGGGAGTGGGGAGTGGGGAGTGGGGAGTGGGGATGAGGGGGATGAGGGGGATGAGGGGGATGTTACTGTTGCTTCCCTTGCTCCCTCATCTCCCCCTGCGCCGCTTCCTGATGAGTAGGCGTAAGAACTCCAGTTAATGTAGGCGCGAGCTAAATCTTGGTCGTCTGTCCAGTTTTGCGATTCAATTAAACCTTGGAGTCCGGTGCCGTAAGCACCTGGACGAGAACCAAAGATGCGATAACGCGATCGCACCCATGCTGCTTGTAAACTTAATCCTTGTTTTGTCCACAAATCAGTCTCTTGGCGAACTGCATCGGCAAGGGGGTTTTGTTCTGGCGGTTCATCCAAGTCTGCTACTGCTGATACTGCTTGAGCGAATAAATCAATTAAGTTGGGAAAAGCATCTCGGAAAAATCCCGAAATTCGCAAGGTGACATCTACACGGGGACGCCCCAAAATCGCTAGGGGCAAAATTTCAAAATCCACTACTCGCCGTGCTGCACCATCCCATACAGGTTGGACTCCAAGTAAAGCCAAGGCTTCAGCAATATCATCACCGCCTGTTCTCATGGTGGCAGTTCCCCACATTGATAAACCTAGTGTTTTGGGATACTCACCATGCTCTTGAGTGTAATATTCTACGAGGGTTTCAGCAGCTTTTCTACCGATATCCCAAGCTGTTTCTGTGGGAATGGCGCGAATATCGACAGAATAAAAGTTTCTCCCTGTTGGTAGAACTTCCGGGCGGCCACGCGTGGGTGCGCCTGCGGGGGCGCTTGGGACGTAACCGCCATCGAGTCCGTGTAATAGGTGGGTGATTTCTTGGTGGGTTTGTTGTAAAGCTGGAAGCAGGCGATCGCATATCCAGGTAGAGACGCGATTCATCGCGTCTGTGCTGGGGGGAGAGACGCGATCAATCGCGTCTGTACAAGAGTTTTGATGTATTAGTTGTTCTACTAAAAGGGCGGCGTGTTCTTCTAGGACTTCGACAATATCACCGAGGGTACGGCATTCTGTGCCATTGACTACTGACCATTCACCACTAGGCATTGACAAATCTGCTGTGAGGGGATCGAAGTCTAGTCCCCAATCTTGAGCTATGGCACGGGTAATACCTGAAGAATAGCGATTGGGTATCCGAGCGATCGCTACTATTAAATCTCGTAGCTGGCGTCCTTGGGGACATTGCCCAAAAATGTGCAAGCCATCGCGGATTTGAGCTTCTTTCAATTCACAAAGATAGCCACCGATAGAATTCAAAATTAAAGATTCAGAATTAAAAATTTCGGTTTCATTTTGGATTCCTAAATCTAGATGGAGATTTTCTTTGATCACCAGTTCGTGGATGCGATCGCGAATCACTGGCAAACGCGAAGGATCTAAACTGTCCGCTTCATAATACTCATCAATTAAATTTTCTAATTGTTGCAAAGAACCGTAGAGTTCCGCACGAGTCATCGGCGGCGTGAGATGATCTATAATCACCGCTTGAGCGCGACGTTTGGCTTGGGAACCTTCACCAGGGTCATTCACAATAAACGGGTACAGGTGGGGAAGGGCGCCGAAAGCCACTTCTGGATAACAATTACTCGATAAAGCCACACTTTTACCGGGTAGCCATTCGAGATTTCCGTGTTTTCCCACATGAACTACAGCATCAGCACCAAAACATTCCCTAACCCAATAGTAGAAAGCTAAATAAGCATGGGTTGGTTCTAAATCCGGTGCATGATAATTCAAACTGGGGTCATTATCATAACCCCTTGGTGGCTGAATTCCCACGAAGACATTGCCGAGTTGAATTCCAGAAACGGGCATTGGGCATTGGGCATTGGGCATTGGGTTATTCCCCTTGTTCCCCTTGTTTCCCTCGTCTCCCTCATCTCCCTTCTTCCCATGCCCTATGCCCCATGCCCCATGCCCTATTCCCCACCTTTCACTAATACCTTGCTGGACTGCTGGCGGTAAAGAAGCAAAATACTCTTGATACTCTTCCCAACAAACACTTTGGTGTACCGGAAGCCATTCTTGACCTTCTGAATCATTGGTGACGCCAGCTGTCAGCCGTTGAATCAACTCATCTCCTTGAGTTGGTGGATTTTCTACTTGATAACCAGCTTGATGTAAAGCTTGCAGGATTTCTACACAGCTAGCTGGGGTGTCGAGTCCCACACCATTGGCAAGGCGGCCATTTCGGTTGGGGTAGTTTGCCAGAATTAGGGCAATTCGCCGTTCTTGAGGTGGTTTGGAACGTAGACGCGCCCAATTTGCTGCTAGTTTAGCAACGAACTCAATGCGATCGCTCACTGGTTCATAAATTACTACATCTGTCTCTAGATGAGGATTACGAGTTTGCACTTCTTTAAAAGACACAGCACGAGTAATAATCCGCCCATCTACTTCTGGTAGCGCCACATTCATCCCAATATCGCGGGGAGAAAGCCCTTGAAACTGTGACTCCCACTGCTCAATTGACCCGCCACTGAGGATCACCTGCAACACAGGCACATCTAATTTTTGCCACAGGTCGGTTTGGGGTGTTTCGGTTTCCAAGCGTGCTAGAGAAAAACTAGTGGTATTCAGCAGCACAGTTATTGATTCAGCTTCTTTGGGTTGGAAAAATTCACTCAACTCAATTTGAACATCGGGTTCACGCAACGAGGAAACAAACACTGGCACTGGTTGTAAGTTTTTCTGTACCAAAGCTTCGCATAAAGCATCAATTACCTTAGTGTTACCCGCTAAATAATGGGCGCGGTAGAAAAGAATACCGACTTTGGGCATTGGGCATTGGGCATTGGGCATTGGGCATTGGAAGCCTTGAGGTTCTGAGGTGGATGAACGGAGTTCTGAGGTGGATGAATCCAGTTCTGAGGTGGATGAACGGAGTTCCGAGGTGGATGAATCCAGTTCCGATGTGGATGAACAAGATTCTAACTCTCCCTCATCCCCCTCATCTCCCTCATCCCCCTCATCCCCAATTTCCACTCCCCATTCCCCACTCCCCACTCCCCATTCATACAATCCCACACGCGGAATCGGCCGGGGTGGCGCGGGATTGTATGCAGTTGACAAGCAAGTGTCGGCGATAAATTGCAGAGCATTAACAAAATTTTCCACGCCGCCTTCGCTAAAATACTGCCATATCTGGTTAACAATACCCAAAGAAACGGTAGACAGGGAAATTAAATCGGGATCAAAAGCGTCGTCCCCTGGCATGATAATGAGAGTTTTACCATTACGTTGCACAATTTCCTGCACTACTTCTAAGCCATAACCCCAGTAGGAACGTCCTCCTAACAGGCGCAAAATAATTACTTGGGCAAGTTCCAAAACTTGCTCTCCATAAGTATCTATGCTTAATTGCTGCTGCAACTGCAACAGGTTGGCGACTCTTAATCCAGGAAAGCTTGCAGGTAATTTTGTCACCGCAGTCGCCAAAGTTTGAATGTCAGTATCAGCAGCCGTAATCAACACGAAAGGCGCTGGAGTTTGTTCTAGAAAAATTAAACCCTCTGATTGATTCCATCCACCCGATGTGCTACTTATACGATGCATAATTCTGTCTTACCGTTTTAAACTGTTGGTTGGGAATTTCCAAAAAATAAATTATCCAAATAAACGAACCACTCCAGACGCAGAGAACACAGAGAGAGGAGAAATAGAGAGGATTTTTGCGTCCGTTTTGGGATATTTTTTTATTTGGAAATCCTTTAGTACACAATCAAATGTTATTAGAATATCTACTAACTCAGCCAAACCAAGAGATAATAGCACCTCCAAGCTCAACTGCGCTGAGTCCAGAGTGATGATTTAGCTAACCAAAGCACTGAATTGAGTATTCTGACTTCTGATTTCTGTTTATTTTGAGGCTAGGCTAATTAGGATTTTTTCAAAAAGTTTCAACGCGTACTCTTTTCCATTGTCTCTAGTGAAAATGCTAAAATTGGGGTGAGAATTGATTTCAATTAACCAATATTGGTTATCTCGATCTAATACGATATCTAAACCACCATAATCAAGGTCTAATTCTTCAAAAACTGGTTTAGCAAAATTAGCAATCTCTGACAATATTTGTGGATTGTTGATATACTTTGCTTTTGCACCATTCCAGTGCAGAGGACTGAGATTACCCTCAAATTTTGCATCAGTTATATCTTTTTCATAGAGCAAAACTAACTCTTTATTTAAGAAAACCGCTCTATATTCAGATTTTATGTGAATAAATTCTTGAGCGAGAGCGACATAATCATACTTTTTAAAATTGATATTAAAAATCTCTTTTAAAGCAGTTTCAATTTCATCTTGATTCTGGCATAAAAATACATTATGTCCGCTCGAACCAGAATTCCTTTTCACAATCACTGGTGTTTCAAAATTTTCTTTTATTTCTAATACGATATCTTGAATAGTTGGAAATTTTAAGTAAATCTTATATTGGATATCACAAAAAGGGGAAAGAAAACCTACTGTCCGAGGAAGTTTAACTTTTTCTTTTAAAATATGGTAAGTATATTCTTTGTCTCTTATCAGGTGTGCTACTGCTTGATTAATTAACGGAGTGCTAAAGTTACAAAAATAATGTGGTTTACTATTCAGTTTTATTTTGACTAAGTTTTCAGCAGGATGAATAATCTCATAGCTGATGTTTAAGTTTTCACAAGCTTGGAGCAATAGCGAAATGTTGTCCAACATAAATGCTTAAAGTTAAACTTCCTAAGAAACTTTTTAGATGAATTATTACGGGAGTATCTCAATAAGTGTAAAAAGCCTTGTAAAACCTCACCCCAACCCTCTCCTTACCAAGGACAGGGAGCAAGAATCTTGTTTCTCGTCTGGTATATTTGCTTTCACTGAGATGCTCCCAATTATTACAAAACTGAATTACGAATTATTTTAACTTGCCGTTTGCCGTTTAAAAATCACAATCTCAGTACCAACAACCGGGTTACGCGCTATCAGCCTATTTCGGGAGTCAATAATTTCTAAATGGGTAAAATCAAGTTCTTGAGAGCGTTGTAATATCTCCGCAGCTAGTTTGTCCTGCTGAGATTCTTTGAGAGTGTACCAATCATCATTAATTTTGACAGTTAGATTACTCGTGCGGAAGTTAGCTTGAATTGACTTTATCAGACCAGAGGCAATGCGATCGCTAATTTCAGCTACCTGATTTTCAATCGCTGCAATCAAGGCTTGTTCTGGTGTCAATTCTATGATTGGTGTCGGCGTTGGCGTGGGAATTGCTTCAGGTTCCGGCGTTGGTGGCGTAGTTTGTACTTCAGGTTCCGGCGTAATTTCCTCTGGTGGCTGTGGTTCTGGTACGACTGACTCCGGTGGAGTAGTTATAGTTGGTGTCGGTGCAGGAACCTCTTGAACTGGGGGAACTGTTGCTATTTCAGTAGGTTTACCAGTAAAGACAGTTGCAGTTGTCCAAACGAGAATGACAGCAATTCCAGCAACAATTCCCGTCAAAGCTGTATCTGATAACTTTGTTGACAAATTTGATGGTATAAACAAGCGGATTGTCCTTAACAATCCACCCCATCGCAACTGAAGCTGCTGGAAAAAACTGGGTGTTTCCTCACTACCCGGTGGGGGTGCTGTCTCCAGTCTCTCCACCGTTACTTCTAAAACCCCAATCGTCCCTTGAAGAAGTTGGATAATTTTAGCCTTCCAAAATGGCTGAACTCTCTTGTAAGGTTTTTGGGGAGGTTGAGTTACCTGCTCATCCGTCGGTTTTGATTGATTGTCTTGTGACATGGAACTTTCACCAAAAGCAGCGAATCAAAGACAAACAACGTACATTATTACTGGTGCTGCCTCTTTTGCCTTAATGTATCACTTCATTGCACATTGTTTCCGCTAACCTGACTATTTATTAAATTTGGTAAATTATGAACCTGAAACGCCGTCAATTTTTAATTAGCCTCAGCGCCTTTGGTACAGGATTTTTAGGCTGGATGTTAGCTCATCGAAATCATCAAAGTGCTGATATTACTAATTCAACAACAGCTATAGCCGCCAACCCAGCCAAAAAAGACTTGTTATTACGTTTTGTGTCTGTGGCTGATACGGGGACTGGCGCTAAAGGACAGTATGCTGTGGCTGGAGCAATGAATGCTTATCACAAGCGAAATCCTTATGATTTAGTCGTTTTAGCTGGAGACAACATTTATAATAACGGCGAAATTGAAAAAATCGGCGAAGTTTTTGAGCGTCCCTATCAAGCTTTGCTAAAGCTTGGTGTGAAATTTCAGGCTTGTTTAGGTAATCACGATATTCGTACCGAAAATGGTGATCCCCAAGTTAAATATGCTGGCTTTAATATGAAGGGACGTTACTATACATTTAAACGTAATCAAGTACAATTTTTCGCTTTAGATACTAACAGTAATGCTGATTGGGAAAACCAGGTATCTTGGTTACAAAAAGAATTAAGTCTTAGTAATGCTCCTTGGAAAGTGGTGTTTGGACATCATCCGATTTATTCATCGGGTGAGTATGGGACTAATCCAGATTTTATTAAAACTTTTACTCCTCTATTTCAAAAATACGGCGTTCAACTTTACATCAATGGCCACGAACATAATTATGAACGCACTCGTGCTATTGATGGTACAACTTATTTAATTTGTGGCGCAGGTGCTGGCCATCGTCCTGTAGGACGTTCTGAGTGGACAGAGTATTCTACCAGTGATTTAAGTTTTGCTTCTTATGAGGTGTATAAAGATAGAATAGAAATAAGTGCGATCGCTACTGATAATCGCGTTTTTGATAAAGGCATTATTCAATTAAAATCACCTTAGTTACATGACTCAGCAAGAACTTCCTTCTGCGATCGCCAATATTATAGAATCATCTCAAACACCAAAAGCTCTATTTTCTGCACTGTTGCCAGCTGTAGGCGAATTTTTGCAGTCTGATAGATGTTTTTTATACTTGCACAATCCACAGGCAAACCTTGGTAGAGTTGCCTTTTGTTGGGTTCGCACTCCAGATATACCTACCGTCTACAATGAAGACTGGGCAGCACAACCCCCAACTTTAGTAGAAGAAGATCCGATGTTTGCGGCTGCGCTACGTGCTGAACCTTCAATCTTTGTCGAAGATGTAGAAACTGCTGATTCTCAGGTTTTAAATCGGGAATTTGAACAGAATAATTTTGGACATCGCGCCCTTATTCATGCCCATATCCGCCAGGATGGCCAACTCTGGGGAATTTTACAACCCTGCATTTTTGGTCATCCCAGAATTTGGACTGAATATGAACGAGTGGTGATTAATAATCTTGTCGAAAAAATCACACCTTTTGTAGTTTCTTATGTCAAGTCCGCTTTTGATTAGGTGTTTTTTGTAATCGATTTATTAGCTGTAGAGTAAATTACGTTCAGCGTTGTTAAAACTATGAAAGTCAAGCGTCTGAAAATGCAATCCTTCCGTGGAATCGGCCATTTGACGTTGGAGTTCGATGAAACAAGTCCAACGGTACTTATTGGTATCAACGGCGTGGGTAAATCGAGTATTCTTGATTGTCTGGCTATTTTTCTATCACAGTTCACAGCATATATTCAAAATTCTTCGGATTATATACGTTTTTTTAATAATAAAGACATTAGTAATGGCTATGAGGAAACACACAATGAAATTACATTTTTAATAGAAAATTCCCAGGAAATAGTTTTAAATATAACGAAAATTAATTCAGGTGATATTCAAGAATCTCTGACAAGACAGAGAGAGCTTTTTCAGTTTAGCCTTTTGCTCCAGGAAAAATTTCGTATGCAACAAATATCAAATAGTGAATATCAGAGATTGCAACCAATATTAAACTCTATATCAACAATTCTTGATCCCGAAATCTCTGCTCCTCTTAGTTTGGATAATGATAAACCTGCTACTCTTTCTAGTCTTCAATACACGAAAGGTTTGCAAGCTGTGGTTGATGCTCTACGTCATCAGTTAGAAAACAGTTCTGAAGCCAACATTCCTTTAGTAATTTACTACCCTGTTAATCGTGCTGTTCTTGATATGCCTTTAGAGATTTCAGAGGTAAGTTCATTTAAGCAAGTGGATGCATATAATCAGGCACTTATAGGAGGAAGAATTGACTTCAAAATCTTTTTTGAATGGTTTAGAAATCGAGAAGATTTAGAAAATGAGAAGCGAAGAGATAACCCGGATTATAGAGATAAACAATTAGAAGCAGTCAGACAAGCTATCTCATCATTAATACCGGAATTTTCAAACTTGCAGGTTAAGCGTTCACCCCTGCGAATGACTGTGCGAAAACAAGGTGAAGAAGTCATAGTTAATCAGCTATCTGATGGTGAGAAATGCTTGCTGGCAATGGTGGGAGATTTAGCAAGACGATTAGCGATCGCTAACCCTAGTTTACCAGATCCCCTCCAAGGTAGTGGTGTTGTTTTAATTGATGAAATTGAACTACATCTACACCCAAAATGGCAACGAGAAATTATTCCAGCGTTGACAAGAACATTCCCCAATTGTCAATTTATTGTCACCACACATTCGCCTCAAATACTTAGCCAAGTCAAGCCGGAAGGAATTTATATTCTAGAAAAAACAGACGAAGGTGTTGTTGCTAAAAGACCAGAAAGTTCCTTTGGGAGAGACAGCAATCGTATCTTAGAAGACCTCATGGGTGTTCCAGAACGTCCGCAGGAAATTAAGGAAAGTCTTTTAGAACTTTTTCGACTAATTGATGCTGGAAATATTGAAGGTGCTAGGCAATTACGTCAACAATTGGCTAATGAAATTGGAGCAGATGAGCCAGAGTTTGTCAAAGCGGATGTACTCATTCGGCGCAAGGAAATTCTCAACCGATGAAGCACATCAAAAAGAGTCAGGAACCAGAAAAATTTACCAAATGGAAGGCTCTAGAAAATGATGATTGGAAGCCTAGCTGGGATGATAATTTTCAAACACCAGAAAAACCTGTTGTACATGATGCTCTACTGAAAGAACAGGGATATATCTGTTGCTATTGTGGAATGCGTATCACTAGAAAAACTAGCCACATAGAACACCTCAAACCTCGTAGTACTTATCCCAATCTGGCACTTGAGTACACAAATCTCATCGCTTCATGTCAAGGAGAAAGTGAAGAACCTCCTACTGTTCCCGTGCATTGCGGACATAAGAAAAAGTATTGGTACGATGAAAATTTGATGGTTTCACCTTTGGAAATAAACTGTGCTGATTTTTTTAAATATCCTGCTTCTGGTGAGATTCAACCGACAGATAATCCAGGTAAAAAAGCTGTTGCTGAAACAACAATTAAGAAGCTTGCACTTGACATTGACAAACTGCAAAATATGCGTAGAGTAGCAATTGATGCTGCATTGCTGGCTATTGAAGGTTTGACTGAAATAGAAATACAACTGCTTGCTGAAGGTTATCAGCAGCTAGATGCTAATGGGCAATACACTCCGTTTTGCGCTGCAATTACCTATTTACTCAAGAATTATTTTTGATTCAATAAACTGTGCGCGTAGGCGTAGCCCGTCGTAGACATCGCATTCACATTATACTAAATAACATTAGTTTAATTATCACCAAAAAAGCTTATGATTCTTGAGGCAGTTATTCTTCATATCAAACCAGGGCTAGAATCTGATTTTGAAGCTTCTTTTAAAAAAGCTTCTAGTCTTATTTCCTCAATCAAGGGATATTTATCTCATGAACTGCATAAATGCATAGAAGTCAAAGGTAAATATTTATTACTTGTTAAATGGGAAAATTTAGAAGCTCATACTGTTGTATTTAGAGGCTCTGCTGAGTTTCAAGAGTGGAAAAAACTTCTGCATCATTTTTATGATCCATCTCCCATTGTTGAACACTTTGAAGAAATTGAAATATGAAAAACAAAATCCCCGACTTCTTTAAGAAGTCGGGGATTTGTGGCTGTATCACTCTACTCGTTGCAACTGCGCTACTCTTGGGTCAACAATTTTTTGCCCCAAACTGGCAAATTTAATTGCCACAGACATTTTACTACCCGTTCCGAAAACATGAGTGATTTCACCAAGTCCGAAAGTTTTATGTAATACTCGATCGCCTACTTGCCAATTGTGCTTTGTGTCTTGTTTCCCACTAGAAGTAGAGGCACTTTTAGTATAAGTTTGACGACTCAGGCGTTGAGTATTTATTAATTCATCTGGTAATTCGTCGAGAAATTGCGATCGCATGGCGGCTTCACGAGAACCATACAAACGACGTTCCCGTGCGTGTGATAAAAATAACCTTTCTTGGGCGCGAGTAATCCCCACATAACACAAGCGGCGTTCTTCTTCCAAAGATGCGGGATCACTCAGCGAACGATAGCCGGGAAATAGCCCTTGTTCTAATCCCACCAAAAACACTACGGGAAATTCCAAACCTTTGGAAGCGTGCAAAGTCATCAAAGAAACGGCTGTCTGTCCTTCTTTTAAGTTATCCAAATCGGAACTGAGGGCGGCGCTACTTAGAAAATCTCGGAGGGAAACCTCTTCGTTTTCTTCTTGAAATTGCAGTGCGGCGTTGTAAAGTTCCTGGACGTTTTGTACCCGATCTGTGGCTTCATCTGTGCCTTGATTCATCAAGTCTTGAACGTAACCAGAGTCTTCTATTATTCCTTGCAAAACCTCAGTTACGGGAACTGTAGCGATTTGTTTTTGCCAACGGCTAATCATTTCGGCAAAGCTATTTACAGCTTTTGTCGCCCGTCCAGCTAGTGTATTAACTGATGTCTCATCACTGAGTATTTCCCACAAAGTTGTCCCTAATTGCTGGGAAGCATTCACCAAAGTGTCAATAGTGGTTTTGCCAATTCCCCGCCGAGGAGTATTGATGACTCGCAATAAACTGACTGTATCAGCTGGGTTAGCGATCGCTCTTAAATATGCGACGACATCTTTAATTTCTTTGCGATCGTAAAACTTCATTCCTCCCACAACTGTGTAAGGAATTTGATATTTCACCAACAATTCTTCAAAGGGGCGAGATTGGGCGTTTGTGCGATAAAGTATGGCAAAACTACCCCAGTTCAACTCTGGATTTTGGTTTTCTAAAGTGCGAATCTGATTAATTACAAATGCCGCTTCTGCAAGTTCTTCATCGGCTTTGTGACAAGTAATCTGCTCACCCGGACCCCGCGTCGGTTTGAGGACTTTATCAATCCGTTGGGTGTTATTTTCAATCAGTTCATTAGCCGCTTGCAGAATATTTTCACAAGAACGATAGTTTTCTTCTAGCTTAACCATCGTCCGGGTGTCATCATCTACCAAACCATCACCAAAGTCTTCCTGAAATCCCAGCAAGATGGTGAAATCTGCCATCCGAAAACTGTAAATGGATTGATCTGCATCGCCGACAACAAAAACTGAGCGATTTTGCCATTGCCATTCGCTCTTTCTGGTTTCGCCATTAGTAACCAATAAATGAATAAGTTGATACTGAGTGCGGTTAGTATCCTGATATTCATCAACAAGGATATGGTGAAACTTGCGATGCCAGTAACCCAATACTTGCTCATTTTGTTGAAATAATCTAGTAGGTACAAGAATTAGATCATCAAAGTCGAGAGCGTTGTTTTGTGCTAACTTATCTTGATATAAATTGTAGACTTGAGCAATTATTCGTCCGCGATAATTGGGTTGTTCTTGCTCAAATTCTTGAGGTGATAAACCTTGGTTTTTAGCATTACTAATAGCATAGCGGACAGAGCGAGCGTCAAACTTCTTATCGTCTAAATTTAGCTGTTTATTAACGATTTCTTTGATTAGAGTTATAACATCTGATTCATCAAAGATAGAAAAATTTCGATTCCAACGGCGTCCTTTTTCGTCTACGTATTTTTCAATATCAAAACGGAGAATGCGAGAAAATAGACTGTGGAAAGTGCCACACCATAAGTCTTTGATCGTATTTTTGTAAACTTGCGATCGCAATTGCATTTGTTGATATTCTGTCAACAAATCCCACTTCTGACCATGTTGTTTTATAGCCAGTTGTTCCGCAAACAGCCGTTGAATCCGTTCTTTCATTTCCCGCGCGGCTTTGTTGGTAAAAGTAACCGCCAGGATGTTTTCTGGATTAACGCGGTGTTTCAGAATCAGATTTGCAATGCGATAAGTCAGCGCTCGTGTTTTACCGGAACCTGCGCCAGCAACAACTAGCAACGGGCCGCAGTAATGTTCGACAGCTTGACGTTGGCTAGGGTTAAGGTGACTGAGAAAGTCGAGGGTTGTAGTCATGGATGTGAAAAAGCGATCGCCTGAGAGAGTCGCTATTGCCCAGGTTACAACATCTTAACGAAACTTGGTCAATAAAGATTGTGTAGCAATATTCTTAACCAGAATGGTACTCTATCATGATTTATGTAGAAGCAAGAAAAACCTATGCTGTCAGTCAAAGGCACATTCCAAAACGGTGTGGTTCATCCTAACGAACCAATTGAAGGGCATGAGGGGCAGTCAGTTATAATCGTGTTTGTCGAAGAAAACCGCATACCTGGGCCAGCAACGCCAGAAGACTCAGATTGGGATAAACTGAGGCAGTTGATTAAAAACTGTGCAGTTGATACAGATATAGGCGATTTAGCACACCAGCATCACCATTAGACATCTCCAAAAATTAATTATTCGTTGCCTGAAACCCTTGTAGATAAGTAGTAGTGCTACGTCTCTACAATCATCACAGATGTCTTCTATACAACAGCACGTATTTTGGCGCTACTAATGCCACGAGGTGATGTAATAGCATCGACAGGTTCAATTACCTCAGCTAAGGCATCTAGTTGTTCTCCAAGATAATCAGAATTTTGCAAGATTTCTGGATTGACAAAATCATGTCTGAGCAGAGCATAAACACAAACCCTACCATCTGGGGATTGCCGATATCGCAAAGACGGGTTGTAGCCCATATCTTCCAATAACTTCAGGGTTTGTGCAAGAGTCATATTTTGCACAGCAGTCAGTTCTACTGCTAAAAATACTTCTCCAGGTTTCGGAATGACTGGAAGCTCAAGCGTCATAAATCTCTCCCTCAAATTGGCATTCGTAACGTTTTCCTTTACCTACTTTCTTGGGTTGACCAATTAACTTCACGAGTGCTTTCCCTTCCACAGTCGCTTCTTGTGCTTTTATTTGACATTTTTGCATAGCTTCTGCTTCAGTGTCAGCCCAAACATAATCAGTCCAGATTTCCTTTGGTTTTTCCGGGTCTTCCAGCATTTTATCAGTTTAAACTGTTCTAGCTCCGTTTTGCACTCGGCTGCTCCGGCTCATGTCCCGACAATACGTTAACTTTTCTACGTAGAAAAGTTAGCCGCTAGTTATTCCTGCGCGTTGTGTCGTAAAATCAGCGACGGGGAATCAAACATCAAAACATGGTGGGCAAACTCTCACTTGTTCTGTTGTCAACAGAGCTTACAGCTATTTTCAGTTAATTGAACCACAAATTTTCGTAGGGATACAGCAATGTTCCCTAGCCCGTGGTTTATTTGCTTGAAAAACGCTGTAATACCTAACTGAGAGTATAGTCACCAATCGGACTATTCACTCCTTGAGTACCCAATTGACATTGGGTAGCAATACACGATACATCATCATTGAACCGTTAAATTTTTAAAGATGAAAAATTTCTTTAATTGCAGGTTTCACCAGTATAAAGAGGGGTGGATATGGATTTTAGCTTAATTGTATCCAACATTTTGAATCCGCCAATCCTGTTTTTCTTTTTAGGCATGACTGCCGTTTTTGTCAAGTCTGATCTGGAAATTCCCCCACCAGTACCCAAACTCCTTTCGTTGTATCTGCTGTTTGCCATTGGTTTTAAAGGAGGGGTAGAACTAATCAAAAGCGGACTGAATCAGGAAGTAATTCTCACGCTCCTGGCAGCAATGTTGATGGCTTGTTTTGTTCCAATTTACACCTTTTTTATCCTGAAGTTGAAATTGGATACTTACGATGCTGCGGCGATCGCAGCAACCTACGGTTCTATCAGTGCCGTTACTTTCATCACTGCTGGCGCTTTTCTGAGTGAGCTTGGGATTCAGTATGATGGCTACATGGTAGCAGCTCTTGCACTGATGGAATCTCCAGCGATCATTGTTGGTCTGATCTTGGTGAGTATATTCACAATTAATGAGAAGCGAGAGTTTGCTTGGTCGGAAGTTTTGCAAGAAGCATTTCTTAATAGTTCAGTTTTTCTACTAGTCGGTAGCCTCTTAATCGGCGTCTTGACAGGACAACGTGGTTGGCACGTATTAGAACCCTTTGCTCAAGGGTTGTTTTATGGCATTCTCACCTTCTTTTTGCTGGATATGGGACTAGTCGCTGCTAGAAGAATTAAAGACTTGCAAAAAACCGGAGTTTTCCTGATTTTATTTGCGATACTAATTCCAATACTCAATGCAGGCATTGGGTTGGTGATTGCCAAATTCATCGGTATGCCTCAAGGAAATTCGCTGTTATTCGCTGTATTGTGTGCTAGTGCTTCTTACATTGCTGTCCCAGCTGCGATGCGGATGACTGTTCCCGAAGCAAATCCCAGCCTGTATGTTTCTACCGCTCTAGCAGTGACATTCCCGTTCAATATTATTGTGGGAATTCCGTTATATCTCTACGGAATTAACCTATTTTGGAGGTAATAATATGCACGTAGTTAAAAAGATAGAAATTATCGCCAACTCCTTTGAGCTTGCCAAAATTTTAGATAGTTTAGACAAGTCTGGTGTACATAGCCATGCCGTAATTAGAAATGTTGTTGGTAAAGGATTACGAGGAACGACAGAAGATTTAGACATGACCATGCTTGATAATGTTTATGTCCTCGCGTTTTGTATGCCAGAACAACTCAAGCGTGTTGTCGAAAATATCAGACCACTCCTGAATAAGTTCGGAGGTAGTTGCTACGTTTCCGATGTGATGGAAATTCGCTCTGTCAGATGTGTCGCGTCTCTGTAAAAAATTGTAAATTTAATGAAGCATTTCATGGAACGTCGTGACTTTTTGAAGTTAGGAATGACCGGGGCATTTGGGATGATGCTAACTGCCAGCGATCTACTCTGGCAGGTTAAACAGGCTAAAGCTGCCGAAATACCCTCAAACTCCCCTGAATCCCTCAATCCCGATGCAGCGTTGCAAAAGCTGATGGAGGGGAATCAGCGATTTGTTGCTCATCAACCCCAATACCCCGATCAAACTGCGCTGCGGTTGCAGGAAGTTGCTCAAGCTCAACATCCATTTGCAACTATTCTCAGTTGTGCGGATTCACGAGTACCCGCAGAAATTGTTTTTGATCAAGGCATTGGGGACATCTTTGATGTTCGGATTGCCGGAAATATTGCCACCCATGAAGCGATCGGCAGTATTGAATATGCGGTTGTCTTGTTAGGTTCTCCACTGCTGATGGTGATGGGTCATGAGCGTTGTGGGGCTGTAACCGCAGCTGTCCAAAATGAATCGTTACTCGGTGATATTAGTACTTTTGTTAAGGCAATTAAGCCAGCCCTGAAAAAGGTCAAGAATCAGCCGGGTGATGCGGTTGAAAATGCTGTAGTTGCAAATGTGCAATATCAAATTGAACGGTTGAAGCACTCAAAGCTTTTAACTGAGCAGGTGCGATCGGGTAAATTGAAAATTGTCGGGGGTCGTTACGATTTGGATACAGGGAGGGTGAATATTATTACTTAGTTCGGCAAAGAATTGCTAGATGAGGGGGGATGAGGGGGATGAGAGAGATAAGGGAGTGAGAGAGGAGAATTAGTAACCAATGCCCAATGCCCAATGCCCAATGCCCCATGACCCATTCAATCTTGCACAGTCATTGGCAAACGAATAGTGAAAATAGAGCCGACTCCCGGCTGACTTTTGACAATAATCTCACCACCCATCATCTCGCAAAAGTGGCGACTAATTGCCAACCCCAGTCCTGTACCTCCATACTTTTTCGTAGTGGAGGTATCTCCTTGTGTAAAAGGTTGAAATAACTGCTGCTGTTGACGGTTAGACATACCTATACCTGTGTCGCTAACGGTAAAAGTAATCATACCCAAAGGTGCCTCTGGTCGGAATTCATCCTTTTCCAGGTTGACTGTCAGCGTCACCTTACCGTTTGTAGTAAATTTACTGGCGTTGCTGAGTAAGTTTAATAATACCTGCCGCATCCTAGTCTGATCGGCGTACATGGTGCCAAGCTGCTGATCAAAATCCACTTCTAAAACATTGGCATTTTTTTCTATAGCTGGTTTGACTGTGAGGACGACGTTATGAATCAGCGTCGCAATCTCAAATATCTCTGGATAGAGGGTCATTTTCCCCGCTTCAATTTTTGACAAGTCGAGGATTTCGTTAATCAAGTGCAGTAGATGCTTACCAGCAGAGTTAATTGTCTCTAAATCTGTAATAAAGTCTCCCGATAAACCCAGATCGGTAGCGTCGTCTTCTAAAAGTTGGCTCAAGCCAATCACAGCATTCAACGGTGTGCGTAATTCGTGGCTGACATTTGCCAGAAATATGCTTTTTGCCTTGCTAGCAGCTTCGGCTAATTCTTTAGCTTGTTGTAGTTCTTTTGTTCGCTCAGATACTCGCTCAATTAGATGATTTAGAGATTTGGCGAGTAGGCCAATTTCATCTTCAGTGGTGACGGGCGCTCGCAAATCGAAATTAGATTTTCTGGCAACTTGTTCAGCTACTTGGGTGACAATGATCACTGGTTCAGCGATCGCACGACTGGTACGCCAAGCTACAATGGCTGCGATCGCCACCGAAACCAGCATACTGATCATCACAATCAATCGCTCAACTACTTTTGCCTGCTCAACGGCTTTTTGCTTTTCTTGCTCTTGATCTTCAGCAGTTTGCAGGATGTTAGTCAAGTTTTGCGAAAGCTGCTCTAGCCGCACGGCTGTTTCACCACGCATAATTGTCAATAACTGCGATCGGGCAGAAGAAATTTGCTGAGGCTGCACTTGTTGGGAGTCAATTTTCTGTAAGACGACCTCGATTTGGTCAACGTAAGCTTTTAAATTATTCTTATAATCCAGCAATAAGGTCTGTAAAGTCGAACTTGTTGCTGCTAGTCTTTTAGGTTTACTATCGATAAATCCAGCAATTTTTGACTCTAATTCTTGAGCTTTTTCAACATTTTTCAGAAAATCAGCTTTTTTGCTTTGTAGCTGTTGGGAATTTTCTAATACCGCAACTAAGTTAGAGCTATGTAATTGCGCCCCGATTACTGCATCTTTATAATTACTCAGTAGTTGCCCTTGTTCATAGGCTTGATTGAATTGCCTGACTTCCCTTCCCCGGTAGTAGCTGGCGATCACTAACCCAGTCAGTGAGCCAAAAAAGCCAATTCCGATAGCTACAAAGTACCCATAGCCAATTTTTTGATGGATGCGCCAAGAACTAGCTTTGAGTTTCCCTCGTGAGGGGAATTCTATGGTTGGGAGTTCGTCTGTCGATGGCTCTTCGGCTGACACTTTTTTGCTTTCTGAACTTTTGTCGATCGGGGTTGGCTTTTGAGTTCGGATTTCTCAAACCTCCTTGCCTTCCCGCAAAAATCACCAAATCAGTCTAGCTTGTGCAAACACTTCAATTGATGATTAACATCTAGATTATCTTCTTTTATAGTAAGAGCAAATCATTGCTCACTAGATAATTAGTATAATCTTATAATCTAGTATAAGTGATTTAGATAGCAATGCTGCTAAGTACACTTACTGACAGTGAATAGAATTCACTTTTTTCAGCAGCAAGGAATAATTTCCTGCACTAAAGACCTGTCTAAGGCCGTCTTCTCCTTACCACAACACTTTCCTGAATATACAGTTGATAGCAATGAGTTCTTGCCATCAGGTATGCCACTACTCTACCTTACTGCTTCCTTATAAAATTAATACAATCAGGAAAAAAACAAAAGCTTTGACATTGGGCATTGATTATTTCTCCCTCATCTCCCTCATCTCCCTCATCCCCCTCGTCTTCGCAGTCCCACAGGTACGCTTATCATAAAATAGCTTAAAAGTCTAGTCTATCTGAATACACAAAAAGTTTTATTACGTATTAATATCAATACGAATGCGTTAATTGACGAACGCGGCTTAAGATAGCTTTAATATCAGATAAAATCGGCTTCTAGGCTTATATAAATGAGAGGTAGACTGATTTTTGCATGATTTGTACTTAGATTTAGTACGATTATGAGCAAATGACACGGAATGGGATAATCACAACCTGAGGATTCCAGTTGATTCCAAAAAATAGAACTCAGAAGGTTGATTATAATACATCCTGCTGCCTTCTGAGTTATATCCTCCTACTGACTGTCTACCTTGTAGTTGATGCAGTAGGTATTAGGTGGCGATTATGGTTATAGGATACTAAAACCCTCTTGTACCCTTTACCCAATTGTACTGATGCACTTGTGCATTACCTAATCAACAGCCTTTTGGTTGTAATTATCCAGATTAGAAAAACTCAACTGTCAAATTTATGGGAGTGAAAATGCCAGAACAAGAATTTACCGAAACCGCATCCAAAGAGACTACAGTGGCAGAGATCAACAACCAAACGGGAAGCATCACCAAACTTCAGCCTCCCGCGCAGTCTCAAGACGAATGGCTAAAATACGGGGAGCAAGTTTCTACCTTTTTAGCAACATTGCCAGAATATCTGGGAAGCTTCTTTAATCAATATAAGCAACCCCTGGTAACAGTTGGTTTAATTGTCGGGGCGATTGTTGGGGTTAAAGTACTCTTGGCAATATTAGATGCTTTGAATGATATCCCCTTGGTAGCACCTACTTTTGAGTTGATCGGTATTGGTTACTCTGCTTGGTTTGTTTACCGCTATTTACTCAAAGCCTCAACCAGGAAAGAGTTAACTGGTGAAATCACCGTTCTTAAATCACAAGTTGTCGGTAAAGAAATTCCAGAAGCTTAATATCTAATTATCGCTTCTCTACCAGACGCTCTTGCTAGCTTGCTCCTGTGTAGGAGTACGCTCTAATTCTAAATTACCGAAGTCTGATCGCCGAAAGTCGGCGATCAGACTTCTCTCAAAATTTATCCTTAATTTAATTACGAATTACGAATTACGAATTATTGTTGAGACGAACCTCTGTCGGACAATTTCCCCTTTGGGTTCGGTTTTGGAGTCTGCCAAGGTTCTGAAGATATTTTGGGCGATGCCTGGGTTGGGCGTAGATGCAGCAGTATACTTTGAGATCGAATTGCCTTCAACTTGCCACGTTTTACTAAAGCTTGATGAATCATCGCCGCCACTTCAGCCCGACTAGCTACTTTGTTGGGATCAAGAATTTGTGGATTTGGATAGTTAACTACCAGACCATTGGCTGTAGCAGTGGCTATTTTCTTAGTAGCATAGGTTGGAATATCTTTAGCATCTTTATAGACACTTAAAATCTGATTTGGGGAAGTGGGCGCTTTCAAATTCAACCCACTGACAAGAGCAACTAAAACTTGCACTCGCGAAATATTTTGTTGTGGTTTGAAGGTTTTTTTCGGGTAGCCTTTGAGAAATCCGGTACTGATGGCTTCGTCAATTGCTGGAGTTGCCCAGAATTTTGCTGATACATCTTGAAATGCGATCGCAGTCTTAGACGGTTCTTGGTCAAAGGCTTTTTGGAGTATGGCAGCAAATTCGGCGCGGTTTACAGCCTGATTTGGTCTAAAAGAATAATCAGGAAACCCCTTGAGAATACCACGGGAAGAAAGAACGTCTATAAAACGCCGACCCCAAAAATTATTGGGCACATCGTTAAATGCAATTGGTGGTGGAATGATTGATTTTGGTTTTGCCGGAGTTACTAAAGGCAATGCTGATGATGTAATTGATGACTCAAGTCCTGTTGAAGAGGATACAGGTGTCTGTGGTTGTGGAGATTGAGTTGGGATTACCTGAGCAGATGGTAACACTGCGCGGTCAGGAGTTGCGCTGTTAGTCGGCAATGAAGGCGTCTTGGGTTCAAAAACAGCCGCAGGCAAAGATGATGGCAAAACGCTGAATCTAGGGACTGCATTTGGTTCTACCTTGGGAGTAGGGGAGGGCAATACTTGATTTGGTTGAACACTACCAGACGGAGTGGAAGAAGGCGACAGCAGCGCGTTTAAGTTCCAGCTAGAATCCCTGCGGGACAATGACCAAAAAAGAATCGCTCCGATAGTGGTGAAGGCAACCAGAATGGCTATAAATTCATCAAAGCCAAGGGCAGTTTTTTGGGATGACTCCGGTTCGGAAGGAGGTCTATTTGTCATCGTGATTACCCTGATAGCAGTAAATTTTGTATCTAAACAAATTAAGCTACAAATTTAATTCGTAATTCGTAATTCGTAATTCGTAATTCATAGTAAACCTATTAGGCTTCTGGTTCAATGCCGAGCGATCGCAATTGGGCAGTTAGGCGATCGGCTCTTTGAAGTTCTTGTTCTGCCCTTTCGCGTTCCTGTTCTGCCCTTTGACTTTCCTGTTCTGCTCTTTCGCGTTCCTGTTCTGCTCTTTCATCGCCACTCAACAACAAATTACCTTGTAAATCCCACCAACGCAGCCAGGGTAATTCCACATTCTGATAAACTCCTAGCCATAAGCCTAATTCAACACCCAAAGAAACTATAGGATAATGCCCACGTTCATTTGCTGGTAACACCTGATACTGTCCTTCAATCAGATGATAAACTTCTATACTGGCTTTACTCACTTCATAAATGCCATAGAAAGGAGGACGAATCACCTGCTCATAAACCCAAAATTTACCCTTCCAAGGAGTTTTATCTCGTTCCTCTGCACCATTGCCAGAGACAAATTCTAAGACAATCAACGGGGCAATAGACTCTTGCCACAATACATAAGAACGTCGCGTTTGCCCATTCAGCAAAAATGGTACATTCGGTACATAAAACCAATCCGGTGCTTCTGCGCCTTTTTCAGGGGGATCGGTCAAGCGCCAGTAAATGCCTAAATCCTGGCCAATACAATATTCACCTTCAGGATTTAATTGCTTGAGAACGGGTGTAATCGAGTCAGTCAGTAAGATGCTTTGGGGATGCTCTTGCCAGTTTTTCGTGCCAGTTCGCACAACGGGGGGAACCCCCGCAAGCGACTGGCTTACAAACGTACCATCAGAGTCTGGAAGCTGGGTATGATCGGGGAAAGGAGTGAGGGCGGTGGGTGGATTGGTTGTAGAAGTCATAACGCTACCTTTGCACTCTTTGTAAAGGTTGTTTTTAGTGTAGCTTGCGATCGCACTTCTTTATATTCTCCATCCAGATGAGAAATCGCATACCAGTTGCTTCCAGTCGCCTAGTGGAAGATATTAAAACGAATTTTCACCTTGAAAGGGCTAGTCGTGCTAGATACCTAAACCGAAGGCGAATTTAGAGGGTGACAAAATGTAAAATATTAACTTATCGTTTACCTAATCTTTGTAAAAATCAGGGTGCCTAGTGTCAGAAGAATTCAGTTACCAAATCTCACCGCCATTTTTGTCTGAGGGTAGCGATCGCGATCTCGGTTTAGAGTCAACCCTCCAAGAACTACCCATGTATAATTTCCCAGTGGAAATCAACCGCACTGGGATGGAAGTCGCTCATTTTTTGGAAAAATACCCCCTGCTACCAGGAGTAATTTTGGTAGAACAGGGAAAGTTCATTGGGATGATTTCGCGGCGGCGACTGCTGGAATTTTTGATTCGCCCCTATGGACAAGAGTTATTTGTTCAGCAACCATTAACCGTTCTCTACAGCTATGCACGGATACCGATGTTGCTGCTTGCTGATACAACATCGATTTTAACTGCGATGCAACTTAGCTTAAAGCGATCGCCAGAATTATTAGCAGAGCCAATTGTAGTACAAACACAATCTGGTGCTTATAGATTGTTAGATGTCCAAGAGTTGAATATTATTTCTTGGCAAATTCGAGGAATCGACAATTTGGTGCGGTATGAACGCAGCCAAGCCCAAATGATTCAAAATGATAAAATGGCAAATCTGGGGCGTTTGGTAGACGGCGTAGCGCACGAAATTTTAGACCCAGTGGGTTTTATTTGGGGTAATATAATTTATGTTTCAACCTACAGCCAAGATTTACTCAAGCTGATAGCGGCTTACGACAAAGAATTACCATCAGCGTCCCAGGCAATTAATCAGATTAAAGAAGATATTGAATTTGATTTTTTAGAACAAGATTTGTCGCGATCGCTTGCTAGTATCCGCACTGGAGCAGAAAGATTAAAAAAACTTGTCACCAGCTTACAAAACTTCTGTCATATCGATGAACTTTATCCCAAGCCGGTAGATTTACACGCCTGTATAGATAGTATTATCTTATTAATTAATAGTCGTCTTCAAGGAGAAATTGAAATCGTCAAATACTACGGTCAATTACCGCCAGTGTATTGCTTTATGGGGCAGTTAAATCAGGTTTTGATGAATATTTTCAGCGAAATTGTGGATACTTTACTCAATGAAGGCGTCCGACAGCAGTTGCATCTGGAAGATACAAAGACTGTTCAAAAACCCCGAATTGAGATTACTACAGAAGTTATTTCACAAGAAGCAAGCAACCCCGATGCACCAGATTCTCGCTGGGTTTTAATTCGGATTGCTGACAATGGTTCTGGAATGTCTCAAGAATTGCAACAGCAGATTATAGAGTCTTTTTCTCTGGAAAAAAAGACTGGTAAAAATACTAGTTTAGCAGTAAGTTATCGAATTATCACCGCGAGACATGGCGGAAAATTGAGTTTTCATTCACAAATTGGTATAGGCACTGAATTTGAAATATTATTGCCTTTAGTTTGATTGATTATAAGAGGATGTTTGAAAAGTCTAATTTATTATTCGCCCAATACTTTTCAAACATCCTCTAAATTACGAATTACGAATTACGAATTATTTAAATTTCTGACAAAACTTGCTGCTGGATAGGAATTTGAACCACAAACTCCGTTCCTTTTCCAGGTGTCGAGAAAAATTCTAACTTACCGCCATGTTTTTCGGTGATGATTTGATAGCTGATAGCCATTCCCATTCCTGTTCCCTTACCGACAGGTTTTGTTGTAAAGAAGGGATTGAAAATCTGTTTTTGAATCGATTCGGGAATTCCATATCCATTGTCTGCGATCGCAATTTTCACCCATTGCAAATCAACGATAGAAGTATGAATCGTGATCCGACTGGGATTAAGCTGGATTTCTTGATAAGTTCGTTTGGTATTGAATTCTTCGAGCGCATCGAGCGCATTTACTAAAATGTTCATAAATACTTGGTTGAGCTGTCCGGCATAGCATTCTACATTGGATAAATTGCCGTAGTCTCTGATGATCTGAATTTCTGGACTTTTATCAGTGGCTTTGAAGCGGTGCTGTAAAATCATCAAAGTATTGTCGATGCCTTCATGAACATCCACGGCTTTGAACTCACTTTCATCTAGGCGGGAGAAGTTACGCAGTGAAAGCACAATATCCCGAATACGCTCCGTCCCTATATTCATTGAGTTCAATACCATGATCGCGTCTTTTTCCAAAAACTCTAAATCGATGGTTTTGCGTTCCGTTTGAATTTCAGCAGGTGGGTTGGGGAAGTAACAATGATAAAGCTGTACCAGTCGTAGTAAGTCATGGGTGTATTGGCTGATATAGCTGAGATTTCCATAAATAAAGCTAACGGGATTGTTGATTTCGTGAGCAATGCCAGCTACCATTTGACCCAAAGCAGACATCTTTTCACTTTGAATCATTTGAGCTTGCATCGTATGCAAAGTATTTAGCGTATTTTCTAACTCTTGGCTTCTTCGCTGCAAGTCTGTCTGAGACTCTTCTAACTCACAAATGATCTTCTTAAGTAAAAATTCCTTTGTGGCAATTTGAGATTCTAGGTGACGACGCTCAGTTTCGCAACGTTCGTGCTTTTTCCGCAAGATGCGGGTGGTCTTTTCTAACTCTTGAATCTGTATGGAATTGTCTTGGTTATCCATACATTACTCATTTTGTTCCCATTAGCAGTGTGACAAAGGTTTTGTTGTGAAATTGCGTTTGACCTTTGTCCACCAAAGGAGCAATTTCACCGTAAGCGTAGAAACCACAGCAGGGCAATGCTTCTGGTAAGTGCTTTTTGATTAGCTGATACTCTTTTATAGTCTGAGTTCCCAGAATTCGCCTGCGGGCTCCACAGGAAATAAGCAATGCTGCTGTTGGCTCTACACCGGGATAATGGGCGATCGCATTTTTCAGGGATGTCTCACAAGCTGATAATATATTTTCACGAGTAGCATCGGTAATTTGCACAATTGCCTGTTCAGGAATATCTGAAAAGAATGTCATACTACCAGACTGTTGATCATAACCTTTAGGCGCTCTCATATAGAAATGGTCTTGATCATCAAAAACTGCTAGGGCGTGAATCGCAAAGTTGGCTGCAAATCCTTCTTCACCAAGATAGTGTTGATAGAAATCTAAGGCACGCTGTCCATCAATTTCATAGACTACATTGCCATCCACTTTAGTTATACGGCTACGTTGGCTGACAGGAGTCCAACCACTGGCAACTCCGTGCCCAAATAGTAGTTTTCCAAAAAATAGCAGCACTGGCACTGAATCACTTAATACTTCACCCTGGAAAAATTGATAGGTCTTCTCAAAGGTATAGTCATCGGCAGTGATTCCCCCAATGATCGGAATATCCTCTCCCAGGCTTTGTTTTAAACCTTGTAATATCAACACCCCGTTACTAGTCAGACTTTCGGGGAAGGTAAGACATAATTGTGGCAGAGATGCACTTTTTGCTTTTGCTTGTTCAATTGCTTGTTGGGCTGCAAGATGTGGATTTTTAGATGCTTCTCGTCCAATACCTGCCCAAATTTCCACTTCATCGGTAGCAAACAGCATTAAGGTTAGAGAATCTTGCTGAAACTCCAGAACTGAGGAGATTTCTCCATTTGTAGTTCCACCAATCAACTCAATTCCGGGGAAAGCATCCTGAATATGCTGCAAAATTAACGCATGGTCAAAGTCTATAGCAGTGAATAAAATTCCAGCTTGAGGAATTGACCCTGCTAGGGAACGACTACATTCTTGCAGAACTTCAGCGATCGCACTTTCAGAATCAGGATCGTCACTATGACCAACAACAACTCGAAACATAACTACCTCATTGTAAGTTTAAATAGCAGCGTGCTAATCCAATTCCGAAGGCAGCACCTAGCAACCTACAATTTAGTCTTCCCACTTAGTTGAACCAAATCTCAATTCACCCGACTTTTTATTTTCCGCCTGATCTGACGATACAAAAACTGCATGAAAAACTTTGGGAGCATTTTCTCCAAAATCAACACAAACAAAACCCACGGAGGTGGTTTTCAAACCTTTAATTTTACCTTAGTCCGCCTTCGCGGACTTTGCCTGTGTAGCCGCGTACTCCTACGGAGAAGCAAGCTACGCGTCAGCGTGCCGAAGGCTCTAAGTTGACACAAATGTACCCTGCGGGAAGCCGCAACTCTTGGAGATGCTTTGCGAATGCGTCTACATGAATTGCCCTAAGAAGAAAATCATTCTTTTCGGCTATTATTTGCGTAAGTCCTGACTGATTTTTAAATCAGCATGAGATAGTGTTAAAATTATTTTTTTATAAGTTTAAGAGACTTAGATAGTATTTGAGGTTTCCCACTCATCCAAAGAAACTTGAAACTCTCTATTAACTTCTTCCATAGCTAACTTTTCTGTTTCAAAATAGCCTATTTCTGAAATTTATCCGGCTTGTGATATATCGAAACGGTAAAAGCCAGAATCTGTTGTATATTGCACAATTCTAATTTCTTTAGGTGGATCTAAGTCTTTGTATATCCCATCTATACATATACGTCGATATATAGCTCCGGTAGATTTATGGTTTGGATTTAACAAAACACGATACTTGACTACAAGAAACCGTTGCTTAAATAATTCAAGAAGTTCAAAGAATACATCACATGCCTTTGCTTCGTCTCCAACTTCTCGGAGAATGATATTTTTCCATCCTGCTGTTGATTCATACCATTTATAATATCGAGCTACCCAGTCGTGGAACTGTGTAAAAGGAGGTGTCTCTTCTCCATAAAAGATCCCATTTTCCCCCAGAGCAAAAGAATAGCCACCAATAAAGCCGTCTAACGCAGTTAAAGAACGCTGTCCTAAAAACATTTGTGGTCTTGGTCTAATCATTTCTAAAATCTCATAAAGATTTTTCATTTATAGTGCCTATTTAGAAACCAATATACTTGATTTAGTGATATTTTACCCCAGAATATACCCCCAGCCCCACCTTTAAAAAAGCAGGGCTGTTTCATTCCCTCACTGAATTCTTTATTATTAAAGTATCGTTTGTAGTAAACTTTCGCCACGTTGGTAAATGTCCCGTGCATAGTCAGTCCAAGCACCTTGTCCCCAATAACGAAAACAACTGGTTTGCAGCAAAAGGTTATGTAGAAGAACGTTACGATAATCAGATTGTCTGGTAACAGGTTCTGCTGAGTCAATTTGCTGTAATGTATCAACCTTTTGATGAAATAAACTGCTTAATTGATACATAGGAGACAACACATTTTCATATCCTTTCACCCAACTGATATGATTTGTCCACGAGGCTCCATCCATGTGAAAATTAGAGTTGATTTGCTTTAATTCTTGAATCGCATTCTCTACAGCTTCCGGTTGGCTATTGTCTGCTGAAATTCGCTCCCAAATCTGATGTTGTCCCACTGGCTGACAAGTTGGATAATCTTCAGGTTTGCATCCAGCAGCTTCGATTAATTCTAAATATTCTGTACCACACATCCCCACAATACCTGATTTTCCTCCCCCGTTATTCACCATATCCCACCAAGCTTGTTTAAAAGCGCTAGGAAATTCATTCATCATCACACCGCCATTTTCACCATCACCAATTTGGCTAACTATTGGTGGCACAAATACACTGCCGATTTGTTGTTTAGATAAAGTTTTAGCTTCATAGTAAGGCTGCATTTGTGCGACTAATTTAGTATCCGAACCTTGGGTTTTAATTAAGGCTGTAATGCTAATTGTTTCACCTTGGGAATTGCGGGCAATCAGACGATGTGGTAAATGTTTATGAGTAAGAGATTGACCGTTAATTGTTTCTACAGAATGTTCTTGAACGAGTAGCCAGCGATATCCACATTCTTTCAGCGCTTTCACAAATTCAAAGAGAGCATCAGGGTGATTTGGGAGGTGCATTTCTGGGGGCGAAAATCCTTTGACTCGCGCTAGTGCTTCCCAGCCAAAAATTGCTGCAAAGTGATGTTGCCATGCGATGATCTGCAATTTAATATCTGCTATGGGTGTGGAAGGAATAACTGCATGGCTCCACATTGTACCCAGCCATTCTACATAAGGTTGATAAGTTGGGTCGCAAGTGATCCGTTTAAGATTATCGAGAACATCACTGCGTCCCATTTGCCGCAGTCCCCACAAAAGATTACCTGAGTAATCCAACATCACACGGGGATTGCAACCTTGATTTACAAGTTCGGGGATCAAGTCTCCCATGCGGCTGTAACAATAAGCAAAAGCATCTGCATTGTGGTTATCCCCAACATTTGGATGTTCAAACATATATTGCAGATTGCTGATCAGTGTACCACCATTTCCAGCAGGTATAGTTGGCTGGTGCATATGTAAGGCGATCGCAAACACAGCATTTACGTCTTCTAAGCGGATATTCGTTGTTGGTAAAAATACTGGTTGATCGTGGTTAACTACAGAGAGAACCTCTGTTTCCCAACCAGAAATATTTGGTAAGCCATCAATGATTTCGGGCAGAGGAGTGAGAGTTGTGGGGAAAGAAAGCATTTCTAGTTGCTCCGAAATAAGTTGTATTTATCAAATTTGCCTGAGTATCTAATAGCACCTGACTCAGTATAGATACAATAAATCCCCTGAGCCATAACATTTTTAATTCGGTGATTTTCAGTAACTGCGAACTCAGGCAAGTCTAATAATTATCGGTGCAATCTACCCAGATATTCGCATCTTTGTGTTCTATTTTTTGATAAAGTTTGTTTACGCTCTGCGGATGCACCAAGTAAAGCTTGGCTTCATTTCACTTTAGGTAGATAGATTGCACTTATGGCACAAAATGATGGATAATTAGAAGTCTTTTCATAAAACCTGGGATATTTATTCCTTATTGAATCATTTGGGGTAGGTTCAATTAGGCGTTCAACTACGAAGCAATTATCATTTAAAGAATTGACTATTGTTTCAAAAGTATGGTGATAACTTACTAATTCCATTTCATCAAACATATTCCATCTATATTCATTGTTGTGAAAATATGGATGCATGGTCACGTCATAACCACTACCATTCCAAACTTGATGGGTAACTTCATCAAATGGATGATGAAACGAGAAGACAAATTTACCCAAGCTACGGATTACTCTTGCAACCTCAGCAAATAATGGACTTAATTCTCTAATATAGTGAACCATTAAACAGCTATAAATTAGCTCAAAACTTTTATCATTAAATGGGATTTTTTCAGCCGTACCAACATAAAATTCTATTTCTGGATGTTCTCTGCGAGCTATCTCAATCATTGTGATCGATTGATCCAGACCAATAACATTTCCTCCCCAAGACTTTACTTTTGCAGCAAAATTCCCAGAGCCACAGCCCAAATCTAACACATCACGTTGATTAACATTTTTCTCAATCAGCGTTGTCATTGCGGGAATATCTAGGTATTCATTCCAAAGACTACTTTCTTTGTTGTTTCGCTTTAGATGATATTGCTCACCATATTTGTCATACATTAACTTATTATGTTCTTGATGAATCATGATTTTCTTAACTTCGAGACTATTTTTAGTAATCTCTGATTTTAAATAGTGACTAAGATAGTATTACAAGAAGTTACTGAAAGCAAATGCATGATCATGGCGCGATCGCAACTATGGTAGAAATTTTGCTGCACGGTAGGCGATCGCGTCAAAAAATTTAGGACTTATGTGCAGATACACAACAAATCATGTTCTTGACAAGAACAAATCGCCGAAACGATGGATTCTCGTCAAAAAGCTCAGTTTCGGGATCAGCTTGTTCAGTCTTTCACGAGGCTGTTGTTTTGTTGATGCTGGCGGAGTTGCTATTCGTAAAATTAGCTCTAGCAACCAAGGGGCAAGGCGTTGACACAACACGGCTAAATGACTTTGCCATCCAACTAAAATTTCTGCTGAATCATTTTGCATTCCGGTGACGAGTGCTTTAGCCACCTGCTGGGGAGTCATGGGGATCACCCAGCGAAATAATTTTAAGTCGCGCATCATGTCTGTGTCTGTGAGGGATGGCAGTAATGCGATCACGCGGATATTATAGTCAGCTAGTTCACGCCGCAAGGCTTGGGTAAATCCCAAAATTGCAAACTTGGTAGCTGAGTAAGTCGCCATCGTCGGTGCAGCAACTTTCCCCATCAGACTCGATACATTAACAATTGTTCCTTGTCTTTGGCTGGCCATGCGGCGAGCAATCAGACTAGTGAGGTTGTACATTCCGAACAAGTTCACAGAGAGTTCTTCTTGAACTTGGGGCATTTTAGATTGCAAAAACGAGCTTTGGTATGCGACTCCCGCACAATTAACCAGCAAATGAATCTGTCCGTAATTGCGCCAGAGTTGGGCAACAGCGATATTCACTTCAATTGTCTGCGTTAAATCTAATGCCACGATCGCAGTTTCTGTACCCATCGCCTCGATTTCGTTAGCTACCTCAACTAACTTTTGGCGATCGCGTGCTACCAATATCAGCTTCTGTATGCCTAGTTGCGCTAGTTCGAGGGCGATCGCTCGTCCAATCCCACGGGAAGCCCCTGTAATTAGGGCTACTTTACCTTGAATCTCCATTGGTTTTATCCTCCAAAATCTAAGTCTTACCAAACTCTTCGTTATTGCCGACCGACACAATCACAGCTACTCGCTTATCGGCATAAGTAAGACAAATAATCAATTGCAATTGAAATCAAACTGAAACTAAGCCTTTAGCAACGAAATATTTCTTGGTTAATCTGCGATCGCTCATAATTGTCTATACGAGGCAGAAATTTCTCCTTTTTAACCCGTCAAAGCCTAACACACTTGGCTGAATGCACGTAGCTCATAGATTTTATTTCTCCTAGATCCGAGCGCTCATCAGCATCGTTGTCATACACACGTTAGCAATTAAATCAAGTTATTGCAATATTCTTTAATCAGGATTTCTTAATAGTTCTTAACGACAAGTATATATATGGAAAGAATTTTATTAAATAAGTTTTTATTAATACCTCAGTACAAATATCCCAATTTCCTGACAATTAACCCCTATTTTGGGAAATTGTGATTTCTCAGTCATAGCTAAGAAACAAAAAAGACATATAGGTTTTGGTTTATGGTTGCAACACTTAGGTTTTCAGCTATTTCGCAGACATCCAGCAGTATATTTACTGCTTTATTTAAAATCAAGGTTTCTGATTGATATTTTTTAAAATAATAGAAGAGAGTTAAATTATTATCTTTAATCCAAATTAGGACGGCATATTTATCTGCTAAAACTTTAGGAAAAATAGTAACTTGTTTAGCTTTAGCTTTGAGTTCATCAAGGAAATAGTTGAGACTTGCCTGTTCTATAGCAAACTTAAATCATTCACAAACAATAAGATCCCCGACTTCTCTAATAAATCAAGGATCTAAAGCTTTCAATCTTCATAAATCAAATAAGATTGCTCTAGCTAAAACTACGAGCAAGTAAGTGAGCAAGAATAAATCAAACTATGTGTTTATGCCTAGAAAGAAATAGCCCTACCCCTTAATTCTGACTTTCTAGACTAACTTTCAACTTAAGTTGACACGCATGAGCATTGATGTGCCCCTACCAACGTATTTGTATCATTATTAAAGTAAAACGGTATAACCCACCAATCCTCTTCCCGTATCGGGAAGGGGACAAATTCAAAGTCTCTCTCCTAAAATGCTACAGTGTACACATAAGTCATCGAATTATCCAGAACAAAAACCTCACCCTGTCCTGACGGACATCCCTCTCCTTAGTAAGGAGAGGGACAGGTTCTGCTATGCAGAACCAGGGTGAGGTTTCTTTGGGCTATTCGATAAGCCGTAAATTACCTCAAAAGAGACTTGTGTCTACACCGTAGCTTTTTAGGAGAGAGGTTTTTCAGATCCCGTGAAAAGTTAGCCCCTTAATTAAGGAGTTAAAAAATCTAAATGGTTTCCTGGTTGGGCACGCAAATCTTCCACAGTCCCCTGAATTTGTAACTTACCTTGATTAAGCAACACAATCCAATCAGCACGGGTAATTACTCTAGGACGGTGGCTAATCAGGATCGTGGTTTTACCTTTGCGGTGGGACAACAGTTGATCTAAAACTTGAGCTTCACTAACTGGATCGAGTCCAGCAGTTGATTCATCTAAAATTAGGATTGGTGGATCGTTAACAATAGCTCTTGCTAGAGCCAGTCTTTGGCGTTGTCCACCAGAAATATTTGACCCAAATTCACCTAATACAGTTTGATATTTTTCAGGTAGTTTACTAATAAAATCATCTGCCTCAGCAATTTGGCAAGCCTTGACAATTTGATCAAAGGTGAGGTGAGGAGAACCTAAGCGGAAGTTTTCAATAATTGTGCGACTCCAAAAATGAGCATCTTGAGGAACCAGAGCAACTTGTTGCCGCAAACAATCAAGAGCTAGGTCTTGCATATTATAAATGCCAAAACGAATATTGCCAGAATTAGGTGTATATAATCCGGCTATCAGTTTAGCAAGAGAACTTTTTCCACAGCCGGATGTACCAATTAGGGCAACAACTTTACCGCCAGGAATCGTGAGGGAAAAATCTTCCAGTAGCTCTAACCTGCCAGCATAGTGAAAGTTTAGCTTTGTGCAAACAATATTATCATCACTAAGAATTTTAGCAAAGGGTTTGTTACTATCGCTTGGATTTTCAGGTGTGGAATCGATAACTTCTGTTAAGCGTTCCGTGGCAGTTTTAGCACGCATGAATTCATCTATAAATCCAAGCACAGCACCGATTAATCCCAAAAAATTCCCATTCATCCCGTTAAATGCCAGCAGTTGACCGATGCTGAGTTCTTTACTAATAACTAGGGTGCTGCCGAAACCAATCAAACTAACGCTGCCAATAGCATAAACTAACCCAGAAAAGGTGCTGTTAATAATTCCAATCTGAATTGTGCGAAATGTTTGGTTTGAGAGTCGACCAAATCTGTTCTGAAATTCTTCCCAAAATTGAGGAGCAGCAGTAGTAGTTTTGAGTGTCAGCGCTCCTTTAAAGCTTTCAACGAGAACACCCTGGTTTTCCGCGTCTAAGACCAACATACTTCTGATTTTTTGTTGAAGTGTCGGCAGGAAAACCACCGTAGATAAACTCATCACAATAGCAACAACGACGGCAACAAGGGTGAGTTTCCAGCTATAGAACACCATGAAACCCAAAGAAATCAGCCCGATAAACAAGCTGCTAGGCAGACTGATAACTGCTTGAGCAACTAGCTGATTAATTTCTTGAATATCTTGCAATCTGCTAACAATCTCGCCACTGCGACGTGATTCATAGTAAGCCAGAGGCAGCTGCAAGATTGCCCTGGCAAATTCTAGAACTAGCCCTAGCTCAAGCCGTTGGGCAAAATTGGCAATCAGGTTAGATTGAACTAGTTGCAGACTACTTGCCACCAAATTCATCACCACAACCGCAATAATCACACCAATAAGAAGCTGGGTATCACCTCGAACTAGGACATCATCCGTTAGAATTTGAAGCAGGAAAGGAGAGGTTAACGAAAGCAGACCAATAACTAAAGCGCAGAGAAAAGCCTCGAATATTATGCCTCCATAAGGCAATGCACGCCGCGCAAAGCGCCAAAGACCGTTAACTTTATCATCCGGTTGAGCATAAAAACGAACCGAATCTGGCTCGAGTAAAAGCATGACTTGATCTGACCAAGCCTCCATTAATTCTTTTCTAGAGACATAACGAATGTTAAAGGCTGGGTCAGCAATTACATATTTTTTACCTTTCTGACCATACAAAACAACCCAGTGGTAGCCTTTCCAGTGAATGATTGCTGGCAGTGGTGCTTGGTTTATTCGGTCTAATATTTCTTTTGATGCCCTGACGGAACGCGCATTGAAACCAAGTGACTCGGCTCCCCGCCTCAATCCCAACAATGTTGTTCCTAATTGCCCAGTGCCTACCGCTTCCCGAATGCGATTTAGTGTAAAATTACGCCGATAATGTTTGGCAACGGAAGCAAGACAAGCAGCTCCACAATCTTCTTCACTATGTTGTGCAACAACTTGGTATTTCATTTCACACTCCAGTACCCAATAGCATCGTGAAAAAACTTAAAAAAATAGCAGGGACAAAACCCTGCGTAGTTAAAAAATTGACCAGCAGTTTAGTTTTACTATCATTATCATATATATAGGACTCATATCTGATTTTTGAACAAGATTTCAGATCAAACTCTGATAAAACAGGCTTTTCAGTCTCAGTATGTTTTCAGAAATCAAATCGGAGTCCTATATATTCTACTAGGTAAGATAAATCTCTTATTTTACTAGCTCAACAAATTCTTTAGTTCTATTAGTTCTAATTCCTAGTTGTAATTGCTTTGACTATCTATATTTTGTATATCGACAGAGAAAACACCGGGAATTTTCGTATGTTTACTTCGTTTACTGTAAGCAAATAGACATACTTGCTTATTGGTTCAGAGCAAGTAAGGTAAAAAGAGTTTCGTTATGGTTCACAAATTACTATATTGTGATGAATCTGGTTGATTTTTTAAATAGCAGCGCTTAGTTCCCTACTCGACTGCTCAAGATGAGCAGTATCTTTAGCAAAAGTATTAGGTAAGTCCATCAACAGTTACCTACTAGGAACCGTTGATAGACATTGTTAACTTTGTTCAACAAAAGTATGCGGTAAGAATAAACGTAATGCTAGAATAACTGCGATAAACAACAAAGCAAATGTCTTGCCAGAAAATAAACTAGCCTGTTGGAGCAGGTTAGTTTGTTTAAGACACTTTATCTCAGTAAAGACGCGGTTAATTGTGTCTTTACGTTTATTCTTTCTCTTTTACTTAACCTCAACCTCAACCGTTCTGGTTCACACCAACTTGCGTGAGGTTGCCCTTAACATCACCAGTGTTAGCAATAGTGTTGGTTTGAGTGACCGGAGCAATAGTCACAGTAATGCTAGGTGTAGCGGGTGTAGCGGGTGTAGCTGGTGTAGCGGGTTTAGCAGGTTTTTTAGCGGGCACCCATTTCTTCCAGGAGTTGCCACCAGACAAATTGGCTTCTTCGGTAGCGGTTAATGTAGTGAACAATGTGCTTTGCATAATCTTAGTTCTCGCTTGCTTGATTGTTGGTTTATCTCACTCACTAAAGACGCGGTTAATCGTGTCTTTACGTTCTATTCTTTCTCTTTTACTTAACCTCAACCGTTAGTGT
>NZ_JBALFC010000065.1:0-49209 GCF_036917755.1 Nostoc sp.
GAGCCTCAGAAGGTCAACATCGAGCCTCAGAAGGTCAACATCGAGCCTCAGAAGGTCAACATCGAGCCTCAGAAGGTCAACATCGAGCCTCAGAAGGTCAACGTCAAGCCTCGGAAGGTCAACGTCGAGCCTCAGAAGGTCAACGTCGAGCCTCGGAAGGTCAACGTTGAGCCTCGGAAGGTGTCAACATCCAAATATGGTTCGGATAAAGACTTGATCCCCCCAACCCCCCTTAAAAAAGGGTGCTAAGAATGGCTCTATTACCCCCTTTTTAAGGGGAACTAAGGGGGATCTTTAAGGACTATGCACTTTAACCGAACTGTATTAGGTCAACATTGAGGTTAAATTAAGATTACACGTAAAAATTACCTAGAAAAGTTTGGTAAATTCCAAAATACAGCGTGGGCATTAAGTAGTTATTCTATAAGTATTAACACCTTAAAATTAAATCTTGTAATGAACCCGCAAAACAAGTACAAGAATTTACAAGATAAGCTTAAGCAACTCCAGCAATCAGGTTTTATGGGTCGTGAAGACCAAGTAAACCAATTTCGCCAAAATTTAGCATTATCCCCAGAAGACGATCGCCGTCGTTTTCTGTATAACGTTTGGGGTGAAGGCGGAGTTGGTAAAAGTACCTTGCTGCGACAGTTTTGCAAAATTGCTGATGAAGCAAAAATTATCTCGGCTTACATCGATGAAGCTGAAAAAACTGTACCAGAAGTCATGAGTCGTCTAGCTGAAGAGTTAGAACGGCAAGGTCACAAACTATCCCAGTTTACAGAACGGTATAAAGTTTACCGGCAAAAGCGCCAAGAATTAGAAACTGATCCAGAAGCCCCTCAAGGTTTTTCGGCATTTGTGGGGAAAACTATGGTAAAAACTGGCGTGCGCTTGGCGCGTCGAGTTCCCGTTGCTGGTGCTGTATTTGACTTTGTAGATGAGGATACTTTTGCTACCCAAGCCGGAGAATGGGCGTCTTATGTGGCAAAGAAAATAACAAATAAAGATGAGGTGCTATTAGTTCAAGAACCTGTGGAAGTTCTGACCCCGCTATTTTTGCAAGATATTTTTAAAATTGCCGATAAAACTGGTGTTGTTTTGTTTTTTGATACCTATGAACGCACCGGAGAATTCTTAGATAACTGGCTAAGGGAAATTTTGGAGGGTCGGCACGGTGAAGTACCTCTCAATATATTGATAACCATCGCCAGTCGGCAAGAGTTAGATAAAAATCATTGGGCACCTTACGAGGGGTTAATTGTTCGTTTCCCTCTGGAACCGTTTACAGAAGAAGAAGCCCAACAATATCTAATTCGCAAAGGCATTACAGACAATCGCATTATTGAAGTGATTTTGCACCTTTCTGGAAACTTACCTCTGCTAGTAGGAATGCTAGCAGATGCTCATCCCAATCACCCCAACCAGGTAATTGAGCCTAGCAGCAGTGCTGTAGAACGCTTTTTAAAATGGATTGACGATCCCAAACGGCAACAAGTGGCGCTTGATGCTGCCATTCCTCGGTGCTTGAACCGGGGTATTTTAGCTCAGTTGAGAGGAGAACAAGAAGCTGATGAGCTATTTACTTGGCTGAAAGAAACATCTTTTGTCAACGAACGTACCGATGGCTGGGCTTATCATGATGTCGTCAAAACGCAAATGTTACGCTACAAGCGCCTTTCATCGCCGCGAGGTTGGGCTGAGATACACAGTAAATTGGCAGACTATTACGACACGCTAGGTAACGAATTGCAATTAGAGCAAGTAAAAGCTTGGCGAGATCAAACTTGGCAAAGCCATAAGCTCAATGTTTTGTATCACCGATTATGCCAATCACCACAAAAGTATTTACCTATAGCTCTCAATGAATTCCTGGCTGCTCTAAAAACTGAACTAATTTTTGCTCAATGCTGGGCAGAAACAATTATGCAGGCTGGTAAAGATACGGGTTATGCAGAAGTTCAGCATTGGGGGGAGCAACTAACTAATGGGTTAAAAGCTTATGAAGATGAGCGTTATCAAATCACTGTTGAGATATTTAATGCTCTTCTACAAAACTCTACCATTGAGTTAGAGTGGCGACTAATTGCTCTACTTTGGCGGGGTGTAAGTTACTTCCGAATGGAGCTTTACAGTAAAGCATTGCAAGACTTAGACTGCGTTATTGCACTTCAACCCTACAAATTGGTGGTGTTTATTCGGGGTCTGACTTACCACAATATGGAGCGCTACTCTGAAGCAATACAAGACTTTGACCGCATTATTGCAGTTGACTCTGATAACAAGTTGGTACTGACAATTAGGGGTTTGGCTCACTGGGAAATACAAGATTATAGTAAAGCACTGCAAGACTTTGATCGTGCTATTGCACTTGACCCTGGTCACAAATGGATACTAGCAATTCGCGGGCTGACTTACCATTTCATGCAACGCTACTCCGATGCACTGCAAGACTTTAACAGCATGATTGTATTTGATCCTGATAACAAGTTGGTACTGACAATTATGGGTCTAGATTACTGCCTAATAAAATGCTACTCTAAAGCATTACAAAACTTTGACCGCGCCATTGCACTTGATTCTGATGACAAATTGGTGCTAGCAAGTCGTGGTTATACTTACCGTTTGATGGAGCATTACACAGAAGCTTTAGAAGATTTTGACCGCGCCATTGAACTTAATCCCAAAGATGATTGGGCGATCGCAAGTCGTGGTCAAACTTACCGCTTAATGGAGCGTTACCCAGAAGCCCTAGAAGATTTTGACCGCGCCATTGAACTTAACCCCAAACTTGACTGGACGATCGCATATCGCGGTCTAACTTTCTGCTTAATGGAGCGTTACCCAGAAGCCCTAGAAGATTTTGACCGCGCCATTGAACTTAACCCCAAACTTGACTGGGCGATCGCAAATCGCGGTGAAACTTATCGCTTAATGGAGCGTTACCCAGAAGCCCTAGAAGATTTTGACCGCGCCATTGAACTTAACCCCAAACTTGACTGGGCGATCGCATTTCGCGGTGAAACTTACCGCTTAATGGAGCGTTACCCAGAAGCCCTAGAAGATTTTGACCGCGCCATTGAACTTAACCCCAAACTTGACTGGGCGATCGCAAATCGTGGTGAAACTTACCGCTTAATGAAGCGTTACCCAGAAGCCCTAAAAGATTTTGACCGCGCCATTGAACTTGACCCCAAATATGACTGGGCGATCGCACTTCGCGGTGAAACTTACCGCTTAATGAAGCGTTACCCAGAAGCCCTAGAAGATTTTGACCGCGCCATTGAACTTAACCCCCAACTTGACTGGGCGATCGCACTTCGCGGTCAAACTTACCTGATGCTAAAGCTGTATAATGAGGCTCTTGCAGATTTCAACCGCGCTATTAACTTAGATTCTGACAGTAATTGGTATTTATATAATCGCGCTTTAGCCTACCAAGCCCTTAACCAACCAGATAAAGCACGATCTGACTTAGCACTTGCCATCAAGCTTGCTAAACAGCATTACGAAAAAGATGCTAAAGATTCGCGTAATGCCTTTAACTTAGCTCTTTACTATTTGGCTGCTCAATATAATCAACCAGCAAAGCAGTTATATCGCTATGTTTTATCTCAAGGTGCTTCCTTAGAGCCTATCCATGAAGCTATCCAAAACCTAAATGACTTTTTAAGCGTGTTCCCTGACCGTGTGCAGGCTACATCCATGCGACAGTTGTTGCAGTCTTCTTTAACTTAGGTGATGTAATTTCCAGTAGAAATGTTAAGCGATCGCTTTTACAACTGTGCCCTTCTCATGAGACGGTGTAGGCGGTAAGCGTAGCCATGCCGTCAGGCTTATCGCTTTTACAACTGTGTCCTTTTGATAATAGCGATCGCTTCCATATCGAGCCTCAGAAGGTCAACGTTGAGCCTCAGAAGGTCAACATCGAGCCTCAGAAGGTTAACGTCGAGCCTCAGAAGGTTAACGTCGAGCCTCAGAAGGTTAACGTCGAACCTCAGAAGGTCAACATTGAGCCTCAGAAGGTCAACATCGAGCCTCAGAAGGTCAACGTCGAGCCTCAGAAGGTCAACGTCGAGCCTCAGAAGGTCAGCGTCGAGCCTTAGAAGGTCAGCGTCGAGCTGAAATCAAGGTTATACCGTTTTACTTTAATAATGATACAAATACGTTGGTAGGGGCACAGCAATGCTGTGCCCCTACGAGAAATATATATGTATGAGGGTTTGTGTGAAATGGTATTACACGTAAAAATTACCCCTGCTCATTTGACGACGATCTGACTATTTTGGCGTTACTTACTCAGGACTTGAATAGATGCCATCATACCCTTGTCTTCGTGTTCCAAGATATGGCAGTGGTAAACAAAAGTACCTGCAATACTTGCACCATTCTGAACGCCTCGGAAATCCATTCGCAGTTTCACACTGGGAAACGGGGTGTTTGGCTTACCGTTCCAGATAGGTACATTGATTGTGTCGCGCATCATCCCGATCTCACTTGCATCGGAACTGTTCAAGACGAGGAAGTGGATTTGGTGGATATGGAAAGTATGGATTACCAAACTTCGGTTTTCCACGATCCAATCCTCAGTCGTTCCCTCCTGAACCGTGATATCGGGAGTCTTGAAGTTTGGATCGTAAACTTTAGGCTTATTTGGCTCTACTGTGATGTAAAACTGCTCTGGTTGTACACCAGCAGCTGTTTGAGAGAAGTAGAGCTTGCGCTGCTTTACAGACTGGTTCTGATTTACTCCAGAAAAGCGATCGCCCGATACCTTGCTTAAGTCAACCTTTAACTCAGGATTTGAGGCTGAAGCAGATGATGCCGCCTGCATTTGAATTCTAGCGATCGTTCGTTGTGGGTTATTATAATTTTGGTCCCCTGTGTTATATTTCAGCGTCAAAAACTTGGCATCCTTCACCGACGCTTGCGGACCCCTGATCATGAACTCTGCCCTTCCGGCTGGGGGTAGCAGAATGTGGGAGACAGATTTAGTCTGGTTCAGCAACTGACTATCAGCATTGATCGGAACACCATCCATCGATACTAATTGAAGCGGTTGAGCAATGCTATTGTATTGGACTTGCAAGTCAAAGAAGGTATCCGCCGCCGTATTAGCGACACGCCAAAACTGTTGTTCATTAGGTTTCATTTGAATGATGGCTGGCGGATCGTAAATCCCCCCACCTTTATACCTAATTGGAACTGAGTTGATGGAAATATCCCTGATTGGTTGCTGAAAGTCAAAATATTTTAATAGCTGCGTATCACGTAACACAAACACCCGTTCTGGAAGTTGAGCAGCTTGCTTGTTATACTTCCCGATGCCTTCAAAAATAATCGCACCTGTTAATCCACTCAGCACTTGGGTTTGACTCTGCATGTGGACGTGTGGGTGATACCAATATAGTCCCGGTGGCTCTCCCTGTGGAATACTGACATTGTACAGAAAAGTCTGTTTCGGCTCAACCACCGTCCGCACAACTTCGTCCTGATGGCACTTTGAAGATATACTCAAGCCATGAAAATGCAGGTTGGTTGAATTTGGGGGTGCCATTCCTCCAGGATATTGGCGCTGACAATTTTGGTCTTGTGTTCCTTTTGCTTGACCTGGTAATTGGTTAGTCAATCTCACTACTAAGTTTGCCTTACCTGGACTCAGCCTAAGCGTTGGTGCTTGCAAGTTACCATTGGCAACATAGCAGTTTTGCTTAGGGGAAATGTTGACAACCGTAAAATTTGCCGGATTGGTGGCATTAGGATTGCGGATTTCTGGTGGGTTTTTGACAATGCTTCCCGCAGGCGGTTGAGCGCAAACAGAAGATGTGGATGGGGTTTGCGCCCTCACTTGCAACGCATATATCACAACAATAAGAGCAAAAAAAATACTGCTAACAATCTTTAAGAGTTGCCGCAGTTGTCTTTGCTTGAATATCCCTGGAAGTGCTGCAACCTTTAACGCTATTCGTCTAATAATTCTGCTCATGAATGATTTGGTTTTTCCCTCAAAGAAGTTAAGTAACACTTGCCATGTATATTTTCCAGGTATGGAATCAACAGCTAAATAAGTGGGCGATAAAATTTCCAAGTATATAATGAAATGTAAATTCGGCAGATACCTTACAAATTAGTTATTTCACCGTTTTTACAAAACCAAATACATATTGGTTTAATCGTACCTACCTACTTATTCCGATTGAAATAAGCTAAAAAAGATTTCCTATTCGTGCAGATTACAGACAAATTTAATCTATAGAAATATGGTTTATAGATGCAAGCTATTCACTATAACTTTATGGAAACTTCAAATGTGACTGGAAAGTATAGACATAAAACAACATCTGTGATACTCATTAATTATCACTTCGTCTGGATACCAAAAAGACGCAAAAAGATATTAACAGGAAACTTTGGATCACAAGCTGCATTGCGTCACCGAACCGCCCGTCGCTCTCCTCGCTCAACTCAACTGCATTAAAATATAAAGCGATCGCCTTTACAACTGTGCGCTTATAATGAGATGCTGTAGGCGTAGGTGTACAACAGGTTTACCTGTAAAGAATTTTCCGATCGGCTGGCGAGTTACTTCTAACTCATCAGCTAATGCTCTTTGAGTTAAGGAATAACGAATTAAAACTCTTTTTGCTTTTTGGATACCTTCTGGAGAACAGGAAAGCGATCGCCCCGTTATAAGCTAACCACTACACTTTTGCTGATTCTAACTGCCAATTTTATAATTCATCCTCATTGCATACACAAGTCATTCATATCACAAGCCTGTATTTAAGCTTACAGCAACCACTCGCCTGTAAAGCTAGGGATGTAGTGATTCAAACGATTCAGGAGTGGGTCAATGTTATCCAAGAAATTCCCTTCAAGAGATGAAGTGCTGGCTGTTGTAACGCTGATTATGGTGATTGGTTCTCTCACTCTTGCAGTTATAGACGACAAGAGTCGCCCTCGATTTCTAGATTTAACAAAATTTGCTGTCGGTACATATATTGGATTGTTGATACCTCGGTCAAGGTTAAGCGATGTCTAGGACGGGCTGTTCGGTGACGCAGCTAGCCAATGACAAATTCTGTCTTGGTCACTATAGCAATCCTAAATAATTCGTAAGAGACAAGATCCCCGACTTCTCAAAGAAGTCGGGGATCTGTGACTTTCAATTCTCATAAATTAAATAGGAATATTTTCCTCTCAGACAACAGGGAGAAATAACTAAAAGCCTCTAGGGAAATTTCATTTTTCTCCGAAGACAGCAAAAATTTTTCATGCAACAAGAGAAATTTCCTCATTCTATTGTTAATTTTTGTAAAGTTGATGTCTTCAAAAGTATAAACCTGATATTTAGATAGCTAAACTAGCAAACAGTGCATCTGTACTCTTAATTATTAAAAGTAGATGTGGCGCTATAGTCTTAATGATCCCAGTACAACTTGTTCTCAAAAACTTTCTTAGTTACCGTGATGCAACTTTAGATTTTCGCGGTTTGCATACGGCTTGTATTTGCGGTTCCAATGGTGCGGGGAAATCTTCACTTCTGGAAGCAATCACTTGGGCGATTTGGGGTGAAAGTCGCGCCACTGCTGAAGATGATGTCATCTATTCTGGGGCGAAAGAAGTTCGGGTTGATTTTACTTTCCAAAGTAATCAGCAAAAATATCGGGTGATTCGTACCCGAATTCGGGCAGGTACTAGCGTCCTGGAATTTCAAATAGAAATTCCATCTGGGTTTCGCTCACTCACTGGCAAAGGGGTAAGAGCGACACAGGATTTGATTTTAGAACATATCAAGCTCGATTATGATACATTTATTAATTCTGCCTACTTACGTCAAGGTCGTGCAGATGAATTCATGCTCAAGCGCCCCGCCGAACGCAAAGAAATTTTAGCGGAGTTGCTGAAACTCAATCAGTATGATGATTTGGAAGAACGGGCAAAGGAATCTTCTCGTCAGTTCAAAGCACAGGCATTAGAGTTAGAGCGTTCTTTGGAGTCGATAAAAATTCAGTTGCAACAACGCGAGACAACGGAAGCGCAAAGAATCGAGTTAGAAGCCCAACTCAACCAACTGCAACAAGTGCAAGCTTTTGATAATATTCAATTACAAAGTTTGCAAGTTGTCCAGCACCAGCGCCAAAATTGGGAACAACAACTCAACTTTGTGAAGCAGCAATACCAAAATCTTACCCAAGATTGCGATCGCCTCCAACAAGAACAATCAGCTATTGGCTCTCAGCGATCGGATTTAGAAAAAATATTACATCAAGAAGCTGAGATTAAAGCTGGATACGCTCAATATCAAAGTCTACAATCTCAAGAAGAAGCTTTTGCTGTCAAATTTGAAGAATACACCCGCGCCGGGCAGACTCGTCAACAAAAGCAACAACAGCTTACCAAACAAATTCACGAAATCGAACGGCAACTGCAACAAGCCCAAGCCCAAATTGAAGCTTTGCAGCAACAAGAGCGAGACATTCAGCAAACTCTGACTAAATCCGGTGAAGTAGAAGCGGCTTTGTCACAACTGTCCGCAGCCCGTCACCATGTTGCTCGTTTAGATCAACTACAAATGCAAGTTACTCCCTTGTTGCAACAACGAGCAACTTTACAAAGCCAACTTGATCGCACTCATGCTGGTTTAGTAGCGCGACTCGAACAACTCCAAACTACTGAGAATCAATTGCAACGCCAGCAGCGCCGCCAACCGCAACTGCAACAAGCGGTGATGGATGTGGGAATTCAGATTGAGGAACTGGAGAAAAAACGGGTTTATCTGCAACGAGTCCAAGAAAAAGGGCAAGAAAGGCGGCACTTTATCGAACGTCTGCAAGCTCATCAACGGGATTATGAAAAACTGCTGGCAGAATTAGAGCAGAAATTGCAAATGCTCCAAAATCCTGAAGCTCTTTGTCCATTATGTGAGCGTCCTTTAGATGAACATCACTGGAGTCGGGTGGTGGAAAAAACCCAGGCTGAGTTAGAAGATACTCAAGGGCAGTTTTGGGTAGTCCGGGAACAAATGGCTGTGTCTGACAGAGAAATTCAGGTACTTAGGCAGGAATATCGGGAAATTTCTCAACAGTTGGCGGGCTACGATGGTTTACGCGAACAACGGGGACAGTTGGCAGCACAGTTAGAGGCTACAACTGATGTCCAACAACAGTTACAACAAATTGCTGCCGAAAAACAGCATTTAGAGCGATCGCTCCAAGGTGGTGATTACGCTCCCGATAAACAAGCCGAACTCCGGCAGCTAGACCAATATCTGCAACAAGCTAATTATAATGAACAAGACCACGCCCTCGCCCGGAGCGAAGTTGAGCGGTGGCGATGGGCAGAAATTAAACAAGGGCAGATTAAAGATGCAACTAAGCGACAAGCGCAACTATTAGCCCGAAAACCAGAACTTCAAGCCCAAATTGCTCAATTAAAAGCCAAAATCCAACAGGATCAGACTGATTCTGAATGTGCTAAACAAATCGCGGCTCTTGAGCGTCAGATTACCGAAATTGGCTACAGTTCTGAGCAGCATAACAACCTCCGTATAGCTGTAAAGAAAGCTCAATCTTGGCATTTGCGGTATCAACAACTACTATCAGCCCAGCAGCAGTATCCGCAACTCCAGACGAGATTGCAAGAGTTAGAGGAGTCTAGAAACGCCAGATTAATGGAGCGGCAAAAACTCGGCGGACAAATCGAAAGCATTATCCAGCAACTACAAGCCACAGCTAACCCATCTGCCCAAATTCAAGCTTTAGAACAGCAGTTAGCAATACGTAGACGGCAACTCGATGAGCAAATAGCAAAATTGGGGCGTTTAGAACAGCTGGCCCATCAACTGGAAACGCTGCAAATTCAGTATGAACAACAGCAGCAGCAACTACAATCTTGCAAGCAGGAATATCGTGTTTATCAGGAATTAGCGCAAGCTTTTGGTAAAAACGGTATCCAAGCACTGATGATTGAGAATGTGTTACCGCAACTTGAAGCCGAGACTAATCAACTACTTTCGCGGCTGAGTGGGAATCAGTTTCATGTACAATTTATTACTCAAAAAGCTGGACGCAGTGCGAAATCAACCAAGAAAAATGCCAAGCTGATAGACACCTTAGATATTTTAATCGCCGATTCTAGAGGAACGCGATCTTATGAAACTTACTCAGGTGGGGAAGCTTTTAGAATTAACTTTGCCATCCGTTTAGCCCTGGCGAAATTATTAGCGCAACGGGCGGGGGCGGCGTTGCAATTGTTGATTGTGGATGAAGGTTTTGGTACACAGGATGCTGAAGGATGCGATCGCCTGATTGCCGCGATTAATGCGATCGCCTCTGATTTTGCCTGCATTCTCACTGTAACCCACATGCCACACCTCAAAGAAGCTTTTCAAGCCCGGATTGAAGTGAATAAAACTCAGGAAGGTTCGCAGTTGAGTTTGTCAATTTAATTGTATTTTACCCGTGCATCAAGACCATAGGAGCGAAGCTTTTTCGTTAGCGTTTCGGCTTGGGTGCGATCGCTAAATGCCCCAGCATTCACATAATCCCCTAGACCGGATTCCTCCGTAACAGCATTGGGTATATACTGTTGCACTTTACTCAGAGTATCATTATTGGAAATTGGCACTATTACTCTGTAGGGATTATTAGCAACTAATGTGTTGCCATTGGTAACAGGTTCTACATAGTCATTAGTAGGAGGTAATACATTGCGATTAGTCTGAAGTAATACATCACCATTAGTCTCAGCATAATTATTTACAGTAGAGCTATTCAACCCTAATGCTTGCCAAGTTTGCCAATCTACATTTCCAGTAGAATTAAGTCGAGAAGATTGCTGGAATGCAATCACAGATTGTCTGGTGTAATCATTGAAAAGGCCGTCAGGATTGGTATTAGAGAAACCCAACTGTGACAAACGCTCTTGAACTAATCTGACATTTTCTCCGCGATCGCCTACAGTCAGATAATTTCTGCCTGGTTGTTGAATAGTAGATCCAACAGTGGAGGCACTACGCACTGACTCCAAAACTTGGGCATTGGCGATGCCATCAACAGGTAAGCGATAATTTCGCTGGAATGCAATTACAGCTTCCCTAGTCATTGCGCCAATCTTCCCAGTGGGATTAGTCTTAAAATAACCTAGCTGCCGCAAACGTACTTGTAGTTCTCTCACTTGTTGAGTCGAGAGACTTGCTCTCGCTGGAGTCGGCGAGGAACCTCGTAGTTTGTTCCAAGTTTGTCGATTCACAATCCCGTTAGCAGGTAGGCGATAATTTTGCTGGAAGGCAATTACAGCATCTTTTGTAATTTGTCCAAAATTACCCGTGGGATTAGCATTCAAGTAGCCTAACTGGCGGAGACGCTGTTGTAACCTGGTCACGGCTGCACCAGTTTTACCTTGAGAGAGAACAGGATATTGACCAACTGGCGATGCCTGGGTTGGGCTGCGCCTACGCAATGTACCAGTGGTATTTCTACTAGAAGTTCTACCTTGACAGGCTCGTTGCAAGGCTCGTTGAGTACTAATACCCACAACTCCATCAGCAGCTATTCTATTGGCTTGCTGGAATTTGATCACAGCATTTTTAGTCAAGGTAGCAAACTTGCCACTCACTGGGCCGTTAAAGTAGCCTAATTTTTTTAAGCACCTCTGGCTACTGCTAACTTCAGCCCCATTACTTCCGATTTTCTGAAGTGCTAAAGCTTGCCCAGCAATACTCAGAAGCCCCATAGTCAGTGCCACAGACAAAAGACGCATCGCCGCACTGCTAGATAAATTTTTCCAATTCAAAAATTTGAAATTAGCTACGGTAGGAACAACCTTGACACTTTCGGATGCCTCGTAGACTGAGGCAAGCTTGGTTAAATAGCTATCTACCCCTGTTTTCACTTGCTTTTTTGAAGTTATGGCTATACGCAATTATACTATTTGCTCTGTATTATATTTGTTTTTAGTATGATTCTTTACAACAAATTTTCCCAGCCGCGACTGAATTTGAGATCCTGTTTAGGGTTAGTAAGAGGGCGATCGCATGGGAATACTTTATATATAGTAATTGCAACAAATAAGACTCCTATAGTATGAGCTACTGTACCAATATTGATTGCCCGCGTCCGCAAAATTGTGACATCTCTCGTTTTTGTAATAGTTGTGGTCAGGAATTGTTACTCAAACAGCGATATCGCCCACTCGCTCTCATTGGACGTGGTGGCTTTGGGAGAACGTTTTTAGCTATTGATGAACATCTTCCAGGTCAACCCAAATGTGCGATCAAACAGCTATGTTTCCAAGAGGAAAATACTGAGGTGTGGCACAAAGCAGTCAAACTATTTCACCAAGAAGCGCTTCGTCTCAATGAACTAGAACACTCTCAAATACCCAAATTACTAGCGCACTTTGAACAAAATCAAAAGTTTTATATCATCGAGGAATTAGTAGATGGACAAACACTCGCCCAGGAATTACAACAACAAGGCGTTTTTAAAGAACCGCAAATTTGGGAGATATTAAAAAGTTTATTGATCACACTCCAATTTATCCATTCCCGACAAGTAATCCACCGAGATATTAAACCGGAAAATATTATGCGCCGTTCGGTTCAAGGAGACTTGGTTTTAATAGATTTCGGAGTTGCTAAATTAGCCACTAATACGAGGCGACTTCGTACAGGCACAATAGTAGGTAGTCCAGAATATGTTGCTCCCGAACAATTGCGAGGAAAGGCATTAGCAGCCAGCGATCTTTACAGCTTGGGTGTAACATGTATTTACTTACTCACCGATGTCTCTCCGTTTGATTTGTTCGATATTGCTAACGATCGCTGGGTATGGCAGGAATATTTACCAGCAGGCAATACTGTTAGCATTCGCCTCTGTGAAATCTTAGATAAACTTTTAAAAAATGCTGTTTCGCAACGCTTCCAATCTGCAACAGAAGCGTTGCAGACACTAGAACAACAACCAAATAAATTGCTAAATATTTCTAATTATCAGACATTAGCTACTATTGATTACACGCATTTGCGTGATTTATTAGCAAAAGGAAAATGGCAATTAGCAGATCGAGAAACTTGGGAACTGATGTGTCAGGCACTAGCAAAGCCTAGAGGTAGCTATATATTTAGTAGTAATATTGATACATTTACCTGTCAAGATTTGCAGACCATTGACCATTTATGGGTGAATTACAGTCATGGACGCTTTGGTTTTAGCGTGCAAACACTTATTTACAAAAACGTGAATGGAGACTATGGAATTTTTTGTAATCAAGTTGGTTGGCATATATACAATTATAGTTATGCCAACTCGGAATTTAATTTTAGTCTCAAAGCACCAATCGGTCATTTACCCTCACGCATTTGGATTGGTGGTTCTCAACCGTGGCGATATCCCAATGCTTTAGCTGTAAAACTAGCAGCCTGTGGTATTAGTTAGTGTTGTTGAAAATTACTATTAGGAGTAGTACCGCAAGGCGGAATTCAAAATTCAAAATTCAAAATTCAAACAGGTATACAGCGTAAGCGTTTTATTGATTTGAAATGGGTGGTTTATTTACGCCGTGCTGTACTAGTATTTGAATTTTTAAGCTATTGTTTATCTACTTTTTCAGTATTACCTGCTTTTACCCAACCTTCTTGTTCGCTACCTTCCAAACGGATCTTTTGCCAGGATTTGTCCTCGCTTTCTTCTAAAACAATAATTTTTTGATTAAAACCAACCCCACCAATACGTTCAGCTTCTTGATTTGGTTGCGATCGCAAACTCAACCCTTCACGCCAACTAACACGCCCTCGGTAAGCTCCCGATGGCAATGGTTTTGGTGATGGGGTAGCCTTTGGTGATTCTGTGGGAGCGGAGCTTGGAGACGATTGAGCCTGAGTCCCAGGTTTAAGGGTGGATTTACCTCCTCCAGGCTCAGTTCCTTTTGGAGCTTGGGCTTTCACCGAGGGATTATCATTGGAAAAAATGGGTTTGGCAGGGGCTATGCCAGTGCGATTCATGAAATAGAGTGCAACTGCAACACCGCCACCTACTAACACAGCGATCGCTAATAAAAACCCAAGTATAAATTTTGTTAAGCCAGACAACATAGTTAATTAAAACCTGATTATCAAGAGTCAAGGGTCAACATAATTCGTAATTGATAATTCGTAATTCGTAGTTGCACTTTTAGGGTGCTTGTACCCTCCAGTGTCTTATTGACCACCAAATCGGAGATTTTAGTGGGGGTTTGTACCTCTTAATTACGAATTACGAATTACGAATTACGAATTACGAATTAGTAATTATTCTAGCTGTCACTGAGTGTGTTCACGTAGTGCGGCGGAGACGATCGCTCAAAGGATTGTGTTTCGATGCTAAACGCGCTCTCCCCGCAGCAGCCCATTCTTGAAGTTGCTGAATTTGCTCTACAGCAGTTCGCGCCAAGGGTATGATCTGACTGGCGGCTTCTAAAATGTCGTCAGTAGCAAAGTCCCGGTTTTGGCTAAATCCAATATGCATCGCTTCAATTAAAGTTTGCTCAATCTCTGCCCCAGAAAAATCGGGCGTTTCGTATGCTAACCTATCGATGTCATAACTTTTCAAGTTATGGGGACGCAATCGGGATAAATGAACATCATAAATTGCTTTTCTCTCTTCTTGGGTGGGCAAACCGACAAAGAAAATTTCATCAAATCGCCCCTTACGGAGCATTTCCGGCGGTAAGGCTTGGATGTCGTTGGCGGTAGCGACGACAAAAACGGGTGAGCTTTTTTCGGCTAGCCAGTTAATAAAAGTGCCAAATACACGGCTGGCTGTTCCGGCATCACCTTTGCTACCAACTCCAGCAAAGGCTTTATCTATTTCATCAATCCACAAAATACAGGGAGCGAGCGCTTCAGCTACTTGGATCATTTGGCGAGTCCGAGATTCTGATTCACCCACCAAACCACCAAATAACCTTCCCACATCCAGACGTAGCAAGGGTAAATGCCAGTGATGAGCGATCGCTTTTGCCGTTAACGATTTACCAGTTCCCTGAATACCCACCAACATTAAACCACGGGGGTGCGGTAATCCGTACTGTCGCGCCTTATCAGTAAACGAGCCTCCCCGCCGAATCAGCCAGTCTTTCAAGTTATCCAGTCCGCCAATATCAGAAATTTGCTCAGTGGCGGGGTAGAAGTCCAAGATTTGGGTTTGGCGGATAGTTTGGCGCTTTTCTTCCAAAACCAGATCCACGTCTTCTGGTTGCAATTCACCGTGGGTAGCGATCGCTTTTGCTAAAACCCGGCGAATCCGTTCCATCGAAAGTCCTTGACAAGAACGCACCAAATCATCTAAAACTTTGCCAGAAAGGGAGTTACCAGTGTTTTGTAGCAAGCGTTCCACCTCAGTTTTAATTTCTGGGGCGGCGGGTAAGGGGAACTCGACGACTGTCAGCACTTCCGTTAAATCGTCAGGGATGGCGATGCGTGGCGACAATAGGACAATATTTTTTGGTTGCGACTTGAGAAGCCTGGACAGATTGCGAAGTTTGCGGGCGATCGCTACATCATCTAAAAAGCGATGATAGTCTCGTAGAATCAAAACTGCTGGTGCGGAAGCTGGTAATTTTTCGATAAATTCCAAAGCTTGCAACGGGTTGCGTCGCCCAAACCCAGCATCATTGGGGTTTCCCTGGTAGCCATCGACAAAATCCCAAGTATACACTGGGCGATTACCCTGGTTGGTTGCTTCTTCCCGGATAGCTGCTTCTACCCGTTCTTCCTCATAGGTGGGAATATAAATTAAAGGGTAGCGGGCGCGTAGCAGCAGTTTAAACTCTTCACGAAAGTTCATATATAGCTGTAGTTATTAGTTATTCTCTCATTGTTCAGGTTTGTATCGCCTCTAACAACTATAAAACCAACATCTACCAGTTCATAGGGGTTGCCAGTGCGATCGCTATATGTGAGATATTTTTTAAAGGTAAGCGATCGCTCTTTTGTGGTAAACATGATTAGATAATCAGTATAAAAATAACTACTGACTTTTATTTAAGGTATTTCCTAATTCTTCAGCCAGATCAGATAAGAAATCAGGTTTATTTTCAACTAGCCATTCTGTAAGCTTATAAGAGTGTTTAGTTTTTCTAAATTCCAATTTGTTGTCACATAATTCTTTAAACATACTTTCAAGTATCTTTGCACCGTGAATCTTAGATAACCAATTATTATCTGACACTTCTTCTCTTTTTACACCTTGAAGCAGATAGGATTTTTCCTGTTTGATTTTGTCAAGATATTCCTGAACCTGAGTAATGCTAATATGTATTTCTAACCATGTAGCTTCTTGATTAATTGTCACTAATATAGCTTCAGGATCAAGTAGATAATTTTCATACATGGGTAGGCGTAAGAAAGTCACACCTTTCTTCTCTAGTTCTTTAATCTTTGTTTCTGTCTTACTTTCTCTATCAAATATAAATCCAATGGCTGGCGGAAACAGAGTTGCTCCCGTTGTGAGTTTTTTATAAATATCAAAAACCAGGTCAGACCGTTTTCCATCCAAAAGAGCATCAGTGCTATTGACAGATAGAATTTTAATACCCATTAGTGTTATTGTTGCAACTTTCTCCAATATCATTGGAAAACACTTTTCCTCAGTTTGTCCTTCTACCCAAAGAATACTATCAGCACCGAAAACATCAGATAATCTAACTCCAAGTTCAGCTAAAATTTCGTTTTGTGATTTTATCCCTTTTGTATTTATTACTGATGCTGTTGTTTCACAATCTTGATATTGGAGCTTTACAATATTAGAAGGATTAGCAGTTGTGATAATTTCTGGCGAATGAGTAGCAATAATATATTGGTGCTGTGGAAATTGTTTAAGAGTTTCTATAAGTTTTTTAGCTGCACCTGGATGTAAAAAAGATTGTGGCTCATCAATAATTAATGTTCTTGGTTCTTCCGAAGAAACTAGAATATACAAAATTGCTAGTACTTGACTAACTCCACTTCCACAGGATGAAAGAGGTAGTGATAAATCATTTCTGTGAAGATTATCTGTATTCCAAATCAGGATTTCAAGATTTGTATCATCTCTCATTACAACCTCAGAGGGTGACAACCTACCTATAAAGGTTGCTGCATAAGGAATAGGGCATAGAAACCACGCTGAAAATAGAGCCGTTTATGGGGTTTGAGCGCAATCAGACTCAGAACCCAATCTGTCCATAATTCCATCCCGTAACGCCATCGTTGTCCGTAGAGTCCAAAGCTAAAGTCACTCTGCCGTGGGGTCTGGTCTTTGTGTTCTTGGATACGTCCAGCATAGATATCTATCCCTAATTTTTTCATCTGTTGTCCCTGCATTGTTGCCAAACTATAGGCCAGGGCAATCAATAAGACTAAAGCTAAAAAACGAGTGTCATTGACCTTGGTATCTTCTAAGTTATAGCCACCTGTTTTACAATCCTTGAACATTTGTTCAATGCCCCAACGACAACGATAAACTGCCAATGCTTGTTTTAATGTCGGGAGGTTAGTTAAGATATACCAAGGTTCTTTTGCTCCCTGATTATTATATTTTCGTCTCCAATAGACCGCCAAATTAAATAGTCCTATTCCATCCCCTTTATTGCACAAAACTCCCTGATAAAATTTAGACATTCCCGGTTTAAATCCCAGATTTTTCAGGACTTGATACTCCTCATTCAGTGCTGTTTGGAAATGGAGGTCTTTTTTCTGCCTCAGAGCAAAGAATACACCCCTGTCATCCAGCCATTGTGCCAGTTTAGGGCTGTGAAATTCTCGGTCTCCTAATACCAAAACAGGATAATTTTTAAATAGAGTCAGCACTGTTTTCAGGAGCCGTTTTTGGGTATGAAAATTACTGTTCCCTACCTGTTTTAAGACTTCCCAATATAAAGGAAGAGCATGAGTACCCCAGACTAAGCTCACCATAAATACATTCCGTCCAATCCAAAAGAGTCCTATCAATTGCGATCATCCAATATCCATATTTATGGTGTTTGAGTTTCTGGAGACGACGACGCTGCTCTCGATTTAAGTTCCGTCCCGTTTGTACTTGTCTAATCCAATATTTGATCAAGGGGAACCATAAAAGTTTGACATTGAGTTGCGGCAAGTTCAAAAAGCGTTGCAGGTTCCGCTTGCGACTGCCATATTGAATCGGTTGGGGAAAGACACTTGCTAAAACGGAGAGTTTGACCTGACGATGAACTTGTAGTAATAACAACAAAAGTTGTAGGGTTAGATACTGGCTTTCATTCAGATGGGCACGCAGGGTTTTTTGGTAAGATTCAGGAAACATATTTTTCTAGGGGAGCCACAAAAATGCTCCCTATTTTTTGTCTTCATCATCTTCTCAAACTATTGTCCTGCATAGCTTAGAGTTGCCTTGTCACCCTCTCAGTTCTATTATTAGCAATTTCACCTATTTTGACAAGTAAAATTGAAGAAACCCGGTCTCTTAGAGAAGCCGGGTTTCTATAGAAAGGTCATAGATTAGCTTAGTAAACTACTACATAAGTTGTAAGACTTAAAGTGAACAAGTGATGCGGCGTAACGCGCCTTACTGTCCCGGAAGTTGCTTTTTCAGTGCTTCCAGAGAAGCCCAACGGTTATCAACAGGAGTATCAGAACTATCAGAAGTATCAGAACTATCAACAGTACTACTTACAGGAATGCCTGGACAATTGCGATCGCACAGCTGACGCTGGGGAACTGCCAAGCACATCTGCTCATACAGCCATTCGTTGGGATAAAAATAACCATCGGGCGGTAGAGTTTCAAGCAAATCTTCCAGAACCACTTCCCTTTCTAAGGGCAAGTCATTTAGCTGATTTGCGGTTTCGTCCAACCAGATAATTTCCTTCGTATCAAGCCCTAAACGTCGATTGTATTGCTGCAAACAGCGATTGCAGGTACAAGTAATAATTGTTTCTGCCTGACTGGACACTTCCAAGTAATTGCCATGATGCTGCACGCGCACATGACCGCGAACTGGTGTCAACGTTTCCAGACCAGGCAGAAATTCCTGAACCTGAACTTCCTCTGTCCGCTCCGGGGCTTGAGTTAGCTGCGGAATATAAATTGCGTCCATAGGATTTGTGAGACATCCTCACTAAAAATTTATCTTGACTATCAGCAATTATACTGATATTACATTTTTACTTTCTCTCTTAAGAACAAGAGAAATTTTGAACCTATATCGTTATGAGTTTTCAATTAACTCCAAACTCTGCCAATTTTAGATTTTGAATTGAAGGAAAAATCTAAAATCCAAAATCCAAAATCCAAAATCCAAAATTGAACGACTCCTAACTCCCAACTCCTTCCAACGAAGCTGGACGGACAACCAGATGACGATGCGGCTCTTTACCGCGACTAAAGGTTTCCAAATCTCCAAATTCCTTCAAGAAGGTATGAACTTGACGGCGTTCAGCAGAACTCAGGGATTTGATTTCCACTTCTCTACCAGAAAAGCGCACTTCATCGGCTGCTGCTTCTGCTAATGCGCGAATTTCGGCTTCTCTCTTGACCCGGTAGCCATTCAACTCAATAGTGTAAGAAGCTTGTTCTTCGGGGGGTTGGCTGAGGTTAAGAACCGAATTTGCTAGATACTGAATCGCATCTAGCACAGAACCATCGGCACCAATTAATACCTGGATGTGTTCTGACGTAAAGTTGGTTTGGTCAATTGTCAACCAGTAGTTATCTGGTTCTGGGGAATCGCCGTCTTGAGATTGGGCAGTTTCTAAATGACCCTGAATCTCAGCAGGTATCCCAGTGAGTTCCAGCAGCGTTTTTAACCACTGCTGACCTCGCTGCATCGCAATGTTGCTCATGATCCCCCTGTGGCCTTTTTCTTACCACTTTTTGGTTCAAACGGCAATGCCTTTTGTTCTGTGACTGCTGCTTCTTTCTCCTGGGTTTCTACGATTTTTTGCAGTTCTTCTGATAGAGGTTCGCGGGAGAGAAGATAAGTTTGTGCAGTCTGGAAAATATTACCAATCACCATATACATCAGCACCCCAGCTGGTAAGGGGAAGAACAAAAACATCCCAGAAAAGATGACTGGGGTGATTTTGTTAACTGTATCCTGCTGCGGATTGCCACCACTGGAATTTTGCCCAGAAAGCATTTGGCTAACATAAAGGCTGATCCCAAAAAAGACAATCATGGCGACAATATCCCAGTGGATTGTGCCATCTGGATCATTTGCGCCAACCCTGCCTAAGGCATCAATAAATAAAAAGCCTTTGTCTGCTGCTAGTCCAGGAATAGTTCCTTGAATGGTAACTTCTCCCGGCTGCAAGGCTTCGACATTGCCTTGAGCATCAATTTTGATCCGATCTTCCCCTTTGGTGACTTTCCAATCAGGAATCAGCTTATTTTCTGGGTGTTCTGCTAAGAGTACTTGAAATGGTTTCCCGTCAACGGTCTGATATTGTATCTTGGTTTGTTCTCCCACCGCTAGTTTGTTACCACTGGGAAGGATTGCAGCTACTTTAACGTGTTCGCCATCGGCAACGTAAATATTTTGAGGAGCTGTGGCAAAGGCTTGCGGTTGAATTTGTTCGATTTGTTCTGCGGGAAAGATTTCCAGGTTAACGCTGTAGTTGGCACCTGCAAAAGGCGAACCCCGCAAAGTGGCAAATAGCGCTAACAAGACTGGCATTTGCACTAGTAATGGAAAACAGCCTGCTAAAGGGTTGCCAAATTCTTTTTGAACATTGACCATTTCCTCCTGCTGCTTTTGCGGATCATCCTTATAGCGCTCTTTGATTGCTGCCATCCGCTTTTGCATCAAAGGTTGTACAATTCGCATTTTCCGCATATTGCGAATTGAGCCAGCACTCAGGGGATAGAGCGCAAAGCGGACTATCAGTGTCAAAGCAACGATCGCTAATCCGTAGCTAGGCACAATACCATAGAAAAAATCTATGATTGGCAGCATCACGTTGTTCGAGAGAAAGCCGATACCAAAATCCATTATTCTGAATTCAACCTGAGGTACTGTAAACTGAATCTAATTTATCTAAATCATAATTTGTCGGCGACTATCTTTCGCTACGGATAGCCGCACATTTAAATGGGGCATTGGGCATGGGGCATGGGGCATTGGGCATTGGGCATTGGGCATTGGGCATTGGGCATTGGTTATTCCTCTTGTCTCCCTCATCTCCCTCATCTCCCTCATCTCCCTCATCTCCCATCACTTGTTGCCAGCAGCGCTATATTCGGGATTTTTCGCTGCAATTCTTTCGTTGATGTAGTCATAAACTTCCCGAAACTTGGGGATTGCACGCAATTCGAGACGACTGCCGTTTTTTAGGGTTAGCACCATATCCCCCCAAAAGCCTATGCCACGGGGAACTTTGACGATTTTGACAATTTCTGAGTAAATTACGTCAGTGCGATCGCGCCCCTGCCAACCTCCGATCACGGTAATTCGGCGATCGGTGATGCGGAAACGCAGCCACAATGCCCTGACAATTGCCCCGACTGTTAATGGTATCCCGACAATGGTTAGCCCAATCAGCAGGTTGATAATTAAATCCCCAAGATGGGGGCCACCTTCATAATAAACATCTTCACGAATTCCCATCGAACACCTCAGCTTGTGCCAACAACTGCTCTAATTCTTGCAGAAATTGTGGGCTTACGCACTTAGATTCTGCTGCTGCGGGTTTGACAATCACCACTAGCCGCCATCCTGGTGATAATTTGGGCAGTAAGTTATGTAAAGCACCAGTAATTTGCCGTTTGATTCGGTTGCGAACCACTGCCCTTTTGCTGACTTTTGTGCTTATGGAAATGCCAATCCGCGTGCTGGCAAGATGTGCTGAGTCAGTTGCTTGTGTAGTCTGGGTGGCAGTGTTCAAAGAAGGTTTTGTTGAACATAACGGTTTTAAGGCTCTCAATGTTAAATAAGAGCCATGACGCCGAATTCCTTCCCGGAAAACTGCCTGGAAATCCTTGCGGGATTTTAGCCGATTTGCTTTGGGCAAAGCCACAGATGCTTTTTATAGCTTGATATGCCCTAAACGCTCAGGCGGTGACGTCCCTTTCTTCTCCTAGCGCTAATGACGTTTCTGCCGTCTGGTGTCCGCATCCTGGCGCGAAAACCAGAGGTTCTTTTTCTCTTACGGCTAGTGCCGCCCAGTGTTCTTTTCATACAGTTCTCCGCTTAGGTGATTTTTATAAAAACTCACAATCTCATATTGTATCACTTTATTAGGGAATTTGACAAAACAGTTCTGAGTTCCCAGTTGTGAGTAAAGAAGTGAGATTCCCCACTCCCCACTTCCTACTCCCCACTCCCCACCTTAATTTATGCTCAAAATCCATGTTCCCATGTAGCGTAGTAGTGGCACATCGCCAGGGGAGAGAACTTGACAGTTGAAATAATAAACTCCGCCGAAGGCTGGGTTTTGGACGTTAGATAAGACTAACTCAACTGGGCTACCTGCTGGCACCGGCTCTTGGGGAAAAATATTAATCAGCTTACCTTCTTTGTCCCACTTCACCTCGGAAAGCGGAACTGCTTTGCCTTTGACTCGAACTTCAATTTTTTTCGGGTCAAAAGTTCCTTTGTAATAATCAGGGTAGGTAATGGCAAATTGACCAACTGCCAATTTCATTCTTTTGGCTGGAATCCTCAATATGTATCGATCCCAACCATTAGCTTGTCCACCAAAATCTAACCTAAAGGGCAGCTGATTTTCGCCTTTGACACCGCTAAACAGTGTCAATCCAGGTAAGCTTTGCGCCCAAGTTAGGGCTGGTAATCCAGTAACCAAAAAACTAGTCAGGGCTAAAGCAGAAAGTAAACGTCGCATAATTGGGCTTCCTCTACCAAAATGTAAATCTGTTATCTAAAATAACTGTGTGTTAGTATTCTTTACTAAACTTTACTACTGACTTCCTAAGAATGGACGTTTAATAACAATAAAAAGTGCCGTCCTCGCTGAGGTTTGGACGACAGCAAAATTACTTAGATATAAATTTAACATATATAGCAGTCTGCTTTGATTTTTGAAATTATTTGCATAGACAGGGAGTAGGGAGTGGAGAGTGGGGAGTGGGGAGTGGGGAAGAAGCCTTTTCGGGATGTACTGATTTTTTTCAAAAATCAAATACGAGTCCTATACTCGATTTAATTTATTACCCTTGTAGAGTCCTGATTTGATGACTAAGTTAGTCAAATTTGAACTAGATAGAAACACAGTTAGGATTAGATTGTATTTCCAAATATGTACAAGTGTATCTAAATTTGAGAATTTTGTAATAAAAATTGAGCCGCTACATCAGCGATCGCCACTTAACTTGCGCTAAATTGATTAAAATGAGTTTGAATCAAAGTCGTAATCCTTAAAATTTAATTTGGAAATTATAAAACTTTCAAAATTTGGTCAATATTACTCTATAAGAAAGGAATACCAAAATTTCTCAATCCCTAAAACAAGCTGAAGATCAAGATGCAAAATTTGGGAATCATCAATTTAGGATGTGCAATACGTAACCCTGTTTGCAACTATCTGAAAATATGACCTCTGCGAGCGGCAAAGCTTCACTTTGCCTGGAGAGCTAAGAGTGGGAGAGGAAAGATTCAAGGTTCAATCTACTAGTAAAATTCATAGGTGATGTTCCTGCCTAAGTATTATGAGTGCGGGATACTCCTCATTTGGAAAATCGCTTACTTGGCAGAGATTAGGTATTTATCTTCAGGAGATTTCATGAGAATAGCAGTTGCTAAAGAGATTGAAGTTTGTGAACGTCGTGTGGCATTAATTCCTGACGCCGTTGCCCGATTGGTAAAACAAGGTTTGGAAGTCTGGGTAGAAACAGGTGCAGGAGAAGGAGCTTTTTTTAGCGATTCTGCCTATCAAGCAGCAGGAGCCACAATAATCAGCGATACTGCTAAATTATGGGGCGAAGCTGATATTCTACTGAAAGTCGGCCCACCGCAAGAACGAGAAGATGGACGCTCAGAAATTGAATTACTTCGGGAAGGGGCTGTTTTAGTCAGTTTCCTGAATCCCTTGGGAAATCCTGTAGTGGCGCAGCAACTGGCAAATCGCAAAGTCACAGCTTTGAGTATGGAAATGATTCCCCGTACTACCAGGGCGCAAAGTATGGATGCTTTGTCCTCGCAAGCTTCATTAGCAGGTTACAAGGCTGTATTAATTGCCGCAGCAGCATTACCGAAATATTTCCCGATGTTAACCACAGCCGCAGGCACGATCGCTCCAGCCAAAATATTTATTATGGGCGCTGGTGTAGCCGGATTGCAAGCGATCGCCACCGCTAGACGTTTGGGAGCAGTGGTAGAAGCCTTTGATATCCGTCCCGCCGTCAAAGAAGAAGTGCAAAGTTTAGGGGCAAAATTTGTTGAAGTCAAATTAGAGGAAGAAACTGTCGCCGCAGGTGGTTACGCCAAGGAAATTTCTGAGGCTAGCAAACAACGTACCCAGGAAGTTGTCGCCGAACACGTCAAAAATTCTGATGTGGTGATTACCACCGCCCAAGTACCTGGGAGACAAGCACCACGGCTAGTTACAGAAGAAATGGTGGCACAGATGAAACCAGGTTCAGTAATTGTGGATTTGGCTGCTGAACAGGGGGGTAACTGCGCCTGCACCGAACCCGGTAAAGATATTGTGTGGAACGGTGTAACAATTATCGGCCCCATCAATCTCCCATCATCGATGCCAATTCATGCCAGCCAATTGTATGCCAAGAACGTAACATCGTTGATTCAACTGCTAATTAAAGACAAAGCTTTGCAGGTAGACTTTGGCGACGACATCGTTGATGCAGCTTGCGTTACCCACGCAGGTGAAATTCGCAATCAACGAGTGCGGGATGCGCTCGAAGCGTTGAATACTCAACAACCGGCGGTTAGTTAGGGAATTGGGAGATGAGGGGGATGAGGGGGATGAGGGAGATGAAGGAGCAAGAACTAATGCCCAATGCCCAATGCCCAATGCTCAATGCCCAATGCCCATTTACATTAAGGAGTTTTGATTTCATGACAGAGGCATTACTTGCTGCTTTGTTTGTATTTGTTTTGGCATCTTTTATCGGCTTTGAAGTCATCAACAAAATACCACCGACTCTCCACACACCCTTAATGTCAGGCTCAAACGCGATTTCTGGGATTGCGGTACTTGGGGCAATAGTTGCTGCTGGTGCCAGAGAGACGAATGTATCAGTAATTCTCGGTTTGATTGCTGTGGTATTGGCAACAGTCAACGTTGTGGGTGGTTTTTTAGTGACAGACAGAATGTTGCAAATGTTCAAGAAGAAGGAGATTAAGGCGTGAGCGACTTTTTACCAACTGGCATTCAGCTGACGTACTTAGTCGCTGCATCGTTATTCATTCTGGGCTTGAAAAAGCTGGGATCACCTGCTACAGCGCGGAACGGTAATCTTATAGCGGCTGTGGGGATGTTGCTAGCGATCGCAGCGACAATGCTGGATCAACATGTGTTGAACTACGAGATGATATTGTTGGGCTTGGCGATTGGATCGGGAATTGGTGCGATCGTTGCCTATAAAGTCCAAATGACGGAAATGCCCCAAATGGTGGGTTTACTCAACGGTTTGGGCGGTGCGGCTTCGGCATTAGTAGCTGTTGCCGAATTCTGGCGGTTATTAGATAGTTCTCAGCCGATACCCCTAGATGTCAACATTTCCATACTATTGGACGTGTTAATCGGTGGTATTACCTTCACAGGTAGTTTTTTAGCCTTTGCCAAATTGCAAGGTTTAATTAGTGGTTCCCCGATTACATTTCCTTTCCAGCAACCATTTAACCTCTTGCTTCTGGGTGCTTATATAGTAGGTAGTGCCTATTTAATCATCACACCAGATAGCTTACCCATATTCTTGGGAGTAGTTGGCGTTTCATTGGTGCTGGGCGTGATGTTCGTCATCCCCATTGGTGGCGGCGATATGCCAGTGGTAATCTCGTTGTTGAACTCGTTGTCTGGTGTGGCGGCTGCTGCTGCTGGGTTCGTGGTGATGAACAATATGTTAATCATCGCTGGGGCTTTGGTGGGAGCATCTGGGTTAATCCTCACCGAGATTATGTGTAAGGCGATGAACCGCTCGTTATTTAGTGTACTGTTCAGCGCTTTTGGTACAGGTTCTAGTTCTGGTGGTGGTGCTGCTAGTGGTGGTACAACCGATCAAAGCGTCCGTAGCATCGATGCCGAAGAAGGGGCGATGATGTTGGGTTATGCCCGTTCTGTGGTAATTGTACCTGGTTATGGGATGGCAGTTGCCCAAGCGCAACATAGCGTCCGGGAATTGTCAGATCAGCTAGAACGGATGGGCGTTGATGTCAAGTATGCGATTCACCCCGTTGCTGGGAGAATGCCGGGGCACATGAATGTGTTGTTGGCGGAGGCAAATGTGCCTTATACGCAGTTGTACGACATGGATGATATTAATCCCCAGTTTGAGCAAGCAGATGTGGCTTTAGTAATTGGGGCAAATGATGTGGTAAATCCGGCGGCGCGGAGTGATACAAATAGTCCGATTTATGGTATGCCGATTTTGGAAGTTGATCGGGCGAAGCAGACGATTGTAATTAAGCGCGGGATGAGTACGGGTTTTGCCGGTGTAGATAATGAGTTGTTCTACAAGGATAAGACGACGATGCTTTTTGGTGGCGCTAAGGATATGGTGTCGAAGTTGGTTTCGGAAGTGAAGCAACTTTAAGAGAAACGAACCGCGTTCGCGCGGCGTCTCGTAAAGAAGGGCGCAAAGGGCGCGAAGTAAAGAAAGAATGTAGAGAGTTTGCTTGCTTTGGGAGTCTGATGCTTCTGAGGCAAGTTTTTTTGTCGGAAAATTACCTCATGCAAAGGGGCAAAGAATAGAAAGTTTATTTATTATAGACTTGATAATTTAGGAAAATTTTCAGTTTGGTTATTTTACTTGACATTCCATGTATACTCAATTACTTTTGACTAACAAATTTTAATTTTCCAAGTAAAATAACAGAGTTATGTTAAGTCAATATTTTTTTAATGATAAGTTTCTAGAAAAAAGAGTTGATACATTTTATGGATATGGTAATTATAAAGGAAATTATTGGTTTATTGGTATGGAAGAAAGAGGAGAAAATTTTCAAGATATTGAAAAAAGAATAAATATATGGTCAAACAGGGGCAAATGTGAAATAGATGATGTTGCAGAATATCATATAGATATGGGAACATGGGACGCAAGAATACAACCAACATGGAATAAATTGATTCGCATTCTCTTAAGTGCTAAAGGAACAGGGAATATTGATATAGAAGATGTCCGTAAATATCAAAAAAACGAATTAGCTAGAAAATATAAAGAGACTTGTTTATTAGAATTATTACCTTTACCCTCACCATCTCTTAAACATTGGATATATGGTGAATGTTCTAAGCTTACTTTTTTATCTAATAGAGATACTTATGAAAATTATTGTCTTGAAAAGCGAATAAATCATATTAGTCAAAGAATAAAAGAACATCAACCTAAAGCTGTTGTTTTCTATGGTAAAGGATATGAATATTCTTGGAGAAGAGTAACTGAAAAAATAACTGACGTTAAGTTTTCACCAACTTCAGAAGGTTTCTTAATTTGTAGAAATAGTCAGACTGTGTTTGTTATAGCTAAACATCCTGTAGCTAGAGGTGTAACAAGTGAATATTTCCATAAGATTGGTAGATCAATCGCTGCTAAAATAGCACAAAAATAATTATTTGCTTAGTTTGTGGTTCGTTTAAAAAAGGCGATCGGCTGCAAAATTTCCATTGTGCGTAGGCGAAGCCAGCCGAAGGCATCGCTCTCTTCTTCCTCTGAGTCTCTGTGGTTCGTTGAAAAAAGCGATCGCCTGCAAAATCTCCAGTGTGCGTAGGCGAAGCCAGCCGAAGGCATCGCTCTCTTCTTGCTCTGTGTTCTCTGCGCCTCTGTGGTTCGTTAAAAAAAGCGTAGGCGAAGCCCGCCGAAGGCATCGCCTGCAAAATCTCCAGTGTGCGTAGGCGAAGCCAGCCGAAGGCATCGCTCTCTTCTTCCTTTGAGCCTTTGCGTGAGATAAAAAAGCGATCACCTGCAAAATCTTCAGTGTGCGATCGCTCCCTTCCTCTGCGTCTCTGTGGTTTGTTAAAAAAGCGATCGCCTGCAAAATCTCCAGTGTGCGATCGCCCTCTTCTCTTCCTTTGCGCCTTTGCGTGAGATAAAAAGAGCGATCGATCGCCTGCAAAATCTCCAGTGTGCGTAAGCGAAGCCCGCCGAAGGCATCGCTCTCTTTTTCCTCTATGTCCTCTGCGTCTCTGTGGTTCGTTAAAAAAAGCGTAGGCGAAGCCCGCCGAAGGCATCGCCTGCAAAATTTCCAGCGTGCGTAGGCGAAGCCCGCCGTAGGCATCGCATTAATCTTTGAGTTGAAAACTGAGCCGTATTCGTTCATCAAATCAATTAGCGATAAAATTTGAATATAGTAAATTTAGTAGAGTTATTTGTCATGAATATTTCCCTTAAACCTGAGCATGAGCAGTTTATTCAATCCCAAATTCAAGCTGGGAGATATGCTAATGCAGAAGAAGTGATGAACGAAGCATTCAAATTGCTACAAATACGAGAACAACGTTTGGAAGAACTTCGGGGAAAAATAGTGATTGGAAAGGAACAAATTGCAAGAGGAGAGGTTACAGATGGTGAGATAGTATTTGCTCAATTACAAGAAAAAATCAATAAAATTGCTGAGTCTCAAAAATGAGTAACTACTCTTTTTCTGATGAAGCAGTCAAAGATTTAAATACTATTTGTGAATATATTGCTCAGAATAGTCCCAGTGGTGCTAGTAAACTTTTTGATGCAATTCGCCAGAAATGCAAATTAGTTGCTGGATTTCCCAACATGGGGAAGAGTTATGAGCAATTATCTCCCAATCTACGGGGATTTAACATTGAAGAATATATCATCTTATACTATCCCAGAGAAGATGGAATTGATATTGCCCGTGTCATGAGTGGATATAGAGATTTGGAGTCACTGTTTTTAGAATTAGAGTGAAATAGCCATAGTCTAATTGTAGTTTCACAACAAACGCGATCGCTCTCTTCTATTCTTCCTTGGCGTCTTGGCGGTTCATTAAAAAAAGCGAAGCGATCGCTAAATCTCGACAGTGCGTAGGCGTTCGCGTAGCGTTCCGCAGGAAAGCCCGCCGTTGGCATCGCTCTCTTCTGTTTTTACTCTGCGTGAGATAAAAAAGCGTAGGCGAAGCCCGCCGTTGGCAAAGCCTCTCGTAGAGAAGGCATCGCCTGCAAAATGTCCACAGTGCGTAGGCAAAGCCCGCCGTACCCTTCCCTACGGGACGCCAGGGGCGAACGGGATTTTATTACTTGTGGCAATAACAACCTCATGCCCATAATTAGCAACTAAAATAGATTGAGATGCTAAAATTACATCACCATCTAAAGCTTTATTATCTGCTGTAGATTTACCTTGATTTCGGACTTCAGCCCATAACTCTGCTGCTTTCAACATCACTTCTGTTGTAATAGGAAGATAGATAATTTCTGATTTGAGTTGATTAAGTTTTCTAATTCCTGATAATTTATTTGCCCTTAACAATTCACGTCTAATTTCATAATCTATAATTTCTGGTAAAATTACTTCATATCCTCTCTCAAAGAGCGTATAAAACCATTCTTGACATTGCACAGCTAGAGGCATTGCTTTTGGATTAGTAATTAATCCCACAGGTGCAGAATCTAAGATAATAACCTTACTCATCCTATTTTAAATAGAAATGCCTTTCATAGATTCAATAATTTCTAAGGTTTTTTGTTGTTCTTCTTGTTCATCTAACTCATTCCATGACTCGAATAATTTTTTAATGTTTGTTTTCCTTTCTTGTTGCTTAACGGCATCACTATGATTAATTTCATTGATAGCATTTTCCCAGTGATTTAATGATGTCTGTTTCATCGTCACAGTTTGACGAAATAGACGTACAAATTGCAGTAATTCTGGGAGATATTCTTCTGGAGTTTGTTCAATCTCTAATAATAAATCAGCGCGGGGTTTAGTTGATGATTGTGCTGTGATAGGTTGATTATTGTTCATAAGTACCTTCCAAGTAAATAATTTAATAACACGAGTATAGTAATCCGCTTTGATTATTGAACTGACTTGCGTAGGCTGGGAGTAGGGAATAGGGAGTGGGGAGTAGGGAATAAGCCTTTTCGATTAGTACTTAATTTGTTCAAAAATCAAATAGGAGTCCTATAGATATTAATTGGTTTTAGTATGGGTAGTTATATTATATTTTAGCGTGAATGGCTATTTTAGTTTCCCGATCAAGTCCCGACGCTTACATGGTATCCAATGGATCAAGGATCGGTTGCTGATCGAGGTAATCAATTAAGCGATCGCTCTCTTCTGACTCTGTTTCCTCTGCGTCTTTGCGTGAGATAAAAAAGCGTAGGCGAAGCCCGCCGTTGGCATCGCCTTCCTCTTACCTCTGTGTTCTCTGCGCCACTGTGGTTCGTTAAAAAGAGCGATCGCATAACCTACTTCATTGAGAATGTGTTGCCCTAGACTCGTCTTGGAGTATCGCATTCCCAGATTTGCTGTAAGTGCGATATCTTGAGATTAATTAAGCGTCTAGACCTGACAATGCCAAAGAAAATCAGGGAACTCAAACAAATGTTGGTAAGAGCGAATTTTACAGAAATCCCAGGTAAAGGAAGTCATACAAACTGGATACATCCTTTATATGCAGGAAAACTTACGGTTTCTGGTAAAGACAGTTCAGACGCAAAACGCTATCAAGAGAAAGACGTTCAACAAGCAATTCAAGAAGTAGAACAAAAACAGCTAGAGAATCAAGAAGATGAGCAAATTTAAATATCAAATGCTAATTCAATGGTCTGATGAAGACAACTGCTTTTTAGTCGGATTTCCCGATTTCCCTGGACAGCCTTTTCGGACACATGGTGATACTTATGAGGAAGCTGTTGCAAATGGTGCCCAAGCATTGGAGTCATTGATAATGGCTTATGAAGCCACCGGCGAAGCACTTCCAAAACCGACCGTTTGTAAGGTGGCTTAAATGGATAGTGCGTTGATAAAGTGACTCGCTTATTTTCTATCGCCTAATCTAACGTTATCATCAAGGCGAGCATTTGCTTTTTATTGAAATGCGCTCGCCTCTCTCTCCTTCCTCTGTGTCACGCCAGTTGCTTCAAGTCGGGAAACCCGCCCAACGCACTGGCTTCTCTGCGCCTCTGCGGTTCGTTAAAAAAAAGCGTAGGCGAAACCCGCCGAACGCGAGTGCGTCTCCAAGAGTTGGCATCGCCAAATCTTCGCAATGTGGATCGCTAAGAGATGAAGTGAGAAATACTTAAGACAACAGCTAATGCTTGAGAAACAAGTTGCATTTTTGAGTCGGAAAGTTGATCTAGTTTTCTCACTAATCTTATTTCGGAAACTGAACGTATTTGAAAAATATCTACACCATCTAAAATTCGGTGATGCCTTATTTAACCCGTAAACACATATACTCCATATCAAAATATTGATTATTAAATTTATACGCCATTTTCTCTATTCCATATATTTGAAAGCCTAATGAAAAATAAAGTTGTTTTGCTGAGAGATTACTTGTAACAACATCAAGTAATAATATTTCTATCTCGTTAATAGCCTTTGCTCTTTCAATTAATTCATTCAGTAATAATTTACCTATGCCTTTTCCTCGATATTCTTGTTGAACATACATACTACGAATATATGCTTTATGCCTGACTTTTATTCTTGATTGTTGATGAAATGCGACTATTCCAATTAACTCTTTATCCTCAAAGCAGCCCAAGATAAAGTTATTGTTATCTACTGGAATTCTATCCCGAAATTGATCTATCGTCTTAATTGCTTCTTCATGATACATTGTGCCAAATGAATCTGGATTGTTATATAAAGCTTCTAATCTGATTTGACTATAATCTTCTGCATCATGCTTTGTTAATTTTCTAATTATCATTGGATGAAATATAAATAAAAAACAAAAAAAGCTGAGACTGGAATTAGAAGAAAATTTGAGATGCGCTAACCCTCTGAGTTTTTATCCCTTCAACACTTGCTAGTCAATTCCATAATTTTCTCAAACTGAAAATCATAAGCGAAATTCTTGATAAAATTTCGCAGCGCAGCATTTTCAGAAGGGATTTGCTCAATCAATTGTAAAATCAGGTCATCACTGCATTGGGCTGCGGCAGTGTACACCTGTTTCATCCATTCAGGCGACATTTCAGATAATAGAGTCACTAAATCCGTAAGCGTCAACGTTGATTCTATTTCCTGTTGCCTTGCATCTGCTATCTGATAGCTTTCTTCTTGATAAATATATTGAACTCCTAAATATTCGCTCAATTTCTCTAGTAATAGTTCCTCCCGGAAAGGCTTATTAATATAATCATCACAACCAGCTTTGATCATTGCCTCTCGCTGTTCCTCAAAGGCATTAGCAGTTAAGGCGATGATAATGGTCTTGTGATTTGGAATTGAGGTTTCTTCTCTAGCTTTAATAACTTTTGTGGCTTCATAGCCGTCCATAATCGGCATCCGCATATCCATTAAGATTAGGTGTGGTTGCCATGTCTGCCAAAGTGCGATCGCTTCAGTGCCATTTGTTGCTTCCTGGACTGCAAAACCAATAGATGTCAGAATTTTGATTAGCACTAAACGGCTGTCTATGGAGTCATCAACCACCAAAATGCGGTATTCACTTTGAGCCGGCGCTAAACTCATAACTTGGCGTCTAGTTTGTTTGATCTGGATTTCGCTGGCTGCGGCTAGACCAATTTGAATATTAAAAGCAAATTTACTTCCCTCGCCAATAATGCTGGAGACGCTAATATTTCCCCCCATTAATTGTACGTATTTGCGACTAATTGCTAAACCTAGTCCTGTTCCCTGTTGCGATTTCCTTCCGGTTTCAGTTTGCCCAAAAGCTTCAAACAGCAAGTCAATTTCTTGTGGGGCAATACCGCGACCAGTGTCTTGTACCTCGAAGGAGAGATGAGGGGGATGAGGGGGATGAGGGGGATAAGAAAGATTTTGCTCTCCCTGCTCCCTCATCTCCCCCTGCTCCCTCATCTCCCCCTGCTCCCTCATCTCCCCCTGCTCCCTCATCTCCTCCTGCTCCCTCATCTCCCCCTGCTCCCATCTCACCCGTAGCGTCACCCTCCCAGTATCGGTAAATTTGATTGCATTTCCCAAGAGGTTAAGCAAGACTTGACGCAGTTTACTTTCGTCAGCTTGGATGTACTGGGGGAGGTAAGATTTATATTCAAAGACCAATTCTAATCCTTTGGAGGTGGCGCGGAAGCGCAACATCTCTTCAAGGTTTTCCAAGAGGCGAATTAAGTCAAAACTGTTGAGATTTAATGTTATTCTACCAGCTTCAATTTTCGACATTTCCAAAATGTCGTTGATTAAGTTGAGGAGATGTTCGCCAGCACGATTGATGATTGTTAGATTTTGCTGATGTTCTGTAGATAAAGCACGATCATGGCTCATCACTTGGGTAAAACCAAGGATGGCGTTGAGTGGGGTACGTAATTCGTGGCTCATGTTGGCAAGGAATTCGCTTTTGGCGCGGTTGGCAGCATCAGCAATGATCACAGCTTCTTGCAATGCTTGTGACTGCGTTTGGGTTTGCGCTAGCAATTGTGCCTGCCCAAAAGCAACACCCAACTGATTGCCAATTTGAACTACGATGTTGACTTCTTCTGCTTTCCATTGACGGGGAGCGGAATTTTGATAACTCGCTAGTAATCCCCAAAGCTGACTACCATATAAAATGGGGACAATAATGTAGGCTTTAGCCTGAAAGCGCTCTAAGAAATTGACATAAGCAGGATGAAACCCAGCGTTATAAATGTCTGGGACACAGAGGAAATTTGCACCTGGGGTTGCTTGCAGATTAGGATCTTGCACCTGGTTATCCGCGCTAGCCAAAATTTTTGCTAGGCAACGTCCATCTTGGAAGACACCTTCTGTGAGATGAGGGTCATTTTTGTGTTCTTCAATCAGAGAAATCCAACCATTACCTACCGACTCGGAGAGAAATTCGCCACTCCACTGAGGATTGAAACGATAGACAACAACCCGATCGCAATTGAGTACTTGCCGTAATTCCTGGGTTGTAGCCGCAAATATCGTCTCTAAATCCAGTGTTTGGCGCATCCTTTGAATTACTTGGGCGATCGCTCTTTCTCGTTCTGCACTCTCACGCAAGGCTTCTTCTGCCAATTTTCTCTCGGTGATATCTGTAATTGTACCGATGTAACCTTGAATTTCTCCATCATCGCCAAATTCTGGCAAAGCCTGACAAATTACCCAGACCACCGTACTCTGATCACGCAACAACCGATGTTCGTTCTTATACATTTTTTTAGCGGCTCTGGCTTGATCCCATACCAAGAACATCTGCTCACGGTCGTCTGGATGTACGGCATTTACCCAACCTGTTAAGAGAGAGTTTTCTAAACTGTATCCAGTAATCTCACTCCAGCGTTGATTAAAATATAAGACATTGCCATCTATATCTGCGTGAAATATACAAGCTGGTGAGGCTTCTGCTAGAAGTTGATATCGCTGTTGACCTGACTGCAAAGCTAATTCGGCCAATTTGCGATCGTTAATGTCTGCCCAATAACCAACGCATTCTATAGGGTAATCAGCTTCGTCACGGATTAACCTCATCTTTTCGTAAAACCAGTGATAAGTTCCGTCAGCGTGTAACCACCGGTATTCGTAGGAGATGTACTCCTGCTCAACAAGCTGGTTAAATTTTTCTGAGATCAGTTCAATATCTTGGGGGTGGACGTGCTGAAGCCAAAAACTGGAATCCTCGATAAATTCCCGCGCTTCGTAGCCCACCATTGCTTTAATGTTCTCACTGATAAAAGTAGTGCTAAAATCTTCTGATGTTTTGCTGCTATAAATGACTACAGGGCTAGAGGTGAGCAGATATTGCAGGCGTTCGTTGGCTAAACGCAATTCTTGTTCAACACGTTTACGATAGCTAATTTCTACTAAAACACTGCCTATACCAGAGGGGCGATCGTCCTCACCAGGAATCGGAAAATAAGAAGCTAAGAAGTGGCGGATAATATCTGGTTGTTTAATTGATGCGCCGCTTAATTCTTGATTGAGAATCGGTTGACCAGTCAACAAAACCTGTTGATAGATTGGTTCCACTAGGGAGGCCATGTGGGGTAAGACTTCATAGATGGTCTTGCCAATATGATCTTGCTGGGGTAGTCCATTAATCTCCGCCAGTAATTGGTTGATTTGCACAAACCGCAGCTGGTTATCTACAATGTTCATGCCGACGGGAGCGCTGCTAAAAAAGGCATTCAGGCGAGCTTCTCTGAGTGCTAGTTCTTGTTCTAGAGTTTTGCGCTCAATTAACCCACCTAACTGAGCAGCAACAGCACTGACTAGCAAGAGCAAACGTCTATCTACCAATACTGAGCTACGTTTAAAAAACACTAAAACAGCTAATACTTGGTTTCCAGCCAGTATGGGAACACCAAAACTAGCTTTTAATCCTACCTTTGCGGCTTGTGGCGATGCCTGGGTTGGGCTACGCCTACGCAAAAAAACTGGCTCTGTAACTTGCGAAACATCTTCTATCCATTCGGGTTCCTGGCTTTGCCAAACTCTTCCTGGTAGTCCCAATCCCAGAGCAAATTTCACAGTTTGGCTTTGGCGGCAGAATTCTGCTAAACTACTCTCCTCACCGTACCAGCTCAGATTGTGTTCTAAAACAGTACCATCTTCATTAGGTATCCATGCTTCCCCAAAATCCCAGCCAATGGTGTGACAAATTAAGCGCAAGACCACTGCTAAAGCGCTATTGACATCACTGGCGCGAGCGATCGCTTGGGTTGTCAACAGTAGCAAACGGCTTTCATTTTCTGCCTGCTTGCGTTCAGTAATATCTTTCGCTGTGCCCAGTACGTACCATTGTCCATCAATCTCGATCATTTCCGCACTAAGCAGTGTCGTCCTAATTTCTCCGGTTGAAGTGCAGACATCAACCTCGTAATTGCGGATGGCTTTTGTTTTTTGCAGCATCTGGGCGAGGAAATTATATTCTTCTGGATTCGCCCAAATATTCAATTCTTGATCGGTGTGATCAATCACCTGAGAACGAGAATAACCAAAAAACCGACAAAAGCTGTCGTTAACTTCGATGTAGCGTTTGTTGCGAACAGTAATTAAGGCTATTGGATCAGGAGATGACCGAAAAGCTGATGCTAACTTTTCTTCAGAAGCCCGTCGTGCTGCTTCTGCGCGTTGGCGTTCTTTTGCCTCCAACACCAAGGATGTTAAATTGCCCAGAGAGCGAGCAAAATTTTGGTCTTCTAGCGTCCAATGATGAGTAACTCCCACTGCCTCCAGACATAAAACTCCTACAGTCTTGCCCTCCAGCCTAATAGGTGTATCGAGTATGGAAGTAATGTTTAATCTTGAGTAAAATGCCGAAAATTCTCTAGTTCTGGGATCGGTATGGGCATCATCTGCGGCGATTGGTTGGTCTTGCTGCAAAGCTGCAAAATAAGCTGGATAGTCTGCCTCTGCCAAGGAAAGTCCTTCGCTATGTTGATTACTACTGGCCTCAAATAAGTCAAAACACTCAATTTTCATGCTTGTTTCGTCATACAGCCAGATACTAGTTCGTTCCACTCCAATATTTTGGACAGCTGTTTCTGTGATTTTACTCAAAGCTGCTTTCAAGTCACCCTCATAGAGCGTCTGATTTTGTGCCAGTTGGGTTAGCACTAGGTTATGATTGCGGAGCTTAATCGCGCTTTCTTGGAGTAATTTTTCTACTCCTCGACGCTGTGTAATATTACTAGCAGTACCTGTCATGCCTATAACCAGACCCTCTTCGTTGCGTAAGGCGATCGCATTAAACATTAGATAAAGTAAAGTACCATCTTTAGCGACACAGGTAGTTTCATGCTGAAAGATTGGCTTTCCCTGAAAAACATGCTCAAAGACTACTTTATCTTGAGCAACTTGTATAGGCGAGATGAAATCAGTCAAGCTACGCCCGATCATTTCCTGGGGTTCATAGCCATAAATCTGCTTGACTGCCGGGTTGACAAAGGTAATTAGTCCATCAATATCCACCGACCAGATCATATCCTGGGATGTCTCCACTAGGTGGCGATACTGACTTTCACTCTTTTTCAGGGCGGCTTTGGCGTAGCGATCGCTTTGGTAAACTTCTTTACAAGAGGCTGTGCCAATGCTAACAGGAATTTGTTGGAAAATCTCTTCTAATTGTTTGTTCCGAATATTTAACTCAACAGTAACCCGTTGACGCTCTTTAATCTCCTGTTGCAGTTGGGCATTTTGTTCTTTCAACTGTTTTTTCAGCCTTTGGAGAGTCAGTTGATTTTGGACGCGTAATAAAACTTCTTTAGTTTGGAATGGTTGAGTAATATAGTCAATATCGCCTAAATTAAAGACGTTTATTTTTTCAAATAATTCATCTAAAACACCGAAAAAAATTATCGGAATCTCTTGAGTTTTATAGTTAGCTTTCAAATGTTGACAAACTTCATAACCATCCATCTCTAACATGAGAACGTCTAGCAAAATCAAATCAGGGGGAGAAGCCAGCGCCATATTGATTGCCAATTCTCCAGAAATGGCACTTTGCACCTGATAACTTTGGTGTTGAAAGATATCTGATAAAAAATGTAAATTCTCTAGATTATTATCAACTAATAAAATTTTTATTTTTTGAGCATTCATATCAGTTACTAAATTACAGGAATAAATTATTGAATCAAACTGAACATGAAATCAGAAAGCAAAACTCTGTTACCAGATTGTAAATAAAATTATCGTCTCTTACCATCATACTTCAGCGCCGGCTGTAGGCAAAAGTTGCAGATGAAGCAGGATAACTGGTTATACTGCCAAATCTCTGTGATGCAACATCGGAATACAAAGATACAGCAAAGCGGATATCGCCCATACACCATGCTGATTCGATCCGATTGGTAATGGCATCAACTCCCCAGCCATTAAACCGGCGATAACATACGCTCTGGGGCAATTCATGAATTGCCCCTACGGAGAAAATCATTCTTTTCGGCTATTGTTTGGGTAAGTCCTGCTTTTTTTGTTTTATACGGTAAATCCAACCTATGTCTGTACGGTTTTCCCAACTATTTTTAGATTTTTATTTTATTAAATTACTTACTAGAGAGAAGAAACAAAGCTCCTCTCGAAAAAACTAGAGGTTCGATAATTGCTTAAATATCTGAAACCTCTAAACACCTCTAAACTTTGTTTGATTACCCAAACTTGAATTAGAAAGTTAAGGAGAGATTGAGATATGGCATTCATTCGTTGGGAACCATTGCGTGAAATGGAGATTCTGCGTCGTCAAATGGATCAACTTTTCTCTGAGCTTACAGCAGCCGAGCGCGGCAACTCCGAGATTTCTCCATCACCGAGAACAGCGTGGGTTCCTGCTGTGGAATTATCTGACAATGGTTCCGAGTTGCTATTAAGAGTTGAGATTCCAGGAGTGGAAGGTAAAGACCTGGATGTTCAAGTTACTCAAGACGCAGTTTCGATTGCTGGTGAGCATCGTTACGAAAAACATTCCCAATCTAACGCTAAAGTTCATTCTGAATTCCGGTATGGCAACTTCACTAGAGTAATTGCTCTGCCAACCAAAGTTCAGAATCAACAAGTTAAGGCAGACCTGAAAGATGGGATTTTAATTCTGACTTTACCCAAACTGGAGCAAGAGCAGAGCAAGGTATTCAAAGTGAATTTAGGCCAATCTGAAAGTGCTACAGCTTCCATAGAAGCTGGCAATGCTAACACACAATCCAACATTATATCACAATAAAGCGTTCAAACTTCTGAGAAGATGTTCTATTGATTCAATGGTTCCTATATCTTTGAAATAGGTCAATTTTGATAGAAACCCCAGCTAAACTCATCTGCTGGGGTTTTTATTGCTTTTTTTACCAGCCCTTTCGAGGCGGGAGTGGGGAGTAGGGAGTGGGGAGTGGGGAACAAAAGAGAAAACTAGAGATAGAAAAGTTGGTTTTAAGCCTCGCCCGATGCGATGCCCGTAGCTCTGCCGAAGGGCTAAGCGAAAAAATCCCTATTTTTCAAGGTAGGTTGAAACCCCGATGCCAGTTTTCTCAAGTCGGGAAACCCGCCCACGAGAGTGGCTCCCCGATGTTAAGCAGCTTAGTTTCCCTACTCCCTACTCCCTACTCCCCATTCATTCACCACTCTTTCGGTAAATTCCGGGAGAGGGTGCTATTCCTCTTGCACATCAACCCAGATACTGCCTTCTTCTACACGAATCGGAAATACTGGCAGTGGCTTTGGTTGTGAAACCAACGAGAGTAATTTACCTACACCAGGTGGCCAGGAACACCAGTCTTGTACCTCACCAGTCCGCAGGTCAAAAGCACTGTGATGGAAGGAACAAACAATTGTCCCACTTTCAGTGATTTTCCCACTTTTCAGTGGTAATTTCATATGAGGACAGGTGTTATCTACAGCATAAAGCTGACTTTCGTGATTCAAAAGCAGAATTTTCCGATTACCAACTTTCACTACTTCTCGCGTACCTGGGGAAAGTGCTTCGACTGCAAGAACTTTAGTCCAACTCATTAGGTTCTCCTCTCCTAATATATCTGCTTTCAGTTTCCCGCAATTGTGACCAGTGCGATCGCCTTTCAGTTGTGGGAGTGGGGAAGGATAAAGTCAGTAGTTCACAAACTTTTTCCGAAAGAGCGATGTCTACGGCGGGCTTTGCCTACGCTGGTGAGATGTCATAACTATAAAATATGACATTAAATTCCATTGTTACACTGAACAAACTGATTTCTGAGTAAACTAAAGAGAGCGCTTCCTGTCACAGCATCATCGGGATTGTGGCTCATAATAGACAATTTTGGGCGATATAAAAAATGATTAAGACAAGTTACGAATTTGACCAGTCTATCCTCCCCGCAGGATCTTCATTAAAGACTAATATTCTGCTACGTTTTCGGGCTGAGGTAGCTGAATCTCCCCGACGTAACCTTAACCTTTCTCTTGTAATTGACCGTTCCGGCTCTATGGCTGGCGCTCCCTTGCATCATGCACTCAAAGCCGCTGAATCTGTGGTGGATCAACTTGAGCCAGATGACATTCTCTCAGTAGTTGTTTACGACGATGAAGTGGATAGCGTTGTGCCACCCCAAGCTGTGACTAACAAGGCTGCACTGAAAAATTCTATCCGCAAGGTGAGAGCCGGGGGTATTACCAACTTATCGGGGGGATGGATCAAAGGCTGTGAACATGTAAAGACGCGACTTGATCCGCAAAAAATAAATCGTGTTCTCCTGCTTACCGATGGTCACGCCAATATGGGCATTCAAGACCCGAAGATACTCACGGCGACATCGGCGCAAAAAGCTGAGGAAGGCATTATCACAACTACGTTAGGTTTTGCTCAGGGTTTCAATGAAGACCTGCTGATTGGGATGGCAAGAGCCGCGACGGGTAACTTCTACTTCATTCAAAGCATTGATGAAGCAACGGAAGTGTTTAGTATTGAACTAGACAGTCTTAGAGCAGTAGTGGGACAGAACCTCAAGGTGACACTGGAGTTGGCTGATGGTGTCAGCCTTGTTGATACCTTAAGTCTTGCTCAAGTTAGCCAAAATAAAGCTTCTCAACCTGTCCTCACCTTGGGAGAGCTTTATGAGGGCGAAGACAAACTTCTCGGTTTGAGTTTGATGATATCAAGCGCTCAAATTGGTGAGTTACCTGTGATGAAACTACATTACAGCGCCGATGTTGTGCAAGATGACCTGATTCAAAGCGTATCAGGTACAGTAGATGTCATCGCCAAAGTTGGTACTGTTGAGGAAGCAGCTTTTGCCTCTACGAGCCATATCATTATTGAACTGAGTCGCCTGACGATCGCTAAGGCTAAAGAAATTGGACTGAATCTAGCTGAACATGGCAAGCATCAGGAAGCTGAACAAACCCTCCGGGCGCTTGTGAAAGATTTGCGGGATAAAGGGTTGAACGAGAATTTTGAAATTGCTGAAGAGATCGATCAGCTTGAGTATTTTGCAGGTCGGATCGCCCAAAAAGCTCTAGGCAATGCCGGACGTAAAGAGATGCGGGATCAGTCTTACCAGACGATGACGCGCAATCGCAGCGATCTGGTGGGTCGCGGTGTCACTGCTGGCGATGAAGTGTACGCGATACCGATTGTGAATGAAGTCGGTTCAGGTGTTGAATTGTACTGCGTTCGTGAAGGGGGTAAACTGCGGATCAAAGTCATGTCCGAAGGCTACGATTCAACCAAAAACATCCAGTTTCCTCGCGCCATTCGTGCCGAGGGAGCAAGCTATGTTGTTGAAGGACTGGAACTCTCAAGGGAACGCACTTTCTACCGTGTACGTGGTAATATCACTCGTTTTGCTCAACCGGGTAAAGCAGATATCTTCGTTGCCCCTAGACAATCGAATCTAACTAACACAGGCAAAGCTTCCAAAGGCCCTGCTAGTGCCGCCGATCTGACCACAACTGACAGTGTAGGGGACAGCATTTTAGTTCAGTGTGTCAAAGATGGCAGCAAGCTGCGTGCTAGGGTAGTTTCCGACGGATATGAACCGGATTGGAATATGCGTTTTCCGCGATCGGTTCGCGAGGAAGGAATGCTTTACCTGGTTGATGAAGTCAAAACCGCACCTGATGGCAAGTCCTATATTGCTTGTGGTGAAATTAAGCGGTTTGTCCAACCCACTACTACCAATTGAGTAGCCCTTTCAAAGTGACTGATAAAATCTTTGCTTTCCTCTCTGCGTTACGGACACTTTGCTCAAGTCAAGCCAGCCGCTTGCGGGGGTTCCCCCTGTTGTGCGGACTGGCGTGGGAAACCCGCCCATGCAAGTGTCCTCCTCTGTGCCTCTGCGGTTAAATAAATCACTTTTAAACCGCAGAGGCGCAGAGTACACAGAGAAAAGAGCAATTATTGCCCAAAAATTTTACCCACCATAAATCTTCTCGAATTTGTTATTATTCAGGAAAAAAGCAACGGATAGAACAACAAAATCCGGGTAAAAGTGGTGATGTAATTTCATCATCGCCTAACAAAGTAGCAACTAAAACCAATTGTGCTTTTTCTCGCCGATAAACTTCGACTTGTTGAGTGAAGCGATCAACAATCCAATATTCACGCACGCCTTGAACTAAATAAAGTTTCAGTTTTGCTTCTTTGTCTCGAAATTCGTTTTGTTTACCAGGGGATAAAACCTCTATTACTAACTCTGGTGCGCCTGTTAAATGTCCCGCTTCATCTTCAATTTGCGCCAGTGGTTCTCGACTTACCCAAACTACATCCGGTATGACGCTATCTGCTTGCGAAAAAATCACTCCTGGAGGCACAATTGTCTCCCCTAAACCACTCGAATCTGACCAAACATCGAGTTGTCGAGAAATTTTGCCACAAACTTGTTGATGACGGCGGTGAGGAGTGCCAGTCACAAAGAGTTCTCCATTAATAATTTCATAGCGCGTCCACTCATTTTCGGGTAGAACCTCTAAATCCTGAATTGTCCAGCGTACTCCCTCAATGGCTTGGTTCATGATTGTCCCCGTTTGGCTCGTTGCCTTTCTTTGTTTAATTTTATTTTTCCTTCGGGCAAGGCAGCTATGATATTTAAAATAATTCGTAATTCGTAATTCGTAATTCGTAAAATTAGAACCATAATGAAAAGCGGAAGATCAGGCGAAACTCTGTATGCTAACATTTACCCAACTTAAACCACCTAATCACGATGCCGTAGTTACTTTTACTCTGGCGCTAACAGCAGAAGAACGTACCCGCAGTCGTCATCGCTTTGAAACGGCAGATAGTAAGGTTGTGTTTTTACATTTACCCAGAGGAACCGTGTTACATGATGGCGATATTCTGCAAGAAGAAACCGATAGCAGTTTAATCAGAATTACTGCCAAACCAGAACTAGTGCTGACTGCCTTTGCCCAAACACCACTTTTATTATTACGGGCGGCATACCATTTGGGAAATCGTCATGTACCTGTAGAAATTACCCCAACTTATTTACGCCTGTCCTCAGATTCTGTTTTACGCACAATGTTAGAACAACTGGGGTTAGAAGTTAAAGAAGAAATTTTACCGTTTCAGCCAGAATTGGGAGCTTATGGACAACACTATCATGCTCAGTGATAGCCATCTTTTGAGTATTTTACAGTTGGCTAGCCCCGCTTTGCCTGTGGGAGCATATAGCTATTCTGAAGGCTTGGAAATGTTGGTAGAAAATGGTACGATCGCTAACCAGACACATCTCAAACATTGGCTAAAAGCAGAGTTACTCTACGGGGCAATTCGGTTAGAGGCGGCGGTGATGGTACGATCGCAGCAAGCTGCAAAAATGGGTGATGTTGAGTCGCTATGCCGTTGGAATCTCTGGTTATCGGCTGCTAGGGAAACAGAAGAATTACGCGCCTCTAGTTGGCAGATGGGGCGATCGCTGATCCAATTACTTGGTAAACTAGAACCGCAGATTGTACCTATTGCCAATGCTGTCGGTAATCCTTGCAATTATGCGATCGCTTTTGGCATTGCCGTTGCCCATTGGCAAATCAGTATCAAAGCCGCATTACTCGGATATCTGCATAGTTGGGCAAGTAATTTGATTACTGCTGGCGTGAAACTTATTCCCCTTGGACAAACAGCAGGACAGCAGTTATTGCTAGATTTGCAACCATTACTTAGTGCGGCGGCATTGGAAATTCTCGCGTTGGAGGATGATCAACTCGCCTGTTGTAGTTGGGGTTTGTCACTGGCGAGTATGCAGCATGAAACACAGTATACAAGGTTGTTTAGGAGTTAGGCGGCATTGGGCATGGGGCATTGGGCATTGGGCATTGGGCATTGGGCATTGGGCATTGGGCATGGGGCATTGGGCATGGGGCATTGGGCATTGGGCATGGGGCATGGGGCATTGGGCATTGGGCATTGGGGATGAGGAGACTTATGAATGCATTTCGAGTGGGGGTTGCTGGGCCAGTGGGTTCGGGGAAGACGGCTTTGGTGGATGCTTTGTGCAAGGGATTGCGTGAGCAGTATCAGATTGCGGTGGTGACGAATGATATTTATACTCAGGAGGATGCTCAGTTTTTAGTGCGTTCTCAGGCGTTGGCAAGCGATCGCATTTTGGGTGTAGAAACTGGTGGTTGTCCTCACACTGCTATCCGCGAAGATGCTTCGATGAATTTGGCAGCAATTGAACAGTTAGAAGAACGTTTTATCGATTTGGATTTAGTATTTTTGGAAAGTGGTGGTGATAATTTGGCTGCTACCTTTAGTCCAGAATTGGTGGATTTAACGATTTACGTCATTGATGTTGCAGCAGGTGATAAAATTCCCCGCAAGGGCGGCCCCGGCATTACTAAATCTGATTTGTTGGTGATTAATAAAACTGACCTTGCACCCTATGTTGGTGCAGATTTAAGTGTGATGGAACGGGATGCTAAAAAAATGCGCGGTGATAAACCTTTTATTTTTACTAATTTAAAAACTCAGTCAGGACTTGCAGATGTAATTAACTTTGTTTGCACAAATATTTGTTAAAAATCAAATGATCAGGATTGTTTCGCTCAACTCTCTGACTTTTCACGGCATCTGGAAAACCTCTCTCTAAGAGGATGTTTGAAAAGTCCTCTTGTCGGTATCAAAAGTTTTAGATCCCTCTAAATCTCCCGATAAATTGGGAGACTTTGATTCCGGTTCCCCCCTTTTTAAGGGGAGCCAGCGCGGTCTTGGGGTCTCCCCAAGTGGAGCGACTGGCGTGGGTTAGGGGGGATCTAAAAGTGCCTAAAGTCACAGCGAAAAACTTTTCAAACAACCTCAAAATCTCTCTCCTAGTAGGAGAGAGATTTTGAATTTTCCCCCTTCCCGTGTCGGGAAGGGGGTTAGGGGGTTAGGTTTTTCATGGACTTTTCCACTTGAGGTGAAAAGTCAGGCTCAACTCTGGGTTACTTAAACAGACGAGTCATTTCAAACAATTGCTGGGCATTACTTCCTAAAAAAGCATCGAAAAGCATTTGCTCTCCAGATTCCCCTTCCACTAGATAGCGCTGGGCAATTTCATAATAGGCGTAAGTCCAAGGGATCTGAATTTCTGCGCCACTGTTATCATCTAACACTGTCACCATTTCTGTTACTGCTTGAGTTGCAGTTTGCCGCAAACCACAAGCAACATTTCCCTCTATCTCTGCTTTCATTGGTACACCCAGGTTAGCCAAAGCACTGGCGGTAGTATCAATGTCTGGATATTCTGGAGTGTTCTGGCTGTTGACATAACCTGTAAAATGGTTGACTGCGTAACCGTGCAACAACACCCAAGCCCCATACTGAGTAACCTGATTCACCTCTTCGACAACAGAATGCTGGGGAGGTAGCCAAGGGCGGGTGAAGATTTGCTGGAGTTGTTTGGCGATGGTTTCAATATTCCCGTCTTTGTGTAGAAAAGTAAGAGGTAAGCTCAGTTGGTCTGAGATTGAAGATACTGTTTTAGAGATAAGTTGGGCAATATTAGCAGGCAATTCATCGACAATCAACTCACTGATAAACAGTTTGGGTAAGTTAAATTCCTCTTGTTGCGGATGACGATAATAACGGGCGTACAAATGGGTTTGAGCAAAATTATATTCTCCAACCGCCACATAACCCAAAGCTTCTGCAAGTTGCCCAAGGTAGTCAATTCCCAAGTTAACTTGACCCTGTGGAGTATCTACTAATAAACGCAAAGACCGAAAGGCGATGTGGTCGTTGGCGACAGTCCCACCCGCAGCAGTAATCATTTGCTGGTAGGTACGGGCATGATTTACCCTGGCGCTGTATTCTTGCCAAAGTAATTTCCATAAATGAAAGGCTATTTTATTTGTCATTTGTCATTTGTCATTTGTCATTTGTCATTTGTCATTTGTCATTTCCCCCCACTCCCATTCGACTACGCTCACGGCAAGCCTACTCCCTACTCCCTACTCCCCACTCCCCACTCCCCCTCATTTTTTAAAATCTCGCTGATAATCTCAAGGGCTATCTGAATTTGGTCGCTGTCGATAACTAAAGGTGGACAGAAACGAATTGCTGCTTTACCGCAACCTAGTAACAATAAACCGCGTAAAAAAGCTTCTTGGATAATGCGATCGCGCAATTTATGATCAAGATTACCCTGTTTATCCAATAAGTCCACCGCAACCATCAAACCCTTACCTCGTGGCGGCGATACTCTGGAAAATTTTTGATGCAACTCGGTAAGACTAGCTTGTAAAAATTCTCCCATCAGGGTAGCGTTGGTCATCAAACCACTTTCCAGCAGTCGCAGTGTGGCAATACCAGCTGCACAAGCTACAGGATTACCGCCGAATGTGGTAGCGTGAGAACCGGGAGGCCAAGTCATTAACTCTGGTCTGGCAAGTATCGCTCCTAATGGCAGACCACTGGCGATACCTTTAGCAGTAGTAATGATATCAGGCATGACACCCCAATGCTCGATCGCAAATAAGCGACCAGTCCGCCCCATTCCTGATTGCACTTCATCCACTACCATCAGAATACCGTGGCGATCGCATATATCCCGAATCCTTTTTAAGAAAGCATCTTCGGGGACAATGTAGCCACCTTCTCCTTGAATTGGTTCAACTACGATCGCTGCTACTTCTTGCGGTGGTAAAATTGTGCCAAATAGCTGTTGTTCCAGGTAATCTAAACTAGCGTGAGTGCCGTAGGGTATATGAGTAACCCCAGGAACTAAAGGCCCAAAATTAGCTCGCTGTACTGTTTTGGAACCCGTAAGAGACATAGCCCCATAGGTGCGTCCGTGAAATGCACCTAAAAAAGCTATGATTAGCGATCGCTTGGTGTAATATCGAGCTAGTTTGATTGCTCCTTCGTTGGATTCTGCTCCGGAATTGGTGAAAAATACTTTTGCGGGAAACCCAGTGTTACTCTGTGGCTGGGGAAAAGGGGCGCGAATCGCTAATTGTTCCGCTAGTTCCACCATCGGTTCATAATAAAAATCCGTCCCTGACATGTGCAGCAGACGCGCCGACTGTTCTTGAATTGCTTTGACGACTTCTGGGTGGGCGTGTCCGGTGGCGGTAACGGCAATACCTGCGGTCATATCCAGAAATACATTGCCATCCACATCTTCTATCATGCACCCTTGGCCGCGAGATGCAACTAAGGGATAATCACGGGTGTAAGAAGGAGAAGTGACGGCGCGATCGCGTTGTACAATTGCTTGAGCAAGAGGGCCAGGTAAGGAAGTTATTAGACGGGGTGTACGAGATAAATTTAAGTTAATAGGGATACTTAACATAGTTTTTTCAATTTTTTTGCATATTACTGATGATTAAACCCTAAAATGTGATAATTTAAAGTAGCATTTGATTCCATTGGTGTAGGAATTACGCATTTACCGAAAAATTAGAGTACAGGCTAGCGATCATGAAAAATTACAGATAAATTTTTCATGAATCCTTAGAGGTATTTAACGAAAAAGCTTCATGGTAAAGACTTTCGTATTTTTTTAAGACTCTTGCCCGCTTTTATAACACACATTTTCCAGGTGCGATGGCATCCACAGGAGAATTGCTATATGCAAAAATTAATAAAAGTCTCTGAGCTAATCAACTAATGACTTGGGCATCTGGACAAAAGTTACACCGCGATAAGTATGAAATTAAACAACAGTTAGGACAGGGACAGTTCGCTATTACTTATCTTGCTGAGGATCGGGATGGCAAGAATGTTGTAATTAAAATATTGGATTCCAATTTACTTAATCAATTAAGTAACGAAGACCGCGATCGCTTAAAATCAGGTTTTGCTGATGAATCCCGTAAACTATCAATATGCAAACATCCGAATATTGTCCAAGTCATTGATACTTTCGAGGAAGGTGACTTAAAATGCATGGTCATGGAGTATATTCCAGGAGATAATTTAGCCAAGATTGTCCAACCGCGAGGATTTCTCCCTGAAAAAGAAGCCCTAAACTATATCGAGCAAATTGGAAAAGCACTCATCACGGTACATAAGCAAGAATTCTTACATCGAAATGTGAAACCAGAAAATATCATTTTGCGGGCGGGTACGCATCAGGTTGTTTTGATAAACTTCGACTTAGCACGAAGATTTGTTGATAACCCAGTGTCAAGTCGTGGTAACTTAGTTGATAAATTTACACCAATTGAACTGTATTCTAACTCTCCTAGACAACAGGGGCGACGTAAACCTTGGACTGATATTTATTCTCTTGCGGCAACTTTATATTTTTTATTAACAGGAAAACTGCCAGAAAGTGCTATTGAGCGCCAAGATAATAATAAGCGTTTAATTCCACCTAAAGAATTGAATGATCAGATTAGCGATCGCGTCAATCAAGCCATTCTCCACGCAATGGAATTAGAACCAGACAAGCGCCCCCAAACAGTAGAAGACTGGTTAAAAGAATTGGGTTGGAGAAGGAGATTTACTTTTCCTAGTTTGGGAAATAAACGTTTACAGGTACTGCTAGCAGCAATCCTCGCAGCTGGCGTACTTATAACTAAGATAGAACCTTTGATTTCAGCACTTAATAATGGTGTTCAATTGATTGATAGATTTTTCTCAAGTCCATCAACACCGACCAATCCCTCAACACAACAAACGCCATCATCCCCCACTAAACCACAAAATAGGTAATAACGAGCAGCTACACCTACGCAATAGTTAGATCGGCAACCGCATTTGTTGCTTTTGCGATCGCAATAGTTAGATCAGCAGTCGCATTTGTTGCTTTTGCGATCGCAATAGTTAGATCAGCAACCGCATTAGTTGCTTTTGCGACTCCAATAGTTAGTTTTAGAGTCGCATTAGTTGCTTTTGCGACTCCAATAGTTAGATCAGCAGTCGCATTAGTTGCTTTTGCGATCGCAATAGTTACAGGACTTACGCAATCAAAGCTTGAAACCTCGATCCCCCCTAACCCCCCTTTTTTAACTATCCATTACCCACATCTTTCTTAACATAAGGTTTGACAAAAGCCAGAAATTGTGTATCCTCTATGCCAATAACTAGA
>NZ_JBALFC010000066.1:0-10122 GCF_036917755.1 Nostoc sp.
GAGTCATTGGTGATTTTTTCGTCTCCTTACCTCTTGCATAATCTCTTACTTTTGTCAATGTTCATGTTAAGAAAGATGTGGGTAATGGATAGCTTACAAAGGGGGATTTAGGGGGATCATTAAGGACTATGCACCTTAACCGAATCGTATTGAGAGTTTCCTAAGTTGCAAAACGAGATGTATCTTTTGGTTAATGAACCTCAGAGCTTCGTGAATGAACCTCAGAGCTTCGTGAATGAACCTGAGAGCTTTGTAAATGAACCTCAAAGCTTCGTGAATGAACCTGAGAGCTTTGTGAATGAACCTGAGAGCTTTGTAAATGAACCTCAAAGCTTCGTGAATAAACCTCAGAGCTTCGTGAATGAACCTCAGAGCTTTGTAAATGAACCTCAGAGCTTCGTCGATAAACCTCAGAGCTTTGCAAATGAAGCTTAGAACTCCGTTAAAGGACTTCCAATTAACAAAAGTATCCAACCAATGAACGCACTGGCGTTATTAGATCCCCGACTTCTCCAAGAAGTCGGGGATCTTGTAGTTCACGAATGATTTAGGATTGCTTTAGAACTCTGGGCAGGCTGGGTACTATACCGTTAACCGCGTGTAATCTGCCATCTTGCACCCAATTATGATCACCATACCCCGCCACACCAGCAAGCCGCTCTTTTTCCTTTTCTGTTTCACCCTGCTTCTGACTTTCCTCCTCTGTCTACCTTGGGTAAACGCCAAAGAAACCCCCAAACCCAAACCACAACCTTGGCAGATTGAAGGCATAATAGCAGCCCTTGACGACAGCTACCCCAAAGTGAAGGGATATTCTTTCGATAAATTAGCTACATATGAGGGGCAAGATTTAAAAATTGTGCTTAAGAAACCGGAGGAAATTGCCCAGAAAGCTGCTAATATCCTCAAGGATCAAAAGGTGGACTCAGATGTTCGTCTCAGTGCGGCAAAAGCATTGGGCAACTTCGGGCAGGCAGCAGCCAAGTATATCCCTGACATCCTCAACTTCCTCAAGGATGAAAAGGTGGACTCATATGTTCTTGGCACAATTCGTGCCAGAGTTAGTTTCTATGAGGCAAAGGTATTGAGTAACTTCGGGCAGGCAGCAGCCAAGTATATCCCTGACATCGCCAACATCCTCAATGATGAAAAGCTGGACTCAGATGTTCGTCTCAGTGCGGCAGAGGCATTGAGCAACTTCGGGCAGGCAGCAGTCAAGTATATCCCTGATATTCTCAACATCCTCAAGGATGAAAAGATTGCTAATGGTAATCGTCTCAGTGCGGCAGAGGCATTGGGCAACTTCGGGCAAGCAGCAGCCAAGTATATCCCTGACATCCTCAACTTCCTCAATGATGAAAAGGTGGACTCCATTGTTCGTGCTAATGCAGGAAAGGCATTGGGCAATTTCGGGCAGGCAGGAACCAAGTATATCCCTGACATCCTTAACTTCCTCAATGATAAAAAGGTGGACTCCACTGTTCGTGCTAGTGCGGCAGAGGCATTGGGCAATTTCGGGCAGGCAGCAGCCAAGTATATCCCTGACATCGCCAACATCCTCAAGGATGAAAAAGTGGACTCCATAGTTCGTGTTAGTGCAGGAAAGGCATTGGGCAATTTCGGGCAGGCAGCAACCAAGTATATCCCTGACATCGCCAACATCCTCAAGGATGAAAAAGTGGACTTATATGTTCGTCTCAGTGCGGCAGAGGCATTGGGCAACTTCGGGCAGGCAGCAACCAAGTATGTCCCTGACATCGCCAATATCCTCAAGGATGAAAAAGTGGACTTATATGTTCGTCTCAGTGCGGCAGAGGCATTGGGCAATTTCGGGCAGGCAGCAGCCAAGTATATCCCTGACATCGCCAACATCCTCAATGACGAAAAAGTGGACTCCATAGTTCGTGTTAGTGCAGCAAAGGCATTAGGCAATTTCGGGCAGGCAGCAGCCAAGTATATCCCTGACATCGTGAACATCCTCAATGATGAAAAGCTGGACTCATATGTTCGTCTCGATGTGGCAGAGGCATTGGAAAATATCACAAAATTAGAGTTAAAAGAAGTTGTTCTAATTCTGAATAATTTTTATAAACGTGATGACTCAGGATATTTAAATTGGCGTTTTTTAACCTATTTCTTGGGTGGTGGCACTGAAGAAGTGAAAACTCTACTCAAATGGCTTGACGCTTCTCAAGCGACTCCTGACAAACTTACACATGATGAAGGTGTCAAAATCCTTAACGTATTTCTGGAAGCTTGGAAGGGCACTAAGGGGCTAGAACGTTTACGTAGCGAGTTAGCTAAACAAATTTCCGAAGTTGCCGTTAACAAAAACGTTCTTTGGAAATTACAGGATATTAGTTTACTACAAAGCCATTTCAGTAACCTCAAAAAAGCGAACTCCACCCATGCTAATGCAGTGCAATCAGCTTATTTAACAGAAGTCCTCAATAACCAGCAATCCCAAGAAGAGTTAGATGCTGTCCGCCGAATTCTTTCCAATCCAATGGATTTAACAGTGGTAGCGCTGATGCTATCACAAGGTAAGGAGCCAAACTTGTTTTGCCTGCAAGAACAGCAATACAACCTGATGGCGGCAGAATACCAGCAAGAATGGAAACAAGATTTTCCGCTCAAAAGAGTTTCCGCCGCCGTCTACCAAATGCGACTCGAAGACAAACAAGCCCTACCTGGCGATGAATTTCACCAAGTTGTCAAGTCTCTGGAAGACGATAAATACAAGATGGTAGTCAGCCGTCAGTGGCAAGATGAAAAAAGCGAAGCGAAGAAAGAATGGTACTTCCGCCACGATAAAATCATGGATTTCTTCTTAGTGCAAAACTTTCTGGGCGAAAGTGATGCAGCCGAAGGACTATTAGTTGATAGAATGGGCGATCCGCGTTTTCGTGGTGTTTATTTTTTGCTAGCAACCTTACTTGAGATAGATGCAGCCAAAGAACTGCGGGAAAAATTGATTCAATACGCGGCGGATACTAAAGACAATACGGTGAGTAATACCTTTGTGCAATTGTTGCGGACAAGATAAGTGGGGCATGGGGCATTGGGTATTGATTATTTCTCCCTTAACACTTGGATGTGCGACGCCGAATAGCCCGTCGTAGACATCGCTTTCATCGCTATGATCGGATAAACTTTCAAGGCTAGCTGGAATGTTGAATAACTGGGAGTTGATCTGAGAAATGCCTCACACACTATACGATCAAGATTTGCAATTATGGATTGAGCAAACCATTCAACAGTTACAAAATCATGATTTTGAGGCGTTGGATATTGAGCATTTGATTGAGGAGCTAGTTGATTTGGGTAAGGCTGAGAAAAATGCGCTCAAAAGCAATCTGACAATTTTGTTGGCGCATTTACTCAAGTTACGAGTTCAGTATGATGTACCGGATAGCATGAAAAGCAGCTGGTATAGCTCAATACTTGAACATCGTCAGCGAGTTTTGAATAATTTGGCAGATACTCCTTCTCTAAAAAGTTTTCTGGTAGAGGCGGTGGAAAAAGCCTACCCAGATGCTCGAAAGCTAGGGATTAAGGAAGGTAAGCTAGCTAAGTTTGGAATTCGGATACCGCAAGAAAGTGAGTATCCCACCGTTTGTCCTTTTTCGATTGAGCAGATTCTAGATGAAGATTTTTACGGGCTGTAGAGAATTGCGTCACCGAACAGCCCGTCGTAGACATCGCACTCATTCATATTGGTTTACATCTAGATCGATAGACAGGTGAACCGAAAAGTTCTACAATCTGACTGATTGCGGTAAATTTACCTATTGCCCAATCCACATAAGCATAGTAAAGATTTTCTAGTGATTGCGTTTGATTGCCCAAGCACTAAATTAATATAGGAAAGTCTTTGAGTTAAGGGACAGCAAACTAATGGATGTAAAGCTGATTCTAGCTGGATTAACAGTTATATTTACGCTTTCGTGCTTATTTTTTGGCACGAAAAATGGATTCTATGATTCAGATAACTATCACGGCAATGGTTCTGCACATTGAGATAAGTCTGTAGACGCTTGGGTGACTTGCCTTATGGTGAGTTGGCTAAGATAGCTCAGAACTTGCAAAGGGAAAATAAACAAGAGCCAAACTCCTTTAGCTCCTAATTTGATGGCTTCTTGTTAGCCCACCTTTCCGAACCAGTGCGGGTTCGGTGGAGGCGTCCTCCCCAATCAAAAATCCGTATTCTCAGGGTGTAGGGGCGCACGATAAAACTTACCCCTAAGTCACAAAACCAAAATTTGTGTAACTTTTGGCTTTTGGGATATGTCCATGATGATGAGGTTTGAGGGGAGGAAGCATGAGGGATAATCTGTCGGCATCTTCTCGCGTAGATGCTGCGGAAGCGAGTAGTGAATTAGAATGTTTGCCCTATAGTGTCCAGCATGACAATGAGGGCGTGTGTTTATTGGTGAAGATGGGGCCACACCGCATCCTGTTGGATTGTGGTTTGGAGGATATTTCATCGCTGGCTAATGGGCTTACGAAGTCAGGACGTGGAGCTAGTTCGCCCCCACCAGCAGATTTAGTTTTGATTAGTCACGCCCACCCAGATCACGCCAGAGGCTTACTGGAACTGCATAAAGCTTTTCCCAAGTTACCTATTTATGGCAGCGAAGTAACCAGCAAGTTACTGCCACTGAATTGGAAAGACCAAGAAAGAGAGAAAATTTCCCAGTTTTGTCATGCCTTGCCGTTGCGATCGCCTGTAGAATTCCAAGATGGTCTGGTAGCAGAATTATTTCCCGCAGGGCATCTACCAGGGGCAGTAGCGATTCTACTTACCTACACCACCCAGCAGCGTACTTACAAGCTACTGTATACAGGCGACTTTTTCCTGTCAAACTCCCGCCTGGTAGAAGGCTTGCGTTTAGAGGAACTGCGGGGCTTAGACTTGGATGTGCTAATTATTGAAGGCAGTTATGGCACATCCCGTCATCCTCACCGCCGCAACCAAGAAAATCAACTAGCAGAGCGAATTAATCGAGCGATCGCTGACCATTGTTCTGTAATCCTTCCCACCCCGGCTTTAGGATTAGGTCAAGAACTATTAATGCTCTTACGCTCTCATCACCACTTCACCGGAAGAGATTTAGATATCTGGGTAGATGGTGCTGTCGCCACTGGCTGTGATGCGTACCTAGAACTGCTACCCCATCTCCCCCCATCCGTGCAGAACTTCGCCCGCCATCAACCCTTGTTTTGGGATGAACGGGTGCGTCCCCGCGTGCGTCGTTTACAACCAGAACATCGTCCCACTGTGGGCAAGTCACCTTGTATTGTCCTCACCGACTCTACATCTGATTTAGGTGAACATTGCCAACTAGACACCGGCCCTTGGCTGATCCTTCTACCAGAAAAAATTGATATAAAAGTTAATAAAGAATATTTAGCGCCTACCAATGTCGAAACCTATCTTTTGGCTCAACATAGTGATGGCCCTGGTACTACGCAACTAATTCATAATTTGCGACCCCAGCACGTCATTTTTGTCCACGGTTCTCCGACCTACTTGGCAGACCTGACTAGCTTAGAGGAGTTGCAAAACCGTTACCATATACATTCCCCGGCGGCTAACACCTTAGTAGAACTGCCCATCGGCGATAACTTTTTACAACCAGCAGCACCAGAAACTAACTACGAAGGCGAACTGACAGAGTTAGGAACAGTAATCACCATCACCATACCCAACGTGATTACTGCCGATCCGCGTTGGCGGCAATTTGCCGATACTGGTTTAATCGAAGCTCGTTGGCAAGGCGAAGAACTAGTATTAAGGGGATTGTCTCAACGAGAACTGCTCAACCAAAATAGCGATCGCTATACATGGACAGATGTAGACTGTTGTGGTACTTGCCGACATCAAAGGGGGCAGAGGTGTTGGAATCCAGCTTCCCCGTTGTATAACTTTAAGGTAACTCTAGAAGGTTACTGTCCGGCTTTTGAAGGTTTGAATGATAGCCAATAGTCATTAGTCCGGTGCCCTTTGTCATTTTTAACTAATGACTAATGACTAATGACTAATGACTAATGACTGATTTATTCTGGATTCGAGTCAGTGTAACGGTTGTGGATGCGTTCAGCTTCGGGACAATCTTCAGTCATCAGAGGTTCCACATTACCGCGTGGTACTGAAGCCAATTTTTGCGTTACAGCACCAATGCTCTCGAGGCGAACCATTTCTTCCCAAGAACAAACTTCGTCTTCTTCTTCTGTTTCATAGCGTAGGGTCACTAAATCTCCCTCTATGTCGATGATGCGGGCGCGTTCAATCCAGCGTTGCTGGTCCCGCAAGAAAACACATACCTCGCGCCCATCGCAACACAGTTGATAAATCTTGCGGTGTAGCATGTACTGTTTCTGCCTTTTTAAACAACGTAGTTAAACCTGTCAAAATCTGGGTTCTACCCCATTACATTACACCTTTCGGAGGTTAATTTCACTGTTCCCAACAACTATGCTTCATGAACCAATCCTAAGATTTGCTTGTAGTTGTCAAATATCAGGAAATGTGGGGTCATCAATCAATGGTTGGTCTAGCAATGAACTCAATCTCCCTCCGGCTCGTTCTAGGGAATGTCTGCTTGATAAAAGTCAAACAATTCAGTACCTGTCCTAACCAGGTTCATATTTCTTGGTGAGTCTTTATTACCATTATGTAATAATGAATACTCCAAAACAATCGTTGATTGCGGTTGTTTAACTTGCCTACTTTTAATCATTGGCATTACTGGGAAGTCCGGGGACTTGATTTTACTTTTACCCACTTGTATCTGATCTTAACTCATTCTCTTGCTGACCTTGATGGTTTTCAACAACAAGACCCAATGAGTTTTGAGTTTTTAAGGTTTTTGGCTGATCATTACTAAGAAAAAAGCAACGAAGTATAGGGAAAAGGCAGAAAGAAAAGCAAAGGATATAGAGGCAGAGGGGAAAGACGATGAGAAAATTCCCCTCTGTCCTCCATCTTCTGTGGAAGTATCAGCAAGATTTATATGGTAGGGGAAATTCCATAAGCACATTTGACGAGGAAGCTTCTCGTTTAATTTGACCTGCGCGAACTGCATTGTATAAGGTTGCTAGGGCTGACAAATCCTGTTCCTTCCAGCATTTAGTGGCCAGCACTTGCTGGAGTAAACCCTCAGATTCAACACTAAGACATCCAGTTTGGAAGGCAGATTCAACGAGGGTGCGAATCATCTTGATTAGGGCAGAGTAAACAATTTGTTACGTCAAGTGTGGAACATTTTCTTCTGCTACTAGTTGATATGGAACATAAGTATTATGTGATTATAGTTACACGTAATTAGTGATTTGCATCACACTAGCATGATAATAATCTGTCACAAGATTAGCTCTAGGTGCGTCTATAGCAGTCTGCTTTGATTTTTGTTCGCGCAGCGTGGCGTAGCCATAATTATTTGCGTAGACAGGGAGTAGGGAGTAGGGAGTAGGGAGTGGGGAGTGGGGAAGAAGCCTTTTTGGGGTGTACTGATTTTTTTCAAAAATCAAATACGAGTCCTATATATGGGAGGATGTCACGCAATTATGCAAAAAATCTAGTGAAACATCAGCAATCAAGCAAAAAACTGGCGGAAATCTTCATCTTTTTGACTTAATTGCACCCAGTCTAGGTTTAAGGACTGGAATTTTTGCACCAAGCGATCGCAAGCTGGACGTTCGGTAGCATAATGTCCAGCATCGATTAAAATAAGATTGCAATCGCGGCTTTCTTGAAACTGATGAAATTTACAATCAGAAGTCAGATAAGCTTGAGCGCCAGTTTTGGCGACGCCTGAAATGTAACTAGCCCCCGAACCACCCAAAACGGCAACTCGTGAAATTGTTTGCTGTAAATCAGCAGTTGGGGAAAAAATCAAATTAGGGGGAGCAAGTCGGGTTTGAATGGTTGCGAGTAACTCCTGTAATGTCAGAAATGGCTCTAGCAAACCAACACGCCCATATCCTAATCCGGCTTGTGTAGGTACTATGGGAGTCACTTCTTTGAGTTCTAAAATCTGAGCCAAAACGTCAGCAGTACCATCCTGCACTTGGTCAAAATTCGTGTGAGCAGTATAAATACCAATATTGTGGGTAAAGGCTAACCGTACCATTTCGGCGATCGCTTCACCAGTGCGTAAAGATTTGAGAGGATTAAAAATTAAGGGATGATGGGCAAATATCAGATTAGCATTCAGAGCGATCGCTTCCTGCATTACTGCCAAAGTCGGCGTCAAACAGACCAAAACCCGTGTTTTTTCCGGCAAAACTCCTGGTTCAATCTGCCAGCCACAATTATCCCAGCTTTCACACCAAGCCGGATTTGCCCATGCTTCAAACCAAGTAATTAAATCAGCAATTTTCATAATTATTTTCTTCAGCAATTTTTAATTTTTAATTGCTAATCAGTGTCTCTGTGGTTGAATATCTAATTTTAATGCTAATTGCTGGCGCATTTCTTGGAAAGGTTTGTTCCATACAGGGCTAGCATTCCAGTTCCACACTGCTACTGGGATAAGTTGTTCTTCAGCAAGACAAGTTAGCAGACGGTATTCATCTTCTGGTTCACGAGAAAATGTGAAGGGATTGCGGTAGCCGGTATCACAGAGTTTATAAGATGTCACCTGACCGTGACTAATACGTTGTAAAAGTTCTTTACCTTTGACGAGCAAATAATCCAAAAAAACCAGACTGAAAGGCTCTATATGTGCGCGTTTTTGTGGCTCTTTTTGTACCCATCTTGCCCAGTCAAATCCATACATAAAATCGTGAACGTAACGAAAGCGCATTTCGGTTTTATTTCCGAACATCTCTATCAGAGAAACCATCTTTTCACCAAAAACTGTTAAGAAACTAACAGCGCCCTCACCTGCGATTAAAGCTTGCCTAAGCATACTACTTACCAGAAAATCAAAATCCCAGAAGATGTTTTCTGGAAAGTTTTGCAATTGAGTATGGACTATGCTTACGAGAGTTTCTTGAAGGTTTGTGATAATTTGAATGTCCGTGTTTTGTTCAACAATCAAATTTCCCAATTCTGCAAAACTGGTAATTAATGTCTTTTGGGGATTAAGTGACAATAGGTTAACAGACTGCTGGGCAAATATCTCATCAATAAATTGGAAAGTATGAGTTGGTGTCACTTTTTGCTTCATAGTAATTGAAATTGCCCACGCAGCCTACACTAAATATTAGTGTATGTCGGAATAAGTAGATGATTAAATAATCACAAATAAACTTAACTTTTAAATTTACAAATTGACACGAATTATTTAGTGTGTATCTAGTTAATCTTGCATCAATAATTTTTATATTATAAAGTTATAGCGGCGAAATTTATTTAATGTATATCACCGCGCAGTTTATTATATTATAAGCAAAGAATACGCATTCTAAACAGAGTATTTACACTGGACAAAACTACACTTTAAAGAAATTAAAATTCAGAACTATCCAGAAATGTGAACAACTAATTCTCTTACATGACTGCGCTGGCGGTGTTCCCAAATATAAATTCCTTGCCAAGTTCCCAGCACCAGATGACCACGATTAATGGGGATATGTTCCGAAGTGTGGGTAAGTGCGGTACGAATGTGTGCCGGCATATCATCGGGGCCTTCTGCATCGTGGATGTATTTGCCTGATTCTGGGACGATTTTCGCCATAAAGTTAGCTAAATCCACAAGAACATCGGGATCAGCATTTTCTTGGATGACTAAACTGGCTGAAGTGTGGCGCAAAAATAGAGTACAAAGACCAGTTTCAACTCCCGACTCTGTAACTATGGCTTCAATTTTCGCGGTGATGTTGTAAAAAGATTTGCTAGTAGTGGAAATTTTTAGTAACTTTTGGTAGTGAGTCATTTAAAGCAGTAATTATTGATGATAGTAAAAGCTATATTAGCAGTTCAATCTGCTCGATTTGGTTGTTGTTCTGCCGTTGGTTGATCACTAGACTGAGTATGTCTTCTCCTAAAGAGGCTTAACACCGCATTTACAGACTTTTTGTAACTGCCTAGCTAGTAGTAATTGAGGCGAGAAAAACACAGACATTACCAAGTAGCGCCTGAGTAATAACTTGCAGTAAGTTAAGACCCTGCTT
>NZ_JBALFC010000067.1:0-8723 GCF_036917755.1 Nostoc sp.
GCGATCAGATGTTTAAAAATATGGCACAAGCTCAACGACTCTGCTCTTTTGGTTTAGACACACTCAAACAACTTTTTAGAATGAAATAGCCCTGGTAACGGGAAACTAAGACTCCAGTTTTTTGTGGACATCAGCAACATTATTTAATAGTAGAGATATACATAATAATTGGTGCTATAACTACTCAGAGAAAAGCGGCGACAACAAAAAATAATTAACAGATTGATACAGAATATATCGCAATTATATTTGATTTGTGAAAATCAAAAGCTTCAGATTCCCAACTTTTTAGAGAAGTCATAAATATTGTTGTTCATGAATAATTAAGTAGGGGTATAGAAACATTTAGTTTACTACCAGCCAAAATTATTGTAATTAGCAAGAGTTGGCAACTACTAAAATTATTCACTAATATTGTAACAATTACTAAGAAAAATCAACAGAGAAATTATGAATAATAACTTAGAGCAGTTTGCAAGTGATAATTCATCTGGTATTTGTCCCGAAGCGCTGGAATATATGATTAGGGCAAATCAAGGTAGTGTTCCAGCCTATGGAAATGATGAATGGACTCAAAAAGCCGCAGATTATTTTCGGGAACTCTTTGAAATTGATTGTGAAGTATTTTTTACCTTTAACGGTACAGCTGCAAATTCTTTATCTTTAGCTGCCCTTTGTCAGTCATATCACAGCGTCATTTGTCATGAAACATCCCACATAGAAACAGATGAATGTGGCGCACCGGAATTTGCATCTAATGGTTCTAAACTGTTACTTGCTCAAGGTAAAAATGGCAAGTTAACATCAGAGGCGATAGAGGCAATTGTCACTAGACGTACTGACATTCATTATCCAAAACCTAAAGTTATTAGCATCACACAATCAACTGAATTAGGCACTTTATATTCTGTTGAAGAACTTCTGAAAATTAAAGAAGTTGCGAAAAAGTATAATTTAAAGATTCACATGGATGGCGCTCGTTTTGCAAATGCAGTTGCCGCGATGAATCAAAGCCCTGCTGAAATTACTTGGAAAACTGGAGTGGATGTGTTGTGCTTTTGTGGTACAAAAAATGGAATGGCATTAGGTGAAGCCATTCTTTTCTTCAACAAAGAGCTAGCAGAGGATTTTGATTATCGATGCAAGCAAGCAGGTCAGCTAGCCTCAAAAATGCGGTTTATCTCTGCTCCCTGGTTGGGTTTATTGGAAACTGGTGCTTGGCTAAAAAATGCCAGACATGCCAATCAATGTGCTGAATACTTAGAAAATCAACTATTAAATATAGAAGGCGTTGACTTGATGTTTCCTAGAGAAGCCAACGCCGTGTTCGTTAAACTACCAGAACGAGTTATTCACAATTTAAAAGCAAAGAATTGGCAGTTTTATACATTTATTGGTGTGGGAGGAGTACGTTTTATGTGTTCTTGGAACACAACAAAATCAAGGATTGATGAATTGATTGGTGATATTAAAATAATTCGTAATTCGTAATTCGTAATCATGCTCGCTGACTCGCTAACGTAAGTCTTTCAAGGTGAGCATATGTACTATCAAAGTTTTTACGGCATTTCAGGCATCGGCTGGAATAGAACAAAGAATTTATGCTTTAAACTCCAAATTTTTGGACTGTAAATTAAGCGATCGCATACGCCAAAATACCAAAATTTGGTTAAAATGTCTATTTATTTCATGGTACAAATGTTCACTTTGAAAGGGCTACTCCTGAGTGTGTTGTCTTTTCTTTCCAGAATAAAACTTTGAGTGTGTTGTCAGATGGTCTATCAATGGGCTGCCTAATGCCCAATCCCTTTGAGTAGATTGCGGTTTTGGCTAACCCACAACTTAATGTCATGAAAATTTGACATTATGGCGATCGCTCCAGATGCAACTAGCAAGTAATGTTATGAAAGCATGACAATTTGATCCCAGAAAGGCTGATAAATTCGTGAAACAGGCAAAAAGCCTACTTATTACCCCTTGATCCCTAGATATGCTTAGTGGTTAATATTGACTTAAGAAATAAAACTCCTCCGATCCCAAAGAAATGCTGATTTTGGCATAACCAGGAATTGAAAGGAGGTTAGCTCAATTTAAAAACAGACTAAAAAACTTAAAAACTGGGCAAAACCAGGAGTCAGGAATAAGAAATTCATCTGGAGTGGATGACATTTTACATAGCATTCTTTAACCAGGGGAAATCATTTACCACTTAAACTACTGGAGACCCAATTAATGGCAAAAGAACGCCCGCCACTAGAGGAGATGACCTTACGCCAACTACGCAAAGTTGCTAGTGAATATAGCATCTCTCGCTATAGCCGAATGCGTAAATCACAACTGCTGGCATCAATACAAGAAGTCCAACGTAGCAAAAGTTTACTCAGTCCATCTCGTTCATTGGAGGCACAGGAAACCGTGGAAGCTGCAAAGTTTGAATTAGGTCAGGAAGATCGTACTGGTGGATCTTTAGCTGATGTTGATGAAGGACTGGCAGATTTGCCATCTGGCTATGGTGACAGCCGGATTGTACTCTTACCTCGCGATCCTCAGTGGGCTTACACTTACTGGGATGTTCCCAATGAACACAAACAGGAACTGCGCCGACAAGGGGGACAACAACTCGCACTACGGATTTATGATGTCACCGACATCAATATCGAATACCAAAGCCCCCACAGCATTCAAGAATATCCTGCTGATGAACTAGCCAGAGAATGGTATTTACCAGTTCCAGTTAGCGATCGCGATTATGTGATCGATATCGGTTATCGTGCTACTGATGGTCGCTGGTTGGTACTAGCTCGTTCTACTAGAGTACACATTCCTCCTGTTTATCCTTCTGACTGGATAGAAGATGTCTTCATCACTGTCGACTTTGAAGAAGATTTGCGTGGCCAGACTCAGTACGAACTGGTTCCCCCTGCCAAGAAGATTGCAGTTACCGCCAATGGTAATGCTGGTAATGCTGGTAATGCTGTGAATGGCAACCCCATCTACGACCAAATATTTGGTTTAGCAGAATCTGCCGAAGTGCTACGGGTTGCTGGTTCTATCTTTGGCTCCCAGCAAGCTTCAGCACGTCCTGAACAAGCCATTAGCTCCTACATTTTTCCATCAGGTGTGGGTATGTGGGCAGCTGCCAACGTGTCTGGTTTAACCGCTTCCGGTGTCGGAATGTCAGGTGTTGGCTTCTCGGCTTCCGCCGTACCAGTGCGTCCGCGCCAGTTCTGGTTAATTGCCGATGCTGAGTTGATAGTCTACGGTGCAACCGAACCCGACGCTACCGTAACCATTGGCGGCCGTCCAATTAAGCTAAATCCAGATGGGACATTCCGTTTTCAAATGTCCTTCCAGGATGGTTTAATAGACTATCCGATTTTGGCTGTAGCTGCTGATGGTGAGCAAACCCGGTCAATTCAGATGAAATTTAATCGTGAGACACCATCCCGAAATACTAACACCAAAGAAGAAGCTGTTTTAGAATGGTTCCCTTAAGTTTTGGCTCTGAGATTAACTCCAGACTGAAATTTTCAAGCCAGAATTCAGAATTCAGAATCCAGAAGTCAGAATTAAGAAGACTTTGAGACTCAAGCTTAATAATTTGAATAAAATTAAGAAGCTATAGCGCCCTTGATTTTCTAATCATTCTGGATTCGGAATCCTGACATTTTAAATTATTCCCCGCTATAGTAATTCTGTAGCGGTTTTTTTGCATTTGTATGTATACAAAAAAATTATTTTTGTTATTTAGCTTGATAATTGCAGCGAGCTTATTATCAGGTTGTCAAGAGATTGAAGCAAATTCCGTCTCCAAAGCATCTAAAACTTGCGCTGGTAAAGATTCCAAGTTCAGTATTGATTTTTTTAAAACCAATAATCAAGGTAAAAAAAATCAAAGAGGTATTAACAATGTGATTATTTTTAATCCCAAATCAGCAGAATTAGATTTCAAAGTTAATGTTGGTCTATCTCATAAACTCTACGCCAAAGATGCTAGAGGTAAACTGCGTAAAGAATATGTAGCAAAACAGTTTCATGAACTCATCGGCGATGAGAATGCCAAATTAAACGGAGAGCTACCCATTGCCGCAATTAATGCCGACTATATAGGTACTGATGATAAACCACAAGGCTTAAATGTTTCTCGTGGCGTAGAGTATTCAGGAATATTTAAATATAAACGTTCTTCTTTTGGAATATCAGGAGGTACACCCAAGCAGCGACAGGCTACTATCCAAGCTGGCAGAAGAAAAAGCGATATTCTCAATTACAATTTAGTGGGCGGTAATGGCAGATTCTATCGTCAGGGTAAGTTTAAAGATATTTGTCAAGATTTGGGAGAATTTGCCTGTAAAAATGCTACTAATCGCTCTCTGGCAGCTATCACTAATCAAGGCTATGTAATCCTATTAGTTAATGATTTGAAAGCTAATTCAGATATTGAATTATCTCAAGATAATCAAGAGTTACTGCCAGATATGTTTGATAATGTTCTGGAAGGCATTGCTAACAATAACTGTTTAGGTAAGATTCAAGAAGGGATATTATTTGATGGAGGTATGTCTCCAGGATTGTATTACAACCAAAAAACTTATGTAGAAAACCTTGGGCCGATTGGTTCAGTTTTTTTGATTTACAAAAAATAAAATAGTTATGTTAACCACAGTCAAGATTTACTTGCATCTGGGTTTAAGTCACCCACCAACTTTTCTTGTTTTGTGGACTACAATTAGTGACGGTCACTGAGCTTGCCCTTCTCTATGCGTAGCGTCTCGTAGAGAAGAGTCGAAGTGCAGGTCTGAATTTCCCACTAATTGATTCTGTATTCTTCTTTAACTTTTTGCGAATTCTCAAGCTTGTTTGGATTCACCCAACGATTAACCAATTCCTTGTTATGTTTGTACACCTTGATTTGCACTTGCTTGGAACTTAATTTGACTACTTCGGCGGGAATTCTTTGGACATCGTTAGAATCCGTGCGAGGCTTGTAAAGCCAAATGACTTTTTGCCCGACTTCAAAGTAGTTAGGATTGCTAGTTAAAGAAGGCGCTGTTTCTGCCCAAGAGGGGAAAGCAATTGCTAAGTTGATCAAAAGTACTAAGACGACTAGAGTGATTTGAAAAAGTTTCATAATCATTGCACTTGTCTTAGGTCTAGTGCGGTAATCAATCTGCTGCTCTAGCATTTAGCTGTCCTCCTTAGCTTTCTCAAAGTTGACGTTGCTGGTTGATGATTTTGCCGGATTCATACCTCTTTTTCACCTAACTTTGATAGCAATAGAGATTTGGGGAGTTAATTACTTAGCCAAAAGCTTGGATTAATCGCAAGCTAAGTTTGTATTTGTTCAAAGTTCAAATCTCTACTGATTTCAGGATAAAGCAACTTTGACAATAAAATCAAATAGTCTTTTTTGTTAAAATGATAAATTCAATTTATCATACATCATAAAATTGTGATGTCCTGACTTGAGATTACAATCTCTATCTCAGCAGTAATAAACGCAAAAGAACACTCTGTCGTGAAAATTGATGATATACAGCAGAATTCAGCATTCAGAATCCAGAATTCAGACGTAACACAGGGTTTATACCTGGCTTTGGGACGAATCGTTGTGTACTTCACTTTCCTTGAAATCTGCTCTCTATATAGTGCTTTATGAACTTTGTTCTCTATCTAATAAATCTTCATAATCTAGTTAATTTTTGCCTTTATTTTATAAGTTAACTTCTTGATATAACTACTCCTTAATTTGCGTTAATATACAAAACATATCGGCAATTGCTTGAGCATTTAGTCTAATTTTTGGGATGTGCTGATGAGTCAACTGAACAGCTAAAATATTTAGTTTGTCGAATTCATCAAATCTTCATCTATTTGAAGTTTAGTTTATCTTTTATAAGAAAATAGTGGGAATAATAAACTAAGTTGGATTGAATAAATTAGTTAGCTATGAGTAAAATATGTCCGATCTCGAAAACCTGTGCTTGTCGCAATGTTACACGCTGTCGGACTAAGGAGGCAGGCAGGCTCTTTCTCTGGTTCCCCGTTCCACATACGCTGAAAAAAGTCACCTCCTACCTACAGGAGTTTGCCGTTGAGTATGAACTGATGCACGAACGACCAGGTTTGAGTTTGGACTGTAGACCTGGACAGTCCCTAGAAATTGCCCGTAACCTAGCCAAACTACTTACACCGAGAGAATTAAAAGAGACGCAAGTCCTTTTTGTTCGAGGCGCTATTCAACCTGAAATCCAGGATTTTAGTGACATAGCCTCATTACAACGCTTCATTAAGTTAAACCAATCCGACTGGCTGGTTGAAATGCTGGCAACGGAACGATTCACCAGTTACTTCCAACCAATTGTCTCAATTAAAGATACATCGCAGATTTTTGGATATGAATCGCTCTTGCGGGGACTAGATAAACAAGGCAATATATTACTACCGAAACCAATTCTGGAGTTAGCAACCGAAGCCGGACTTATACCACAACTCGACCAAGTTGCTCGCCTCAGCGCAATCACTCAATTCAGCCGTTATCAAGTGAGTGGGCACATCTTCATCAATTTTGCACCAATGTCACTTTATGACCCAGTTTTTTGCCTACGTAGTACGGTAGAGGCAGTTGATACTGCCGGGATTTCCCATGATCGGGTTATTTTTGAAGTCGTGGAGTCAGACAATCCTCAAGATTTAGCCCACCTGAAGACGGTGCTGAAATACTATCGGGATGCGGGGTTTTTAGTCGCCCTTGATGACCTTGGTTCTGGCTATTCTAGCCTAAACTTGCTACATCAGTTACGTCCAGACTTTATCAAGCTGGACATGGAGTTAATTCGAGATGTGCATCAAGACCTTTACAAAGCTTCGATTACCGAGAAGCTTCTAGAGATTACTCAAAAGTTAAACATCCAGACTGTTGCTGAAGGAATTGAGTGCATTGAGGAACTGAATTGGCTGCGAGAACGGGGTGCAAATCTTGCTCAAGGTTATTTGATTGCTCAACCCAATGTAGTGCCTGTGACTACAACCCCTCAGTTTGATCCGATCGCATTAACTATAGCATCGGCAAATTCTCAGATGGTTGAGCAGCAGGTTCAACATCAAAGCCAGTCTGAGCAAATTGTCGCGGCTGTGACGCAGCGCATTCGACAATCGTTGGAGTTAGACGAGATTTTGCAAACCACAGTAGATGAGGTGCGAAAACTGTTTGAGATCGACCGAGTGGTGATCTATCAGTTTAAGCCCGACTGGAGTGGGTTAGTTGCTGTAGAATCCTTAGCAGCAGGCTGCATATCGATTCTGGGATTTCACGTCATGGACACCTGCTTTAAATCCACGCGCGCAACTTACTACCAACAAGGCAATACTAAAGCGATTGAAGACACTCAAACGGCAGGACTATCGCGGTGTCATTTTGACCTGCTTCAAAGTTTGCAAATCCGGGCAAACCTGATAGTGCCCATTTTGCAGCAAGAGCGTTTATGGGGACTATTGATTGCTCACCAATGCCGTAATCCCAGACAATGGCAGCAATCTGAGGTTAATTTGTTTAAGCAGTTAGCAGGTCAAGCTGCGATCGCTATTCAGCAATCAGAACTTTACCACCAATTACAACAAGCAAACCAGGAATTACAGCGCCTTGCCTCTTCGGATGGTCTAACCCAAGTGGGAAATCGACGCTGCTTTGATGACACATTCAACGCAGAGTGGCAACGGTTGGCACAAGAGCAAGGTTCGCTATCTTTGATTTTGTGTGATGTAGATTACTTTAAGCTTTACAACGATACGCATGGACATCTGGCAGGAGATGATGCACTCAGACAGGTTGCCAAGGCAATCTCTCAGACAGTTAAACACCCGGCTGATTTAGTTGCTCGTTATGGTGGAGAAGAGTTTGCAGTCATTTTGCCCAATACTGATATTGAAGGAGCGATCGCAGTTGCAAGAGTTATTCAGACTAATGTTAGTGCATTACAAATACCTCATCTACATTCTCATATCAGTGAATTCATCACGCTAAGTCTTGGTGTGGCAACCATCATTCCTCATAGCCAATTATCTCCTGCAACCTTAATTGCTGCTGCTGACCAGGGACTCTACCAGGCAAAAGCACAAGGAAGAAATTGTGTGGTGCAGATGGACTGTGAGGATGCTGAGGTTAGATATCTCATTTAGCACCAGTCTCCATTTTCTCGGACAATTATCGTGAATACAGATCACAAATCTAATGTTGATGGCATTTTAACTTGAAACCTATTTTAGTTATTGATTTAGAACGGAAATAATTAATTATTGAGAGAAGGTAGAAGAAGAGAGGCTAAAATCTGAGTAAGAGTGCGATCGCATTAACGCCCACATGACTAATTGGATAAAACTTGAATGGAATAGATACGCATAATGGATAGCCTCCTTTTAGAACGCCCAAACCAAACGAGCAGTGGCTACAAAAAACCCTTAGACATCAATCTTGACTTTTTAGCAGGCTCTTACAAAAGCAAAACACTGCTAGCAAACTTAGAAGTTATTGATGAAGATATAATTGCTAACTTAGACAAAGTACTAGAAATTAAACCAGATTTGCACGAAGCTTGGTACAACCGGAGTATTGCGCTGGTGAATTTAGGTAGCTTAGTACACGTCACCGTAAAAAAGGGTCGGAAATTATGCGGCAATCACGAGGTCACTTGGAGTCATATTCTTGGAGTCTTGTTTCAAGCATT
>NZ_JBALFC010000068.1:0-215480 GCF_036917755.1 Nostoc sp.
TTGGTATCCAAGTTCTGTGGCGAGGTTGGTTAAAATTGCATGACCTGTGTGAAGGTTGGCAACTTGCAAAACAGACTTAACGGGAAAAGTCAGATCCTTTACTACATCCAATACATCACTTTTTTCGTCCCAACCTGATTGTGCTATCTGAGCAATACGATTTCGTAATTCGAGTCCCTGGAGATGCTCAGTCGCATCTTTTTTTGCTAGATGCTCTGCCAGAGAAGCCAACCTCAAAAATCTTGCCTCTTGATTTTGAATTTCTCGACTTTCTCGAAATGCAAATAATCCTTGAAAAATTCGTTTAAGCAAAGGATCAAGGTTGTCAAAAGTACTGCAGGCAGCAGAACAAAGCTCTTTGAATACAGGGTCGTTATATATTTTTCGCACATCTGTAAGCGTTACCCGCATTGGTTTTTGAACAAATTGATAAGGGGAAACTTGTCTAGCAATAAATTTTGCGTGTTGACCATCATCACCAATCCACACACCAGAAATCCCATTTCCAACAGCCCCGACACGCCCGATACTTGTATTATTTCCAGGCTTGAAGAGGAATAATCTAATTACATCGATAATTCTTTCCCCCTGCTCCAGTAATTGCTGTAAAAATTTTTCGTTGTTGTTTAGACTTCCGATTGAAGCTAAATCTTGAGCATTAAAATTTACTTCAAAAGCAATGCAAGTGAAATCCTTAAGTCTCTTAGTTTCCAGACTGTCCATAGCCTCTAGAGTCAAATTATCCATTGCTGAAATAGGGCTAAATAAAGCGTAATCTTTGAATTGAATCACGCCAAGATATTCATATGGCTGACGATACACTTCATGTAGTCCTGTCGGGCTAGGTGTGTAATCTGGCTGACAGCCATATAAAGCAGCCGAGTAAACAACAAAATCGCACGTTAGGTGTAAACCTTCGACTGTAGTAAGAACTTAATACATACAGCAGTAAATAATTTTACAATAGGTATAAGGTTAAACTAGCAATCAAACAATAGCCACCTCTGGAATTGCACCTTGCATTCTCCCGAAAGCATCAATCAAATTCTGCAATTGTTGATCTGCTTTAAAAATCTCAAGGTCTTCAGCATCTCTCAGACCAACATCGCGTAAAGATAAGGCTGTTATCCCAAAAGTGCTAGTAATCCAAGTTGCGATCGCAGGTGACAAATGTGCATCTACCCAGATCATCATGCTACTAACACTGGATGGTTAAGCTTACGCGATGCGTATATAAGTCCTGCTTTAAGATCATCCGCCTCAATATCCGGCATTTCTTCCAAGATTTGTTCAGCACTAAGTCCAGATGCAAACAAGTCCAGTACATCTGACACCCGAATTTTCATACCCCGAATACATGGGCGACCACCACATTGTTTGGGATTAAATGTAATTCTTCTAAGTAAGTCTGACATAGGTTTGTTTTCATTTGATGACTAATCTTTTTCTACTGATCAAACAATAGCCGCCTCTGCGATGTCTACGACGGGCTATGCCTACGCACTTTGCATTTTGTTTGGTCTATGCCGATACATTGATCAACCATTCCAGCGCATTTCAAAGAGGCAGCTTTGCAATCCGATCAACCCATTCCTCTGCACTGGATATCGCCCAAATTATCAGCAGTTCCTCGATCGCAACTTCAACTGGTAGCTTTTGGGAAATAATGATCACTCCTGCACTATGATTGCTGGTAATGAACTCGGCAAACTCTGATGGCATTGTTTTACGGTCATGGCTGACGAGGATACGTCTTTGCTGTGCTGCGATCGCCAATACTTCAGAATCTTTTACACCTTCTAATTCAGCAGCCAAGGCAGTTTGGAAGTCAATGGTGGGTTCTTGTCGCAGAACTCCCGTAACGATCGCTTGATTCAAATCAGCATCGGCTTGGTAGCTAACATTCACGATTCTACCTGTTGTCTTGCTGCCTTGGCTGCCATGAGCTTGTTATACAAAGCAGGATCGGCGGTTTGTAGTGGTTGAGGCATAGTATCAAATGCTGCTGACTCGGCTTTTAGATAAGCATCAATATCAGCACGATTGGCTAGATAAAACGCGATCGCTCCATAAACTTGTTCAAGTGTCAGTAACGGAAAAGAATTAACAATGCTTTCAGGCGATAATCCTTTTTGGAAAGCATAAACAATCGAGTCCAGGGAAATCCGAGTTCCTGCAACCCAATAAGCATCTTGACGATATTCTACGTAAGATTTAACTGTGATAACTGACATAGATTTGTTTTGACTCTATTCATAAAGTTAAACTACAGCCGCCTCTGGAATCGCACCCTGCATTCTCCCGAAAGCATCAATCAAACTCTGCAATTGTTGATCCGCCTTAAAAACTCCTAACCCACGCACCGTCACTTTACCTGGAGAATAGACAAAGCGCGTCTTGAGATTTTCTGGTAAATTCGCCGCCAACAAATTCCAAGCAGGTTCCTCCATTGGCGTTTCTAAAACAATGTGCTGCTTTTGTTCTGGTTTAATCCGGCTAAATCCGATTTTTTTCGCTAGCTGTTTGAGTTCCATGACTCGCAAAAGTTGATTTGCAGGCACTGGTAAACTACCATAGCGATCGCTCCACTCGGCTGCAATTAGCTTTAATTCTGATTTAGATTTAGCTGTAGCCACCGCCCGATAAGCACTCATCTTTTGATCCAAATCGGTAATATAATCTGCTGGGATAAATGCCGTCAGGTTGAGATCAATCTGGGTATCCTCAACTTTCGGTATTTCTTGTCCTCGGATTTCCCGAATTGCTTCTTCTAGCATTTCCATGTATAAATCAAAACCGATGGCATCCATTTGACCGGATTGTTCTGCACCTAGCAAGTTACCCACGCCTCTGATTTCCATATCCCGCATTGCTAGCTGATACCCAGAACCTAGCTGAGTAAATTCCTGAATTGCTCGTAAACGTTGCCGTGCCGCATCAGATAACATCCGTTGCTTCGGATAAAATAACCAAGCATGAGCTTGTATACCTGCACGTCCCACACGACCGCGTAATTGATATAGCTGTGCCAATCCAAAGCGATGAGCATCTTCAATCAAAATTGTGTTGACTCGTGGAATATCTAAGCCAGATTCAATAATTGTCGTACAAACAAGGATGTCTGCGTCGCCATTACTGAAGGTGAGCATGGTCGATTCTAACTCGCTTTCATCCATTTGACCGTGAGCGATCGCAAACCTAGCCCCCGGTAACACTTCTCGTAAATTGGCTGTTGTCTCTTCAATTCCGTCCACTCGTGGAACTACATAAAACACCTGTCCACCTCTGTCTAATTCTTGACGAATTGCACTGCGGATACTTTCGGAATTAATCGGTGACAGATGAGTTTTAATCGGGCGTCTGGTTGGGGGTGGCGTGGTAATCAAACTCATTTCCCGAATTCCCGACAAGGACATATACAAAGTCCGGGGAATGGGAGTGGCTGAGAGGGTAAGCACGTCCACCTGAGTTTTCAGGCTTTTAATTTTCTCTTTTTGGTTTACCCCAAATCGCTGTTCTTCATCCACCACCAACAGTCCTAAATCCCGAAATATCACGCCTTTACCTAAAAGCTGATGTGTACCAATCACTACATCTAATTCACCCGTTGCCAATCGCTTTTGAATATCGCGGCGTTCTTCAGCCGAACGAAAACGGTTGAGTAAACCGACATTTACGGGGTAGGGAGCAAAACGTTCTTTGAGTGTATGGTAATGCTGCTGTGTTAAAATAGTCGTCGGCGCAAGGAGTGCCACTTGTTTACCGGCGGTGACTGCTTTGAAAATAGCACGAATCGCCACTTCCGTTTTTCCGAAACCGACATCGCCACAAACTAAGCGATCCATTGGGCGATCGCTTTCCATGTCACGTTTCACATCTTGAACAGCTTTGAGTTGATCCGTTGTGGGTTGGTAGGGGAAAGAATCTTCCAATTCCTCCTGCCAAGGCATATCACTGGGAAAGCTAAAACCTTGTTGTTGCGATCGCGCTGCATACAGTTTCAACAAGTCCACCGCCAATTTTTTGATCGCTTTGCGGACTTTATTCTTCGTATTTTCCCAAGCTTTCCCGGTCATCCTGTTAAGTTCCGGTGCTTTATCACCTGCGGCGCGGAACCGGGATAAAGCACCGACTTGATCGGCTGCGACTCTGAGTAACCCGTCAGCATACTGCACCGCTAAATAATCACGGGTTTCGTTATTAATCGTCAAACTTTCCAGCTTGACAAATTTGCCAACACCATGATTTCTGTGAACTACATAATCACCTGGACGCAGTTTATTGGGGTCAACTTGTTTAGAAGTAGCTTTGTGACGCTTGCGGATATAGCCGGGAGTTGCCAAGGAATGCTGCCCAAAAAATTCCCGATCTGTAACGATTACTAATCGGTACGTAGGCAGGATAAAACCTTCTAATTCGGCCAGACCAGAATATTTTAGGGCTATGGGAGTATGGTTGATTTGGAGCTTATCGATCGCTAGGTAGTCGCGGGGATTGGGGATAAACTGAGCCGGACAATCATGTTCTTGCAAAAGCGAGACGGAACGCGAAGGTTGAGCAGAAAGCAGCCAGATCGAGAAATTGCGATCGCGTTCTTGGCGGATAGTCTCAGCTAGTTTAGCAAACTGGTGCGGCATGACTGGAACAGGTCGGCTGGCCAGATTGATCCCACTATTTTCCTCTGACAGTTCCGACAAATATAAGGTTTTAAACCTGACAACATCAGCCAAACACTCATCAAACGAACGGTGAATCTTAGGTAATGAATGGGGAGTAGGGAGTGGGGAGTGGGGAGTGGGGGTAGATTCTTCCCAATGCCCCATGCCCAATGCCCCATGCCCAATTCCCCATTGTTCCTCAGCATTTTCTACCCAGCGATCGCTATGAGCATGACACTGTTCTGGCTCGTCAATGGCAATCAGGGTATTTTCTGCTAAGTAGTTTAGCAGAGATGCTGGTTGCTCAAAAGCTAACCCCAAAAACCGACGACTACCCTCAATTAATGATGAGTTATCACTGCTAAGTTCTGAGTCAGAATTTAACTCATAACTCCTAACTCCTAACTCAGAACTATTCTTCAGTGCTGCCATCACGACGGGAGTAAAGCTGGTGGGGGTAAGAATTAACTGGTCAACTTTATCGAGGGCTGAACGTTGAGTTGCTGGGTCAAATTCCCGCATTTGCTCGATTTCATCGCCAAACCATTCCAGCCGCACTGGGAACTCAGATGAAACCGGAAACACATCAACAATATCACCCCGCCGGCTCCACTGTCCTTCCGTTTCCACCAAAGGCACCCGTTCGTACCCCAAAATAGTTATTTTCTCACTAAAGGCATTCAAGTCTAATTCCATCCCCCGCTTCAGGGTAAGACAGAATTGCCCAAAAGCTGCTGGTGGAGGCAAATGAGGTTGCAGCGCCCCTTGAGTAGCCACAATCGCCATCTTAGGTAATTGAGAATTGGAATTTGGGATCTGGTTTTCTTCCCCATGCCCAATGCCCAATGCCCTATGCCCAATGCCCAATCCCCCATGCCCAATGCCCAAATCTGCCAATACCTGCATTTGCCCCCAACTCATCTCAGTTTCCGGGTCAAAAGGTTCGTAAGGAGAAGCCTCGGAGGTGGGGTAAAAATGTACTGTTTGCCATCCCATTGCCTCCAGTTGTGCATAAAGGCGTCCAGCTTCTTCCAGAGTGGCGCAAACCACGAACAAATCCTTGCCACTAGCTTGGGCTAATGCCGAAGCCACCAGAGCCTTGGGCAGCCGGGGAATGCCATTTAACCGCAATTCTTGTTGTCGATTCAGCTTCGAAATAAATTCAGTGGTGAGCGGCGATCGCGCTAAGGCACGCACAATAGAAGAAAATGACATAAGTACTACTAGCGATGGGAGTCTTTGTGGATCAGAAAATCTTGAGGCAGTTTATGTCAACCATTTTAAAAGTGTTAACAGCCTTCTTATTCCTTCGGTGGGAGAATAATGCACAGCCACTAATAGACTTAAGAACTATAACTATTACTTTGTGTACAGTTAAAGCATTTATCGAAGAACCTTTAATACTAGATACTAGGGATTGAGCTACGTTCGCTCTGATAAGCCGCAATTTTAAACATGTCCTCCATCACTTTTGAAATTTTAATCATTTTGGTGCTAATTATTGCCAACGGTGTGTTTTCTATGTCTGAGATGGCGATTGTCTCAGCACGGAAAGTTAGGCTACAACAGCTTGCCAATCAAGGAGATGCCAAGGCAAAGGCAGCATTGAAACTAGCTGAGTCTCCAAATCATTTCCTGTCAACCGTTCAAGTGGGTATTTCGCTGATCGGTATCCTGACTGGTGCTTTTGGAGGAGCAACAATTGCCAACCGACTGGCAATCGATGTAAAACGTGTCCCCTTGTTAGCACCTTATAGTGAACCACTATCTTTCGGAATAGTGGTTTTGCTGATTACCTATTTTTCACTGATAGTTGGCGAATTGGTACCGAAGCGTCTGGCATTAAACAACCCAGAAAGGATTGCATCGATTGTAGCTATTCCGATGCAAGCTTTGGCGGCGATCGCTTCTCCAGTAGTCTTTCTGTTAAGCGCTTCTACAGATTTGATCCTGCGATTACTGGGAATTACAGCTTCTACCGAGCCGCAAGTCACCGAAGAAGAAATTAAAATCTTAATTGAGCAAGGCACTGAGGCGGGAACCTTTGAGGAAGCCGAACAGGACATGGTAGAGCGAGTCTTTCGTTTAGGCGATCGCCCTGTCAGCTACTTAATGACACCCCGCCCCGATATTGTCTGGCTAGACTTAGACGATTCTGCCGAAGAAAATCGCCAAAAAATGGTTGATAGCGCCTATTCTCGGTATCCAATTTGTCAGGGGGGACTTGACAATGTGCTGGGTGTTATCCCTGTCACCGACTTATTAGCCAGAAGTTTCCGAGGAGAACCACTAGACTTGACGATCGGATTGCGACAGCCCGTATTTGTGCCAGAAAGTACTCGTGGCTTAAAAGTTTTGGAATTGTTCAAGCAAACCATCACTCACATGGCGCTAGTAGTCGATGAATACGGCGTGATTCAAGGATTAGTCACTCTCAACGACATCATGAGCGAAATCGTGGGTGATGTTCCTTCCACAGATGGGCAGGATCAACCACAAGCTGTGCAACGCGAAGATGGTTCCTGGCTTTTGGATGGGATGTTGCCTGTAGAGGAGTTTTTGGAACTTTTCGGTATGGAAGAGTGGCAACCCGATGAACGCGGTAGTTATCAAACTTTAGGCGGTTTTGTGATCACCAATTTAGGTCGTATTCCCGCCGCAGCAGATTATTTTGAATGGCAAAGTATGCGAATTGAAGTCATGGATATGGATGGTAATCGCGTTGATAAAGTCTTAGTTATACCAAAGGCAAGTAAATCAGCAGATACGAAAAAATCTGACTAGTATTGGGAATGGGGCATTGGGCATTGGGCATTGGGCATTGGGCATTGGGCATTTGGAATTGATAATTATCGTTTATATTTTCCATGAACTGTGCCCAATATCACATGGTGTGTTAGCCTAAAGCCCCTCCTAGTACTTACGCACTGTACAAATTCATCGTGATGTGAATTAACGAAAATAGGTTGTTTCAGGCTTTTCTTAATTATTCTTTGATCGTAATACCATTTCTTTGTGAAGCTGCGCCAAACCCTTTTAACTTCTTTCTTCGCGTCCTTCGGCGAATTTATTTTGATAAGTTACTAACTGTAGAGGTAATTCTATTTGTTTTGAATGTTGCGAAAATAGAGATTTCATTTTTGTTAGCCAACTTGATTAACTAACTATTGATTGATATGTAGTCACTTATTATATCATTAAATATACTAAGTTTCTAATCCTCAACTCTGAGACAATCGCTTCACCTCTGCACCCGCCAACATCTGATGGGCTTGTTCCAGAAGTTGGGGGATTTTATCAGCGTGGGGATTGCCGGCGAGACATTGGCGCAAGTTTAATTCATCTAGTCGATCAGCTTTGTTACCGGGGAACCAGTGGTCGGCATTACCAAGCAAGTTGTAGCGCATTTTGCCATAGTCTACCAGATCGTAGGCGATCGCTAGATTCCGCAGCCACAAAATCACCCGAATATTTACCTCACCAGGGGTTTGGTCAAAGGTTGGTAGATTTGTCTGCCAAGATTTTACCCAATCTTCTCCCAAAGTAGCGATCGCTTCTGATTCCAACCTTGCTAAAATTGGTGGCAAAATTGACGATGCATGATCTACTAATTCTAAAGTCTTCAGGTGTTCATTAAAATCTTGTGGTTTTGCGGCTCCCAGGCTCAAGGTATGCACCTCTTGATGACTCAAACAAAACAAATCATTAAACACCATTGGACTCAACGGGGCGCAAAGATTTACTAATTTTTGTGGAGGTTCATACAACAAACCTCCTTTATTAGATGGGCTAATGATAAATATCCCCATATCATGGCGTTTAGCTGCTTCAATTGCCGCCCAATTCCATTGATTAATGTAGTACCAGTGCAGGTTCACGTAATCAAATTGATTGGTATTAATTGTCTGTACAATCATATCTGTTGAGCCGTGTGTGGAAAAGCCAATAAATCTGACTTTTCCCTCAGCTTGCAACTGCTGGGCTACTTCTAAACAGCCACCCGGACGGATGCTGTAGTCTAATGACTCAGCATGATTGATGCCATGCAATCCTAATAGGTCAACATAATCTAGTTGGAGATTTTTTAATGATTGTTCAAATGCATTACGAAATTCTTTAGCATCTGCCTGTGGGTTGATTTTAGTCTGAACAATCAACTTTTCACGGGCAAACTTGGGCAATATTCTCCCCAATTGCATTTCGGAAGTGCCATAACCACGAGCAGTTTCAATATGATTAATCCCAACTTCCACCGCTTTTCTAATAGTGGCTTCTAGATTCGCCTGGTTATCAGCAGGAATTTCATTATTGGGAACATCCTGCCATTTGAACTGATATCTCATGCCACCGCAGGAAAACACTGGCATCTGTAATTCTGTGCGTCCAAATCGTCTATATAGCATCATTAGATTGTGGATTGCTTACCAACTTAAAATCTCAAAACGACAGTCATTCGAGCTTTCAGTGCCACAATAACAATAATTACCTCTGTTCAATCTGTGACACTAGCAAGATTCATCGCATTATTAAATCGGTCAGGTCTTTTGATTATTCGACAGTTATAGCGTTTCCTAATCAGATGACGACATCATAACCCCCTCTCGAAGTGCGGGGAGAGGGGGTTGAGGGTGGGGTTCTTGTACGTCACTCAAGCGAGAACCGCTACATCAGTATTCCTGTTCCACAGAGTAATTATCTCATCGTAGTTACCAATAGCAAGCATTTTTCCATTATTCTCTCAATTAGTTTTCAGATTAAGAAATAAGAAAACAACCCAGCAGGGCTGAGTTGATACCCTTCGGGTGACGCTCGTACCGTTAATTCTTTGGAGACTGCGCCTGAGTTAAGCAATTTCTCAAGATTTCGGCTAATACCTGTACGTTGGGTTCCTTAAGTAGGTCAAGATGAGATCCAGGAAGGTAATGGATATCTAATCCTTCAGGCACTAGGTCGCCCCAGCCGAATTGAGGATCGTATTCTGTGCCTATAGCTTCGTCCCGATTTTGATCCTCTGTCCGCAAAAGTATAGCTTGACCAAGATAAGGTGAAAAGATATATTGACTGATGGCTTGAGTGTTAGCATCTATAATTTTTAAGTGCTTGTCAGTTACAGGGAAATCAAGTACCTCTTCCACGTAACGGTTATATCTATTTTCGAGATGCTGCTTCCGCCAATAGCTCCATTTCACAGCCTTTTGCCAAAGGTAGCTAGGCCCTTGTTGAACAATATTATTTAAATGCAAAAAAATTCGCTTCAGAAATGACGCCCGCCAGCTATAACCTAAACGACAACTATCAAGCATAACTAGAATACCAACTTCTTCGCCTTGCTCTTGGAGTTGCCGAGCCATCTCGAAAGCAACTACACCCCCAAAAGAATAACCTCCTAGAAAATAAGGCCCATTGGGCTGAAGGGTCTGAATTTCTTGAATGTAGTGAGTTGCCATGTCTTCAACCCGCCTATGAAAAGGCTGTTTTCCATCTAGTCCTTGTGGCTGTAGTCCATAGAAGGGTTGCTCTGAACCCAGATGCAGTGCCAATTCACGGAAACACAACACTTCTCCACCCAGTCCGTGAATACAGAAAAAAGGTGGTTTGGAACCGTTGGGTTGAATTTCTACTAGGGATGACCAGCTAGATTTTGATTTGTTTAAGGTTAAAGCCAAGTTTCTTGCTATATCTTCTTCTTGGCAGATTATTTTGGCTAGAGCCTCGACAGTACCTGAGTGGAAGAGAATGGCAAGAGGTAGATTTTTACTAAATGTTTTCTCAATTTGCCAAAACAGTTTTACCGCTAATATGGAGTGTCCCCCTAGCTCAAAGAAGTTGTCCCTGACACCGATAGGCTGGACACCTAAAATTTGTTCCCAAATTTGTATTAGCTGGCGTTCCACCTCGTTGCGCGGAGCAACAAAGGTGGCTTCTGGCTCTTGCCTGGATAAGTCTGGTGCAGGTAGAGCGCGGCGGTCTACCTTGCCGTTGGGGGTTAAGGGCATGGTGTCCAGCAAGACAAAAGCCGAAGGTAGCATGTACTGTGGCAACTTTGTCGAGAGGAAACGCCGGATATCGCTAGCCGTAGTTGCTGACTTCTGATTCGGTATAATGTAAGCCACCAAACGTTGATCACCGGGAACATCTTCACGGGCAATGACTACAGTCTGGAGTACGTCTGGGTGTTGGGCTAATACGGTTTCAATTTCCCCTAGCTCAATGCGTATCCCACGGATCTTGACTTGATGATCTCGGCGACCGAGAATTTCTAGAGAGCCATCTGGACGATAGCAGCCGCGATCGCCTGTATAATAAAGCCAATCTTGTTGATCGTTCCGAAAAGGGTTCTTGACAAACCGAGAATGGTTTTCTTCTTGAGCATTAATGTAGCCCAAACTGCGGAATGGAGTTCGGATCACAATCTCGCCCGGTTCACCGATGCCGCACGGTTGGTGATTTGGTGTGAAAACTAGTGCTTGGGTTTGAGGCAGTGGCAATCCTACTGGCTGTACCCCTGGTGGACACTCAACAGGTACTCGGTAATAACATTTAGCCAAAGTTGTCTCTGTCGGCCCATAGAGATTAACAATTTCACCAGATTCTGGAAAAGCTTCGCGCCACCGAAGCACAAGTGTTTCCTTCAGAGGTTCCCCAGCTAAGAACAACCAGCGTAAGTTACGTAAAGAGACTCCTGACGGCACATTGGCTAACCATAATTGCGCCAGCGAAGGGACTGTATGCAGCACAGAAATTTTTTCATTTTCCAAGTAACGCAGAATTTTAGTCGGTTCTAAGTTATCCCCTTCTTCTGGCAAACATAGGGTTGCACCACTAGTCAAAGGTAAGAAGATATCTCTGAGGACGACATCAAAGGAAAGACCAGTTAATTGGGCAACGCGGTCTTGCTGATTAATTTCAAAGGTCTGCCGTTGCCAGTTCAGAAAATGCGCCAACCCTTTGTGACACCCCAGCACCCCTTTAGGTACACCAGTTGTCCCCGAAGTAAAGAAAATATAAGCTGGATCGTCAGCAACGATTTCAGGCAGGTTTACTGCTTGAATGCTCTTGTTGCATGAATTTATGGCTTCTCCTGTGTCTGGGTTTACACAGATGATAGTTAAAGAATCCCATATTTTTTCATTTTCTGGGCGCTGACCATCAATATATAATATATATTTGGCTTTAGCTTCCTGTAGCATCATTCGCTGGCGATCGCTGGGAAGTTTTGGATCGATGGTGAGTAGCACACCGCCACTCAAGAGTACGCCAACCATACTGGCAATCAGTCCAAAGCTCCGTGTCCCAAACAGGGCCACGACATCTCCCCGCTCCACTCCCAAAGACAACATAACCTGTGCTAAGGTTTGAGCTATTTTGCCCAATTCCCCATAGTTCCAAGTGCGAAATCCTTGACGGAGTGATGAATGTTCCGGCGTGCGATTTACCCAAGAGGTAAACATTGTTGTCGCCAATTCATACCGTGGTTCTGGCAAAACCACCGTTGGCTCAGGCAGCAAAGGTCGCGCTTCTGATGTGACAAGAGAATATAAACTAATCTGCCTCTCTGGAGCCGCAACAATTTGATTCAGCAAGTGATGGAACTGATGAAGCATTTCCATCATCCGCTCTGAAGTAAACAAATCGGTGTTGTAGACTAAATCAAGTTTGATTCCTTGGTTTTGTTCTGTAACGTACAAGGTTAAGTCGAACTTGGAAGCTGTTTCTAACATCGAGACTGGTTCTATAGCCACTCCAGGTAGTTCCAGTTGGACGTCCCTAAAGTTGAGCATATTAAACCACACTTGAAACAGTGGGTTGCGACTGGTATCTCGCTCTGGGTGCAGTTCTTCTACCAGTTTCTCAAAGGGCATATCTTGATGAGCATAAGCATCTAATGCCATCTGGCGAACTCGATTTAGCACCGAACTAAAACTGGGGTTGCCGACAAAATCAGTCCGTAAAACAACGGTGTTAATAAAAAATCCGATTAACCCTTCAATCTCAGAACGGTTACGGCCAGCAATCGGAGAACCGATGAGAATATCTTCTTGCCCAGTGTAGCGATGCAGTATTGTCCCAAAAGCCGCCAGCAATGTCATGAATAGGGTGACACCTTTCTGATGCGAGAGTTCTTTTAGCGATGCACTCAAAGTCTGCGGTAGCATCAGGGATTGCACTGATCCCCGGTCAGTTTGGACTGGTGGCCGTGGTCGGTCGGTTGGTAATTCTAATACAGTATTAGCACCTGCTAACTGAGTTTTCCAGTAGTTGATTTGGCCCGAAAGTACCTCACCTGATAGCCATTGGTGCTGCCACACAGCAAAATCGGCATACTGAATGGGCAATTTTGGCAGGGGGGAAGGCTTACCGCTCAAAAAGGCTTCATAAACGGCTGCCAACTGCTGCCAGAGAATGCCTATTGACCAGCCATCTGAGGCAATGTGATGCATTACTAACAAGAGTATATGCTCCTGTTCGTCTACTTGCAGCAAAGTAGCTCGCAGCATCAAGTCAGATTCTAAGTTGAAGGGGCGTTGCGCCTCTTGATTTAGCAGACATTCCACTTGCTCGTGTGTTACCTGAATCGTTTTGAGTTCCACTGGCCGAGGCATGCCAATTACTTGTATGGGGCTACCATCAACTGATGTGATAAAGTTGGTTCGTAGTGCCTCGTGATGGACAACGATCGCATCTAGTGACTGTTGCAATATACCCACATTTAACTTGCCCGTTAAGCGCTGTGCATTCGAGAGGATATATGCTCGGCTGTTGGGTTGCAACTGCTCCAAAAACCAGACTCGCTGCTGGGCAAAGGATAAAGGGGCTGACTCCCGGTTGGCTATTTGGGGAATAGTTTGATTTTGGGGATCATTTTCTTGAGTCTGGTTTTGAGTGATCGCTTCAGCTAAAGTAGCGATCGTGGGATTCTCAAATAAGAGTTGCAACGGTATTTCTATCCGAAAGACTTGGCGAACCCTAGACATAACTTGAGTGGCCAGCAGTGAATGACCTCCCAATTCAAAAAAATTGTCGTGGATGCCTACTTGTTCCAGACGTAAAACTTTTGCCCAGATGCTAGCTAAGACTTCTTCTGTCGAATTCTGAGGTGGAACAAAGTTAGTTGACAACTCAAGAGTAAATGTATCTGGTGCAGGCAAGGCGCGGCGGTCTATTTTACCATTGGGATTTAATGGTAGGGTGTCCAAAAATACAAATAAACTAGGCACCATGTATTCAGGTAGCCGAGTTGACAAAAACCGACGTAATTCAACCTGGCTAGGAATTTGCTCTGGACTGGCAACAACATATGCCACGAGTTGCTTGTCGCCAGGAACATCCTCTCTAGCGATGACTAAAGTCTGTGTCAGTGCCGGATGTTCACCTAATATAGTTTCAATTTCTCCCAATTCAATTCGGAAGCCACGAATTTTTACCTGGTGGTCAATGCGACCAAGGAATTCGATATTACCATCACTTAAATAACGTGCCAAGTCCCCAGTTTTGTAAAGACGTGCCCCTCTTTCAAAGCTAAAAGGGTTAAAAATAAACTTATCTAAGGTCAATTCTGGACGGTTCAGATAACCTCGTGCTAGACCAATACCGCCAATGTGCAGTTCACCTGATTCACCAACAGGCACAGGCTGCAAATTTTCATCGAGGATGTGAATCTCTGCATTCGTAATGGGACGACCAATGGGAGCAATGGCGTAATTAGTACCGCGCTGGCAACTCCAGAAAGTGGTATCAATGGAAGCTTCTGTTGGGCCATAGCAATTATACAGAACATTGTCCAAATTAAGTTGGGCAAAAAAGCGCTCTATGAGTTCGCCAGGTAAAGCTTCACCACCGCAGGTAATGTGCCTGATGAATCGGCAATTTTCAATTCCCTTCTCTTCCAGTAAGACACGCAGTATGGAAGGCACTAAGGCTAGGACGGTGATTTGCTGCTCAGTAATCACCTTCACAAGGTAGGCAGTATCTTGATGCCCACCAGGCCGAGCCATGAACAATTGCCCCCCGAAGCACAATGGCCAGAATATCTGCCACACTGAGGGATCGAAGCTAAAAGAAATAGTCAGTAAAACTTTGTCTGCCTGAGTTAATCCAAAGGTTGTTTGCTTCCAGTAGAGTTGATTGCAGATCCCCCGGTGAGGGATCATTACACCCTTGGGTTGTCCTGTAGAACCAGATGTGTAAATTACGTAGATGAGATTATCAGTTGTCGTCTCATTTACCGGATTTTCTTGACTATTTTGGATATTTCCTTGCCAGTTTGAGTCCAGACAAATTACTTGCGCCTGATGCGGTGGCAAGTTCTTGAGCAATTTTTCTTGGGTTAACAATACTGGTGTCTGCGTGTCGTCCAAGATGAAAGCTAAACGTTCTGAGGGATATGCCGGATCTAAAGGCACATAAGCACCTCCAGATTTGAGAATTCCCAGCAACCCGACAATCATCTCCAAAGAGCGCTCCACGCAAATGCCCACAAGTACTTCCGGCCCAACGCCTAATGTACGTAAGTGGTGCGCTAGTTGATTAGCCCGTTGGTTTAACTGCCGATAAGTCAGGTGTGTACTTTCATATACTACAGCAATGGCTTCAGGCGATCGCTCAACTTGCATCTCAAACATCTGATGGATGCATAGATCCTGATGATCAACTGCTTGGCTGTCATTCCATTCCTGTAAAACTTGAGTGCCGATGATGTGAGTTAAAGTATCTAACGGAATATTTTGTTTATATTCCGAAGTCTGGCTATTATTTATCTGCATTTTCTATATAAGTTTCAGTCGATCTATCAATTGTCGGAGTCATCCACAGCAAAGTAGCGATCGTGTTTAATACAATTGTACTTTGATCTTAATTAAACATCAAAGCACTTCAACTGAAGTTTAGACAAAAGTGGATGTGAGCGATTATAGACCCCAATCTATAGAAAATGAGAGAAATACCACTAACTCTCACATACCAAGATAAAACTTACTAAACTCAAAAGTTGGTGTCTAATTTTTAGTTATTACCAGTACCTTCATTTCCGAATTGAGCAGAGGTTGATGATAATTTTTCTTGATATCTGGCACGGGTTTTCCATCTACAAAAACTTTGTAAATTTTTGCTTGACAATTGCTCGGCAAATTGTCAATAATTCTTGCTTTAAACGCAGCCGGACTATAAGTTCTGGCAAAGCCTTCATATGGACCCCATCCAGCAAAGGTTGCAGTATTGTCAAAAATTGTGAGCGCTGTTTCAACATTGGACTTCTGAATCTGTTTATTATTCCAGATTTCTGCATACTCGTTAGCTAGAAATAGCGGTGCAATTACAAGTTTTCTGCCCACTCTCAATAAACGTACTGCCTCTTTAATAAACTCAATATCCAAATCATCTCGAAAATGTTCAAAAGAGTGATGACAGCTAATTCCATCTAAAGATTCATCTGGGAGAGGGATTGCATCAATAGAGCCACCAATGTATTTAATTCCATCTGCGGCTTTTCCATCTAATAAAGAGTCTTGACAGTAAGCAGTCAATTTAAAGTCACAAACCGCCATTAAAGCCTTGATATATTCAGCTTTTTCACCCCCGGCAGCATCTAGTATTTCATCGCCCTCTTTCAAATCTAACAGAGTCATTGTCGTGAGGTATTCAAGAGGCTTGGAATGGACATAACCAAGCTGATTGTATTTACTAAGTACATCGGAATTTACAAAATTCTTATAATCTTTTTCAGAAAAAGATAAATTGTTTATTTCTACCTGAGTTTTCCCTATTTCCGAATCATCTGTGGGTCGCAAAATCCGATTGACTTTTAAATTATTTAGATGCAACTTTGTCAGCCAACGCCACTTTTGTGTGTTCAGAAATCTGCCTAATCCATTTATATTTAATTTGCTGACTACCATATTTTTACCCCACACTTTATTGATATAAACTCTAGATCACAATTAAATCCAAAGAATTAATTTTTGATTTTAGCCAACAACAAGCATTTAATTAAACCCTTCATTATTTAGTTAAATAATAAGTTTGTGTTTGTTTGGAATTAGCCCATCTCAATAAACTAATCGATTATAAAAGTACATTATCGTTTTTTAGTAAAATCCGCCGAACTAAAAAATAATTCTTACCGAATCTTCATTTTGTTTCCTTATATATAAAATTAATGTAAAGTTATAATATTATTTTCTTAAAGAATTACGCTAACTTCATAAAAGCTATGTAGTTGGGTTTTATTTGTGTAACTTCACTCTTTTGGTAGAAACTATAGTCCCGTCGGTAAGGTAACTGCCCTTTTGGGGCTTCAAAGCTTAACAACATGAAATATGTAAAGTTTTGTAACAATAGTCAACTTTTTGATGCTTTTCGTTATATGTTGTGTGTGTAAGTTTTGTTAATCAGTAATTATGCGTAAATAAACAGAGAAGCTTCTAAGCAAAACTGAATTAGTCTAAGTAAATATGTTAGAGTAATTTTGAAAGGAATATCATTGTATCATAGAAGTGGAACTCTGCAATAGAACTGTAGTCATTCAGTTCATCTATTACGCACATTAAAAATCCTAATATTTTTACCTGACCTACTTAATCATTATTAATGTCAGGAATTTTATTCAACCATAAGTTAACTCAGCAACAAATCTTTTTTGGCATCAAAACTCAAAATTTCCAGGCTAAACTGGATTCTACCCTCCAACAAAAGCTAAGTATCTGGGTAGTAACCGCACTCAAACGATCCTGGAAGATGCTTTTGATCAAGAACTTAAAGTTACTCCAAAGAAAATGGTTAATAGTAGACTACAAAGGGCAGGTTTCTTTGAAATAAAAATGTGAGATCCCCCACTTGTCTTATATAAGTTTGCATCAAATTTTAACTACACCAAGTGTTCCTAACTATGAGTAATCAAAGCATTACAACAAATAAATTCAGTGAAGTACCTTTGGATTTGCGTGCATCTGGATTTGTCAGAGTACGCAAGGGTTCGTGGTGGCTGAGATTAACAACATTGTTTTTAGTAGACTATACTCTTTTATTCCTAGCTTGGATTTTAGCTGGATATCAGTCTTCTTATGGGCATTTTACTTGGTATATACCGAGTAATTATTTACCGATTTTAATAACTATTGGGATTCAAATAGGATCATTAGCTATCGAAGGTATTTATCGAGAAGGTCAAAAACGCTACGACTATTTCAATATTATCAAATCGCTAACTTTCGCTCATGGATTAATACTCCTTGTTTCTTTTTTGTATAAACCAGTTGTTGATATTACACGTCCAAGATTAATATTATTGTCTTGGTTGTTGAGTATATTATTTATCTGTACTGGGAGATATGCAATAAACATTACTCTTGAATATCTGCGTAAGCAGAAAAAAGTAGTTCGTTCTTCGGTATTCATTATTTGCGATCCTCAAGATCATGAGCAGATTGCTAGCTTTATAAAAAAAGAAAAACACTACATCGTATCTGGAACGGCGAATGCTAGTTCATTAGACAGATATCAACGTCAACAAACATTGAATCAACTAAATCAATTAGGTGTAACAGAAGTTTTTATATCTTGGGATGCTCTAAAAAATAGAATGTTTTTATGCTGGTTATTTCAAGCATCGGGTATACAAGTACATATTTTACCGATGGAATTAAAACCAATTTATAGAAACGTAGAATTTCATAAAATCGGAGGAATGCCTTGCCTGAGTTTGGATTGCCCGATAATTACAGGCAAAGATTTTTGGATAAAGCGTACTTGTGATTTTTGTTTCGCGACTTTATTTGTAATGTTATCATTCCCTATTTATATAGCTATAGCCATAGCTATAAAACTGGATTCTCCCGGCACAGTATTTTACAGACAAACTCGTGTAGGTTTACATGGGCAACAGTTTAAAGTATGGAAATTCCGAACTATGAGGTCTGATGCGGAAAAATTACAGAAAGAATTAGAAGCATTAAATGAAACGAAAGATGGGATTATCTTTAAAATTAAAGACGATCCTCGCGTTACCCGTGTTGGAAAATTTCTTAGACTTTATAGCTTAGACGAATTACCTCAACTTTTTAATGTTATTTTTGGAGAAATGAGTATAGTAGGACCTCGCCCTTTACCTACCAGAGATGTTGATAAATTTTCTGAACATCATTTTATCCGACATGAAGTTTTACCTGGAATTACAGGTCTTTGGCAAGTCTCAGGCCGTTCGGATATTTTAGATTTTGAACAAGTGATTAATCTTGATCTTAACTACATCGAAAATTGGTCGCTTGGATTAGACTTTGAAATTCTCCTCAAAACAGTTATGGTAGTTTTGAAAAAAGAAGGTGCCTACTAAGGTAATAAAAACCAAACCATTATACAGTTTAGGTATTAATACAACTATTGCAGTTTGATAGTAAAATTTTTCATGCCTTAAATCTAGATTTTTCTACTTTACTGATTGAAAAAATACGTGTCTAAGCGCGATAAAAGCTTTGGGATTTACAACCCAAGAGATTTGTTAATAAATTTTCTGATGAGTTGCACACTCAAGCGTGCGATGATAGAAGCTAAACGAAAATGCATTTTCGTTCTTGATTCCTATGACTGGTATGTATGGAACATCTCAAAAAACTTCTAACTCTATATCAGAAAAAGTAAGTTATGAGATTTATAGGTATTGGTAATTCAAAATTAACGAAATAAGCTGATTAATAATTTAAGAATGGTAGAAAAGTACAAATTCATAAGTAATTCCCTCTCAATGATAGTCAATCGGTTAGCGCAAAGCATTACAGCCTTTGTATTAACCGCTTCTATTGCTCGTACTCTAGGAGCTGAGGCTTTAGGACAGTATCTCTTAGCATATAGCTACTACTTTATCTTTGTGGGCATTGCTTCACAGGGGCTAAAGACATTGTTTACCAGAGAACTAGCCCGTGAGCCAGAAAAAACACCAATTTATTTAATGAGTGGTACTTGGCTACAGTTAATATTTAGTTTTTTCAGTTATGGGGTGTTGGTAATTGTAGTATTTTTACTTCCCTATAGCTCCAAAACCTCGACTATTTGCTACATCATGGGCTTAACGATCATTCCTTTTGCACTTTCCAACATCACTGAGGCAATTTTTCAAGCTCAAGAAAAGATGCACCTGATTGCCATCTCTACAGTGCCAGTGTACATCCTCCGCGTCATAATAATGATTTGGGCGATGCAACTGAAATACGGAATTGAATCTCTGGGGGCGATTTTATGTTTTTCGGAAACGCTAATTTTAGTAATTGAATGGATTTTCATCATCCGGTTAGTCAAAATAGAATGGCAGATTGATGGGAATTTTGTTTTGAATACAATTAAAAATGCGCGGACATTTTTTGCTATTGAAGGAATAGCTGTACTCAATGGCAGAGTTCAAATATTGATTCTTTCATTGTTAGGAAATGAGTTTTTAGTGGGTCTGTTTGGTGGAATAACACAATTGCTACTACCCTTTTCGATTATTGCTAACAGTATAACTTTAGCAATGTTTCCCAGATTTTCAAAGGCAGTAGATCAAGGACGGGATAGGCAGAGGCAGATAGCTGAAAATGTTATTGAAATTCTCCTAATTATGGCATTACCCTTATTGATTGGTCTGTTATTTTTTGGTAAAGATTTACTAGTTTTGATCTATAATCCTAGCTTTGCTCAAGCAAATTTAGCACTTCGTTTAAGTGCTATATCACTTGTTTTTTTGCCCTTTATCCGCTCACTGGCCTATGTACTTGTAGCCAATGGTTTTGAGATAGTTAACCTGCGTGAAGTGGTTATTACGACTACATTAGGAAGCTTGGGAGGTGTGGCATTAGTTTCCCAATATCAGTTACTAGGTGCAGCGTTAATGGCATTATTAATGACTATTATTGGTTTTAGTCAGTATATTTACTTCACCTATACTCGCCTATTTTCGTTAAATTTATGGCGAATTATGCGCCGACCCTTACTAATATGCTTTTTGATGCTACCTATATTCATTTTATTGGAAAAAATTAGCTTAGACTTTCTGTACACTCTAATTATTGCAACTTGTGCCTATGGTTTATTTGTGATTTATCTCGGTATTCGTGCATTTGGCGGGTTTCGTTTTTTGTGGATGAAACTTTTAAAAGAGCAGTAACTGTTTAATATAGAATCCTACCAGTAAGGCATCCAAATTTGTGGAATAAATAATATAATTTTAATTATGATTAAAGTTGCTTTATTACATTTTTGCTTTGAAGACTACACGATTGAACTAGCAAATAGTCTGGTTAAATATGTTGATCTAACGCTAATTCAGCCGCAAAAAGTGTCAAATGTCTGTAGCAATGTTCTTGATTCTAGTATCCGCGTCATTAGCTTTAAAAAACCACGGATTCGCGACCCGCGCAACCTGTTGTCTATGGGCACTATGATGGATATCATCAAAGACATACAGCCAGATGTTTTACATGTGCAAGAAACTAACGATCCTTGGTACGATTGGACTTTGTTACTCAACAAGATGCCACCATTGGTGACAACTATCCACGATATATTTCGTCACCCAGGGGATAAAATTGCTGTATTTGGTTCCGATTATACCAGGCGTATTGCCTTCTACCGTTCCCAACAATTGATTGTCCATACTTATCAACTAAAAAAGATTTTAATTGAACAATTTCGTATACCTGAACAGCGAGTCAATGTTTTACCTCATGGGGAACTTGGTAGTTTGTATCAGCGTCGGGGTAGTCAAAATATTCAAGCCCGTGAGCCATATACCTTGCTATTTTTTGGACGCATCTTGCCCTATAAGGGATTGAAATATTTACTTGAGGCTATGCCCTTAATTGCTGAATGTATACCTGAAGTCAAGCTGATTATTGCTGGAAGGGGAGAAAACATCAGGCAGTATTTCCCTAATGGTTATGATGAAAAACGCTACGAGATTATTAATGGCTTTATCCCCATTGAAGAAGTAGGTAATCTATTTCAACGCAGTACAGTAACAGTTCTGCCATACATCGAAGCGTCTCAAAGTGGTGTGGCAGCTTTATCTTATGGAATGGGAACGCTGGTTGTAGCTTCTGAGGTAGGGGGATTGAGTGAGATAGTTCAGCATAAAAAAGATGGGTTGTTAGTTCCACCCCGTGATGTTAAAGCTCTAGCTGATGCGATAATTTGTTTATTAAGCGATCGCGACTTACAACAACGCATGCAAACTGCGGCACTAGCTCGTTGTCAGGAAGATTTAAATTGGTCAAATATTGCTGCTCAAACAGCCCAAATTTATTATAAAAAAATGAATATGCAAAATAAAAGTTAATTATTTTATGAGAAAACTACTAATTTATGCGGAGCAGGGATTCACAGTTGCAGCCTTGCTAATTTATTCAGGGGCAATCTTAACTCTCGTCCTGTCAGGAGGAGCAGGACAGGATGAGTTGGTAGAATATGATAGCTCCTTGATTCGGGTTGCTTATTTCATAATCTATGCAATTACCTTATCACTACTAGTTTTGCGTTGGAAGAAAGCTCTTTATATCCTTGTCTTGAATAAAGATATCTTCCTTTATTCTTTATTAATGTTGGCAGTTGTTTCTATTATTTGGTCTTTTGAACCCTCAACAACATTAAAAAATACTTTTACCCTGATTGGTTCCAGTTTATTTGGTCTGTATTTTGTTTCGCGATACAGCTTAAAACAGCAATTCTATTTACTTGCTTGGACTTTTGGGATTGTTATAGTATTGAGTTTCATTTTTGCTCTAGCTTTGCCTAAATACGGGATACAGAGCGACCTTGGTAAACCACTGTGGCGTGGAGTATTCACCCACAAAAACGGTTTGGGAGGAAGGATGGTAACGAGTAGTATAGTTTTTTTTCTCCTTGCTTATCAAAGTCAAAGACGTAGTTGGCTTTTCTGGGGGGGGTTTAGCTTCTCAATAGTACTCTTACTGCTTGCTGGTTCGACTTCATCTCTATTTAATCTATTAATTATAATATTGGCATTTTTTGCTTTTCAAATTTGGCGTTGGCCATACCCGGTGATGATACCAACCCTAATAATGATGGCAACTATCAGCCAAAGTTTATATTTGTGGTTGTCTAATAACGCTAGTGTCGTGTTCACTTCAGTTGGTAAAGATGCCACACTAACGGGTCGAACAGACTTGTGGCCATTAGTAATCGATATGATTTGGAAACACCCTTGGCTCGGTTATGGTTATGGCGGATTCTGGCAAGGATGGGATGGCGAATCTGCTTATATTTGGCTCAATGCTGGATGGACTCCAAACCACCCCCACAATGGTTATCTGGCTCTTTGCCTTGATTTAGGTCTTTTAGGGTTAGGGTTATTCTTCTTAGGATTTTGGCGCAGTTACCTGCAAGGATTCATTTTGATGCGTAGTAGTAATAGCGCATTAGATATTTGGCCACTTATGCATATGACATATATATTTTTAGCTAGCCTTACTGAATCTAACTTACTGGAATCGAATAGTTTGACTTGGATACTTTATGTGGCGGCATGTTTTTCCGTGAGAATGAGACATGAAAGAAAAATAAAATCATGAAACAAAAAAAGACCAATTTATAGCATAGAGATTGCGAAAAAACTCTGAAGCGATTGTTTTTGTGCTTGGCATTTATCCCACACAAAAATTGCTATAATCGCTTTCTGAGCAGGACAAATGAATCTTTAAATAAAAACCTTCCAACTCTAGAATAAAGCAGAAAATCATCGGATTTTAACAAGATTTCATGCAATTACTTTGGTCTTTGAAAAGCAATGATAAATTCTGATTCTTTTGTTGATACATTAACCCAGGAAAGCCCAATTATTCAAAAAGTACAGCCTATGTGCCGAACTAAAACTCTCAAAATTATCCTGTTAGGTCCTAGCTTACTCCAGCAGGGTGGCATTTCCAATTACGAGAAGCTTTTTTTGGAGTATGCTCCTTCTGAAGTTGATATATGTCATATTATTACTCACCAAGAAGGAGCTACAGCAATCAAAATCATGGTATTTTTGAAAGCTATATGTAAATTTTTGTGGATGTTAATCAGTGGAGAAGTTGATATTGTTCAACTTGAAATTTCACAGCGCGGGAGCGTTTTCCGACAGGCAATTATGGTACTTTTAGCTTGGGTATTTCACAAGCCGATAATTCTACATGCTCACGGTAGTCAATTTCATGTTTTCTATGCTGATCTGGCCAAATGGATACAGCAATTGCTAAGTTGGGTATTTTGCAAGTGTCAACGCTTAATTGTATTATCCGAAAGTTGGAGGAGCTTCTACATAGAAAACCTTGGTCTGAAACCTGAACAAGTTGTAGTTTTTTATAATCCAGTAAAAATTCCTGCTGAAGTTCCACATCGTTCCGGATCTAAAAAAGCGAACTTACTTTTTTTAGGACGAATTGGTCAACGTAAAGGCGCATTTGATTTGATCGAAGCCTTTTCTCTTTTGCCCACTGAACATAAAAATATATCTACTCTGATTATGGCAGGAGATGGAGAGATAGAACAAGCACGTAATTTAGTTACGACTTTAAATCTAGAAGATTATATCAAATTGCCTGGGTGGATCGGGCCACATGAACGTGATATTCTTTTAACTGAAGCAGATGTTTTTGTGTTGCCCTCTTACAATGAAGGTCTTCCATTAGCAATGCTGGAAGCAATGGCTTGGGAGTTACCAGTCATAGTTACACCAGTGGGAGGTATACCTGAAATAGTTACTCAATCTGAAAATGGATTAATCGTTAATCCAGGTAATGTTCAGCAGTTATCAGATGCCATTAAGTCTTTGATTGAAAATGAGACTCTGAGGCTTTCTCTGGGATCTAAGGCGAGAACAAGTGTTTTTCCTCTTAATATCAAAAACCACTGGCTTTCTTTCCTTGATTTATATCGTTCAGTGTTAAATTCAGATGATCAATTGAGTGTAAACAGCCAATAACTGTAAGTTATGAGGTTGCAGATATGTAGGTTATTCAGCGCAGTTTCGCCAAGTATGACTAAAAGTTCCCCAAAGTAAGGTAGATTTTATAATTGACAAGTGAGTGTTTTACTAAACTAATTAAAAATTGAGATTATTATGGCATCACCAAAGAAAGTACTAATTATCGTTGAAAATCTGCCAGTTCCCTTTGATCGGCGGGTATGGATGGAAGCAACTACTTTGCAAAAAGCTGGGTATGAAGTTACCGTAATTTCGCCGACAGGTAATGGTTTTGAAAAAGACTACGAAGTTATTGAGCAGATTCACATCTACCGTCATCCTCTACCACCAGAAGAAAGTTCGGTCATTGGCTATCTCCGAGAGTATAGTTGGGCGATAAACTGGCAATTCCGTCTAGCTAAAAGGGTATGGCGAGAGCGTGGTTTTGATGTTATACATATTTGTAATCCGCCGGATTTACTTTTCTTAGTAGCAGGATGGTTTAAATTATTTCATGGCACATGGATGATCTTTGATCATCATGACCTCAGTCCAGAGATGTATGAAGCTAAGTATCAACGGCGCGATATTTTTTATCATGGATTACGCTGGGCTGAACGGTTGACCTATGCCACAGCAGATATGGCAATTTCAACGAACGAGTCACACCGAGAGGTAGCTCTTAACCGTGGGCACAAGAAACCAGAGAAGGTCTTTGTAGTTCGGAGTGCGCCTGACCTTTCGCGCTTTCGCCGAATGCCCCCAAACCCCAAATATCGTAGAGGTAGAAACTATTTGGTAGGGTACATGGGTGTTATGGGCGAACCAGAGGGAATTGATTATCTCCTGAGAATGGTAGATTACATTGTCCACAAAAAAAATCGCTCCGATATTCACTTTATGCTAATCGGTAGTGGACCTGCTGCTGAAAAACTCAAGGACTTATCTAAAGAGTTAGAAGTGACTGAGTTCGTAGAATTTACAGGGTTTAAGCAAGGGGAAGAACTTTTAGAGCGGCTTTCCAGTTGCGACGTGTGTGTAGAGCCCTCTCCAACATCTACTTATAACGAAAACTGCACCATGAATAAAATCCTCGAATACATGGCGATGGGAAAAGCAATTGTCCAGTTTGATTTGCGAGAGGGAAGACGTTCTGCACAGGAAGCATCTCTTTATGCCAAGCCTAATGATGAGGTGGAATTTGCCGAGAAAATTCTGGAGCTTCTAGATTCTCCTGAACGTAGAGAAAAGATCGGAGCCGAGGGGCGACGCAGAATGGAGGAGATCCTGGAGTGGCAATATCAAGCTCCGAAACTGTTAGAGGCTTATGATAAAATCTGGCAAAGCTAGCAGCTACTTTTCAGAATCACTATAATCACTATTTAAGTGAGGCTGAGTAGTGAGTAGATGTTTATGGTCAAAAATCGTCAACTGACTAGACGGCGAGTTTTTTTCTTGGCTGAGGAACTTTGGCTAGTATGGATAATTTGACAAGGGGTAGAGCCATATAATATTATTTGTTTGAGGAAAAATAATCAAGCCTTTGATAATCCAGAAATAAATTTTAATTCTAATGGCTAATGGCAAAAAGTTTTTAACTGAACGTCCTGCTGCTCAAGGGTTGATTTATGCTGTTGCAGTTAGGAAACTTTTAACTCATCCCAAATCCTAAATTTACCAAAGCTTTTGCTCAATAGCTCAATAACTGTGTCACATTTGTGCCCCAAGCCAATGGGAACTAAATTTTTAACTCCAATAGTCTATACTATTGTCATATTGTCAAATCATAATCAGTCTTGTCAATTGCAACTGGTTTGCCACTGCTCTAAGTCAATTTTTAGTTTCTTGCTTAAGACCTGTACTTTGGAAGATTTATGTCAGAAAAATTTATGGAATCTAGAGAATCTATTGATTTAGACCTGAGTCATTACTTATTGATATTGAAACGATGGTGGCGACCTGCTACTGCGATATTTGTAGCTACAGTGATGCTCAGTGCTATAGCTACACAATTTATGAAGCCATCCTATGAAGCAGAAGGAAAACTGTTATTCAGGGTTCCCTCTTTTAAAGTAGCTGGAACTAGTCTTTCGCCTAGTTACGCTGAAGGAGGAGACTCAGCAGATTTGAAACCCTTGGTAGCAACTCAAAATCCGATAAGCAGTGAGATGGAAGTTATTTCTTCGCCTACTTTTTTGCAGCGGACAATAGACAAACTACAACTCAAAGACAACGAAGGTAAACCTCTAGAAGTAGAAGCGCTACTAAAAGACCTGACCGTAAAAATTCTTGGTGGGACAGATGTATTGCGAATTACCTATAGCAGCCATGACCCCGAAGAAGCAGCGGCAGTGGTCAACACAATTATGAATTCTTATTTAGAAAATGATATTACGACAAATCGCTCTGAGGCAGGAGCAACTCGTCAATTTATGGCCAAGCAGCTTCCTAAAACTCAAGCCGCTGTTGAGAATGCAGAAGTAGCGCTACGTATATTTAAACAAAAGTATCAGATTGCAGATTTATCAGAGGAGACAAAGTCAGCCGTTGCGGCTATTGGAAATCTAGACAGTGAGATGGATACTGTTAAGGCTCAACTGGATGAGGTAAACGCCCAAACCAATGAACTGCGCCAGAAAGTAGAGCTAAATTCTCAGCAAGCGATCGCTGTGAGTGCTCTTAGTCAGTCACCAGCAGTACAGGGAGTTCTGGCACAACTTCAAGACACTGATCGGCAGTTAGCGATTGAGCGCAGCCGTTTCCTAGATGACAACCCGGTAGTTATTAACCTAGAAGCAAAAAAAGCTAATTTAAAATCTCTCTTGCAACAGGAAGTTGGCCAGACTATTGGCAATCAAACACAAGTTCCCCAGAGCCAATTGCAGATTGGACAGCTTAGACAAGGACTGATCCAAAGTTTTCTACAGTCAGAAATACAGCGCTTTGGCTTAACTAAAAGACTCTCCTCTCTATCTAATTCCCGTTCTAGCTACGAACAGCGAGTGAAACTCATACCCCAATTGGCACAAAATGAGCGGGAGTTAGAACGGAAAGTTGAAGTTGCAGAATCGACCTATCAAACTCTATTGAAAAAGGTTCAAGAATTACAGTTAGTTGAGAATACAAATGCAGCTACTTCCCGGATTATTTCTCAGGCTTTAGTGCCCAAAAAGCAAGTACTAATCAAAAAAATAATTGTTTTGCTGCTAGGAGTGATGTTCGGTTTATTTTTTGCCACCACAACTGTGCTGTTTCTAGCGATGAGAGATAGATCTCTAAAAACACTTAAAGAAGTTAGAGATGTATTTGGATATACTTTGCTGGGAATTGTTCCTTTGTCTGTTAAAAAGGTTCGCTCCCGTTCAGAATCAACAGCTCAAATAATTGCCGTCAGAGACACTCCCCACTCTTTAACGAGCGAAATGTATCGGATGATTCAAGCCAATCTGAAATTCCTGAGTTCAGATAAAGTACTCAAAACGATCGTGGTAACTAGCGCAGTTCCTAAAGAAGGCAAGTCTACAGTTTCAGCTAATTTGGCGGCAGCGATCGCTCAACTAGGACGTAAAGTTTTATTAGTTGATGCAGATATGCGAATTCCTTCTCAGCATCATCTCTGGCAACTAACTAATGCAGTTGGTTTGAGTGAGGTTCTTGTAGGTCAGGCTGAATTTGACATTGCTGTATCTAAGGTAATGGATAACCTTGATGTTTTAACTGCTGGAGTTAGACCTCCTAACCCACTTGCTTTGCTTGACTCAAAACGGATGGCATCACTAATTGAAAATTTCTCATCTCAATATAACTATGATTTTGTGATTATTGATGCTCCTCCCCTGCTTTTGGCAGCCGATGCTTTGACTTTAAGCCAAATGACTGATGGGATTTTGTTAGTAGCTCGACCAGAGGTAATTGATTCTAACAGTGCAGCTGCTGCTGAAGAAATGCTACAGAGATCCCGTCACAACGTCTTAGGTTTAGTTGTGAATGGTATTATTGATAAAAATGAATCTAGTAGTTATTTCAACCATGCTAAAGAATACTTTAGTCATCAAGATTTGACAAAACAGGTTAAGCAACAAAAACGTATTCCAGACAAAAGCTCTGTATAAACTAGGATTTAGTTTGATAAGTGAACTGAACACCATAATTGGTATATCATGTCTGTTTAATTGTCCAGAAAATAATCAGCCTGCAAAGGCAAGCTGATTATTTTTAGGACTAGCCTTTTCAAGGTGACTCATAAAATCTCGTTTTTTCTCTCTGTACCCTTTGTGCCTCTGTGGTTTAAAAGTAATTTATCTAACTACTCCAGACGTAGAGAACACAGAGGCAATAAGTTAAAAAGGGGTTTTTTTACCAAAATTTTTACCCACCTTGAAAGGGCTAATTTTTAGGACTTACGCACTTTACAAAATAATCATGGTATGCATTTACCACAATAGCTCCTTTTAGGCTTTTATTAATCATTATTTGATGGTAAGTATACCTACGCGTAGGGGCAATTCATTAATTGCCCCTACGAAAGATATGGGTTTTCCGCCGACTACACGTATTTTGGTTTTCTTGTCAATGCGTAAGTCCTAATTTTGTGTAATCGTAGACTTTAGTGTGACGGAACTATGGGCAGATAGCAGGACATGATCTAAACATTACCGATATTCGTATGCCCCAATATCATATCTACCAGCACGACGAGGTTTACCTGTGCAATCAGTTTTCAAATCCTTCCAGTAGTAACCACTATTGATCGCCGGACTCCTTGCTTTGAGTCTAAAGTCACCATTTGAGGGATTCACAAACTTTGGATCTCCAATGATATCGTTAGCTCCCATCACAGTGATCACAGCACCCTTGGTGTAAAGATTGTAGTCATAGGTGACGTTGGTATTCTTCATATTGCTGTTCGCATTTTGACCAGGCTTAGCATAGATAATATTATTGAAAATCTTGACATCAGATGAATAACCAGCATATATTTGCCCTTTTTTAAGGGTTGGAGTTTGCCCGTTCTCATATGCTGTGTTGTTGACAATATCGATATGCTCACTCTCATGGGTATGAATACCCGAACCGCCATTCCTGTAGGTGACATTGTTTGCAATTAAAGTCCGTCCTCGATATGCACCACGTTTACCAAGTTTTGAAATATCGACAATAATGCCATTACCGTCTGAGATTGTTCCAGATCCAACCCAGGGAATGTACATGCGATTGTTGTAGACCCTGTTGTTGGTCACGAACATCTTGTATCCCCGGTTGTTGTCAGTATTGCAATTCATCAACAAGGAAATGCCACTGTTACCATAGACACTATACCAGGCGTTATTAAACACAGTGTTATTATCCACCTTTACATAATCAGCCCCGATTACTGAGATACCTCCGGCTCCACAGTTATGCACTTTATTGTTCAGAATATTTATGTGATGAACAGGGCGATCGCGTCCCTCAATGTTTATGCAGCTTCCATTTGTACGCGGATTTGATGTGTTCCACTTCTGACTTAAGGCATAACCAAGGCTGATATTGGCATTGTTCCCTATGACCTCTAGCCCGTTAATCTCGATATATGAAACTCCATTTGACAACCCGATACCACTCCATGTATTGTGCTGAATTTTTGGGGAATGTCCAGGATATGCTTTATACCTAATCCATGCTTTTGCATTTCCAGAACGTTCAATACTTACTACACTCCCAGCATTGCGTGAATTTTTGTACACTCCATTCATAATCAATACTGTGTCGCCAGGGTTAGTCAGATCTGCTGCCCTTTGAATTGTCCTAAAGGCGGATGAGGTAGTGAGTCCGCTATTTCTGTCGTTTCCATTACCACTAACATAGTATGTTGTCGCAGTTGAAACTGCGCTGATCAGCTTGCGACTAGGTAGTCGCATTTCTTGAACAGTGGATGACTGACGAACATCTCTAACTAAAGACTCTGTTATTCTCTCTCCTTGAACCAAACCTGTTAATGCCCAGGGAAGTATAAGAGATGCGCTCAAACTGAGAAAACTGAAACCATAAATCATCATAGGGAAAAAATAGGGTATGTTGTAAAAACTGAATCGTCAACAGTCAGTAGCTCTAGCCTTAGTCAGTAACTCAGTATTCGATCCGGTCGTGTAACGGTTGTATGTAAGTTTATACAGGGCTTTCTTAGGCTTATACCTGCGTATTTTCGCGTAAATATGGCTGAAATGCATGTATTTTTAGCAAAAGAGGCAGGAGGCAGGAGGATACTGCACTTCGGCAAGGTGGCACAGTCAGCCCTTTGGCAAGCTCAGGGTAAGACCTGTCGAACTCCTCAGTGACCACTTTCTGTCTCGTGCCGCGATTCTCGTGAGCAAGGGTTTAAGCCCCACTCCAAATCTCTGATTTGGTGTTCTGCAATCAGTGTAGGTCTGAAGCCTACACTGCAAGATTAACCTCCTGCCTTTTGCCTCCTGCCTCCTGCCTTCTTCACCCTGTCTTCAAGAAAACAATAACTATCTGGTAAAAGTACTGAAGAAAAATTATCAGTATCCAGAGTTACTCATTAATGGACACCAAGCAACCGTACAAATGGTGTCATTTCCAATTCGACATCATTCTACTGTGTATACGCGGTATCTGTGGATAAGATAGTATATCTGTTATCAATCAGTTAATTTACTTAAATAATTCTTATGATAATAATAATCAATAAATCACTAAAAGGAAGGCAGAGAATATCATTTATCGCCTCTGCCTTCTAAAATATTCTCATTATCATAATAAATTTGAGTACTTACAACAAAGTTTGTCCAAAAAATACTCTCACCGAAGAATAAAGCTAAAGTTGCTACGGCACAAGGCTTTTGACCAAAAAATCATGATTGATAGCATTCTGTTAGAAAATAAAAGCTTCAATCTTCTGACTATATAAGGTTTAAAAGTTAGCTACGATTTTTAGTTAGCGAGAGTGCTGGAAGAGCGATATTAACTCTTGACTATTAACTCATCCCCCGGCTTGAAGCCGGGGGGAAATCGAAGTCATTAGTCATAAGCACCAATGACCAATGACAGTACAGACGCTTTTTCCTCATGTCTCTAATGACAATGGAAAGGCGGGCGGCTATCCCGGACACCCAAGAATGTTGGGATGGGATTCCCGCCGATTTTCGTTGAGCTTTGATTCAAGGATAGTGCAACTTTAGGGACAAAGAGGGTTGACCAACGCCCCCAATTTACATCTATCTCTTAAACTAGAGTCCGAACAAGTTGAGAAGATTCAAGACAATACCTAGAGGTCCAGTTACAGTGCCTACGGTATCGCCAAAACTAGCTGCACCAGATCGGCTGACTACCACGACGTCATTATTGCGGAGTATAGGATTAGTTTGCTCATTAATCCCGGCGGAGAAATCCATTTTTACTATACGTTTAGTGACAGAACCATTAGGGTTGAGGCGAATCAAATCAACAGCCTTACTACTAGCTCTGGCATCATTAAATCCGCCAGCAGCAAGTATAGCTTGATTTAAAGAGCTATTCGGCTGAACCTGTGTTAAACCTGGTTTTTTAACTTCACCTACCACACCAACTTGAATAGATGTAGGAGACAAAGTAGTGGTAGCTAATTGAGTGGCTTCTGCGGCGTTGATTTCAGTTGCTGTCGGAATAACAATCGTATCTCCATCCTGCACGATAATGTCTTGATTGGCATCACCACTCTGCAATAGCTGCCAAAGATTAATATCTATAGCTTGTTCTGAGCCAGTTCTTGTCGGTCGGCGTAGCTTGAGATTACGAACATCAGCCTGTGCTGTAATTCCCCCAGCTAGTTGAATTACCCGCGTCACATTTGGTAGACCAGTGGGACTGGCGGTGCCACTGTTAGTGGTTGCGCCTGCGCCCCCTTGAGCATCTGTATTGCCTGGGGTGACAAGATACGAACCGGGACGGTTAACTTCACCAATAATTGTGACTGTTCGGGGTGTGGTTTGGCTGGCGGCAAAGTTAGCTGCAAATATATTTCGGGATTCTGCAACGTTGAAGTTGGTTGCAGTTGGTACAACTATAGTATCTCCATCCCGCAAGGTAATATCCTGTGTTAATCTGCCTGTTTGGATCAGGTCCTTCAAATTGATGCTGACAGTTTGCTCTGAAGAACGTCCTATTTTACGCCGTAATTGAACTTGAGTCACATCCGCAGCCAAGGTTACTCCCTGCGCTGTTGTTAATGCGGCCAATATAGTGGGATATTGTACGCCTGGATTGTTCCCTGCGCCTCCACTCAAGCTCAGAGTATAAGCTCCTGGACGTGTCACCTCTCCGGCAACGAAAATATTAATGGGACGAGGCGATAACAAATTGACTGAGATTAAGGGACGTTTGAGGAAGCGAGCATATCTTCTAGCAATTTCGTCAGCAGCTTGTTCAGTTGTAAAACCGAGAACTGATACACTGCCAATTAAAGGCAGGTTGATCGCTCCACCTGGCGGAATTTGGTATTCACCTGTATATTCGGGTACTTCAAATACATTTACACGGATGAGATCCCCGCCTCCTAATGAATAATTAGTATCTAATTGTGTTGCTGTGCTTGGTGTTTGTGTAGTTGGTGGTAATGGTTGTCCCTGAGCTAGACTGACACATGGCACAGCGACGTTGACAGCACTTAACAAAGCCACACCCACAACTGGCTGAGTTAGGAATTTAAACAAACTTGTGTTAAGCATATTTACCTGAGATTCTGAAACTACAATCAATAAAGTACTGTCTAAACATTTTTATTTTGACTATACCTAAGTATTCAAGTTCCCCGACACTCTTATTTTCCTCGAAAAGTGTGATTTTCCGGAGGAAATTTGTTTATTGAATTTGAACTTTTAGTGAAGTTCACTTAAAGTTAATGCTGCTGAAATAGAGCAATTATCAAAAAATATAGGATTTACGTAACTAAACGCAGTTTATGCAATAAATTTTTTGTTAACCAATAAATACAAATAACCTTGAGAAGAGATCGGAATTTCATTTTGTCTGGGTTTGGGTTGATAAAGATCAACTCAAAAAGCAGAATTTTTGGATTTTGCTCCTCAACATAACTCACAATTTACTCTTTGGCAAGAAGCAAGAAGACTAATTGAGTGAGTTATTTTTTCTTTGGATTTGTTGAATAAAAAACTCTTCTAGGGAGTGACGCGACAAATTCATCGCAATAATTTTACCCCCCATGAGCCGAAGACTGGACAGGAAATCATAGTAATCATCTTGTAGTGTACCTTGCCAGGAACCATCAGGCTCAAATCTGAGAGTGGGTATCCATTTTTTGAGAATTTCCCAGTCACCACCTTGACCTTTAACGTGATATGTATTTTCCCCGCCTAAGAGTTCATTGAGGGAACCAGAGCAAATTAGTTCACCTTCAGCGAGGATAGCAATGCGATCGCAAATCTGTTCTACTTCACTAAGGATGTGGCTGTTGAAAAAAATCGTCTTGCCAGCTGCTTTTAGTGCCAGGATAATTTCCCGCATTTGGTAGCGCCCTACAGGATCAAGACCAGACATTGGTTCATCGAGAAAAACCAATTCTGGCTCGTTAATTAGCGCCTGTGCCATACCAACACGCTGTAGCATTCCTTTAGAATAGCGACGCAACAGCTTTTTGTGGGCATCGGCTTGCGACAAACCCACTAATTCCAGCAGTTGGGGAATGCGTTGGCGTTGGACACTTTGGGAAATTTGGAATAGTCCAGCTGCTAGCTGCAAAAACTCCCAGCCGGTGAGATAGTCATACAAATAGGGATTTTCGGGCAGATAGCCGATATGTTGCTTAACACTGCGATCGCCTATGGGTTTACCCAATAATAATCCCCGTCCAGAGGTCGGACGAATAATTCCCAGCAACAATTTTAAAAGGGTGGTTTTACCTGCACCATTTGGCCCCAGCAACCCAAAGGTTTCGCCTTTGTAAACTGTTAAAGAACAGTTTTTGAGACATACGACTTTTTGATTTAGCCAAAAACCAGTGCGATAGACTTTTCGCAACTCAGAAGTTAGGACTACTGGCGGAGTGTCTATCGTATTAAGTTGAGAATTAGGGTCATCTGCAACAGACTTCATCTCGGTTAAATCACTTACCAGCTTGATATTAATTACAAGTTACCCGGTAGGCTGATAATAACCATCAACTGCTGGTGTGTCAATTATTGCAAATTGGGGAGTGGGGGAGTGGGGGAGTGGGGGAGTGGGGGAGATGAGGGAGATGAGGGAGATGAGGGAGAAAGAATAACTAATAAATAAATATGTAATGCCCCATGCCCCATGCCCAATGCCCAATGCCCCATTTGACTCCTTTCATAAAACGCCCTTAGAACTGGGAATCAGTCCAGCACGACGGGGGTCGATTTCTACCGCCAGCCGCGTTGCCCTCGCAAACGCCTTAAATGTTGCTTCAATAATGTGATGGGAATTAATGCCATCCAGTTGCCGAATGTGCAGTGTCATTTGGCTATGGTTTACTAGTGCCACAAAGAATTCTCGCACTAACTGGGTGTCATAGGTTCCTACCCGTTGAGTAGGAATTTGCAAGCCGTAGCTAAGATGAGGGCGTCCAGAAAAGTCTAGCGCTACCTGAACTAAAGCTTCATCTAGTGGTGCGAGAAAATTACCAAAGCGGACAATGCCTTTTCTGTCGCCTAGTGCTTGGTTCAAAGCTTGCCCTAAGGTAATGCCTACATCTTCGTTGGTGTGATGGTCATCAATTTCCCAGTCTCCCTTGGCTTGGACATCTATATCAATCAGCCCGTGGGAGGCAATTTGATGCAACATGTGATTCAAAAACGGAACACCTGTTGCTGCTGTGCAAGTTCCTCTACCATCCAGGTTGATGGTAACTTGCACATCAGTTTCACCAGTGGTGCGGTGAACAGTGGCAATCCGAGGGGTTTTAGTTGACTGGTCGTAGTTTGAATTAACTTTGCTAATTTGCATAGGGAATGGGGCATAGGGCATAGGGCATGGGGAATGGAAAATGAGGAATGGGCAAGAATTTTACTAATACTCAATGCCCAATGCCCCATGCCCAAATTATCTTACATTCCCATAATTTCATATCCTGCATCTACATACAGAATTTGTCCGGTAATGCCACTGGACAAATCACTACACAAGAAAGCCGCAGCGTTGCCCACTTCTAGCTGAGTGACGGTGCGTCGTAGGGGAGCTACTTGTTCTACATGATGAATCATATCCAAAATCCCGCCGACTGCTGAAGATGCCAAGGTGCGGATGGGGCCTGCGGAAATGGCATTGACGCGGATATTTTGCGGTCCTAGTTCAGCAGCCAGGTAACGCACACTCATTTCTAACCCCGCTTTGGCAACTCCCATAACGTTATAGTTAGGGATTGCCCTGACACCGCCTAAATATGTGAGGGTGACGATACTACCTCCCTCTGTCATCAAAGGTTTGGCTGCACTACTTAACTGCACCAGCGAGTAGGTACTGATTTCTAAGGCGGTGTTGAAGCCAGAACGAGAGGTTTGGCTAAAATCTCCAGTTAAATCGTCTTTGCTGGCAAAGGCCAGACAATGGATGAGGATGTCTAATTTCCCCCACTGGTCGCGGATTGTCTCAAAGGTAGATTGAATCTGTTGATCATTTTGGACATTACAGGGAAGAAATAAGCTGGGGTTGAGGGGTTCTACCAACTCCGCGACTTTTTTCTCCATCTTGCCGCGTTCATCCGGCAGGTAGGTAATACCCAGGTTTGCTCCAGCTTTGTGCAGCTGTTGGGCGATGCCCCAGGCGATCGAGCGGTTATTGGCAATACCTGTAACAAGGGCATTTTTTCCAGTCAGATTTAGCATATAAATTCTTAATGCGATCGATCATTAGGAGCATACTAGAATCTGAGGCACGTTTTGTCTTTGTTTTACACAGGATTTGCAAAAATGAATATTGGTAAGAGTGTTTGCTGTGACAAAAATCTTGATTTTTCCTAAAGATATTCTCAAGATATCTTTATTTGTTCTTCAAAAAACCTTTTAAATACAGCGATTATAACTACTTATCAACAATTAATAGCTGAAAGGATCAACAATTATGTATCATTATGAACAAAGAGTTATGAAGAGATTAGTTTGAGTATAGGAAAGTACAGAAAGGTTGACGGTGCTTTATTCATTTTTCGGGTGTATTCTTAGGTAATCAGTTTTTGTTTTTCCGGCATTGGGTAGGGGAAGGGAGATGATCGTGACACAAGATAAAGCCCTAGCAAATGTATTTCGTCAGATGGCGACCGGGGCGTTTCCGCCAGTTGTGGAAACGTTTGAACGCAATAAAACGATCTTTTTTCCTGGAGATCCTGCCGAACGAGTTTATTTTCTTTTGAAAGGTGCTGTTAAACTTTCCAGGGTGTACGAGGCAGGAGAGGAAATAACGGTAGCGTTGCTGCGGGAAAATAGCGTTTTTGGTGTATTGTCATTGCTGACAGGAAATAAGTCGGATCGGTTTTACCATGCGGTTGCATTTACTCCTGTGGAATTACTGTCAGCGCCAATTGAACAGGTGGAGCAAGCACTCAAGGAAAATCCAGAATTATCAATGTTAATGCTGCGGGGTCTGTCTTCGCGCATTTTACAAACGGAGATGATGATTGAAACTCTCGCTCACCGAGATATGGGTTCTAGGTTGGTGAGTTTTTTGTTAATTCTTTGTCGGGATTTTGGGGTTCCTTGTGCAGATGGGATCACTATTGATCTGAAGTTATCTCATCAAGCGATCGCAGAGGCAATTGGTTCAACTCGTGTTACCGTTACTAGGCTACTGGGAGATTTGCGTGAAAAAAAGATGATTTCTATCCACAAAAAGAAGATTACTGTGCATAAACCTGTTACTTTAAGTAGGCAGTTCACATAAAAACAATTGGAGAAAGGGGAGTCGGCGCGTGTTGTATTTTGAAAGATGACACTAATAGCTAGAGGTAAATCTAAAATTGAGTAATTTCAGCTATTGCCAATTTCCACTTCTTTCCAGACAATGCTTAAAAGTAGTAGGCTGTATCTGGAAGGATTTCGGTAGCTAAAGATGACCACCGGATACATCCTCATCGCAGCAATTTTAATTCTGGGAGGCGTAATTGCCACCGTGGGCGATCGCATCGGCACACGAGTTGGCAAAGCCCGCCTCTCACTTTTTAATCTCCGTCCGAAAAAAACTGCTGTACTGGTAACGATTTTTACGGGTGGTTTGATTTCAGCATCAACATTAGGGATTTTATTTGCTGCCGACGAAGGCTTGCGAAAGGGAGTCTTTGAGTTAGAGGATATTCAAACAGACCTCAGACAGAAGCGGGAACAGTTAAAAACCGCCGAAACTCAGAAAAGTCAGGTAGAGAATGAGCTAAACCAAGCAAGAATTGCCCAAGCAAAAGCACAACAAGACTTGCAGGTAATCAATCAATACTTGCAGGCGGCGAATACCAAACAACTCCAAACACAAGCTCAGTTGAATCGCACCATTAGTCAACAAGCTCAAACTCAAACTCAACTCCAACGCACTCAAGGCCAGCTAGGTCAAGTTGTAACTCAGTACCAAAAAGCCATAGCTGAACTCCAAAGCGTTTACAATCAGAGAAAGCAGCTACAGGTGGCAGTTGAACTATTGAAGACAGAACGTCAACGACTGTACGCTGAAGCTAAAAAAGCCATTGACGAAGCCAAAACAGCTATTGTAAAACGCGATCGAGAACTTGGTAACCGCCAAAAAGCCATAGAAGCGCGCGATCAAAAAATTGCCCAACTAGATCAACTAATTCAAAAGCGTAATCTAGAAGTTGCAGCGCGAGAGCAAGTGATTGCCACACGGGAATCGCGCCTCAAAGAATTGGAAGCCCAACAAGAGCAACTAGAACTGGAAGTTGCAAGGCTGGAAAAATATTATCAGTCCTACCGCGATCTACGTCTAGGTAAACTAGCCTTAGTTCGCGGTCAAGTTCTGTCTGCTGGTGTAATTCGTGTTACCCAACCTGGTGCTGCTCGTCAGGCAGTGGTACAACTTTTACAAGAAGCCAATCGCAACGCCAACCTGGAATTAAGTGAGCCGGGTGGAAATATTGCAAATGTAGAGTTACTGCGCGTAACTCAGGATAGGATTGACCAGTTGAGCAAGCAAATTGGCGATGGTCAAGAATACGTGGTGCGAATTTTCTCGGCTGGTAATTACGTCAGGGGAGAAAAGCAGATAGAATTTTTCACCGATACAGCCCGGAATCAATTGGTTTTTTCGGGAGGTGCAGTGCTGGCTACAACTACTACCGATTCCAAAACCATGACATCCTATCAGTTACAGCAGCGCCTGGAACTACTGATTTCTGCTTCCCAATTTCGTGCGCGTAACGCCGGAATTGTCGAAAATGTGCAGGTTGATGGGACTTTTTTGCGCTTTGTCACCCAATTAAGACAGTATAATCAACCTTTGGAGATCAAAGCGATCGCCGCAGAGGACACTTATACAGCCGGGCCGTTGAGAGTAAAATTAGTGGCTATAGTTAACGGAAAAATTATTTTTAGTACTTAAAAAATTATTTTTACAGAAACACTCGGTAAGCCTAAAGCTCAGTCACAAAGCGTGCTGATATCTAAGCGACTCGTGCGGTTTTAACCGCATTCAATCTTTCGTGACCGTTGTTTTTTACACCAACTATGGTAGTATAAGATAGGGGTAAGAAGGATGCTTGTTTTTGAGTTTAAGGCTTATGGAAAATCAGCCCAGTTTACAGCAGTAGATGAGGCAATTCGGACTGCTAAGTTCATTCGTAATAGCTGTATTCGCCTATGGATGGATGTTAAAGATACAGGTAAAAACGATTTGCAGAAATATTGTGCTGTACTTGCAGCTAACTTTCCCTTTGCTAATGAACTCAATTCAATGGCTCGTCAAGCTTCTGCTGAACGAGCATGGTCTTCTATCTCTCGGTTTTATGATAACTGCAAGAAGGGCATTCCAGGTTTAAAGGCGGAAAACGGGGTCTTGGGGTCTCCCCCCCAGTCGCCACAACGGGGGGAACCCCCGCAAGGCGCTGCTCTTCAAGTAGAGCGATTTTCCAAGACAGGGTATCCTCAATTTCAAAAAGATTGCCGTTCTGTTGAATACAAAACATCAGGATGGAAGCTTGCAGATAACCGTAAATCTATAACTTTTAGCGATAAAAAGGGTATTGGAAGATTAAAACTTAAAGGTACTCGTGACTTGCACTTCTACCAAATTAATCAAATAAAACGGGTTAGATTGGTAAAACGCGCCGATGGTGTGTATGTTCAGTTTTGTATTGATGTAGACCGTTCTGAGAACATAGAACCAACTGGCAACACAGTTGGATTAGATGTTAGGTTGAAGGAATACTACACCGATTCTGATGGTGTTATGGTTGAGAATCCTAAGTTTCTTCGCAAGGGCGCTCATGTTCTCAAACGTTTGGGGCGGCGTGTTTCCAGAAGGGTAAAAGGTTCAAAAAACAGAGGTAAGGCTAAACAGATTTTCGGGTTACGCCACCTCAAAATAAGTAGGCAACGTAAAGACCATGCTGTGAAATTAGCACGGTGCGTAATTCAGTCTAACGACTTGATAGCCTATGAAGATTTGAGGATTAAAAATATGGTGAAAAATCATTGTTTAGCCAAGTCTATTAATGACGCATCTTGGTATCAGTTTCGTGTCTGGATTGAGTACTTTGGTAAAGTATTTTTAAGAGTCACGGTTGCGGTTAATCCGCAATATACTAGCCAAGAATGCTCTAGCTGTGGGGAAGTTGTGAAGAAAACACTATCAACTCGAACCCATGCTTGCAAGTGTGGGTGTGTGATGGATAGAGACGAAAATGCAGCTAGAAATATCCTTAGTCGGGGATTGGGTACGGTAGGGCATACCGGAACCTTTGCGCTAGACGCTCTTCCCTGCTTTAGGAGATAAGCCCTCTACTCTTGTTGGAGTAATCCAGCAGCAGCAAGTCATATCTTTGATTAAAGAATCTTAGTGTCTTTAGACCTGAGAGTGTCAAACTAAGATTTAAACATATTTGAACAGCAGCTAAAATGCTTACTGTAATTGCATTTCTTAATTCTGAATTTTGAATTTTGAATTTATTATGAATTTCCGTGAATTTTCACCAACGCAACCAGTCATTTTGGGGTTTGATCCAGGTCGAGATAAGTGTGGTTTAGCGGTGATGGGACTGGATCGGCAACTGTATTATCATCAGGTCGTGCTAGCAAAAGAGGCGATCGCTACCATTGAAACACTGCGTCAAAAGTTTCCCATCTCTTTGATGGTCATGGGCGACCAAACTACAGCCAAGCAGTGGAGACAGCAATTATATCAGGAATTGACAGAACCTCTGAGTATTATTTTAGTGGATGAGCGCTACACAACTTTAGAAGCCCGCGATCGCTATTGGCAAATGTACCCACCCAAAGGGCTAATAAAGCTATTGCCAAAGGGTCTGCGACAGCCACCAAGACCGATAGATGACATTGTTGCCATCCTCTTAATCGAAAGATACTTAAATCGCCTCACTGAATCAGCAGTCAACCAATTTTAAATTTTGGATTTTGGATTTTGGATTGAAGAAAAAATCTAAAATCTAAAATCTAAAATCCAAAATTGAATCGCTCCTAACTTTTAAAGTTCCGCCCGAATAGTAAAAGCATAGTCTCCTCCAGGCTCTAGCTGGTAATCTTGTTGCTCTAAGAATCGACCGAGGGGTTCTTTGATTAAGGCGCGGCCTTGGGAAGGTTTGACGGCAAGTTCTCCCCGGCGAAAATGCCACTGGAAATGCCACTCAAACTCACCCGCATTCACTTCACCTTCAAGGAAGCCGTGTTGCCAGGATTGGCGGGTAATTCTGACATGGGCAATGGTTTCTGGCAGACGTTTTGCACTCACAATGCTTTATGTCAAGTGTAGAATAACAGCCGATCATGTAGGCTACTTATTTTATTTACCGGAATTAATGGGTTTAAAGCCCCGTCGTTCTACAACGACTTTTGTTCTATTAGTGATCGAAGAAACTCCCTTATGATATCTGTTTTGGTTCGCTTTGATTTTTTTGCATATCGCTCAAGGGCTTTCATCTCTTCTTGGGAAACTCTAACGTGCAACTGTTTTTCAAGCATCTTGTGTACCAATGTGCTACACTAATTATAGTGGAAAGGTAATCAACCACTTAAAAAACCTAGCCGTCGAAAGACAAAGCGCTGAACCTTGACAATTGAATCTAGGCGGTTCTACTGCATTGTTCTAGTTTCCTCCTAGCAGTAGGTAAAAGATTCATAGGAGCTAGACAACTCAGAATTTTGAGACTATTTGTTTCAAACTAAACAGGACTTGCAGCAATGCAACTAGGGTAGGGCATACCCGAAGTAACGCTTGGGGAGAGCCTCACCTCTGGCTTAGACGACGCAAGGAATCTAAGCTAAGTGATCTCATTGAGCCAAGAATCCCCGTCGATTTATCGCGGGGAGTGTCAACAAACATAGCTTAATTAGACAAACCGATAAAGTCAGTAGTCCGAAAAATTCTACGATCGCTAAAAAATGGTAGTCTGTGATACCGTTTATTCAGGAATGTACAAAAGCCGATTTCTAGAGATAAATTATAAGCTGAACTTATAAAACAGTTTCAAAGCAACTAAAAGCAACCAGATGGCAAGTAAATCTTTCATGGTTGCGGTCTACTACTTGACATAAAAATTCAAGCATCTGTTTGAGGGTAATTTATAGATGAGAAAAAACTTGACTAGAACTTCTTTTTGATGGGCATTAACGATGCATAGGTTATTTCATGCTTTTCTTAATTATCCTGCGATCATAAATAGACTATGCTGATTTATATTGCTTTTCTTGGATATCAAAACGCAGAATATTTTCTAGTGGATGCTCGATAATTTTGTTACCACGCCAGCTTTTACGTTCGATAAATACCTTATCAATACTTTTATAGAAGGTGCAGATAGTTACAGGTGATGTGGCAAAATAAGCAGCGATCGCCATAATAATCAATATAAATAAACTTAAGAAAAATAGATAATTACGCTGATTCTGGTGCACTAATAGGGAAGTTTGCCCAGAGTTGATGAAATCGTTGATTTTAAAGGCAATTTCCTGATTCTCTTGATAGCTAACATGTGACAGCAGGGCAAAGTCTCCAAATGGATTCACAATCATAACTTGATAGGTTTTGCTCCCTTTGCTACCAGCCTTTGTAAGAACGTATGCTTCCTGGAGATCAAACATTTTAAGTTTCTCCATACTTCCCAGCAAATTAAACCGCTTGAATTCACAGTTAATTTGGTTTGGTGAGATGCGAACGCAAGTTATTTTAACTGAAGCAGAATCAAAAACTAAGCAGTAAATCAAAAAGCTTAAACAGACAGTAAAAATGCACCACCCACTAAACCAATATCCGAGTGGTCGATGCTTTAGCTGTAATCTGGTACGCGTTTCCTCTACAATTTTCATCTGTAGTTGTATATAGAATATTTAACCCCTGAGTAGAGTATTCCCCTCGTAGCCCATTTACTGATCATCAAATCTAAGTACTAGGGAAGATTTCTGATGAATCGCTAAAAAAGCTTTGGCTAACTGATGGATAATTGGGGCAGAAAGCTATAGCTAGAAGCATGGAAACCAAACAGCTAGGAAAAACTGGTATATTTGTGAGTGCGATTGGTTTGGGTGGTATGCCCATGTCAATTTCTAATCGCCCTCCCGAATCGCAATCAATCCAAGTTATTCATCGTGCCTTGGAGTTGGGTATTACATTTATTGACACTGCCGATTCTTACTGCAAAGATGAGTCAGATAAGCACCACAACGAGCGGCTAATTCACAAAGCACTTAGTAGTTACAAAGGCGATGTTAGCCAAGTAATTGTGGCAACTAAGGGCGGGTTGATGCGTCCCAATGGTAGCTGGACAAGTAACGGCAACCCAGAACATTTACGCCAAACAATTCGAGTCAGTTTTGAGGCGTTGGGTGGTGCTAAACCCATCGATGTTTGGCAATACCATTCTCCCGATACTAATTACACCATTGAAGAATCTCTTGCGCCAGTTAAAGAAGCAGTGGAAGCTGGTTTGATTCGGTTTGTGGGAGTTTCTAATTTTTCCGTTGAACAAATTAAGCGATCGCGGGATATTGTGGATATTATCTCGGTGCAGAATCAATACAGCCTTTGGCAACGACAGCCAGAAAATGACGGCGTGTTGAAGTATTGCGAACAGCAAGGATTGACCTTTTTGCCTTGGAGTCCCTTTGGTGGTAGGCGTCGCCATCAGGACTTGCAAGATATCCCTGCGATCGCTCAGTTAGCTAAAGAAAAAGGCGTGTCGGTGTATAACATCGTCTTGGCGTGGTTGCGTTCCAAGTCCCCCGCTATTTTGCCAATTCCTGGTGCTAGCAAGGTTTCCAGCATTGAAGACTCAGTACAAGCTATCAATGTGAAACTATCTGATGAAGAAGTGCAAAAAATTGATCGAGCAACTTAATTTCATCAGTTCGTAGTCTGTACTGTCTTCGCTACAGCGCAAACTACGAACAATCTTTACCCATCAGTTATTCATTGATATACCAGAGTTAAAATATTGAATACAGTCTTTTATCATGGGTTGGTAGTAATGCTATGACGCTTCAAAGGTTGGAACCAGAACTACTTGCCTTAACGCCAAACGAGAAAGCACAGGCGATTCAAATACTAGCTCAAAGTTTAGGCAATCCTTGGCGGGGAATTGAGAAAATTCCAGGGGTATGTGGTGGCGATGCGTGTATTACAGCAACCCGTATTCCTGTTTGGGTATTAGTTAATGCTCGGAATTTGGGTATTAGCGAAGCTCAACTTTTGAAAGACTATCCAACTCTATCTGCAACTGATTTAACCAACGCTTGGGTTTATGCCACTGTACACCCAGAGGAAATCGCAACAGCCATTAAGGAGAATGAAGAAGACTAATGGCTCGTTTGTATGCAGATGAACAGTTTCCTTATCAGGTTGTGGAGTATTTACGTGATTTGGGGCATGATGTTCTTACTGTCCAAGAAGCAGGAAACGCTAATTTAAAAATTCCTGATGACGAAGTTCTTGCATTTGCAAGTAGCAATGAGCGAGTTATTTTAACCTTAAATCGCAGAGACTTCTGCAGGTTGAGAAAGATATTTTAAAAATAGAAGTCGGAAATCCGACGATTTGGTTAATGAATATTTTGCAAACAGAGGAAGAAAACAATGAAACCGACGGAAATTAGACAGCAAGGATATAAAGCCCTAATTGATGCTTTAGGGGTAGCAGGAACGCTGAGATTTTTACAGCAGTTAGAAGTGGGCTATGGTGACTATACCAAAGAACATCATCAATGGCTCGATCAACTCACAATAAATGACTTTCGTAACTATTAGGACTTACGCAAAATATCTCTCAAACTCTGATTTCTCCGTGTCCTCTGCGCCTCTGCGGTTCGTTATTCCGTAACTCGTGCGTAAGTCCTAACTATGTTAAACAAAAAAAAGTTGAATAAAAATAACAATAACATCATTATATTTACTTATCTGAGAATCCCACCCTTTCAAGGGGTGGGAGGATGTCAATTTGTCTGCTGTTTCTAAACTTGCAAACACAATAATTTGTGAAAGTTGTTCCAGGGATGCCTGCATGATTAGCCTTAGATTGCAAAGGCTGGACGATGATCAATCCAAGGGTTAGCCGCTTCTAATTGTGCTGCTAGGCTGATGAGTGTGGCTTCAGCCGCAGGTTTACCAATTAGCTGCACACTCATGGGTAAACCCTTACTATCAAAACCTACAGGAATTGCGATCGCAGGTTGTCCAGTTGCATTAGCAGGCGGACAAGGGGCAACCCATTGAATAATATTTTGGAATGTCTCTTCTGGACTCAGCGAAGCCCATTCCCCAACCATGATCGGTGAATGTAGATAAACTGGCAATACCAGCACATCCACGGTATCGAAAAACGCCACAATCTGCCGTGCCACTATCTGCATTTGAGAAACTGCTTGCAGGTACTCGGCAACAGAACCTGTGCGTGCAAATAGCCAGCGATTCACTGGTTGCAAGGCTTCAACAGGAAGTCCCGACGCAGCTACCCCAGCTTGCCAGACGATTTGAAATGGTTCAATTAAACCGCTAAAATCTGGGGATTTCTGTTCAACTTGGTGGCCGAGTTGTTCTAATAACTCGACTGTTTGGCGGACACCTTGCTGACAGTTGGCGTCAGCTTCTCCCAAAGGAGAAATGTTAGTGTCAAAGGCAATTCGCAAAGCACCGAGTTTTGTCTGAGTGGCGGCGAGAAATGATGGTTCGGGATCTGGCAACCAGTAAGGATCGCCTGTGACATAGCCAGAGATGGTATCCAAAAGGGCAGCAGCATCAGCGACAGTCCGGGCGATCGGGCCGTTGGCGGCAATTCCAGCTAGGCGTTCGCCTACGGGTGCTTTACTCACCCTGCCCCTAGATGGTTTTAGTCCCACCAAACCACAACAAGCCGCAGGCCCCCGAATTGAACCACCGCCATCAGAACCTTGAGCGATCGCACATAATCCGGCTGCTACCGCCGCCGCCGCGCCACCACTGGAACCGCCAGGGGTATATTCTAAATTCCAGGGATTTCTGGCTGGGGGAAAACCCGTAGGTTCGCTGTAAGGTAATGAACCTAATTCGGAAGTGGCTGTTTTACCGAGAATAGTAAATCCAGCTTGCTTAATCCGGGTCACAACCCCATCATCATAGTTAGGGACATTGTTCAGTAATGCCGGATTACCATAAGTACAGGTAACACCTGCTACAGCGTTGAGGTCTTTAATGGAAATCGGCACACCAAAAAATGGCGGTAGTTCTGAGGTAGTTGTCAATAATTCGGTTTTGGCTTTGGCATCTGCGATCGCTAATTCTGCCGTCACCGTAAAATAACTTCCTAATTGGGGATTCAACTGCCCAATCCGTTCTAAATATATTTCCACCAACTCTAGCGGTGATACTTCCCGGCGACGGATTAATTGCGCCAACTCTAGCGCTGGGGTAAATGCTAAATCAACTTCATTCATACGTTAGTGAATGGGTAATTTTGTCTTTCTCTGGGATTTTAAAACTTAAATTGTTACTTTAGCAGGATTTCCGGGAACTATACATTTTATGGCTCCTGAGATTTGTGACTCAACTAGGATGCTCAGATGCAATAGGCGTGGTTACGGTCTTGCTCAAGCCATTTTAATTGTTTCGCATAAACTTTCGACAAATCCTTAAGGGGTATTTATGGCTAACCTAGAAGTACTTGTGAGTGAATTGCCAACACTGATTCAGAGTCTAAAACTGACTATTGGCAATTCTAATCAAATCACCGAACAAATTATCCTGATCAATAATGCTCAGGAACAACTACGGAATCTTAAAAAATTAATTGCTCAGGAATTGAAATTTGATCGCATCAAAAATTCGGCGATCGCTACACTTTTTCAAATCGATACAGCAGCTAGTTTGTTTGTACTTAATGTGGGATTAGTAGATCCAGCGATCGCAGAAAAATTTGGCCACTCAGAAACTAAAATTTCATTAAATGATTTACAATCAAAAATTGATGACTGGATTGAATGGGGTTATTTTTTGCAGGCAATTGCTGCTGATATTCTCAGTGATGTTCAGTTGGTTAATCAACTAAATTCTGATATTAATCATCTCAGCCTCACCGCCAATTTCCAGCGAATTGCTGAAAGCTTAAAGATTAACTTAGACTTAGGCAACTCTCATATTTTACAACGTCAAATTCAAAAAATTAGCAACTATCAAAATGATTTATTACACTTACAGCAGCAATTAAATTATATTTTTAATGCTATTAAAAGTAGTCATAGCTTATTGAATATTTTATTAGGCGTGTCTGCTTTCTATGGTAAATCTAGTTTCGCCTTAGAGTGGTTAGATGATGACCATGAATTAATTATATCGAGTGAGGGAAAATTTCAAGAGTTTACAGATATTCTTAATGATTGTGATTTTTTCCAAGAACAACTTCCTACTTTAATTATTCAGAATGACACTTTAAGGGAACAGGCAGAAGAAGCTCTCAAAAAGATTGAACAAGAAAGTATTAAGGAAGCAATTATTACTCAGCAAGTAGAAGTAGTACCAAAGTTTTCGACACAAAAAATAGTACGTTCGGCTTTGTTTATAGCCTCAAGTTTATTAATCTTAACTTTTGGTGGTTGGAAAATTAAAGAGCAAATTCCACAATTGCAGCAGATGAGTCTAAGTTTTACTCAAGAAAGAAGTGCGCTCGCCAAGTTTAAATCTGCTCAAAAACTCGGCATGGAGGCTGCTTCTCTGGTTCAAAATCCACCGCATCCTTTAAAAGTCTGGCAACAAGCACAAAACAAATGGCAACAGGCAATAATCTTGTTAGATAGCATTCCCGATCAAAGATCAGTTAATGACAGGGCAAAGAATAAATTAGCTTACTATCAGATTAACTCTAAATATATCAGTCAAAGAGTGTTAATTGAAAAGAAAGCTATAGCAAACTTAAAATCAGCCCAAAAGCTAGCTATAGAAACTAATTTATTGGTGCAAAATTCACCTCATTCACGACTAATTCGGCAGGAAGCAAAAGATAAATGGAAGCAAGCAATCAATTTATTAGAAGCGATTCCAGAGAGTACGTTTGTCTCTATACAAGCTAAAGAAATACTTCCTATTTATAAAACTAACTATGCGGCTATATAGCGTTTCCTAATCACATGAGTTACATCATAGCTCCCTCTCGAAGAGCGGGGAGGGGGTTGGGGGTGGGGTTCTTGTACGTTACTCAATCGAGAACCGCTATAAGTCAAATATAGCGCTTCCCGCTATTATGCAATACAGTTTTTCTTCTTGCCCCTCTCCTAGCATAGCTTTCAGCTTTGAGGATGTACCTTATAGCTGCCGGAAGTGCTGTATAGTGTTTATCATTCAGATGAGTGTCAAGTTTAAATTGATGAGTAAGTAAGTTCGTAGTAAGGACTAACAATTACACCTGAGAACGGTCAGTCAAAATCTCATAACCAGCCTCTGTCACCAACACTGTATGCTCAAACTGAGCCGACAAAGAATTATCCACAGTGACTGCTGTCCAACGGTCAGATAATGTCCGCGTCTGTCTAGAACCCGCATTTAAAATTGGCTCAATTGCCAATGTCATCCCCGCACGCAGTTTAACATTTGGCATCTCGCGGGTACGGTAGTTGAATACTGAAGGTTCTTCATGCAGATTACGACCGACACCGTGTCCCGTGAACTCTTCAACTATACTAAAACCGTTAGCTTTCACATGGTCTTCAATTGCTCCAGCTAAGTCAAGTAGGTATACACCAGCCTTTACTTGTTCAATCCCCTTATATAAAGCTTCTTCGGCGACGCGAATTAATTTAGCAGCTTCTTGCGTCACTTCACCGACAGCAATTGAAATGCAAGAATCACCATGAAAGCCTTGGTAATAAGCGCCCGTATCTACTTTTAATACATCCCCCACGCGAATTACTTTCTTAGGACTAGGAATGCCATGTACTGCTTCATTGTTAATGCTGGAGCAGATAGAACCTGGAAAACCGTGATATCCTTTAAAACTGGGTGTTGCACCCATTTCGCGGATACGTTTTTCTGCATAAGCATCCAAATCAGCCGTTGTCATTCCTGGCTTTACTAGCTCGGAAATTTCTTTGAGGACAGTTGCTACAATTCTCGCTGATTCCCGCATGATTTCAATTTCACGCGGCGATTTAATTTCAATTCCTCGGCGTTGTTTTTTCGCAGTTCCAGGCTGAGTTGTTTGAGAAAGTAAGTTACTGAAAATGTTCATAGGAAATTAATAATTACTGGTGGCTCTGCCGCTTAAGTATCAATGCTTTCTCTAGATTACTTGAGAAATAATATCTATAATTTAAGTTATTTTAATCCCTGATCGGGATTCTTCGAGTTTAGCCGCTAATGTATATAGAATAACATATTCGCCTACTCCTGAGGTGTTGGACTTGAATCAAAAGCGCCATAACTTATTTTTCGCTGCACACTATGGGACTTAGTACAGCTTTGGGTAAAATCGTGGGGAATTGAGGGTTGGAATTTTAACGCAGAGGCACGCAGAGGAGCGCGGAGAATTCGCTACTGCTCAATTCTTTAATTTTTAATTCTTGATGGCAATCCCTCCAGTCATACCTGCTTCCGTATGTCCCGGTATTGAACAACGTAAGCCATAAGTGCCAGATTTCAGGGGCACAAATACCCATTCTGCCTCAGCACCCGGCTTGAGTTCCAGTTCGTGAATGGCTCCTTTTATTTCTACTTTGCCTGCTTCAACTTTTTGTGTCCAGATGCCATCGGCAAAATCTTTAGCAGTAAAATAGTGCTTCAGTTGGCTGGGATTGGTAAGCTGTAGTTGATAGCGTTTGCCAGCGAATAATTCCAGATGATTTGGCTCAAACTTGAGTTCGTTAGCCTCATTACCCAAGCTAACTGTAATTTCTGTGGCTGGTTGCTTGAGCAAATCGCCAGACAAATTTGCCGCTATTGCTGGAGTAGCAAGGATGAAATTTAGTCCCAGGAGCAAGGTTAATATCACGTAGTTGCGACGTAATATTTGCAACCAAGCAGTAGTGGGTAAATTAACAGATGTAATTACAATTTGATATAAATGGTTGTAAATTTTCATCGGTAGTTCTCAAAAGGCAATGCTAGTGAGCAGGAATAATTAATCGGTAGCGGGAAAAAAACTTTACCCATTCTTTATATTATCCATGCCCAATGGCAATTTCTACCTAATGCTTTTTTCTGGTGAGACAGATGGCCCAGCAGTGACGACCACGATTTGATCTGGGTGGAGTAACTCACGAGCCGCTTGGTTAACTTGGTCAAGGGTGACTTTCTGGATTTTATCAGTGAAGGAGTGCAATTCTACTTTATCTAGTTCATACACCTCATTCATCAGAATTCTATCGGTTAATTCTTCTGGGTTTGCCAGGGAAACGTTGTAGTTGCTGATGAGGGTGCGTTTAGCTGTTTCTACTTCCAGTGCGGTGACGCCTTGTTGATGAATTTGCTGTAAGATTTGGCGGGTGCTAGCGATCGCTTTAGTGCTATCTTCTGGACTAGTCTGCATCTCAATCACAAATGTCCCGGCATTCTTCCCGGCTTGGAAGTAGCTATAAATTCCATAACTCAAACCTTGGCGATCGCGCACTTCTGCACCCAGTCTACTAGATAAGGTATCGCCTCCCAAAATCTGGTTTAATACTAAGGCTGCATGAAACCGAGGATCATAACGGTTAATACCTGTGCAACCCATATATGTCACAGCTTGGGTTTTACCTGGTAAAACTGGGTTGACACTCACTATTTTCTCCGGCATTGATACCGGGGGATATTTTAATCTGGGTGCTTGGCCGCTAACTTCCCAGTTACCAAACTCATTTTTAATCAGCGATCGCACTTTGTCCAGATCAAAATCTCCTACCAGCGCTAGCACTGTCGTGTCTGGACGATAATGTTTAGCTTTGAAATCAATCACATCCTGGCGCTGAATCTGCTGTAAACTCTCCTCTGTAGGAAAAGTATGTAAGGGATGTTTTTTCGGGTAAATTGACTGAACAAATATTCTTCTGGCTACTTCTGATGGCTCATCTAATTCATGTTGCAGATCAGTTAAAGTTTGTTGGCGATGCAGTTCCAATTCTTTTATTGGAAAGGTACAATTTTTAACAACATCTGCCAATATCTCCAGGAGTATCGGCAAATCCTCTGCTAAACTATCACCCTCAATATGCACACCTTCGCGGTAGCTTTGAAAGTCTAAACTCGCTCCTCGTTCTGCCAAGACTTTGGCAATAGTTAAGACATCCTTACTATTAGTGCCATGTAGCAAATTCTCTGCTACAAAAGCAGCCAATCCAGCTTGATTATCTGGATCAAATTCCGTCCCGGCCTGAATGTGTCCGCTCAGGGTAACGGTAGGAGTACTATGATCTCTTAACAGTAATATCCGCAGTCCGTTGGTAAATTTAAATTGCTGTGGTAGGATTTGGGCGATGTCTTCTCTACGAGAGCCTTTGCCAACTACGGCAAGCAACGCATCTGTAGCCAAATCCACAGGTGGTAAGTATTTCATCACCTCAGAAAAAAGCACAGGTGCTACAGGTGAGAAATTTTCTGTCGTATGGGCTGAGTCTGGTTTGTCACCAACTTCTGTTATCTGCTTCTGGGTTGGTTCAAAAAAGCCTATTGTCCGGGCTTCTTTTGTCAAGTATTTGTTAATCACAGCGACAATATCCGTCGGCTTCACCAGACGGACAGCCGCCAAATAGCGGTCTGTGTAGCGATAATCACCCGTAGTTGTCTGATCATTGCCCAATCGCATTGCTTGGGAGGTGATATCACGGTTACTTAAAATTACATCTGCCGTTAATTGGGTTTTGGCTCGTTCAACTTCCTCAGATGTCACGCCTTTTTCTGCTACATTAGCGATCGCGCTACTCAACACTGAGTCAATTTTTTTCAAATCTTGTTTAGATCCAGCCGTTACCAACACCTCATACCAGCCAGATTCTCGCAAACTGGTGACGGATGCTGTAACTTCATTAGCTAAACCTGACTCCACCAATGCCTGATGAAGTCTAGAATTCCGTCCCTCAGTGAAGATGTAATCCATCACATCCAACGCCGGCACATCCGGTTGATTTGCATCCGGTAGCGGATACACAACTTGTAACAGTCGTCCTGCTCCCGGTTCTCGTAATACTATCGGGGATGAGGGGGATGAGGGGGATGAGGGGGATGAGGGGGAAATAACTCCTGCCTCCTGTCTCTTCGGTAGCTTGCCAAATACTTCTTTAATTGTTTCGAGGGTGTTTGCAGTTTGAAAATCTCCAACAATCACTAAGACGGCATTATCGGGAGTGTAAAAATTGCGGTAATATTTCTGTACCTGCTCAACTTTAAATTTTTCGACATCGGCTTTGGTGCCACCTACAGGCAACCCATAAGCATGATTGGGAAACACCGCCTGCATGACAGCACGATTCAGGCGATATTCTGGGCTATTCTCGTAACCTTGCAACTCCGAAATTACTACCCGCTTCTCACTCGCTAATTGCTCTGGCTCAATCTGGGAATTTTGCATTCTGTCTGCTTCCAGCACTAAGAGCGCTTTCAGCTTGTTTCGTTCCACAGTACCGTAATATGCAGTTTGGTCATAGCTGGTGAAAGCATTGGAATCACTACCTAAAGCACTAAACAAACGTCCAAATTGAATCGGACGATTTAGAGTGCCTTTAAACATCATGTGTTCCAACTGGTGGGCAATGCCATTCACGCCCGGTTCTTCGTTGCGTGAGCCAACCTGATACCACACCTGCACCGTCACTACTGGCGCAGTATGCACTTCTTTTGTCAGGACAGTTAGGCCATTCTCCAGTACTGTCTTGCGGACATTTTCTGTCAGTGTTGAGGACATTATTCTTTTTATTAGCAAGGTTGACTGGTATTTTTATTTGTTAGATTTTGTTAGATGTAATTGCATATTATAGGAATCATATTTGATTTTTGAAATTATTTGCGTAGACAGGGAGTGGGGAGTGGGGAGTAGGGAGTGGGGAAGAAACCTTTTCGGGGTGTACTGATTTTTTTTAAAATCAAATACCAGTCCTATAGCTATGATCGGGTTGATCGCTCAACAAAAAACCGCTACTAGCCATAAGCCTTTAATTAATAACAGCAAGGGATATTTATACAATCTGGAAAATCCCTAGTTTTAGTTAGAAATTAAGTTACCGAAAAATTGGGTCTAAAGCCTCCCCCTTCTAGTTATACTTTTTCTGTGATCGCTGTATAGCTGTTCATTAGAAAAGTAATCTTCTTTAGCTTTGCAGCAGGCAAGTTCACAACGAGCTTGGTGATGCGGATATTCCTCAAATACTTTTGAAAATAACACTTTTTGTTCGTGTTGAGCAAGAGTACGTGCAAAAATAGCCTTGTCACACAATGCAAGGATTTTGCGAACGCGAAGAGCGTGTCGGAGATAAAAGTTGCGTGCGGGGGTGGAGGAGTTTGAGCAAACTTTTCAAGACAGATTTTAGATTTTAGATTGAAAAGAGCAATCAAGTCAGGGGCTTATTATTTAATTTGAGATTTTGTTTTTAGACCCCAGCAAATCTACGATTTGCTGGTCTTCAATCAGTGGCAGGTCGGAATCCTTTACTGATTGATTCTGAATTCTGAATTCTGAATTCTGCATTCTTCTTCAAGAATATCTGTCTGGAGTTGGTTGCGTTCTTCGCTAAAAAGTGAACTTATTATTTTCATTGCGTTGACTAAGAGTTTAACGTTACTAATAGGGGTGAAATGAACAGTTGTCTGCTGATTTCACGCTGTAATCACATGATGACTGAATAATTCATAATTAGGTTGATTGCAAATTACGACTCTTAAGGAAGGAGGAGCAGAATGTTTATCTGCGTCATTGCAGACTACGGTACAGGAGATCCGGCATTTATTGAAGTCACACAACGTCTGCTGATGGCTTTTCCCGATGCCCAAATTCATTTGCTTTCGGTTCCAGCATTCAGTACCTTGGCAACAGGATTCTGGATTGCCCAACTGGGACTCAATCCAGGGCCTGGCGATCGCCTAATTTATCACAACTGTGCGCCTCGTCAAGATGATCCCGAAGCCCGTCGGGATAATGAAGGTGAAGGACTAACTTATGCCCTTTTATCCAATGGTGTAAAAGTAGTGGGTGTAAATGCGGGCTACACTCTCTCCTTTATCAAAGACTATACAAAAGAGTTGCGAGTGGTCAACGTTTCTCGCGGTGGCTCACAGTTTCGCTCACGAGATGTGTTTCCTCCGGCGGCGGGGGCGATCGTGGGTGAAGATTTTAGCCTTCTGGGAGATAGCCTTTCTCCTGAGCAAATCCCAGATGTTCCACCAGATCGAATTGCCTGGATTGATGGCTACGGCAACATCAAAACAACTATTGCGGCGCATACAGTTAACTTTGAGCCTCAAACCAAGATCGTAATCCGAATTGGAGATGTGGTCAGTGATGCAGTGTATTCTGATGGCAGTTTCAAGGTATCTGAAGGAACTTTAGCCTTTGCTCCTGGTAGTTCCGGTTGGTCAAAAGGCGATTCAGGAGAACCATTGCGCTTCCTAGAACTGTTTCTGCGAGGAGGGAGTGCTTGGGAGCGCTTTGGCCGTCCCCGTGTGAATCAGCAAGTAACTCAAATCGCCTAAATCAAATCCACTCCCCCACACCTTACAGATAAGTACTATCTATGTTTATAGCGTTTCCTAATAAGAATGAGCTACAGCTTAACCTCACCCCGATAAATCTGTGCTTTATCTCCCCTCTCCTTAATAAGGAGAGGGGCTGGGGGTGAGGTTTTGATCTGATGTACTTCATGCACCTAGGAACCGCTATAGGGAGCATCTCAATGAGTGTAAAAAGCCTTGTAAAACCTCACCCCAACCCTCTCCTTAGTAAGGAGAGGGAGCAAGAATCTTTGGCTCTCCTAGACTAGTTATAGAAAATTAATACTTGATATCAGGTTAAGTCCTTACATAGTAGGGGATTCAATAATCAGAAAGCATATTTTTATTAAATATGTGATTCTATTTTAGCAGAATCTTGTTATACCAAGTGTTTTAGGTGTTTTTTAGTATTAATTTATCAAACGAAGTCTAGGAGAGCCGAATCTTTTTTCTCATCTGGTATATTTGCTTTCACTGAGATGCTCCCCCGCTATATCTGTAGGTATGGGTATTAGTGGTAATAACAATGACAATTGGGATTTGGATATTAGGCGACCAACTTTATGTAAAACAAGCAGCTTTAGAAAGTTGTTTTAATCAAGAGAACGTGCCTGTAATTTTGATCGAGTCACTGCATGATCTTCAAGTAAGACCTTACCATCAGCAAAAGCTGGTCTTAATTCTGACGAATGTATTCTTCTTCAAGTTTCTTGTAGATTTATTTTTGCTTAAAGTCTCAGACTGTTATATTTTTTAAATCTATTCCGTAGAACTCATATTGGAGAGAGAAATCTGTATCTTCTGACCAATGTTCAGAGAGCAGCTTTTGGCGTAGATTCCTATCTATCAATACTTGCTTGTCGCCTATTCACACTCAAGCTTGTTAGTCTTAGCAAAGTGAGCAATATGAATGTAGATCAGTTAACTCAACAAATAGAGGACTTGCGCTTACGAGTGACGAGACTATTGCAACGTACTCCTACTGAGTCACACTCACAACAAGAGCTAACAAAAGAAGCTTTCGAGGAACTTCAAATTGCTTTGGAAGAACTGAAGGTGGCTTCAGAGGAAATAGAAGCAACACGAACAGCAGTAGAGAAAGAGCGCCAGCGCTACCAAGAATTATTTGATTTTGCGCCGGATGGTTACTTGGTAACTGATATTTACGGCATTATTCTTGAGGCTAACCATGCCGCTACCGTGCTACTCAATATTTTAGAGCGATTTTTGATTCGCAAACCCTTGGTTAGTTTCATCGGACAGTCAGATCATCAGGCTTTTTTTGATTATCTAACTAAGATGCAGCAGTTTGACCGGGGTGGGGAATGGGAAGTGTGTTTACAACCACGGGAAAAAGTCTGTTTTGATGTTGCTTTAACTGTAGTTACCGTCCGTGACGAAAAAGGTCAGCCAGTTGCTCTGCGCTGGCTAATGCGCGACATTAGCCAACGTCGGGTTTTAGAGTTGGAACGCAAGCAGTTATTTGCCAATGAGCAAGCCGCCCGGATTGCAGCCCAAGCGGCAGAGAAGCGCTCTAATTTTCTAGCTGAAGCAAGTCGTATACTAGTATCTTCTTTAGATTACCGCACCACCCTAAACAGCGTCGGGCAATTGGCAGTGCCTACTTTCGCCGATTGGTGTATTGTGGATGTCGTCGAAAATAATTTTCCAGTCTTTAGTAACCCAGTTATCGCTGCATCTGAACCGGCGAAGGAAGCACTCATCCGAGAACTACAACAACGCTATCCAATTCCTGTTGATGCTGATTATGGTCCACCAAAGGTTTTACGGACTGGTAAACCGGAACTAGTAACAAACATTCTTGAGTCTTCATTACACAAAAAGGCATGGAATGAGCAACACCTCAGTCTGTTGCAAGTTAAGTCTTATATGGTCGTGCCACTGTTGGTGCGTAAACACAAGCTGGGGACAATTGTATTTGCGTCTGCACAACCAGGACGCCATTACACTCTTGTAGACTTAATAATGGCTGAAGAACTTGCCCAACGGGCAGCGTTCGCCATTGAAAATGCACAGCTATATCGGCAAGCCCAGGAAGCTAACCGCATTAAAGAAGAGTTTTTAGCGATCGTTTCCCACGAACTCCGTACACCTCTCAATTCTATGCTGGGTTGGGTTCAAGTAATACGTAATCGAAAATCGGACGAAGCAACTACCTCTAAGGCATTGGAAACAATCGAGCGCAATGCCAAACTTCAAAGGAACCTGATTGAAGATATCCTGGATATCTCACGCATCGTCCAAGGTCAAGTCCGCCTAAATATCCGTAAAGTTAACCTTATACCGATAATTCAGGCGGCAATTGAAACTGTACATCCCACATCGGAAATTAAGGATATTCAAGTTGAGTATAATTTTGACTCCTCAGTTGGTCAGATTATGGGTGATGCAGAACGCCTGCAACAAGTCGTCTGGAATTTGCTCTCTAATGCTGTCAAGTTCACACCTAGCGGGGGGCGAGTTGAAGTAAATTTGCAACAGGTAAACTCAAATGCCCAGATAACAGTCTCTGACACAGGTAAGGGAATTAGTGCTGACTTTTTACCTTGTATCTTTGAGCGCTTCCGTCAAGCTGATAGCACAACTACTAGAGCAGACAGTGGTTTGGGGCTGGGGCTAGCAATTGTAAACCACTTAGTAGAAATGCACTCAGGCACAGTCTATGCAGTTAGCAAAGGGGAAGGACAGGGAGCAACATTTACAGTGCTTTTACCACTAGTAGAACCACAAGCAGAGCAGCTAATCAAAGAGAGTGAAGTAAAAGTTGATAACCTCTCACCACTTGATGGCTTGCAAATACTCGTTGTAGATGACAATGCCGATACGCGTGAGTTAATTGCCTTCATTCTTGAACAGTCTGGAGCGCAGGTGACGGCGGTTAGCTCAGTAGGTGAAGCCCTGGAAGCGGTAGTACGATTAAAACTAGATGTTCTAGTTAGTGATATCGGAATGCCAGATGAGGATGGTTATTCTCTGATTCGGAAAGTGCGGGCGCAGGAAGCAGAGCAAGGGGAGAAAATTCGAGCTGTAGCACTAACGGCGTTTGCTAGAGATGAAGAGCGCAGGCTGGCTCTGCAAGCTGGATTTCATGTTCATCTATCCAAGCCAATCGAGCCAGATGAGTTGGTGACAGTAGTAGCGAACCTTGTCAAAGGCAGCAAACAAGCTTAATGCACAATTGAAGAAGAATTCAGAATGCAGAATTCAGAATTCAGAATTCTGAATTCTGAATCAAGATGCTTGCGGACTCACTCTCTGTGGCGCTATCCGCCAGTACTTCGACCCAACTCTTGGAGACGCTGCGCGTAGCTTGCTTCCCCGTAGGGGTACGGCACTGGCTCTGGGCAGGTGTTACCCTGAGTTTGTCGAAGGGCAAGCTCAGTAACCATCGTACAGAATACCTTTCCTGTATTCTGACGACTGATACCGTTTCACTTTAATAATGATACAAATACGTTGGTAGGGGCACAGCAATGCTCATTGGTGTTAACTTAAGCCTAAACTTGTTTAAAATCTCGTTTCCAGCCTCTTGCTGGAAATGCAGCTGATTGCGGCTCTGTCGCAAGTCTTGAGGCGGCAGCCCCCTCGGAATGCATTCCCAGTCTCCGACTGGGAACGAGACAATCTCTAAATGCTGCTTCTAGACTCGCATGAGCAATGCTGTGCCCCTATGAGAAATCTATATGTATTAGGGTTTGTCTGAAATGGTATGTCTCCTGAATTCTGTTCGATAAATAAATTTGTAGAGACGTTGGATTACAACATCTCTACACGCCGGAAAATCTCACCAATAACCTTAACTAAACAGTAAGGAATTAGAGTTTCTGAGAGTTCTTGCCTAAGTAATGGCTTAGTACAGTTTTGCGTAAAAGCGTAGCGTTTCTAATTGCAGAGGAACGCATTGGCATTATCAGCCGACGCATTGGCATTATCAGTCAACGCATTGGCATTGTCAGCTAACGCATTGGCATTGTCAGCTAACGCATTGGCATTGTCAGCCAACGCATTGGCATTGTCAGTCAACGCATTGGCATTGTCAGTCAACGCATTGGCATTGTCAGTCAACGCATTGGCATTGCAGGGTATTGCCAAATAGAATTCGCTACGAATTAATCAAATGCTGTACTTAGTTAAGGGAATTTAGCGTGATTTCATTCTACGACTGTTACTGAAGCCGCTTCATTTGATGGAGCTATACCGGGTAATTCAAGACAGTATCCAGCACCATACACTGTCTTGATATAGCGAGGGTGGCGGGGATCTGGTTCTAGCTTGGTTCTCAAGTGGCGAATATGGACTCGAATCGTTTCAATGTCGTCATCAGGATCGTAACCCCAAACTTCTCTGAGGATTTCGCTGGGGGAAACTGTTTGACCGTGGCGTTGCAGCAAGCAGTGAAGTAGCTCAAATTCCAAATGAGTCAATTTCACTGTCTCATTGAACCATATTGCCTCAAATCTTTCGGGAACGAGGGTGAGTGAGCCATAGTTGAGAATCTCACTATGCTTTGCTGCTTGGGGAATGCGGTCAGTACGCCGCAAAAGTGCCCGCACTCGCGCCAGCATTTCTTCAACTTCAAAAGGCTTGGTGAGGTAGTCATCTGCGCCAGCATTGAAGCCTTCTACCTTATTCTGAGTTTGGCTCAAAGCCGTCAACATTAACACGGGAATCTCAGAGGTGCGATCGTCACGACGCAGGCGTTGGCAAACGGTAAACCCATCTACCCTGGGCAACATCAAATCGAGCATGATCAAGTCTGGTTGTAACTGGAGAGCCAGTGCTTGACCTTTAATGCCGTCTTCAGCTTGACTAACATCGTAGCCAGCCATTTCCAAGTTGACGGCAACTAGTTCTGAAATCGCTGGGTCATCGTCTATGACTAGAATCCTCGGCATTCTTAAAAATTATTACTACTGATTAAGGATAAATAACAACCTTTGTATAGATACAAAGATTTTTGAGTCGATTATCAAAAGGTTTTTAAATCTTACATAAATATTAAGATTAAATGACTGTGAAATCAAGACTCAACTACACGAAATCTTATAGTCTATGATGTGTTATACTCCGCCCTACAATCCGTCTTGGTTTTTACAAAACGGTGTGATCATGACTGTATACACCGCTTTGTGGGGAAAACGTTTCTGGGAAAGTACTATTCAATTACCAGAACCGTCTTATCATGAGAAAATTTTTATTGGTGGCCAAGGTGTGCCAATTTTTGGCTTGGTTGCCATCCCTGAAAATGCTCATAGCACCATTATCGGTACTTATGGCATCACTGGGGAGTTAGAGACAGAATGGTTTTTGAGAGTGCTAGGACGTAAGGCTTACGCTCAAGGATACGCTGTGGTGTTATTTGATTGGCGTGCCCACGGCAAAACTGCCCAATTTTCGCCGACTCTGACTTCTGATGGTTTGTATGAGGGGGAAGATTTTGTTCGCATCGCCGCCGCAGCTAAGGCAATGGGATGTCCGGGAAAATTTTGGTTTACAGGATATTCTTTAGGAGGGCAATTGGCGCTATGGGCGGTGAAGGTCGCTCTTGAGGTGATTAGGGAGCATGGAGATTTAGGACTAGAAGATAGTGATATTGGTGGTGGTATGGTGATTTGTCCCAGTTTGGATTCTGAGCGATCGCTATCTTATCTAGTTAAAAAGCCCTTCGGCAGATATTTGGAAGCGGGGATTGCACAGAATTTAAAAAAACTGGCATGGCGAATACATGATGCTCATCCGGGAAGCATTGACCCAGCAGCAATTGAACGGGCGAACAGTATCTGGGGTTTTGACAATGAACTAGTAATTAACCGACTAGGTTTTCCTTCTGTGGAAGCATATTACCAAGCTAGTAGTGCTTTACAAATATTGCCGCAAATCTCGAAACCGACTTTGATTTTATATGCTGCTGATGATCCACTTTTTGATCCAGCCATCATCCCAGAATTACAAGAAGGCTGCGATCGCAATCCCGTAATAGATTTGTTGCTCACTCAGTACGGCGGTCATGTTGGCTATTTGAGTAGCAAAAATTGCCAGCGCCAAGCACAAGATTCTGACCCTTGGTGGGCATGGAATCGGGTTTTACAATGGTTGGAGAAACAGCGTAATTCGTAATACTCGCCTTTGGCAACAGGCAAGCTACGTAATTCGTAATTAAGATTAGTCAGATTAAATCTAATGGGGTATCCTTGGTACGTCTACTGCGTATACAAATGTAAACATGAGAGAGATGGTGAAATAAGAAGCTGGATACAACCAAATCCTAGTTTGATTGCATTCAAACTCTATGCCCTGCCGTATACACTTGCCTACTAATAGCAGCGTGATATTCTGTCCGTCAACATTCTTTAATTATGTTGATTTCTAATTTTTTTACGCCAAGCAATTACTGGCTTTTCAAAACAGAAAAAACCTACTGCTGAAATAAATGTAGAAAATAATAGCATTAGCAAAATCCATTTTGAGTTCCACTGTATCTCTAGTTTCTCAAATTCAAAAATAACTAAGTAATGAGATAAAAATAATCCGTAAGATAGGTTGCCAAAAAACTCATCGAAATATGTTTTTTTAATTTTTATTAATAAAGGTATCATCAGAATCCCCAAGATTAATCCTATTAATACTTCTCGATTGTAGGGCAATATTAAAGGGGTATGTAAAAAAGTTGCTGCCAATAATAAACAAGAAAAAATTAATGTGTACTTTACTGGTTGATTTGTAGTAATATTGTTATTTTTATATAAAAAGCTCCCACAAAAAAATATAAATATTGTTCCAAATATTAATCTATAACCAAAATAATCTGTGTTAATAATTCCTAAGTAAGCCATTAAAAAAATCATATATGATAATAAGAAAAAAATCTTTTCTAATTTATATATTAAAAAAAAAGGAATTAAGATATAAAAACATCCTTCAAGACCCAGCGACCATGCAGGTGGAATAATCATGAATTTCTCTCCTACCCAAGGAATCATATAAAATCCCATAGGTATTATCAAAAGATTTTGTAATAATCCAATCTCTGTAGGTTTACTAAGATAATGTGAGTTTAATCCAAAAATAGAATAAATAATTAAAACTGCTATTATGTTAAATAAATACTGCGGATAAATTCTCAAAATCCTATCGAGATAGAACCAAACAATTTTTTTAGGATCAAAATAATTTTTAGATATCAAGGCTGTCATTACATATCCACTTATAATCAAGAATGAGATTACGGCTATCACCCCGGGGTTTAAGCCGTTTATAAGTACTCCTGTATGACTTATGGCAACAAAGATTGATAATAGGAAACGATAGATTCCCATTAGACGTCTCCAAAAATAAAATTACTTAGTATTATTCTAGTATAAGTTTACGATCGCACAAATATTCAGGAGGCAGGAGGGAAAAAGGAAGAGGGTTTTAGCCTAGTTTATCTTTATTTACATAGTTTGGTTTTATTATGCCAACTTAACTTAATTACAAATTACGAGTTATCATGACTGCTGATCATCTCTGGCTACCTGCACCGACAGATTTAACTTTGTTACAGGATGAGATTCATGTTTGGCGCATAGAACTTGACCAACCAGAACCACAGCTGCAAAATTTAGCAGCGACTCTTTCCAGTGACGAAATAGCTCGTGCTGAACGGTTTTATTTTCCAAAGCATCGGCAGCATTTCATCGCTGGTCGCGGTATTCTCCGAACTATATTAGGTCGCTATTTGGGTATCAAGCCGTCACAAGTGCAGTTTAATTATCAACAGCGTGGCAAACCAGTATTAGCAGATAAATTTGCCGATAGTGGACTGGCGTTTAACTTGTCTCATTCCCAAGAGTTAGGTTTGTGTGCGGTGAATTGTACTCGCCCAATTGGTGTAGACCTAGAATATATTCGCCCGATGTCTGATTTAGAAGCTCTTGCCAAACGGTTCTTTTTACCGAGAGAATATGAGATGTTGCGATCGCTATCTCCCAACCAACAGCAAGAAATATTTTTCCGTTACTGGACTTGTAAGGAAGCTTATTTAAAAGCAACTGGAGATGGACTATCCCAGCTAGAGCAAATTGAAGTATCGCTGACTCTCACAGAACCAGCCAAGTTAGAGATAACTGAAGACTGGAGTCTTTTTGAACTAATACCTGCTAACAACTATGTTGCTGCTATTGCTGTAGAAAATTTTGGCTGGCACTTGAAGTCTTGGCACTATTAATCCTAGTTATTAGTTATTCTTCCCCAATGCCCCATGCCCAATGCCCCATGCCCAATGCCCTCTATTTATCTTCCTGCATACTTCTAACAATTTTTGTCACCAGGTTTCTGGGTACAAATCTGACGCTTTTTGCAAGTATTGCATTGAGTAAACCAGGAATGACAATGGTTTGACCCTTCATTAGGGCGCGAAAACCAACTTCGGCTACTGTTTTTGCATCCATCATCTTCTTGCCTTTGAGCAACTTAGAGTCTGCCATTCCGGTTCTTTCATGAAAAGCAGATGCGGTTGAGCCTGGGCAAAGAACTGTCACAGTCACACCTGTACCTTCTAATTCATTTGCGATCGCTTCTGAAAAAGATAAGATATAAGCTTTACTAGCAAAATAAACCGCCATCAAAGGGCCTGGTTGAAAAGCAGCAGCCGAGGCAACGTTTAAGATTTTTCCCTCACCTTGCTTTACCATGTGCTTCACGAATAGCTTAGTTAAATGGGTGAGACACACCAAATTTACCTGTAGCATTTCCAATTCAGTAGCTAGGTCTGTTTCGTGAAATAATCCATAAATACCAAATCCGGCATTGTTCACCAGTACATCAACCTTAATATCGGCTTTTTGCAACTCTGTGAAAATTTCTTCAGGAGCTATTGGTATAGATAGATCCTTAACAATAGTTTTAACAAGAATTCCAAATTCTTTTTGGAATTTAACTGCAATTTCTACAAGCTTTGCCCCGTTTCTGTCTACTAAGACAAGATTGTAATCATGAGCAGCAAAAATAGATGCTAATTCGTAGCCAATTCCACCGGCTGCCCCAGTAATGAGAGCAGTTTGTTTGCTCTGTCTTTGATGTGTTGTGTTCATGTAAGAATGTTAGTGGATTCAACTTGATGAAGCTGCATTGCATTTACAGTGGTTCCCGCTCTACAATTAAGTACGCGTAATATCTGAACCGACAAGAAATATCTTGAGTTATTACCCTTTGAAATGCTTGTGTGGTGCATTCAATAGATGTAGCAGTCCAAAGCTAAATTTAGGACTTATGCATCGAAAAAATTTGGACTTAAAGGAGTTCAGTTATTTCAGACTGCTAGCGATCTGCTCTATGTACACGTATTTGATTACTCACAATAGTGGGTAAAATCAAACTTTAATGCCTGACACTAACCATTCTATCCTCGATTGCTTCTGTCAAGGTGTAACTTCTAAAAATTTACATTATTGAGCATAAAAAAACAGGGCAATCATATTGCCTCTGGTGGTGTATGAGTTGTAAACTGGAATCTTAAATATTGGCTGTTCAGTAGTACTGAGTCCTAAAGAACATGGGTTAAACAAAATTTTTGTAGGGTGTGTTATGGCTTCGGTAACGCACCGAAAATATCCGGGTTAGGAACGTCGATTAAATAAAATGCAAAACTTCATCCTGTCTCTAGCTTCCCTCTCCAATATATCGGAGAGGCATTGAGGGTAAGGTAAGCCAGGGACATTGTATGTTATTTAATTCTTATTCCTTAGTGCGTTACGTTACTAACACATCCTACGCAAATTGTGAATTATTAAGCGATATTTAAGAAACCACTTTGAATCAAGTAGGCGGTATAAGTCATAAACAATTGAGAGTCAATTGGAGGACAAGCAATAGAACTACCTGCTAGTGCATGAAGAGTATCTTGGCAGCTAATATGGGGTCTTCTAGCTTGTAAGTATAAATCAGGAATAGTCAGTTGTTCATCAGACCAACGTTCCAGTAAAAAGGGTCGCAGAGTGTACAAAGGATTGTCCACAGAAGACACATTATTGATTAACTCTGATTGCCATTTTTCGTAGGGAATCATCTCAACTGAATAACCAAATGAGCGTATCCACTCAACTAGCATTTTCAAAGCGGCAGGTTGGGGATGTTGTAAATTGAAAGCTTTACCTATGGATTCTTTTTGGCGTGATAGATAAACGATCGCTTTACTTACATAGTCCACAGGAGACATATCTAACATATAATCTACATCAGGGAAATATCCCATTTGTAGACAGCCCTTAGTCATCAAATTGATAAAGTCATGTGTGTTACAAATGCCTGTTTTGCTATCACCTGAAATCAGTGGCGGTCTATGGATAGTTACAGGAAGTCCCCGGTCACGAGCAATTTTTACTAGCTTTTCAGCTACCCATTTGGTTTGTGAGTAACCCAGATAAATACCTTCCCAATGATTGAATTCATCCTGCTCTTTAACAACCTTGCCAGCATAAGCAGTCGATTCAAAAACAGCTACACTAGAAACGTAATGTACAGGCTTGACTTTAATTTGACAAGCTAATCTCAAAACTTCTTGAGTTCCTAAAACATTGGCTGCCTTCAATGCTGAGTATGGAAAAACATAATTCAACAAAGCACCACTATGATATATAGTATCAATATTGGCAGCTAAAATTTGAAACTGTTCAGAGCCAACACCTAACAATGGCTGAGATAAATCGCCGACAATTGGAATAATTCTGGAGTTAAATTCTTCCTGCCAAATTGCATACTGTTGCAGATTTTTTTGGAGTTTGCTTTTGCCTTCTTCGGCATTGGCAGCACGCACTAAACAATAGATATCCGCATTGGTTTCTTGTAGCAATTCCCGGATGATAAAAGCTCCTAAAAAGCCTGTTCCTCCAGTTAAAAAGATATTCTTGGGTTCACCTACAGGCGCATTAGATGCAGCGCCGGGATGGATAGTAGGGTCAAGAACAGCCTCGGCACTTAAATCTAGAACAGAGGGTGCAGCATTGGCATTAGAAGCTGTTACCTTTGTATCTTGAACTGGTGAACCTTCTTGCACTTCTTCAGCTAAACGCTGTGAAAGAGCTTCAATATTTGGGTAATGCCACAGAAGCAATGGAGATGGTTGAAATCCTAGCAACTTTTCTAAGTTACTTACTAGAATCATTGCTTGGGCTGAATCTAACCCATAGTTTTCTAAATGTTCTTTGACATCTATTTCATCAGTTGCTACTCCTAGCAACTTAGCTAAGTTAGATACCAAAAATACTTGAATATCGTCTGCTGTGAAAGACTGTTTTATAGTCATTTTTAAATCTCCAACAATGATGTAGAACGAACAGGGTGATACTGACTGTAATAATCGCCAGCTTGCAGCCCTTGAATTTTCAAATTTTGGACACGATATAAAAAGGCTGCACCAGTCATAATTTGATTAGCAACATCAACTACCTGACGATTATTTGGTTCAGATAGATAGGAACCGCGTACCCAGTCATTGAAACCGCCCATTGCGGGACCACACCAAATTTGATAATCTACTTCTCTACCTTTTTCACCAGAACTAGACCAACGAGAAGATAATCCTAGATACCAGCGGAAAATCAACGCCATTTTCAGTTTAGGATTATTGACTGCTTTACCCAGTTTTTCAGGATTCTTTTGGGACAAATAAGCCGCAGTTCCTTCCCATACCTCGGCGATACTTTTGCGAAAAACTTGTTTTTCTAATTTCTCTCTTTCTGCCAAAGGAATCTCTTCAATCGAATTATAAGCGCGATAGAGTTCAAATAATTTCTGCGATCGCATGGGAAACATCGTACCCCGTTTGAGAACTTGGAGTTTCACTCCCATTTCAAACATATCTGCTGCTGGGGCCATCATCATATCAGCCATTTCTGCCTGAGCTAATAATTTTTTGGTGTGTTCACAAGCCCCAGATTCAACGCATGATTGATTAATTGAACCAGTCATTACATAAGCAGCACCCATCATAAAAGCTGCTAATGCTGATTGTGGTGTACCAATTCCCCCTGCTACTCCGATTCTAATGGGTATTTGGTAATGATATTGTGCTTGAATTTCATCGCGCAAGGCAATAATAGAAGGTAACAAACAAACCAAGGGACGGTTATCTGTATGACCTCCAGAATCAGCCTCGACGGTAATATCATCAGCCATCGGAACTTTGGCTGCAAGGGTTGCTTGTAACTCAGTAATTAATCCTTGTTCAAGAAGTTCTTTGATAATTCTGGCTGGTGCTGGTTGCAGAAATTTAGTAGCAACTTCTCGGCGAGAAATTTTGGCAATGACTTTATTTTTGATTTCAATTTGATTGGCGTTATTCAACCCCAATCCAGCAACACGGTAATAAACAATGTTGGGAGTTAAGTCGAGAAATGCAGATGCTTCTACTGTTCTCACTTGATATTTGAGGTATAAATCCACAGCCCGACGTTCATTCGCAGGTTCATTCGGACTGTGAATTAAATTAAATGCATAAGGCCCTTGAGGTAAAGCTTGTTGAATGCGATTTATGGCTGCTTCCAAACGTTCTGGAGTTAAACCACCTGCACCAAAGGAACTCAAAATTTGTGCTTTTCCGAGTGCAATTACCATTTCTTCGGAAGCAATTCCGCCAGCCATTGCGCCGGTAACGTAGGCATATTTCACTCCATGAAAGGAGAGAAAATTGGGATCTCCAAACTGTTGAATGCGGATTGGGGCTGCAAATGTTAGCAGTTCTACTTGTGCTGTTGTGCCATTATCACCTGGGGATAAATACCCCTCATTTGTGACACCGATTTTTCCGGCAACTTTCACGATGTAGCAGGGTTTATCTAATACCATCAATTTATCTTTGATGGTTTGTTGCTCAAAAGATACAGTTTCTAAAGAACCTTTCCAAACCTGGTTTTTGTTATAAGACCAGGCAGAGAAGTTAAGACCATTATCGTGTTTACTTAGTACCGTATCTACGGTTGTCACGGCAGTTATCCCTCGGATTACAAGCAATGGATGATAGATGTAGATTCTGTAAAGAAGTCTACGTTTTATTTTCTTTTAACGAACCGCAGAGGCGCAGAGAACACAGAGGAAGAGAGTAATGCCAATTCTCTAGAAGCTGCACTTAATCTCTTTTAAACGAACCGCAAAGGAGAGGCAGCGCGTTGCGGGGGTTCCCCCCGTTGTAGCGACTGCCGTCGCAAAGGACGCGAAGTAAGAGAAGGAAGAGATAAGTTAAGCAGTTGTTGAGTGCAAGTTGAGAGAGAATTGGTATGATTTATTAGGATTCTTCGTTGAGCAAGTTTTGGGCGCAAGTTAGTTGCAATTGAATGATTTCGCTCATTTGTTGACTATAATCTTGTCTAGCTTGTAAAAAAGCACTGTGCGCTTTAGTTATCTTTGAATTATTAGCATTGAGCTTTTGATACTGAGTCTTATTTAAATCAAACATGCTGATGATGCTACTAATTTTTTGAGTGATGACAGGTGGGGAAGAAAGAAGAATTGGCTGTCTAATTGCACTTGACTCAGAAGATTGTAATTGTTCTCTCGTTTCAAAAACGTTATCAATGATATTTTTCGGTTTTACTTCTTCTGGCTGAGGCAAAATACTATGGGAATAACTTTCTTCTTGGGTTATCTGGTTGGAAGTGTTAAGAGAATCTGTGATTTCAGATTGTTGGAGATTAGGTATGTTTAGAGGCTGTTTTTTGAAGCGATCGCACTTAATATCCTCAACCAAATCTTTAACAATTTTACGATTTTCGTCGCTCAAAATTGTAGCAGCGATCGCTTTTCCACCCAAGGTAACTGTTCTCAATGTTGCTTTGTTTGAATTAGCAGTTTCTTGAGCTTGACTGTACAACGGTGATAAATCCACGTTCACCTGATGACTGAGTAATTTTGCTAATGCTTTGACCATTGAAGCATGGTCATCCATCCCTCTACGATTCAGAGAAACTGTGATGTGGTCTTTGTTGCCGAGAATTTTATCAATCCATCGAGAACAAACACTACCAGCACCCGCCTCTAGAAATATTCGGACACCATCACCGTAGACACGGTTAACTAATTGCGGAAAATCAAGTTCTTGGCACAATCCTTTGGCAATATTATGCGCGATCGCATCACTTTCAAGTACGATCGGTTGATAATCGGCGGCAGAATAAAAAACAATACCTGGGAGAGTTTGCGATGGTAATGTGTTTACCTTCTTAATTTCCTCGTACTGCGATCGCATCGCTTCACAATGTATCACATGGTCGAAGGGAGCCGGGAAAGCGTTGCAGCCTAAAGTTTCAATCACTCGCTTACAGGCTGCATCATCACCAGCAATTAATACTTCTTCTGGTGTGTTGATTTGAGTTAAGTAGACGCGGTTCTCATGTTTCAGGCATTCTCTAACTTGTGTTGGAGTAGCCATGAGAACATAAGTATTCCAAAAATTGTTGTTTGGTGAATCGGTTAATCCCCAATATTCACGCACAGCATTTTTCGGCCCCGATAATTTATCACCAAATAAAGGTGATGAGTTTAAGGTGTTACTTCCACCCTCAAAATCACTCCAAACTCCTTGAGCAACCATCATACTAGTTTCACCCAAGCTATACCCAAATACAGATTGCGGCTTGACTTGAAAATCATCTCTAAAAATTGCTGTCATGTATCTGGCAAAGGCTATTTCACTTTCAAACATTGCCAGTGAATCATCTAACAATTGCTTTTCGAGTGTTTCTAGTTGCCTAGTTGTCAATTTAGGTAAACTTCTGGGATAAACCAACTTTTCAACGTCGGCAGCCCGGTTGTAGAGATTGTTACTTTTTAAGTCCTCGAAGACTTTAGGAAATAAGCGGAAGACACTGCGACCAATGCCAATATAAGAATTGACTGCGGCGGGGTAAACATAAGCAACTGCTCCAGTTTTACCTAATGGTTTCGCTGTGAAATAACTTCCTAAAGGTGTTTGCCAATCTGTGCCGTTTTCAAAGGCATTATTTACACCTTTGCGGGCAGATTCAATTTCTTTGAGTAAATCTTTTGTGTTACGTCCTGTGATTGATAAGACGTATTTAGGATTAGAATGGTGTTCAAATGTAGCGAATGTTTGGCTGGCGGTAGCTGATAAAGAAGAACTAGCTTCAATGGATTTTTGAAGATGGTTTAGGATATCGGGTATAGTGGAGCGATCGCTAACTGCTATAGGAAACAGATGAAAAGGCATTTGTTGCAAATATCTGTTGTCGCGCTCCTCTTGGCTAGGTTCCTCCGATAAGATTAAATGGGCGTAACTCCCATCTATACCCATGCTATTAATTGCTGCTATTCTGCGTGTGCCGCCTTTATCGACAAACCAAGGTCTTGATTCCATTGCCACATAGAAGGGGCTACCTTCCCATACTTGCGGTGTTTTGACACCAGACCATTTGGGGGTGGCGGGAATATACCTGTAATAAAGACAGAGGGCGGTTTTGATTAAGCTAGCGATTCCTGATGCTGTATAGGTGTGGCCGATATTGGCTTTGACGCTGCCCAATGCACAGTGCAAACCATTGCCCACTTTCGGATAAGCTTGCAGTAAACCTGTGATTTCGGCTTCATCCTGCTGGGAAACGCCACTACCGAAGACTTCTACATAGTTAACCTCTGTGGGTTGAATATCTGCCATCTGGAAAGCTTGTTTGCAGACATTGCTGATAGCTGAAGCATCAGTTTTTACTAGAGCGTTACTGCCAGTAGAATTACCTTGTGCGAAACTCATGGCATCAATGACTGCATAGATGCGTTCATTATCTTCCTTAGCAGCTTCGTAGCGCTTGAGGACAACTGCACCAGCACCTTCGCCAATAGTCCAGCCATTAGCTTGTTGGTCATAACCCAACGTATTCACACCCGTATTAATTGGGGCAAATTGGTTGCGGAATAAGACATTTTCCACACCACCGGACAAATCTACTGCACCCACAACCACTGCATCAACTTCACCCGTAGCGAGTAGCATTTGTGCAACTTCCAACGCTTTGAGGGCAGAATTTTCGCCAGCGCTGATGGTGAATGCAGGACCAGTGAAATTCCATAAAGCTGAAATTCGACTCGCCATGATGTTGGCGATGTGACTCACATATTCGCCGATTTCTACTGGTTGGTGAATGCTATCTTTAACGATGGTTTCCAGTTGTGCAAGCTGTTCAGCAGGTAAAGAAATTCCTTGGTTGAGTAAGCCGTCCTTAACTTGCCAAGATAGATTCCATCTTTGTTGTAGCTGATGCACAGAGAATTCTGTCTCAGCAGCGACAATCACTGCAACATTGCTTCCCTCCTGTAGTTTCGCATCTTTCACGGCGCGATCGCTAACTTTCAGGAGCAATAATTGTTGTGGGTTTAACTTTTCAATTTCATTCGGTGGGATTTTGCACGATAAAGTATCGATTTCAAAATCTTTGATATATGCCCCTACTGGTGCTTTACCATCTGCTAAACCGTACTCTTTCAGGACATTTTCTTGGTTTTCTATACCGTGCCATCTTTGAGGCGGTAGGGAAGTAAAATGCTGTGTTCCATCATAAATACTGCGTTCAAAAGCATCTAAGCCATTGCAGTTACCAAAAAAGGCATCCATGCCGACAATGGCGACTTTTACAAGTGGAACAGGTGGAGTTGATTCAACTGATTGTGTTGTATTTCCTTGTTCTAAAATTAGATGAGAATTAGTGCCGCCAAAACCAAAAGCGCTAATAGCTGCCCGTTTAATTGGTGCGTTATTATTTGGCCATGCCGTAGCTGTTCTAACAATTTTGTCAGCAGAAATTGTACTATTTTCTGAGGCTAAAGGTTCTGAAACATTCATGGTTGCTGGAATTACACCATGAGACATACTCAAAATTACTTTAGTCAAGCCAACCATGCCAGCAGCAGTTAGCAAGTGACCAGTATTTGCCTTAGCAGAACCCACCAGAGGGGCAGCTTGATTTTGACCAAAGAATGTTTCTATGGAGTTGAATTCGGTTGTATCTCCTAATAATGTGCCGGTGGCATGACACTCTAAATAATCGATAGTTTTGGGACTAATTTTCGCCTCGTTATAGGCTCGTTCAAAAGCTAGAATTTGTCCTTTAGGATTAGGACTCAGTAAATGTTTACCTTTGCCATCATTCGAGAGTCCATTACCGCAAATGGTAGCCAGAATATTATCGCCATCTCTAACGGCATCTGAATATCTTTTCAGCATCACCATCCCAACACCATCGGCGGGAATTAATCCTCTAGAGGACTTATCTAAGGGGCGGCTAATGCCGTTTTCTGCATAGCCTTGAACACCCGAAAATAACATCCGCACAAATAGGGAATCTGCACAACTTATAGCTCCAGCTAACATGACATCAGCTTTGTGTGACCATAGGTAATGAGATGCTAGTTTGATAGCATAAAATGATGATGAACAAGCAGCATCCAGACATAAATTAATCTGGGATAGAGATAGAGCTTGAGCAATGATAGATGCTGGTAAACCAGATATCATCGCATTGTATAAAGAGGCTTTGGTTGCACTTGGGAGAGTAGCTAAATCAAAGTCTTCATACTGTAAAAGTTCTCTGACAGCAGGGGTAATAGATTGCTGGTAAATTGGAGAGAATAGCTGGTTAGATAATTTTGTTGGGAATGACAAATTACCTAAAATTACGCCGCATTTTGCAAGAACAGTTTGATTACCCCAATAACCACTCTGTACAATTGCTTGTTTAGCTGCATACAATGACCATTTGAAGGTGTTATCTAAACCAGTAACAAATTCTGATGGTAGATTGTATTCAGATGGATTAAATTGAAAGTTGCGGATGTATCCGCCTTTGAGGGAATAGGTTTTGTCTGGTGTACCTTTAACTGGATTGTGAAAGATTGTCGGATCTACTCCGATTTCTTCGACTGTTGCAGAGGATGTGGAATCTTTTTGATTAAGGATGTTCTGCCAGTATTCTTCAGGATTTTTTGCATCGGGGAATAGGCATGACAATGCGATGATGGCTATTTTTTCCACGATTTATATGCTCCGAGTTTGGGTATTAGGCAAGAGATAATTTAAAAGGCAGGATTTACGCTGTTCCCCAAACTTTGAAGTGGCAAGTTATAGCAATCCTATTCGAGTTGTGAAATTTACTGTTTTTAATCGAACCGCAGAGGGCGCAGAGAGAAGAATAAAGAGAGTTTTTTACAACTGATTTAGGAATGCTATAGGTGTTGAGTGTTAAAGGAAGATTATTAGCTTCTGAGCATTTTCATTGACCAAATAATGGCGTGGGCACCGAGCATTCGTGAATAGATTTTACCTTGGCGATCGTGTATGATAAAGTTTGCGATCGCACTACTTGGTGTCTTAGCTAGCACTTCACAAGAAACGTAAAATGTTTCGTTATGTGGTATCGCTTCAAATTGCTCAAATTTTTCGACTTTTCCAGGTAAACAACCTTCTTCATGAAAGTGTTGTGTCCAAATCCATAAGGCGTGCATACTCAAGTCTGTTGTATAAGGATTTACCCATTGGACAGGGAATTGTCCTTGTTCTTGTGGACTGAGTTCTGGCCACAGACATTCTGTTGTGATTTTTTCAGGGCTGATGTTTAAAACTCTCTTAACTTCTTGAAAACCGGGGCCGTGAAATAATGTAGCCCCACCATTTTGGTAAAAAGCTTTTCCGGTAGCGGTGATAATATTATCTTGTTCGAGATTGAGAGATTCATAAGTGGGTGCAACTGGGATTTCTCGCTGGAGATTGAGTTGAGCGCTAAAATGAAAATGGATTTTTCCTTCTGGGTTTTTACTCGAAATTTTGGCTTTAAGTTCGATTCTTTCAAGATTAACCTTGGAAATTTCTTCTATTTCTAAAATATGTTCCTTAGCTAATGTCTCATTGAAAGTAATTCCCTTTAAAACTTTGAAATCTTGGTAATTGAACAAGCGATAACCGGGATATAATTGTTCAGAAGCATTGATAATCCAGGTCATTGCACAAGTTGCTGGCAAAACTGGAGAACGAGCAATAGTATGATCGTGTAAAAATGGATTAGCTTCCAATGTCATTTGGCGACGAATACGATAAGTTCGTAGTTCTGAATCTAGCTCTGTAGCCATTGGAACTAGTGGGCTACCAATGACAACTTGTGCAGTTGCATGATTGGTATTATCCATTTCTTTAACAAGCATTTGTGCGCCGACTGCAATCGGAATTATTTCAATTTTTCGCTCTTGAAAAATCTTCTTTAATTCTGCTGTCACCATCCCACTATCCCAAGCGCCCCAGTTGATCGCGACTACATGACATGAGGGATAACTTTGCTTAAATATATGGGCTGATTTGTTCAGAATTTCATTAGCGATCGCATAATCAGATTGTCCAGGATTTCCATAAAAACCTGTTACTGAAGAAAACAAAACTAAATGTTGAAGTTGATTAGGATTAACGCAAGCCAACAGGTTTTCTAAACCTTGAACTTTGGCGGTGTAAACTTTTTCAAAATCCTCTTCTGTTTTCTTTTCAATTAACTTATCAGCTAAGTTTCCCGCGCCGTGGATGATTCCTGTAATTGGGCCAAGATGTTGCACAGCATTGGCAAGTTTTTCTTGTAAAGCTGGCGTATCTGTAACATCGACGCTGATATATTCTGCTTTAGCTCCTGTTTTTTCAATTGCTGCTAGAGTCTTTTTAATTTCGCGGCTGGAGGTAATTTTGTTATATATTTTTTGCACATTCATGGGTGTGGGCTTCTCTCCTTGGGAAAGAAGATTTTCCATGATGCATTTTTTCAATGCGGATTCATCGGAATTTTGAGCAAAAGCTGGCTCGGTTTCTAATAGTTCCGAGCGACCGAGTAGGATAAATTTGCAGGGTTGCTGTTGTGCTAATCTGATAGTACACTCAGCCGTAATCCCTTTTGCACCGCCGCTCACGACAAAGACAGATGATGGACTAAGCTGGGCTGTTTGTGTCATAAATCCTCGTGAATACCTGCATAAATTGGGTTTTTTGATATACGAACCGCAAAGGGCGCAAAGGAGAGGCAGCGCGTTGCGGTGAATCCAGCGCTGTAGGCGGGTTTCCCGCCGTAGGCGACTGGTGAACCCGAAGGGGGGTTCCCTCCGTTGTAGCGACTGCCGTCGCAAAGTAAGAGAAATAGGCAATATTCTTGTAGTAGCAAGAAAGTAAAAACATACTAATAGCAGTCTTAAAAATTTGTGAAATTCTCTGTTTATTTCTTTTCTTTGCGCTCTTTGCGTCCTTTGCGGTTCGTTAAAAACAGGAATTTTCACAACTCAAATAAGACTGCTATATCAAAGAACTAATTAATCGGCGATAATGGTGACTCTTCCTTGTGCGCCGTAGCCAACTTCACTAATATAAAGATTGGGGTCGTGAAGCTCGGCAATTATATTTTGTACTGACTGTTTAGCATCAAGTCTGGGACTTAGATCGATCGCACGAGTAAACACCTTTGTCCATTCCCATCTCAGAGTTTTGGTTAACCCGAACAAACCAGCACCGATCGCACCAAAGTTGACTTTGTACTCTAACCCAAAAGCGCCATCCAGATGAGCAACTGTACAGAAACAACTACGTCCATGACGTGCGGCTTCGTTTAGAGAAGGTTTGAGGTGTTTCGCCATCAAAAATACGTGCTTGACGATCGCCTTTTCTTGTTCGTTATAGGAAATACTCCCGGTGTTATTTGCTACAAACATTGGATGTAGATGGATGAAAGCCCCAATCGCTCCGCAGTGAGATGCGATCGCTTGTAGTTGTTGTTGGAGATGTTCTTCACTCAAGTTTGCTAAGGTGACGCGGGTTACTCCTGTGGGTAAGGGCGCTTGTTGGGCGATCAGCGATTGGGGAAAGCTGATAACTACTACTTTCCAGCCTTTCTCGATTAGGGATTCAGTTAATTTATAAGTGGTGAGGGAACCATCATCGGTAATTAAACCGATGTGTCCCTCTGGTAACGTGAAATCCAAATAATCGGGCTGTGGTAAGCTTCTGAGTTTGACCGGATGGCGCTGAATATTATGCTCTAATTCCGGTGGTTGTTGGACAAACTCAGGCTCAGACTTTTTTTTTTCACCTCCAGCCAACTGCTGTAGGTAATCAACTATTTGACCGATGGTGCGGAGTTCTCCGAGTTCTTCAATATTAGGCTTAGGTAAGTTGGGGTACATTTCTTGCATCGCCCCTAGTATTTCTACTCGTTTGATGGAGTCAATACCCAAGTCGGCTTCCATGTCCATTTCTAGTTCCAGCATCTCCACTGGGTAGCCCGTCTTATCACTGGTGATTGCTAGTAGGTTTTCACCTAAGTCTGCAAATTCATCACTTGTAGCGGGTTCTGGTGTGAATGCGACAACTAGGCTTGGTTCAGGTGAAGTTACTACCTCAACTACTGGTGCAGCCTCTACTAGAATCTCAGTTGCTTGTTGTACTTCGTGAACTGCAATTTCTACAGTAATGCTTTTAGAAGCGTGGGATTGCAGATACTCTACAACTTGACCAATGGTACGTTTTTCTGACAGTTCTTCTAAATTCGGCTTGGGTAGGTTGGGGTACATTTCCTGTAGCGCTCCCAGGATTTCTACCCGTTTGATCGAGTCAATCCCTAAGTCCGCCTCCATGTCCATGTCCATTTCCAGCATCTCGACTGGGTAGCCCGTCTTATCGCTGGTGATGGCTAACAGGTTTTTATCCAAGTCAACAATATCGATGGTTGCGCCAGATACAGGTGCAGCAGTTGTGGGTGCTGGTTCTGGGGTGAATGCAACAACTTCGTTGACTGGGGGTGAGCTAATTTTGACTACAACCTCAGCTTGGGGTTCTACTACTGGGACAGGTGGCGCGACTACAGGCTCTACTGTCTCAAAAGTAGGGAGTGGGGAGAAGAGATTAGGGAGCAAAGAAGCGGAATTTTCAGCCTTATTAGAAGTGGGAGATACAGAAGTTGCAACTACAGGCTCTACAGCAGGCGAGAGAGGTTCTTGGGTAACATTTAAGCCATTTTTAGCTACAGGCTCAGTTACAGGCAAAGGCTGGCTTTCTACTATCTTGGTTGGTGCATCAGTAACAGTTGTTTCTGTGGTGAAATGATGGCGTACTTCATTTAGTTTCTCTGTTAGTTGAGTTGCTCCCTCACCAGAGATGATTTGAGAATACTCTTGCTGTATGAGTTGGAAAAAGTTTTTGGTATATTCCAGCTGCTCTTGGAGATATTGCTCATGGATGCGTAGGGTTTCACCTTGTTGGGAGTGAAACTGCATCATGCTGCGCTCTAAGCTTTCCATGACAACTAGCTTCATTTTGGCAGTTTCCTCTGTTGATTTACTTTCACTCAACAAAGAATTCTGCTGTTGCATCAGTTGGAAAAACGCTTTGGCGTATTCCATTTGATGGTTGAGATAAGTACCGTGAACTTGTAAATTCTCGGCTTGATTTTCCTGAAACTGTGTCAGCAGGTATTCTAAACTTTCTAAAAGCTGTTGGTAATTTGTAAGTTTTTCTGGTGTTGGTTGCATCTTAGATTCCTGGGCTGGTTGTGACAGGGTAACAGGATTCATTTGTTGCTCTGTTTGGGTGATGATATTAGCAGTCACACTAGCGATCGCAGGTGTTTTTTTATGTCCGTTAGTCTCGATCGCTGCGAGAGTTGGAGTTACACCTGGGCTGCTAAATAAAGGAGCCGCATCAGAATATTCAGGGGTAGGTAATGTGACTTTATGCCCATCCTGCAAAGCTAGAGCGAAGGCATTTTTCGTTTTTTCGGATCTGTAGTTGATGCCGTTTAAACGGACATTTAATGTCTTCTTCGTCTCAATTGGCGGTATAGTTTGGGGAAGTTGGTAAGGATCGAGATTATTCAAAGCCAAACCAATTACCCGCAACTGCACAACTGCTTCTCGTAAAGAGCGATCGCTATTCTTTTGAGTGCTGGGGTTCAAAGATACAGTAAGGTGTGGGCGATCGCCAAGGATATCTTTTACCAAATTGGTGAGAATTCTCCTCGGCCCAAATTCCACAAAGCAAGTACCACCCGCCGCATAAATATTTTCAATTTCCTGTTTAAACAGCACTGAGTTAGAAAGGTGGGTTTCCAGGATTTTTTGAATACCTTGGGGTTCCTTGGGATACTGCTTACTCGTGACGTTGCTGTAAACAGGAATTTTCGGACTTTCAAACTTGACTGACTTAGTAGCGATCGCAAAGGATTTTTGAGCAAAGGCGATTAGCGGTGTATGGAAAGCTGCTGAAACAGGTAACAATACAGCTGTATATCCTTTCTCGTGTAAAGTCTCTCTAACTCTCGCTATTTCTGCGGTGGGGCCAGCCAAGACAAATTGAGTGGGAGAATTTTGATTAGCGATCGCAACTTGGGGAAAATGTCTCAGCACTGCTTCCACTTTGCTGATGTCTTCTTTGACAGCCAACATACTACCCGCATCATGATCTGGGTCTTCGGGTGCAGCCATTGCTTGACCTCTAGCTTTCACCAGGAACAAGTAATCTTCAGTACTCAAAACCCCCGCAGCCCATAAAGCTGTCAGTTCCCCAAAGCTATGACCCGCCACAAAATCTGACTTAAACCCAGCTTGTTGCAGTATGCTGTACATCCCTGCACTCAACACCCCGATAGCTGGTTGAGCGTATTCTGTGCGTTGTAAAGCAGCAACTTGGGCATTTTTTTCTGCTTCCTCAAACACAGGATGAGGAAAAACGATCTCTGAAAGCGGCTGCAAATTATCTTTGATTAACAGACTATCCATATAGCCATGAAGACGCCGCATCAAAGGAAAATTCATCACCAGTTCGCGCCCCATCTCCAAGTATTGCGAACCTTGACCAGAAAATAGAGAGACAACTTTTCCACCCAACTCCATACCAGAGGCGCGATAATAAATCCCTTGGGGATGCTCCCAAGATGCTGCTGTTCCTTTGTTTTTCAGCCAGTCAATGCTAGTTTGCAGCAACTTGCAAGCGTCTTCGAGATTCTCAGCTACAAACCCAAATCTGGCAGCAGAGAGGGGAATTTGTGGCGATTTGCATTCCTTGACTAATTCTGCATAATGTGTTCTTGCTTCAGGCGATACTCCTCCGGAGTCACTTCGTGAACGCAACTTACCTAAAATCTCTTCAGACTTGCTCAACAATTGGTCTACTGTGGGAGCAAACAACAGCACTTCACTAGCATCACTGTGTAAGCGGTAAGCGTGGTTTTGGTCGGCTTCATATTCTTCCAAAACGACGTGATAATTGGTGCCGCCAAAGCCGAAAGAACTTACCCCGGCGCGTCTGGGTGCTTCCCCTTCAGCACGAATCCAAGGTCTAGTTTCGGTATTCAAATAAAACGCCGAATTTTTAATATTTAGTTTGGGGTTCGGCTCAGTGATGTTAATTGTCGGCGGTAATACTTTGTGATGTAAAGCCAAAGCAGTTTTAATCAAACTCGCCGCACCCGCAGCCGCTTTTGTGTGTCCAATTTGTGATTTTACACTACCTAAAGCGATGTGCTGCTTTTTGTGATCATGCTCGCCAAAAAAGTCTTTTAAAGATCCGAATTCTGTTGGATCTCCAGCCATTGTACCAGTGCCATGTGCTTCCATCAAACCAACAGTAGCGGGAGAGAAACCGGCATCTTCATAAGCACGTTCTAAGGCTTTAATTTGGCCTTCTTTGCGCGGAGCATAAATGCTCTTATAACGCCCATCGCTGGAGGTACCAATACCTTTGATTACGGCATAGATTTTATCGTTGTCGCGTTCAGCATCTTCCAGGCGTTTGAGTACAATCATCCCGATACCTTCACCCAGCATCATCCCATCGGATTTAGCATCGAAAGGTTTGACATTTTCACTAGGAGAAACCGCCGGTGTTTTGCTGAACGATATGTAAGCCATGATGGTATTGTCGGTATCAACACCACCAGTCAGCATCATGTCAGAACGATGCTCAACTAGCTCACTAATTGCCATTTTTAAAGCACCGAAGGAACTAGCGCAAGCGGCATCAACTACGCAATTCATCCCGCCAAAATTCAGGCGATTGGCAATTCGTCCGGCGACTACGTTAGCTAACATTCCAGGGAAAGCGTTCTCATCCCATTTCACATAAGCGCTTTTGATTTTATCAACGATTTTTTGGGTATCTTCGTCAGATAAACCACTGCTTTTGAGTGCTTTTTCCCAAATCGGATATTCCAACCTCGCAGAAAGTGGCATTCCTAATTGCTTGGCCATCGCCACGCCTAAGATTACGCCAACAGTCTCGCGGCTAAACTCACGTTTTTCGCCATAACCTGCATCTTCCATCGCTTCTTTCGCAACCACTAAACTTAATAGTTGCGATACATCTGTGACTTCCAAAATGCTGGGTGGTATGCCGAATTCCATCGGGTTAAAATCAACCTCTGGAAGAAACCCACCTCTTTTGCAGTAGGTTTTATCTTCAGTAGTTCTCGGATTCGGATCGTAATAATCTTCGACGCTCCAGTGAGTCGAGGGAACATCAGTAATACAGTCAATTTTGTTTACTATATTTTGCCAATATTCCCGTAAATTTCTGGCTTTAGGCAATAGAGAAGCCATCCCAACGATAGCTATAGGATTGTGTTGTAATTGTCTGTTAATTTTGTTGATAGACACTGATTTATCTGACTTCATTTTTTTTCCCTCAATAGACCTCATGACAGCCTGTTCACAATTATTGACAAGGCTCTCTAACTCCGCTAAGGCAGTATCAATTGAATAAGCAGACATAGGGCATAGTTAGTACTGTGGATTCTGTAGCTACAGTAATTTCTGTTGCCTACTAAATAATGGAAAACTCTCGTTTTGTAAGCAGTTAGCTATCCTATCTGTGCTAAATGCTTTTTTCTAAATCGACACCACACGACAGATACTGCCCTCATAAAGCCCTAGATTTATAGGCGATTTTGGCACATAGCGATCGCACAAAAATGTTATACAACGCTAGACTATTGATATTGTGGCAATAGGTCAATGACGTTGTGAAAACTGCTAAAATAGTCTGGGAGTGTAATAACTGCTTGACCAGTGAATTCAATCCATTTGTAATCGTAGAGATTTTGAGCAATGGTATCCCACTGGAGTGATAGAAACTGAGGAGTAGAAACGCTTTTTTCACCTGAAATCGTTTGATTATCTAGGCTAACTACAGCAACATAGCTGATGTTAATGACAACATTCTGTATCTTGACAAATGTCATAGCCAGTTTCAACGTCCAGGATAATATATTTTATGCTACTTCACCCAGTAAAGTTGACAAGTTCGTTACAGAAAAGACACCGCCTTCAATCCGAGTTTATGCAAGTTGAAAAGTAATTAAACGATCACAAAGCAGTTATCTTTAGTTATTTTTAATTTCAAAATATCAATGAAATAACTAGTTTGTCTAACCACTTTAAAGCATTGAATTAATAAAAACACTAACATACTTTACAGAAACTAAATCATTCCTTTAAAGTTATTTTATAAATAGCTCTAAACTATTACTGATGTGAATTTTGAATAAAATCCAGCATAAAAGTATAATTTATAGCTATATAAATGTGTGAGAGATTTACCTCGTTCCCAGTCTCAGACTGGGAATGCCCTTCATTGAGGCGGAGCCTCCCTTACTTGCGGCAGCAGCCCAATGAGTAGCATTTCCGAGGCTGGAAACGAGGTTTGAATAGACCAGGCGGTAGGGGCACAGCATTGCTGTGCCCCTACAACATATATGGTTCAATTAAATGAAAATTGGTGTAAATTAACCAGGACTTACCCAAAATACCTCTCAAACTCTTATTTCTCCGTGTTCTCTGTGCCTCTGTGGTTCGATTTTCTGAAGCCCTTTTAACAATGCAAATCTGTTGTCTAGTAAGTAACAATTCAATGAATACATAGATAAATTGAATAACCATAAGTATTTTTTCTCAGAGAAACATGATAATTGAGTCAAAGTTTTTGGTTATTTTTCAATATAAATCAAGTTAAGAAGCAAAGCGGTTATTTATAAAGCAAATGTTAATTTTTAGGATGTTGCTTAATAAACATAATATAGGTTAAATGAGTCTTTAGTAAAAAGTGAACCGAAGCAAAGCTCAGATTTTGCATCTACCAACCAATCCGCTCTGCAATCAATTGCCCCTACTAGGAATCACTATAAGAATGTCTTATAGTACACAACCTTGCTAATAATAATCTGTTAGTAATATCAAATCTGCTTAATAACTAACTATTTGTTGGTATTCAATTGCTAGACAAGGAATTAGTGATGAGTAAAATCTTCAGTCTCTAATCTGACTGTGATGAAATATTTCAGTGAGAGAATCAGGACTTATGCGAATTCAATTGGTTGACAAAATGCAATTTATCCGCCATACTGAATGACAAGTTTATCCAACTTTTGATTTCATTTTTATTAGCGCTTCGTTGTGATTGAAAGTTAATTTTTCTGGTTAGCGCTATTGTATTTTACGCTACGGGATTAGATATCAAATTAGGATATAACTTAGGAAGCTTTGAAGTAACACCACCATTAATTTTCACGCCACAAGAGCGAGTTTGGGCGGCAAAAGCGTACAACAATTCATATAAAACCAATTTAGACGCATCCACTTGATTAAGGTAGAAACCCTAGAGGAAAAGCCCTCTTGGTAATTTGCGGATGAGTCTATTCTAATCGACTAAATATAACCAGGCTATCCTCTAAAAAAGCAGAATTGGAATGAAAATATGGCAGCAAATAAAGAAAGCCGATTATTTACAAAACCCGTAGGCCGATCGCAAGTAATTTTAGCAGCTTCTCTGACTTTAGCGGCTGGATTAATCGCTTTCTATAGTTTGGCACCGTTTTCGTCTAAACCGAAAGTTCAGACGCAGCCAGCGAATCCTCCAAAAGCTGCCACACCTGCGAAAGTTGCTGTGACTGCCTTGGGACGTTTGGAGCCAGAAGGCGAAGTTACTACTTTGACTGCTCCCACTTCCAATAATGGGGTGCGAGTAGAGAGATTGTTGGTGAAAGAAGGAGATGCGGTTAAAGCAGGGCAATTATTGGCCTATCTCGAAAATTATGGTCGTTCTAAAACCTCATTGCAACAGGCTTTAGACCAGCTGCAAGTTGCCAAAGCTAAACTAGCGCAGGTGAAATCTGGAGCTAAAACCGGAGATGTCGATGCTCAAAAGGCTGCGATCGCCCGTTTAGAGCCACAATATAAAGGAGACGTTGCTACCCAACAGGCGACAATCGCCCGCATCCAGGCGGAAGTAGACAATGCTCAAGCTGAAAACGATCGCTATCAGCAATTATACAAACAAGGTGCGATCGCGGCTTCCATAGCAGATACCAAAGCTTTGCAACTAAAAACTACCCAACAGCAACTAACAGAAGCCCAAGCTACTCTCAAGCGAACTCAAGACACATTCCAAGAACAACGCAAGCAAGCACAAGCACAACTTAAGAGTATTAGCGAAGTGCGTAGTGTAGATGTTCAAGTAGCACAAACCGAAGTCAACAGTGCAACAACTTCTGTTCAACAAGCAAAAGCCGACTTAGATTTAAGTTACATCAAATCTCCCATAGATGGCAAAATTTTGAAAATTCACGCCAAAACCGGAGAAGTCATCAGCACCAACAAAGGATTTGCTGAAATAGGTAAGACATCTCAAATGTATGTGATTGCAGAGGTGTATCAAACCGATATTCAAAAAGTGCGTGTAGGACAAAAAGCCACTATTAGCAGCACTGCATTTACTGGAAGATTACAGGGAACTGTAAAAGAGATTGGTTGGCAAGTTGACAAACAAAACGTCTTCAGCATTAACCCCGGTTCCGATACAGACCGCAGAATAATTGAGGTAAAAATCTCTATTGATAATCCCGCAGATAGTAAGCGGGTAGCTCGTTTAACTAACTTACAGGTGGATGTTGCCATTCATATTTAGTCATTGGTCATTTACAAATGACAAATAACACCTAACAAATAAATCCATGATTTTCAAAATTCCTTTAGCATGGCTACAGCTAGCCCAGCAAAAAGTTCGTTTACTGGTAGCTGTAGCCGGGATTGGTTTTATTGTGCTGCTAATGTTTGTGCAACTTGGTTTTCAAGATGCTCTCTATTCCAGTGCAACCGCAGTGCATCAGCATCTCAAGGGAGATTTATTTTTAGTTAGTTCCCAATATAAATCTTTGACCTCAAATCAAAGCTTTTCGCGGACTCGTTTATATCAAGCATTGGGGTTCGATGGCGTAGAGTCAGTTAGCCCGATGTATTTGCAATTTGCCAAACTTAAAAATCCGGCAACTAGTGAGAAATATTCAATATACGTGATTGGTTTCGATCCAGGTAGACCTGTGATGAACATCCCAGAAGTTGAGAAAAATTTAGATAAACTGAAAATTCCCGATGTCGTGCTTTTTGACCGGAGTTCGCGTCCAGAGTTTGGCCCAATAGCTGAAAAATTTAATGCGGGAGATACTACACAGACAATTGAAATATTTCCCTACAGTTCATTAATTGGCTATAGAGTGAGAGTTGGTGGTTTATTCAGCTTGGGGCCTTCCTTTGGGGTAGATGGCAACTTACTTGTTAGTGACTCAACTTTTTTGAGGATAAATCCCAATAGTCGTCCGCCAGATATGATAGATATCGGTTTGATTTCCCTCAAACCTGGTGCTAATGCAGAAACAGTACTGAAAAATTTACAAGCAAGTTTGCCTAATGATGTCCAAGTTTTTACACGTCAAGGCTTCATTGATTTTGAGAAAAAATATTGGGCAGTCAGAACACCCATTGGTTTTATACTTAACTTGATGTTGACAATGGCTGCGGTTGTTGGTGTAGTTATTGTTTATCAAATTCTTTACAGCAATATTGCTACACAGTTCGTTGCTTACGCCACTTTAAAAGCCATCGGTTATGCCAATAGATATTTATTGAATGTGGTATTTCAGCAAGCTTTAATTTTGGCAATTTTAGCTTATATCCCAGGATTTATTACTTCTGTGTTGCTATATAGTTTTGCAGCAGAATCAACTAAATTACCAATAGTTATGACCACTAATAATGCGATGATTGTCTTAACCTCAACAGTATTAATGTGTATAACATCAGGAGCGCTTGCTATTAATAAACTCCGCTCCGCAGATCCGGGAGATATTTTCTAAGCAAGACAATTTGCTCTAAGCCGCTTGTTAAAGATAGGCAAACTTATTCACCCATTAAAGTTGGTGTGATGGACTACTAAAGCTTTTGTTTTAATCCAAAATCGTTCGACTGAGCTAAGTCGTACCCCTCCGGGGAAACAAGCTACGCGTAGCCTTCCGCAGGAAAGTCCAAAATCTAAAATCCAAAATTGGTATAATCCCGACTTTATGAACCTCAAAAACAAAACCATCCTAATTACCGGGATTAATGAACTTGTCGGTTTGCGTACAGCCGAGTTAGCCATAGCGCAAGGAATGAAGGTTCGTGGACTGCAAAGTTCTACAGAACAGAACAAACAATTACAGAATTTAGGTGTTGAGGTAATTATTGGTAGTATCACCGATGCTACTATTGCTCAAAAGGCTTGTCAGGAAGTAGACATCGTTTTACATACAGATCAAATTGCCGAAGAAGCTGGCGCAATTAACCATTTTCGTGATGTCAATGTTGGTGGTACTGTCAACATAGCTAAAGCCGCTAAACAAGCTGGCGTCAAAACATTTGTGCATCTTTCCAGTGTGATGGTTTACGGTTTCAACTATCCGAATAATGTTACAGAATCCGGGCCACTCTCTGGCGAAAATAATCCCTACTGTCAAACGAAAATAGAAGCGGAAACAGCACTATTAGAACTAAATAATCCGCCAGATTTTGGCATCATCGTTATTCGAGCCGGAGATGTTTACGGGCCAGGAAGTATTCCCTGGATAGTCAGACCAATTCTAATGATGCGTCAAAAATTATTTGCTTGTGCCAACGATGGTAAAGGAGTAATCAATCATGTATATATAGATAACCTGATTGATGGCATCTTTCTGGCGATTGAAAAAGAAACCTACGGTGAAATATTTAATATCACCGACGGACAAGAAACTTCCTGGAAAGAGTATTTTATGCGTTTAGCAGCAATGGAAGGTTTATCAGCACCCCTTTCATTATCTAAAGATGAAATCAAGTTGTTTCTAAAGCTACGTGTTCAAGGACAAAAACTTTTTCGACAAAAAGTTGATATCTTACCAGAGTCTATAGATTTTATGACTCGTCCCTATGCTTGTTCTATTGTCAAAGCAGAAAGTCTGTTAAATTATAAACCAACAATTGACCTAGAAGAAGGAATGCAGCGAACACATGAATGGCTGCAAAAAACAGATATCCAAAAATTGATCAAATAGTCCTTTGGGAGTGGGGAGTGGGGAGTGGGGAATAGGGAGTGGAGAGTTATAAGAATTAGAATAGTAGGTTAAGTTTCGCTGTCGCTCAACCCAACCAAACCTTGAGAATGTTGGGTTTTGTTCCTCAAGCGCCACATGCTTCTCCCAAGGGGAGACGCTGCGCGAACAAGTCGGGAAACCCACCTACTAAATTCTGAATTATTCCGTTGCATCTGCCTAAAAATTATCTGCAATTAAGCATAAAATAATCCCCAGATTTTCCGAATACTTGTTTTCTATGAGTAGCAATCAGCCACGATTGAGCATCGGATTACCTGTATATAATGGTGAAAAATTTATCAAAGAAGCCATAGATTCACTCTTGGCTCAGACCTTTGAAGATTTTGAGCTAATTATTTCAGATAATGCATCTACAGATAAAACTGAAGAAATTTGTAGAGCATACGCCGAGCAAGACCAACGTATCTGTTACTACCGCAATGAGAATAATATCGGTTGCGCTCGTAACTTCAATCGCGTATTTGAATTGTCTTCAGGTGAGTACTTTAAGTGGGCAGCCCATGATGATCTACATGCTCCAGATTTTATCAAGAAGTGTGTTGAGGTGCTTGACCAAGATCCTACCATAATCTTGTGTCACTCCCAGACAAATTTCATTGATGAACAGGGGAATTTTCTCCAAAACTACGATATCAAACTCAAGGCTGATGCACTAAAACCACACGAGCGGTTTCACGAATTGCTGACCAAACATTTATGTTATCAATGTTATGGAGTAATTCGCGCCAATGCCCTGAGAATGATACCGCCTATGGGTGGTTACGGTAATGCAGATGGAATTCTCTTGTTAAGACTTGGTATTCTTGGTAGGTTTTATGAAATTCCTGAATACCTGTTTTTCGCCAGAAGTCATCCGCAACAATCAATGAGTATGTATTTCCCTAATTATCTGTTGTTTGCTAACAATAGTAAACAACACTCATTGAGTATGCTGCCTGATTTCTACGCATATTCAGTGTGGTTTGATTCAGCAAAGAAAGGACAAATTTTATTACCACATTGGAGAATAATCTGGGAGTATGTACTCTCTATATGGCGTAGCCCCTTGAGTTTTGATGAGCGGCTGTGTTGTCATATAAGTCTACATCAGCAGTTAAAAGGGACAGAATATCTTTTGCTGAAAGATTTGCTAAGAGTGCTGCAAGTACTTTGGAAAAGTTGGCAACCTGCATCAATTCAAGAACAGCAAGTTACACTTTGAACGAATTACTTCAGAAAGAAATAAAAGCTAGCGATGGCTGCGCCAACGTCTGCGACGAACGCCGCTTTTTATCAGGGAGCATCTCACTTGCGTAAAAAGCCTTGTAAAACCTCACCCCAACCCTCTCCTTACTAAGGAGAGGGAGCAAGAATCTTGTTTATCATCTGGTATATTTGCAAAACTAAGATGCTCCCTTTTTTTCAGCCCTAAAATCACCTATTCTGAGTACAAAATTATGCTGAAACTATCTCAACTATCTCGTGTTTTGCTTGCTACTTTAGTGAGCATCAGCTTTGCTAAAACAGTGAATGCCGAGCCAACTGCAAAACTGACTGTTGTGGTAAATGGAATACACCACAAAAAAGGTGAGATTTGCTTCCGAGTTTACCCAAGTGAACGAGGATTTCCGATGAGTGGTAATAGCGAAGATCAAAGTGGCTGCGTTAAGATTACTGGAAGTTCTGTAACAAAAGAATTTTTTGGTTTGAAGCCTGGAACTTATGCTGTTGCCGTAGTTGATGATCAGAATGGCGATCGCAAACTCAATAAAGACTTTTTCGGTATTCCTAAAGAAGGTTTTGGGATTTCCAAAAATCCAACTGTGTCCATACAAACAGGTACACCAAAGTTTCGTGATGCCAGCTTTGTTGTAAACAAAAATACAACAGTCAATATTATCATCAAATATTCGCTGGATTCGTAAAGGGAATGGGGAGTGGGGAGTGGGGAGTGGGGAGTGGGGGGATGAGGGGGATGAGGGGGATGAGGGAGAAAGAATAACTAATATTTAATGCCCAATGCCCAATGCCCAATGCCCAATGCCCCATGCCCAATCCCCAATGTTCAATTCTTCAGAATTACGGTTTAGATCACATCTACATATAAACAAGCCGAGATTCTACCGGAGATTAAAAATTTAATGGAAGATTTGGCGATATTTCTCTCTAAGTCTTTGATGGGTTGGTTGGTTATTCAGGTGTGTTTTACGCTTGTCTTTATATGGTATCTGCGCTCATCTAAAAAAAACTTATTACCAGATGATCAGTTGCCCAAAACCGCAGTGATTCTTTGTCTACGCGGAGCCGATCCGTTTTTGCCTAGATGTTTGCGATCGCTCCTAAATCAGAATTATCCACAGTATGATTTAAAGTTGATCGTTGATAGTCACGAAGATCCCGCTTGGAAAATTGCTAGTGAAACCATCACAGAGCAAGAAGCTACCAACGTTCAAATCAGCCCTTTGAGAATAGTACGCAATAATTGTAGTCTCAAATGCAGTTCTTTAATCCAAGCTGTCGGTGAGTTGGACGATTCTTACAAGGTGGTTGCCCTAGTAGATGCTGATACTATAGTTCATGTGAATTGGCTGCGAGAATTAGTCAGTCCTCTAGGGGATGCTAAAGTGGGGGCAACAACAGGTAATCGTTGGTACGTACCTACAGGTAAGTATTGGGGATCTTTAGTGCGCTACATCGGCAATGTATCCACAGTAGTGCAAATGTTTATCTTCCAGATTCCTTGGGGTGGATCTTTGGCTGTGAAAACAGAAGTGCTTCGCCAAACAGAACTACTAGATAAGTGGGGACAAGCTTTAGGCGAAGATTTTATGATGCACGACATTCTCAAAAAACATGGGTTGCAGGTAAAGTTTGTGCCTTCGCTGTTGATAGTAAATCGTGAAGAGACTGATTTATTCAACTTAATAGACTATCTCAAGCGCCTAATGCTGTATTCTCGACTGTATCACCCACGTTGGTTAGCTTTAGTTAGTGAAGCTGTTTCTAGCATTTTGTTTCCGACTTTAGTCGTCATGTTAATTCTAGAGTGGTTGTTAGAGGCAAAATGGGAAGCTGCGACTCTTTTGTTAGGTTGCTATGGTCTCTATACTGTAGCATTACTCTTGATAATGCTCGTGTTGGAATTAGAGATACAGCGAGTGGTTCGCTCTAATGACCAGGCGATCGCTAAATTATCAGCTGCTACAATCATCAAAATGTTAATTGGGATTCCTCTGACACAATGGGTTTATGGGTTAGCAATACTATCGTCACTGTGGATTTCAACAGTTACTTGGCGCGGTGTCAGCTATCGGGTTCAAAGTCCCTGGAATATCCGGCTAATTGAATATCGCCCTTATCAATGGTTGGATCAGCCTATTGATAGCAAGGTTTCTCTTTGAACTTAATCGCTAAATTATCAACTAGGGCATGAAAGTTATTACGCTAAACATTCCCTAGTCTTCAAATTATATTATCTTATATTTAGTAGAACTATATTAGCTATAACCCTTGTCAAAATACACGCTTTGGCTTGTTGATTACCAAAATGTATTTGGATGAATGGCAACGGTTTAGACAAATATATTAAGGGGAATTTTAACTTAGGAGTTTGGATGTTTTGATAGTATCTAAACAAGGTTTATAAACATCCGCTTCACAATCGACAATTTCGGCTATTTGAAAATGCGTAAATCCTTAGTCTAACTGTATTATATCATGTCCGCTAAATTACCCATAAAGAACCCCACCCCCAACCCCTCCCCGCAGGCGGGGAGGGGAGCTAAAGCGCAGCTTTGGCGGGGTGGGGTTCCGGGTATTATGCTTACCCAGACATGATATTAGTGGGAATTTCTGAGCCAAAGAATCAGGATGTTCATGAAACATTTGCTGCGTAAATCCTAAATTTAAAACCAGCATTTTCGTGAAATATTCCCCTTTTCTATGACTAAGCAAAAACTTCGCATTGCACTGTTTACAGGATTGTACGCTCCTTTCTTAACTGGAGTTTCCGTCGCAGTACATCAACGGGTTCGTTGGTTGCTAGAGCAGGGACATGAGGTTTTTCTAATCCATCCGCAAATCAACGATCGCTACCCCAAAAATGTTGGCGATCGCCCCATGCCAGGTTTAGATGAAATTCAGTCTTTCCCTAATTTCTCTGCTTACGCATTCCCCACACAACCACTGCTATTCTACAAGTCTCTTCCTCAACCATTGCACTATCGACATTGGAGTGATACCAAATTATTGGAGAAATTCAAACCCGATATTATAATTGTTGAAGAAGCGGCGCAAATGAGAGGTTTATACTCATTTTTCTTGCAAGGTTATGGTCGTCCTATCGGTACAGAATACGCAAAACGAACAGGCACGCCAATAATATCACTCTTCCATACAGATATCGTTGCGTATATCAAATATTACTTTGGCGATCAGTTCTTCAGCTTGGTTCGTCCGATCATTCCCACTTTAGTCAAGCAATTTAGTGAGTTTTATGACTTTAATTACTTCTCTTCTAAAGAACAACTCACTAAATACGAAGAACTGAAATGCCAACGCGCCGAATACGTCGCTTATCAAGGCATCGATTGTGAAAAATTTCACCCGCGAAACATCTGTTACGATCCGATTCCTAATGACAACCGACCGACTCTTTTATTTGTCGGACGCATCACTCCCGAAAAGAATGTCAACCAACTGCTTGATATATTTCCAGTCATAGCTGCCAAAATCCCTGATGTTCATCTGGTGATTGTTGGTAGTGGCCCTCTAGATGAAGAGATTCGTCAGCGTGCTAAAAAGTTTGGATCGGGTATTACCGTCTGGGGTGAGTCTCACGGTACACAACTTTTAGGTTGGTTTGCCAGAGCGGATGTTTTTGTCAACCCCTCCGTCACCGAGAACTTCTGCACTACAAATAACGAGGCATTAGCGTCTGGAACCCCTGTAGTTGCTGTTGTTGCACCCTCAACCTCAGAACAGGTATTTCCTGGTCGTAACGGCTTTCTTGCCCAACCTAACAATCCCACAGATTTCGCCCAAAAGGTAATTGCGATTCTGGAAAATCCCGATTTGAAAGCAGATATGACTCGGCACGCTCGCCCTTCCATACTCGAATTTGATTGGTCAGCATGTATGCAAAAATTAGAAGACAAACTTTACCAAATCGTTGAAGGATCACAGAAGGTAGAGGTAGGTACAGGCAGTATAAGACCACAGCGATAGCAAACATGACGATCGCTAGTATCTACAGTACTAGCGATCGCTAATTAGTGACTTTGAGTTTGACCAAGGCTGTTAGTCCAATGGTGCGTAGGCATAGCCCGTCGTAGACATCGCATGAAAGTTTTTCAACTTTGGATACAAATGCGATCGCATATCCTAAGTTAGTACGATTTGTGTTAAAGATTCTGTAAAATCATCATAAATTTGCAGTGAAATTACTCTGATAACTTTTAATTAATATGTTAATAGCTGTATTATCTTGATGTCATACTACGGTTAGCAAAGTAATTTTTATGACATACGCACAAAAGTTGAGAGTGTCTATTTTTGGAGCAGCTTTAATTTCCTTGGGCACAGGGCAAATAGCGCAAGCAGTATTATTAGTTGAATCAGAGTCAGCCGTGGTAAATCCTGATGCCAAAGAAGTGTTATTCACTATAAATTTTAATAAGATGCCGGACTTTTTCACAGTTGATAAATTTAATCGGCGCGCCGGCTCTTTCCAATATTTTATTGATCCGAATGGGGAATTGCCTATTTTGAATGCATCTCCTATCTATAGTAACTTTTCCTCAATTATTCGCGGAGAAGAAATTTACGTTCAAGGTGACGTTCGGATACGTGATGTTTTTTCAGTTGGTGCATCGGAACCAAATTCAGGAGGCTGGGGTAAAATTCGTGGTTCAGTACCATATACCCTTGATGGCAATGTCCTGAAATTTTCAGCACCTCTGCAACTTATTGGAGATTCAGATGGGCTATTTAGCTACCAATTGCTTTTGACTGAGTTTGGTGCTTGGAATGGTATTACAAATGAAAATAAGTCTATTGTAGTGGCTCCCGACCTGGAGAGGTACGTTTTCAAAGCTACTAACCTTGGTAAAAAAGATTTGGGTGTACCTCAGTTGCTTAGTAAACCCGATATTAGCAGTGTTCCCGAACCTAATTTTGCATTGGGTGCATTAACTTTTGGAGCCTTAAGTGTAGGTTTACGGCGGAAACGTAAACTTGAAGAAGAATGCAGAATCCAGAATTCAGAATTCAGAATCAATCAGTCGGGGATTCAGACCCGCCACTGAATTGTTGCACCACCAAATCTACGATTTGGTGGTGCAACAACTGCGGTTATTCATCCGCCAGTCATACAGAATTCATTCTGAATTCTGACTCCTGACTCCTGAATTCTGTTCGATAAATCAGCCGTTAGTTAACCCTCAGTCCTGTAAATTAATACTGTTGAGTTAAGGATTCTTTGTGGAGATTTGCTAAGTGTAGAGATGTTGCATTACAACGTCTCTACTAACTGCCGGAAAACCATTTCTACAATTCATGCAAGCTAGTTTTAGCACCATGCCACCCGTGCAAAATAGGCATAGTAAACAATCCCCACGCCAAACCCGTAATTAACCCAAAAGGCGTAACCAGATAATTATTAAAACTCCACAAACCAAAAACCTGTGCTGCCAATTCCAAAGGATAAGCCATCATCAGCACACTAGCTAAAGCTGCACCACTCCAGCCATACTGACTTAACCAGTAAAATCCCTTACTACCAGTTACCCCATACAACAAACGAGTAATCAGCAAACCCGTGACGGTGCCGTAGCAGCGCATACAAACAGCCATAATAAACGGTGGTGCCAAATCTAACCCCATAGTTGGTTGCGGACAGACATGATTACCCATAAAATAAATGATGTCCGCAATTCCCGCAAGCAAAGACACCCCAGACGCAGCTAAAAAGGGAGCAATTGGCGGGCCAAAAACCATCCCCGCCAACATAAAATCAGCAATCCAACTGACCCAATTAACCTGCAACTCTTCACTAAAAGCTACTCTTCTCATCTCCCTTTCTCTGCGCCCTTTGCGTCTTCGCGGTTCGTCTCCCTAACCTATCTTATTAACATACGGACTTGTCAACTTATCCAACTGCTGAATCAACAAACTAAGGAACAAACCCACATCCGTCACCACACCCACCGATTCCACAGAACCGCGATCGCTTAACTTAGTCACCACAGCTGGATTAATATCCACACATACCATTTTCACACCCGCCGGAGTCATATTCCCCACCCCAATGGAGTGCAGCATTGATGACAGCATCAAAATCATCTCCGTACCTTCTAAATGTTTGGCGTATTCCTCCTGTGCTTTAATCAAATCCATTTGAGTATCAGGCAAAGGCCCGTCATCTCGAATCGATCCCGCAAGCACAAAAGGCACATGATTGTGAACACACTCATACATCACGCCACTTTTAATCGCTCCCGCCTCCACAGCTTTGGGAATGCTGCCATAACCACGGATAGTATTAATTACCTTGAGGTGATGACGGTGTCCACCACGGACAGCGATACCCCGCTTCATGTCTACACCCAAAGAAGTGCCCATGATATTTTGCTCGATGTCGTGAACTGCGATCGCATTCCCACCCAGCAACGCCTGTACATATCCTTCCCGAATTAGTTGCGCTAGGTGTTCACCGCCACCAGTGTGAATCACCACCGGCCCTGCCGTGACAACTACCTTACCACCAGCATCGCGGATTTTCCGCAATTCCCAAGCCACTTGCTCAACAACCAATTCCACGCGCCGTTCGCTGGAAACCCCCGCCGACATAAAGCTAAATTCTTGGGTGCTGCGTAGTTCCCGCGATTCAGTTTTGCGGATGGTGCGGATACCTAACACATCTACAATTACCTGTTCGCCAACTTTTAAATCGCGTAATATTTTACACCGAGCGACGAAACTATTGGCAGTTTGAGTAATAGCGATCGCGCCATCCATCCGTTGATTTTCTACCTTCACCCACCGGCCATTAATTCGGACTTCAGTGGGATAAATCGTACTGACGTAGAAATCATCAGGCGCTACACCATCTTGAATTACCGGCTCTAGTTTCGCGTCTCGCTCATCTTGGGGTAAATCTACAGCACCCAAATCAATCAACAGCGAGATGATTTCTTCCATCACCTCATGAGATGGTGCTGATACCTTCACTTCGGCAGCTGAAGTACTTTGTCGTTGTTCTCCCAAGTTGAAATTCAGGACTTGGAAACTTCCCCCGGCGTCTATAATCAAATCCAAAGCGCGGTTAATTAAACCTGCGTCCAGCAAGTGTCCTTCCATGCGAATGATCCGGCTTTCTACCGAGACATTGGCATGAATTTCATCTCTAACTGGTTCCGTCACTCGCAGGGTTAAGCATTTAGCCGCGCCACCAGCTTTGAGAAATTCGGTAAGCGGCGTTTCCAGCACTTGGAAACCTGCATCCACAAGGCGGGTTTTCAAAGCATCACTCGCCTTGTTCATGATCACGATGCTGTCTACATTCACCGTATTACAAGCGAAGTTAACTGCATCGGCTTCTTCAATTGGGATGAGCTTTTCTGGTGCAACTCGCATCTCAATTAAGCGGTTGGAGTAAGAATCAAAAGCGCCGGGATAGTACAGCAAATAGCCATTTGTTAGGGGACAAAAGCAGGTATCCAGGTGATAGAAACGTTCATCTATGAGTCGCAGGGAAAGCACCTCAATATCCAGCCATTTAGCTAGATAAGGGTGAGAATCTAATTCTGAGCGGAAACCGTATCCCGCCCATAACCAGCGTCCTTCTCGATCCAGCAGTGCGTCCCCTGCTCCCTCAAAGGGTAAATCTTTGGGAAGTTCATTGACTGTATAACCATTTGCCTCAAACCATTGTTTGAAGAAAGGCTCCTCTCCCTGACGTTCTTTGTGTAAAAAGCGACTGAGGACGACGTTATCCCCCAGTACTAAGCCAGCGTTGGCGGTAAAAACCAAATCAGGCCAGCCTTTTTCAGGTGGTACTAAGTCTACAGTTGCGTGTTGTTTAAGGATCTGGTGTAATCCCTGCCACTGTTCCACGGCGCGATCGCGCGATGATTTGTGAATATTCCCTTCCATCCAGGGATTAATCACATAGTCCACGTCGTAGTGGTCAGGGGGACACATTAAAAAGCGAATACGGGAAGTCATAAAAATCTTACAAGCGTTTTATATGCTACAAGCCTACTTTGAATACAGATTTTCGTTTTTCTACATTTTGTCAAATCTGCTAGTAGAGCTTCTATCTTTTGATAGTTGAAGGCTTTACAAAGGCTTCGTTCTTAATTCTATTACTGGAAGAGACAAAGTGAGGAGAATAAGTAGAGAAGGTGACAAAACAGCATGGATCTCTTGGCCATGACTGTTTCATACCGTTTCACTTTAATAATGATACAAATACGTTGGCAGGGGCACAGAAAAAGCTCATTGGTATCAACTTAAACCAAAACCCTTTTGAAACCTCGTTTCTAGCTAGAGGCTGGCAATGCTGCTCATTGGGCTGCTGCCTCTTTTCAAACCTCGTTTCCAGCAAGAGGCTGGAAATGCTCTTCAATTGCGGCTCTGCCGCTAGTCTTGAGGCGGAGCCTCTAATAGGCATTCCCAGTCGGAGACTGGGAACGAGACAAACGAGACAATCTCTAAAAGCTGCTTAGACACTGGCTTTCAGCTTAAGTTGACACCTATGAGCATTGCTGTGCCTCTACGATAAATCTATATGTATCAAAGTTTGTGTGAAATGGTATCAGTTTAGGGGCAATTCATGAATTGCCCCAGAGCGCGTGTAGTTTTGCGTAAATCCTAAAATAGTTGTAGCGTCTGGCAATACGTCTTAGAGTAGCATGGAAACCAAAATGTCTGCTAAAAAACGATTCTAGCGATAATTAATCAGAAAATTTTACCACCGTTTATTAACGCTTTGAGGAGATTGAAAGCTGCATGAAAAAGCAATTGTCACAGAGAGGGCTTATTTCTAAATCTTGGTTACGTTTTTTAATGATCATTTTATTAGTAATAGGTGTATTTTTTCGCTTCGTCAATCTTGACAAAAAAATTTATTGGGGTGATGAAGTTTTCTCATCATTACGCATATCGGGCTATATGCTGTCAGAAATGAATGAGCAGTTAAGTAATGGTCGTTTGTTCAGCATAGAAGATTTGCATAAATATCAGTATCCCAATCCGCAAAAAAACACAATTGATACAATTAAAGGGATTATCTTAGAAGACTCCCAGATTTTGCCGCTATACATCTTGATGACGCGGTTTTGGGTAGAATGGTTTGGCAATTCTGTCGCAGTGACAAGAAGTTTTTCAGCATTTATTAGTCTGCTTACCTTTCCTTGTCTTTATTGGCTATGTCAAGAATTATTTGAGTCTTCACTAATAGGATGGATAGCGATCGCGTTGGTAGCGGTTTCACCTGTTCATGTCGTGTATGCACAAGAAGCAAGAGCATACAGTTTATGGATAGTAGCCATCTTAATATCAAGCATAGCACTGCTGCGAGCCATGCGACTTAAAACAAAGGTTAGTTGGTGCATTTATGCAGCAACATTATCACTAGGGTTTTATACTCATATATTTTTTACCTTCGTTGCTTTTGCACAGGGAATTTATGTAATTGCAATCGAACGGTTCCGATTGAGTAAAACATCGATTTATTACTTGTTATCATTGCTTGCGGGGTTTATAACTTTTATACCTTGGATTTCGATTATTATTACCCATCCTCAGCCACAAGCAGTAGATTGGGCAAATGTTAAGCAAACATTATTTGCCTCAGCTGCAAGATGGGCTGGTATCTTTAGCCGGACGTTTCTTGATTTAAGTATTAACTCTAGCGAGCCAGGAAAACTTAAGATTGCCTTAATTCCTTTTATTTTAATTATTTTAGCTCTAATCATCTATTCAATTTATGTTCTTTGTCGAAGAACCTCTAAAGAAGTTTGGTTATTTGTCTTAACCTTGATTGGGTCTGTAGGGCTTCCCCTACTGTTAGTGGATTTCGTTTTTCAAAAGCGATACGCTACTAGTCGATATACACTTCCTTCAGTTTTAGGTATACAGTTAGCTGTTGCTTACCTATTGACCACTAAGATCACGTCTATTTCTACTCAAGTTTGGCAAAAAAGGCTCTGGTCACTTGTAACATTCATGCTAATTATGGGCGGAGTTATATCTTGTATGCTCTACTCTCAAGCCCAGATTTGGTGGAACAAATACCCGGAAAAATACCAAGAATATCCTAAAATTGCTCAGATTATTAGTCAAGGGAATAAACCACTTATAATTAGTGATACAGCTAACATACTTCCACCAATACAAGTACTTGGTTACTTAGTTGATCCAAAAGTGCGATTTCAAATCGTTGAGAAAAATCAGTTACCAGAGATTACGAATGGCTTTACTGACATATTTTTGTTCTTGTTTGAACCGTCTGACTTCTTAAAAGCTGGAATTGAAAAAGTTTATAACTCAAAGTTACAGCAGATAAACCACTTTGTCTGGAAAATAATAAAATCGACTTAACGGGACTTCTTAAACAAATATCCTAATTGTCGGGTGGGATGTCACTTGTTTAAGCAAAAGCCCAGATCCCCGACTTCTTCAAGAAGTCGGGGAAATCCAGCTTACAGCAATTTTCAGGTAAATAGACCACGCGGTAGGGGCACAGCATTGCTGTGCCCCTACAACATATGTGGTTAAATTAAATGAAAACTGCTGTAAGTAAGTGAGATAAAAATTAATATCAGTTAGCCTAATAAATGGCACAATTAAAGCCAAAATATACTTTAATTAAACCCATGATTTAAGTATATACTTATACTGCTGCCGCTTATGCCATCACCCCTTGAGCGCCCGCTAAAATTTGAAATCACACTGCCATCCTCCCATCCTCAATTATTAGAAGGACTAGATATCTGGCTGCGCTTAGGTTTGATATCCGATACCCAAGTTAGGCAGCTATGTCAAGAGTTTCTGGTGTGTGCGGTGGTGTTGCAACCCCAGCCGGAAGCTAAAACAAAAGTAATATTTGCAACTTCTGAGTCTGTGCAGCAGTTGCCCGTAGCAGCTTTAGAATCTAGTAGCCGTAGACAACCGCAACAAAAACCAGCTAAACCCAACTTTATCAGCACAATGTTACAGTCCTTGGGGGCAGAACTGAGTGTGCGTTGGCTGCTTTTTCTAGGGGTATTTCTGGTAGTGGTGTCCTCTGGGGTACTGGCTGCGAGTCAGTGGGAGAGGTTTCCCGCTTCTGGACAGTATGGAGTTTTATTTGCTTATACTTTGACTTTTTGGGGATTAAGCTTTTGGGCAACTAGGCAAAGCAACCTCAGATTGACGGCTCAAACTTTGCTAATTGTCACCCTTTTGTTAGTGCCAGTAAACTTTTGGGCAATGGATAGCTTTCGATTGTGGCAAAATCCTCTGGATTGGATTGTAGTTGCGATCGCCTGTCCTACCCTTACTGCTATAACTGTTTTACTCTCCAAAAATCGCACCATTTTTGCCAATTTACATACCGACAAATTACCTCTAGCAAATATTCTGGGGCTGAGTTATCTGCATTGGGGTTGGCAATTATCAGGATTTCCCTTGATTGCCGTTTATCTGGCAATGATCGGCACAACTATTATTACCATTTATCACAATCTTTACCAACAGCCTAATTCTGTCAGCAAGGAAGATAGGCGCGATGTCTACGACGGGCTACGCCTACGCCATAGCTTAAGTATTAGTCTACTTTCTGCTGTAATTATTTATGCGTTGATAGTGTTATTAGTGCGGGCGATTTTTGTTGCTGGGGTAAATGTCACGCAGTTGGGATTAGCTATTGGTATTTGCGGCTGGTTAGTGACTTGGTTAGCACAGCAAGGAGGGGAGAGGGCAGGGGGCAGGGGGCAAGGGGCAGGGGGAGCAGAAGAAGTAACAGTAATATTCTCCCCATCTCCCTCATCTCCCTCATCCCCCTCATCCCCCTTACTCTGGGAAAAACTCGGTAGCATTTTACTCTTCCTGGGTTGGCTGGTATCAGTAGTAGATTATCCTTGGCAAGCGATCGCTGTAAGTGGTTTGAGTTTGTGGTTTATGGTAAATCGCTTGCGGCAGCACAGTTTAAAGATTGACTTCGCGGCAGTTTTTGTTATCGGCTTACAGACGATTTGGCTCTTTTGGCGGTTAGTACCTGATAGCTTACAGAAATGGGCGATCGCAATTGGCACCCAACTCACCAATTCTCAAAATGAACCTGGGGCATTGCTGAGTATAGCTTTATTTCCCTACGTAGTTTTGATGGTGGCGCTCACAGATAGCCTCTATCGCAGCCAAAAGCGTGAATTAGCTAAGTTTGGCGAACTGCTCACCCTCTTATTTGGAGCTTTTTTAACAACGATCGCTCTCATAAATCCCACATTGCGATCGCTAAATCTGCTATTTTCCACAATCACTCTCGCATTCGTCACCCAACGCCGCTCCCCCTCATCTCCCTCATCCCTTCCCCTGATATATTTAACTCATATCATGGGTGTGCTGACCTTTTGCTCTACCATTAATTGGCTCTTACCAACCCTGACTCAACAAGCCTGGGCAAGTATTTTATTAGCTTTAATGGTTGCAGAATGGGTATTTAGCCTGGAGGAAGGTTTATGGCGACGTAGTGCATGGGACATCGGTTTAGGATTAGCCGCCGCTAGTTTTTTCCTATTGTGGATGAATGCAGAATTATCTTGGTATGGCCTGGCTGATAGCCAAGCTTATTGGGGAGCTATTTGGCTAGTTACGCCTTTAGCTCTCACAGGTGTTGCCAATTGCACAATTATAGAGCGTCGGACTACTAGCCGTTACTTAAGCGTTTTGGGTGTGGGAGTTGCCCAGCTACTTACTTTACAGCTACCAGGAACCAGATTAATCGGTTTGGCTGTGGCTGGGGGACTGATGTTTGTAAACACACGCTATTTGCGAAACCAAACATCTGCGGTAATTACAGAAGGATTTATTTTGAGTTTCATTGGGGCGCTGCTGTGGACGGGTGTACCTGGTTTACCTCGCCTCGCGCTAGCAGGTTGGTTTATCGTGGGAGCGATCGCTACTCTCAGTCTATGGTTAGCGCGGACACTTCTGAGCCGACGCGGTAACGAATTAGCAGTTATATATGCAGCCGCCAGTGATAAATGGGCGATCGCTTTGTGTGGTTTTGAGTTGTTGAGTTTGACGTTGCACTCAGTACTAATTTACCAAGGGTTTACGACTTCGGGATTTTTGTACTTAATTGCCACTGCAATCGCCTTGGCAGCCATTGTTTATCGCAGTTGGCGAGAACCGACAAATTGGGCATTTTATAGCATCGGTTGGTGTTTGGAATTGTTGACTGCCCAAGCGCTAGGATTTGGGGAACCTTCAACTGTTAAAATAGCGTTCGCGGAGCGTGGCTTGCCAATCGCAAATATCGCCTTGGGTTTAATCGCTCAACTTGTTGGAGAGTGGTGGCGACGACGACATCAATTAGAAAAGCTTCCTAGCAGTTTTCACATTCTGCCATTAATTTATGGTGCATTTAGTGTATTGCTGCGTTTGGACACCTTCACCCAATGGACTGGTTTGTATTCTTTAGGTGTAGCTTTAATTATCATTGGCGTGGGGCGACGGCGCGAGAACTTTAAACCCCTGCTGTATTTAGGAATCATTGGCGTATCCATTTCTGCCTATGAACTTTTGTTCTATCAAATGTTACAAGCTTCAGGAGGAGCATTAGGTGATGGATTGATTGCCATGTCTGCCCTTGGTGCCACTATCATGTATGCTTACCGCATCTTGTCGCCAAGGCTAGTCAGCTACTTACGTTTAACTCTGCAAGAACTGAAAGGAATTGCCCATATTCACTGGGTTTGGAGTAGTTGTTTATTAATGGCTGCCATTATTACTCCCATTGGAGTTAACCGTTTGGTGGGATTGGGAACGGGGGTATTTTTGATTCGTTATGCCATCTTTCAGGGACAAAATTCGCGCACTTCCTCCAGCATCTTGGGAGGAATCACAATAGGCGAAATGTGGGTTTACCTTGGCTTATTAGAAGTAGCGGGTATGAGGATTTATTGGCGCGAGACAGCAGTCGGGAAATTTTGGGCTGGAACCTTAGTTCCTTGGAATGGTGCGATCGCTTGTGTAGTAGCCTATTTTCTATACATCCTACCTTGGGAGGATTGGGGTTGGTCTAAAAGACCTTGGCAACAAGCTGCATACATTGTACCACTGATCATTTTATGGGAAACCAGACTGCAAACTTACCCCATCACCTTGCTACTCGCAGCTGGATTTTACATCTTCCTAGTAAAGCTTGGTGAAAACATCCGTTTTACCTATATTAGTGTGGCGTTGATTGATTGGGCGCTTTACCGTTGGTTTAATTCCTTACATTTAACTGATGCTTTGTGGTATGTAACACCCATTGGATTATCACTGCTTTATATTGCTCAAGTCGATATCCAACTAAAGCTACCAGAGTATAAAACCGCTCGTCATATTCTGAGAGTGCTAGGTAGTGGTTTAATTTGTGGGTGGGCTATTTTATTTCATCAACATACAGCCTGGATACCGGGGATTTTCAGCCTCATCGCCATTTTTGCCGGATTAGCTTTACGAGTGCGGGCTTTTCTCTACATTGGTACAGCCACTTTTTTAATTACTACAATCTATCAATCGGTAATTTTCAGCTTGCAATACTCTTTCTTAAAATGGGTTGTTGGCTTGCTAGTTGGCATTTTACTAATTTATATTGCCGCCAACTTTGAAACCCGTCGCGCTCAAATAACTTCCTTAATTCGTAGCGCCATTGATGAATTTCAATCATGGCAATAGGGGTTTTTGACACTCCCACACCTTGAAGGTGTGGGATTCTTGTTTCATCCAGCCAACTTACTTAAAGCAGTTTCCCCACAAAAGCCGAGGTCGTTCTGTCCACAAGCGTGGATTTCGGTATGCCCTACCGTATTATTTAGTCCTTTCGTCAGTATTTGTTTAGCTGCATTGTGGTCACGGTGCATCACTGTTCCGCAAGAATGGCATTTATGAGTATGGGTAGACAAAGATTTTTTAACTCTTGTCCCACAAACAGAGCAGTCAAGACTTGTGTAGTGTGGTGAAACAGCTATCGCCTAAGTATCAAAAACTTTAGCGTAATAGTCCACCCAATCAGTGAACAATGACCATGATGCATCACTAATAGATTTAGCTAAATGGTGATTTTTGACCATATTCTTTACCTGCAAGTCCTCATAGACTACCAAATCGCTAGATTGGACAAGCGCTCTTGCTGTCTTAACAACAAAATCTTTACGCTGTCTACTTACCTTGAGGTGCTTTTTAGCTAATTTATTAACAGCTTTGCGGCGATTATATGAACATTTTTTACATTTTGATGCTTGACGTTGCTTGCGTTTTAAAGACTTCTCGGACTTGCGTAGTAGTCTTGGATTCTCTACTGTCTTACCATCAGAATCAGTATAGAAAAATTCCAGACCTACATCAATTCCTATTTGATTTCCATGATGTTGATGTTGTTCTTTATGTTCAATATCAACACAGAATTGGCAATAATAACCATCAGCACGCTTAACTATTCGGACACGCTTAATCTGTTTAACATCAGGACTTACGCAACTGGCACAAAGCGCGGGTGGGTAAGCCTTGAGCAAACATATCTGAACATAACTTGGGCGGTTGTAGTGTGAGAGATTTGCGCTTCAAGGCATTCTGACTCCCAGGCGATCGCTAATAAAGCATTTTAAATTAGACCAAACACATCTGAACGTCTGGACGTTTTAGTTGCTGAATTAAATAATTGTCAAGTAAGTTGTGCTTGATTCTATAAATAGTTTGACTTGTTTGATAAGCTAAATGTTTCAGTCTCAGCCAAACTAACATCGCACAAGCAATATGATTTCTCTCTTATACGACCTTTACGGCATTGACAAGATTCAATGCCAGTTAATTGTTACATACTTATAAATTTTCTCCACGACTTACTTAGTTTAGCCTTTGCCTATGATCCATCCAAGATGCGATCGGTGAATTACTACTATAAGATGTACCAGTTATGATCACCGGCATATTCATAGCAGCAGCAAACTTAGAGTAGAACTGATGCCTTAGTTCGCTAACAATATGTTTAACTTCTGGATTCATGGTTGCTGCACCTGTTACAAAAACGATACCTACGGTAAGCTATGCTAACGCATGGCTTTATAAGAGACAGTTATTATCAATTGCGGAAACTTCTCTTACGCTGTTTGTGCTTGGCAATTGCTTTAGGTTTGCACTTTTGCAGGGGCGTTTCAAAGTGACGGTATTTTCTGATATCTGGAAAAACAAAAAAAGGCAGACTCCTTCTCTGCCCTCAAGACCTTAGAGTTAAAATAATTCGTAATTCGTAATTCGTAATTCGTAATTCGTAATTAAGTTTTGTGTAGGGGTAAAATCCCTACACAAAACGTGGTACCTGGAGAGGCAGGGGAATTAAACTGAACATACTTTGTTAAATTCTTGGTTTTAGACTTTAATCGCGGCGAGAGGAGTCACCTCGTCTACCACCAGAGGAACTTCCGCCTATCTTCGGCTTTGCTTTATTAACTTTTAAGCTTCGACCCATCCACTCAGCATTATTAAGGGCCTCAATTGCTGCTGTTTCTTCAGCATTTGATTCCATTTCTACAAAGCCGAAACCCCTCATCCGATCTGTTTCTCGGTCGATAGGCAATTGAACATTTTTTACAGTTCCGTATTCTGCAAAGACTTGCCGGAGGTCATCTTCTTTAACCTCATAAGATAGATTACCAACGTAAATTGACATAGAATGTCTCCAGAATCAGGGTGTGTAGAGATTTACATCGGGAGAGGTCTGTAATACAAATATATAAAAACAAACTATACAGCCGAATTTAATCTTTCATGCCTACTTTAACATAAAATTAGAAGTTATATTTATCAGCAATACTATACTTCTCTGTTGATCTAAATACTCAAACAGTTGGCAAAACTCGTTTAAAATCAACTTACAAGCGATCGCCTGAAATTTGAAGTCACCAAAAAATTCCATCAGTGAATATTTTCTCTTCAGATAGTATTAGTAATTTTTAAATTTTATCGAAACAGAATAAAGGCATCAGTCGTCAGAATTCAGAATAAATTCTGTAGGAATGGTGGTCTTCAATCCGTGGGGGATTCAGACCCGCCACTGATAGCGCCACAGAGAGCGAGTCCGCGAACGTCTTGATTCTGACGAATGTATTCTGACTCCTGAATTCTTCTTCAATCACTCAAAATTTTGAGAGAATGCAATTAAATAAAACCAGTGCGATCGCTTGTAACGTAAAATTAATTTCCATCCAGCATTTGCTAACACCTTGACGCCCATGTTTTGCGACTACCTGATCCAAATCCTCACTGCCCGTGTGTATGATGTTGCCCAGGAAACACCATTGGAGTATGCCCCAAATTTGTCTGCGCGGCTGAATAATCAACTCCTGCTGAAACGTGAGGATATGCAGTCAGTATTTTCCTTTAAACTGCGAGGTGCTTATAATAAGATGGTGCAACTGCCACCAGAGATATTGGCGCATGGTGTAATCGCCGCGTCTGCGGGAAACCATGCTCAGGGAGTTGCCCTTGCAGCTCAACGCTTGGGAACTAAAGCGATTATCGTCATGCCAATAACCACACCCCAAGTCAAGGTAGACGCGGTGAGAATGAGGGGCGGAGCAGTCGTGTTACATGGAAACACCTACGACGATGCTTATAGCTATGCCCGTGAATTAGAACTAGAAAAAGGATTGACCTTTATTCATCCCTTTGATGATCCGCATGTGATTGCTGGACAGGGAACAATCGGGATGGAAATCTTACGGCAATATCAGCAACCCATCCATGCGATTTTTGTGGCAATTGGCGGGGGCGGATTAATTTCTGGAATTGGCGCTTATGTGAAACGGTTGCGTCCCGAAATCAAGATTATTGGCGTTGAGCCAGTAGATGCTGATGCGATGTCTCAATCACTCAAAGCCGGACATCGGGTGCGCTTGTCCCAAGTGGGGTTATTTGCTGATGGTGTAGCAGTGCGGGAAGTAGGTGAAGAAACCTTCCGTTTATGTCAGCAGTATGTAGATGAAATCATTCTGGTGGATACAGACGCTACTTGTGCTGCGATTAAAGACGTGTTTGAGGATACGCGATCGATTTTAGAACCAGCCGGTGCATTAGCGATCGCAGCTGCCAAAGCCTACGTAGAACGAGAACAAATCGAGGGACAAACCTTAATTGCGATCGCCTGCGGTGCAAACATGAACTTTGATCGCCTCCGCTTTGTGGCAGAACGGGCAGAGTTCGGCGAACGCCGCGAAGCGATCTTTGCAGTTACAATTCCTGAAGAACGGGGAAGTATTCGCCAGTTTTGTGAATGTATTGGCAACCGTAATCTTACCGAGTTTAATTATCGCATTGCCGATGAAAAAACAGCCCATATTTTTGTCGGAGTGCAAATTCAAAACCGTGCCGATGCTGCAAAGATGGTAGAAACCTTTGAAGCTCAAGGATTTGAAACTCTTGATTTAACAGACGACGAACTAACTAAATTACATCTGCGGCACATGGTAGGTGGGCACTCTCCTCTAGCTCACAATGAATTGCTTTATCGTTTTGAGTTTCCCGAACGTCCCGGCGCATTGATGAAGTTTGTTACTTCCATGAATCCCGCCTGGAATATTAGTCTTTTTCACTACCGCAACAACGGCGCAGACTATGGGCGAATCGTTGTCGGTATCCAGGTTCCCCCCCACGAGATGGAAGAGTGGCAAGCTTTTCTCGATCACCTCGGCTATCGCTATTGGGATGAAAACAAGAATCCGGCATACAAGCTGTTTTTGGGATAGGTGGGGAGTGGGGAGTGGGGAGTGGGGAGTGGGGAGTGGGGGGATGAGGGGGATGAGGAGGACAAGGAAAATAACGATGCCCAATGCCCAATGCCCCATGCTCAATGCTCAATGCCCCATGCCCAATGCCCAATGCCCAATGCCCAATTTACCGAGACAATATTAGATTCGAGTCCCAAGTATAGAAGCCAATTTGGTTAGGAACCCTAGAGAATTTGCCTGTCCGATGGCCTCTAGATAATTCATTTAGCACCTTATTTTTGATCTCTCTAACTTGGTGAGAATCTATTTCTCCATAGATTCCGGCGATGACTTCAGCGACGCTGAAAACTTTACCTGGATTTTGTTCTAACAGAGAGGTGAGCGCATCAATTAAGAATAGACCCTCAAAGTATTTGAGCATTGGTACTGTTTTTGTCAGGGGTACGAAAGGTTTCTTCTTTTTGTTTTTGATGCTTTGATGAGCATTATTGCCATTACTTGGGACTACCAAACTTAAATCTAGAGTATAACAACCTGGCTCATCGGGAATAGTTACCCAGTAATTCCTTTCTCTGCCTTGGGTGAGGGAAGATTGAACCCTACCTTTAACTACTTTGAATAGATTGGAATCTAACTCTCCATAAAGCGATCGCACGATAAAATCAATATGACAGACAGTGCCTCTTTGCTCTTGCAATAGCTGTTTTATGGCTTCCATGCGCGAGAGAGCGTGCTGATATTGAGGTAGCATGGGGATTTCTGCCACCTTCGTTGAACTATCGTTGTTCTCCGTGGATACCTTTGGATCTAGCGATGTAGTTAGAAATTGACTCTCTTTTGTATCAACAGCAGCAGAAAAGGAATTATCTATCCCAACCAAGTCTTTGTCTTTTCGTTCTGACTGTACAGACTTCACCAAGTTGATTTGGTCGATGTCATCAAGGGGTGATAAAAACCGCAGAAAGCCTTCTTGGGAAAGATTTGAGGTTTCATCAGCCGCCGTCAGTCTTGATATCTGTTTGTTGGCATCAGAAAAAGACCAGTTAGATAATAACGCTTCTACATGATCCAGCTGCGATCGCGCCTGCACAAAGAGGCGTTCATACTCTTCTGTAAGGCGAGCATAATAGTCTCGTAATTCCAACAGTGGTGAGACAAAGGTGCCCGGAGGTGGTTCTAATTGTCCATTTTGAGTCATAAGGCTTCAATCAATTTAAATCGATGTCACTTTTGTAAGACATTGCTCTAGGTTTTGCTTTGTGAGATGTTGGCTGGGATTTCTTAGGCGGTTGGGGAGGGCGACATGTCTCACAATATAAGGGTCGAGGTCCGAAAGTCTCGCGTTTTGTCAGTTCGTTACACTCTTTACAGACAAACTGAAAAACACGAGTATGAATCTGTCTTTTGTGCGCCCTGACAGTATATTCCCTAACATCAATGGATTTACTTGCCATAATTAGAATTGTAAATTGCCGTCGGATCAATGTCCTATCAATATAGCTATTCAAGCAAATCAAACTGCATCAGTGTGTGTTTATGTAGAAGTTTTATTCAAATCAGGGAATTTGACACCTAGCATAAAGTGCAGATGAGCGACTTGAGGGTTAACTATTGACTATCCTCTCAGCATATAATTAGTGATGAGCAAACACTACTACCATTTCTTAGCCGCAGGCGACTTTCATCGCCCTGATTAGAGAGATTGGGGATGGGGAAGTCCGGGATTATTCACTTGCACTGATTGACAACTCAAGCGAATTTATCGAAATCAAAGGGTTTAAGACCCCAACAATACAGGTAGCGCCAGTTTCAGTCGGGGTTTAAATCCCCGTCTGAAAATGTCTAAAATGTCTAAAATGTTTGAATTTTGAATTGTTAATCGGTCATGGTATGATTCAATTCAGTGGGCATGGCCACAAGTCCATTGGGCTAGATGATATAAGACGGATTATACCTGCAATCATTGTTTGACCCCAGAATCCCTCGTTTTGTAAACGGGGGAGTGTGTCAATGCAGTCCTAACCTCTCTACCATCAGGGAAGAGGGGTGATGCTTAACGAAGCTATTCCTATCCAAAGAAAAACCGCATCCTAAAAACAGGAAGCGGTGCGATCGCTAATCAAAGCATGATTCCAATAAGTTTTTTCCCTCTACTAATGTTCATGTGATTAATTTTGATGAGTTGTGAAAGTTCGTAGCGGCTTTAGCCCTTAAAGTTGAGCGATAAATCACTCACTACGAACTGATCAATTTCAACTTGATAGACTACTGCTGACTGGGAGCAGCAGGTTGTGATTGAGGTTGTGGGCGTAAACGGCGCAAAGACTCGCGCAATTTGTTTTGACTGGTGTTATTTCTTCGCCGTCGCTGATTTTTGGTTGCTTGCGGCTGTTGTGATGAATCGGGAACCGCTCGTTCACGCTGGATACCGCGTAAGGACTCTCTTGGACTTCCTTGAGTACGAGTTGTACTAGCTCCAGATGATGACCTTGTAGGAGTATTTTCCCCTGTTTGAGGTTCCAGTCGCCGACTAAATCCAGATATTGCTGGTCTTGTGGCTCTAGCTTCATTAGATGAGGGTGTCAACTCTCGTCGCCTACGTCTTGGAGTTGACTCTGTGGAGTTAGCAGCCGTTGTCTGCTGGGTTCTCTCTTCTGCTTGTCTTTGTGCTTGCCGTTCTTGAACTTGGCGCGATCGCCGTGAACCTTTTATGGCAAATTCAGTGGCGATCGATACCCCTTGTCTACCACCATCTGCGGGTTTTAATTTCCACTCACGCGCTTGTCTGGCGGTTTCTTCATCTAATTCGCGGTTTCCACTGGAGCGAGCAATCCGCACATTGGTAACATTGCCTTGTGCATCAGTATCTACAGCTACTTCTACTCTACCTTCAACTCCTCGCCGTCTTGCTGCCTCTGGATACTTGGCATTACATTCGCGGCAGGCTGCACGACCATTACCATTACCTGAACTGTTAATTTTTGGAGGTGTTGGCACTGTTGGCGCTGTTGCTACTGTCGGACGGTTTCCTACTCCATTGCCTATACCACTGCCAGAGCCAGAGCCAATTCCTGAGCCTGTACCAGTACCAGAGCCACTACCAATTCCACTGCCAGTACCGCTACCAGTTCCAGTGCCAGTTCCACTGCCAATGCCACCGCCAGTGCCAGTGCCAGTTCCTGTGCCAGGGCCAGTACCGCTGCTTGTACCTACAGCAATACCACTACCTGAGCCTAAACCAACACCAGAGCCGCCACCGCCACCACCGCCACCCGCCGAACTTGCTTTGGAATCTTCAGATAGAGGCGATCGGGGAATGGGTGCAGATTTCACAGGAACTTCTGGCTTGGGAGTAATCGCTTTTGGCGGCGTATTTGTCGGCTGTGGCTTCTGAGCGACTGCTGTAATCTTTTCTTGCTGCTGAAATTTTTCTACTGGTGGAGTTTCTATAGGCTGTTTTTGGACAATAAGTGGTTCTTTTTTGATTTCTTCTGGAATCTCTGCAATTGGTTTTTCTGGTTCCGCAGTTGGAGAATCCACGATCGCCAACTCTATTGGTTCTTCTTCTGGTGTGGACACTCTCGTCAAATAATTACTTATGCCTGAGGACAGTACGCCGATATGCAGCGCCAGTGAACCGATCAGACTGTAAGTCAGAAAAGACTTGAGAGCCTCAACTTCTTTGGAACGTTGCTCGACAGTAGTGCCGGAAAAGCTCATCGCTATTGCTACCTATTCTCACTAACCTAGCTATCTTAGAATGCAAGGTTACAAATATCAAGTAAAAAATTAAAATTATTTTGGGCAGTGTTAGAGGATGTTTGAAAAGTATTGGGCGAATAGAATAGAGCCTCCGGCACGCTACTACACAAGCTAAGTCCACCGACCTGGACTAATCCAAAATCAAGGGTCTTCTAACCCACGGAGGTGGGTAAAGTCTCGTGTAGCCGTGAATTATATTTGCTCGGCGAGTTATAAATTAGACTTTTCAAACATCCTCTTCGGGTAGGGAATATGATACTTAATCATCAAAATATCTTTGAAAAATACTGTTAACTCATCCCCCGGCTTGAAGCCGGGGGCAAATCGAACTCATTAGTCATTAGTCATTGGTCATTAGTACCAATGACCAATGACTAATGACTAATGACTAAATCGGCGGGCGGCTATCCCTCCCACCCCTTCAAGGGGTGGGAGGGATAGCCGATTTTTGTTGATTATGACGATTTCTAGATAAAATTAATTTTTGTGTTATGTCTTAATTAAATTAATTTATGTAAAACAAAAAAAGATTTAATAAAATTAATGATAAGTAGATTTGAAAAAAGTATCATTGTATCTTAAACTCTATTGAGAAAAAGTTTCATTTTTAGCTTGATTCTGGTAGTCTGATTTTGTATTGTTGATGAGTTTAGAGGCACTACATGGGAATTCAGAATTTGTTTGAAGCAGGCGGCGTGGTCATGTTGCCCCTGCTAGCGTTTTCGGTGTTGGCAGTAGCACTAATGATTGAGCGGGCGAAGTTTTGGATACAGATTGGTCAGCGTCAAAACCGGGTGGTGCGAGAGGTTTTAAATCTTTATCGACTTGATAATGTCGTTAGTGCTGTGGATAAGCTGCAAAAAAATGTAGATTTACCCATAGCACGCATTTTTCTGGCTGGACTACAGCTAGAAAGACCGACTCCAGAAAAATTTCGTTTGGCTTTGAAAAGCGAGGCGCAAGCAGAAATCCCTATGCTCAAGCGGTTTCAAGCTGTATTTGACACCATTATCGGTTTAGCGCCTCTGTTGGGACTTCTCGGCACAATTTTAGGATTAATTCGCTCATTTGCTGGACTGAATATTGGTGATGTCGGAGGTAGTAAAACTAGTGCAGTCACTGCTGGTATTAGTGAAGCTTTAGTTGCTACCGCCTCAGGATTGGTTGTGGCTATCTTTGTGCTTTTAGGAGCCAGTATCTTCCGGGGACTATACCAACGGCAGATAACAATGATTCAAGAATACGGCGGACAGCTAGAAATACTGTTCCTCGATCGCTATGACCAACTTGATCGCCACGAACAACAGGAGAAGTCTTATGGATCTAGATGATAATGAACCAGATTTACCACCATTTATAAATGTAGTACCTCTGATTGATGTAATGTTTGCCCTTTTGACATTTTTTATTATGTCAACACTGTTTTTAACCCGCTCAGAAGGATTACCAGTAAATTTACCGAAGGCCACCACAGCGAAACAACAGCAAGTTCCCACTAAAATTACGATTACGGTAGATGAAAAAGAACAGATAAGCCTGAACCGTAAACCAATTGCAGTTGATGATGTGACAGCGCAAGTACGGGCTTTAGTTGGTTCTAACCCAGAAGTGTTGGTGATTATTAATGCTGATGAAAAAGTTGATTATGGTCGGGTAGTGGCTGTGATGGATCGGGTTCGTCAGGTTCAGGGGGCAAAATTAGCGATCGCTACCCAAAGACAATAAGTACAAATATTAGTTCAGAGAGTCAGGAAAATTCTATATTCTGACTCCTAACTCTTTTTTGTGTGATCGCTATTACCAACTATGGTTACTCATCTGCAATTCTTGAGATATAAATTTAAATAATAATTGTTGGTGTGAATGAATAAAAAAGTGGTCGCCGTCAAACATTTGTAATGAAAAAGTAGCGATCGTCTCTTCTCGCCATGCTTGCAGTTCCTCATGACTAACTTCTTGGTCTTGCAAACCACCAAAAACAGTAATAGGACACTTCAGTGGCTGTTTTTGAGTGTAAATATAAGTTTCCAGAACGGCAAAATCTGCCCGCAAAATCGGGAGGAATATCTGCATCAGTTCCATGCTCTCTAATACTGCTTTGGGTGTACCGTTAAGACTGTATAGCTCGTCCTGCAAATCAGGGTCTGATAGGACGTGGAGAGGTGGTTTTGTCAACGGAATTTGCGGGGCGCGACGAGCAGATATGAACAGGTGAAAGGGAGTAAGACTATACTGAGAGCGAAGTAAACGGGTTAACTCGAAGCTAACTAATCCGCCCATACTGTGACCGAAAAACGCGAATGGTTTGTCTAAATATGGTATCAGAATTGGAGCGATCGCTTCAACAAGAGATTCTAATCGCGTCAAGGGTGCTAACTTAATCTGTCTTCCCCGTCCTGGATATTCCACAGCACAGACTTCGACATTACTAGGTAGATTATTAGGCCATGTGCGAAAAATTGCCGCGCTACCACCAGCGTAGGGGAAGCAGAATAAACGCAAGTTTGCTTGAGGATTTGGTTGGGGACAGATAACCCAGGAATTTAAGTTTGGTGTAGTTATCATAATAGACCCGGAATTAGCTATTTCACCTTTTGTAGCTTATAGAAGCTGCTTCATATCATACCAAATGACCGCACAAGCGCAGGTATTTACTACTATGAAAAATGTAAAAGATGTAATAGTGTATTCGTGAAGCAGACATCTTGCTTATTTTATAATAAGGAATCTTTGATGAGCGTTTACATTATTCGACCCAAAGCAACATCATTAGCGCGATCGCTAAAACTTGCATCTAGAAAATTTACACCCGAAAGCCGTCCGGCGCAAGTTGCAGAAGTTGTAAATTTTTGGCGGGAAGATCCAGTACACCAAGAAATTGAACAGTGGTTAGAAGATGCACAAAACGAAACCAGCCAAGTTTCAAAGCACCCAGATTACTCAGGGATTACTGGGGCAAGTATTGTCGAAATGACTGAACAAGAGGCTGAACGGATGCATCGGGAAGTTCCCAATGCCTTAATTTTACCCGATCAGCCGATTGAGTTGATTCAGCCACAACAAAGAAATAGAGATACTAAAGATCAACTTACCAAAGATGAATTATGGCATTTGGATGCGATCGCTCTCAACATAGCACGTCAAAATGGATTTACAGGCACCGGGAAAAACATCACTATTGCTGTACTTGACACAGGTATCGACTCAACCCACCCAGAATTGCAAGGCAAAGTAACTGAATCTTATAGTTTTAATGATAGAAGTAAGAAAATCCAGTTAACACCTTCTCAAGATACTGCTGGTCATGGCACTCACGTAGCTGGACTAATTTGTGGTAAGCAGGTTGGCGTTGCACCAGAAACTAAACTGATTGACGGCGTATTAATACCAAAAGGTGTTGGCAGATTATCAGACTTGTTTTCATGGCTGGACTGGCTGGGAAAACGAGTGGACGTGAGTATTGTCAATATCTCAGCTGGCATTCCCACATATTCAGATGCACTTAGTGTTTCAATTGATACCCTCTTGGCGGTGGGGGTATTACCTGTTTGCGCCATCGGCAATGATGGATTTAACAATCATATTGCGCCAGCAAATTGTAAGAATTCGCTTTCAGTGGGTGCTATTAACTCAAATCGTCAAATTGCTTCATTTAGTGGCAATGCCAGAATAACTATCAATAACCAGTTATATAACGTTCCGTATTTGGTTGCGCCTGGAGAAGAAGTTTATTCATCAGTTCCGGGTGGTGGATATAAAGCTGACAGCGGAACTTCAATGGCAACCCCAATCGTTTCTGGTGTAGCAGCGTTAATCTTAGAGAAGTATAACAAGCAAATTACGGTAGCGAGTTTAACTGACGCACTGCTGACAAGTTGCCAAGATTTAGGACATGACAGGGAACGCCAAGGTAAAGGTTTAATTCAGGTAACCGCAGCCCTATGAAACTTAACGAAAGCCAAATTGCCAAAATCGACCCCTTCCTTGAAGATGTTCTGATGCGGGCTAAGGGGGATGAGGTAATTCGGGCAATTATGACTTTGGGCAACGAAAATCAAATCAACTCAAATGCCAGCAATTCATCGCTGGAACCTCAGCAATTTGCATCATCTGAGGCTTATCGACAGGCATTAATTGATCAGCGCAAAAGCCAAGTTGCCGAAGTGCTGGGTGATACTATCGAAGAACTCCAGCAACTTTCTTTGAAACCTGTTGGAGGTGGACTCAGCCGCGTTGTGGTTGTAGAAGGTTCGGCTGATGCGATTTTGCGCTCATTAGCACTATCTGGAGTTAACCATGTCACTTTAGATCAGCTGATTGCACTACCAGAAGTTGCACCAGATGCAACGGTTAAACATTTTGCTGACATTTATATAAACATACTTGACCGCCCTTTAGATGAGAAAACCACAAAATTAATTTATCAAGCATCTGAGCAATATATTATTAACTACCACAAGCGCCATAACAAGTTGCAAATATTGGGGATGCAACAGTCTGTAGATTTGGATTCAATCTACATAGCTGTGCAATGTTTGCAGCCAAGTGATATTTGGCGATTTGAATCAATTGAAATTTTACACAATCTTTTCTCCGAAGCTGGAAAACACGGATTTCAGCTTGAAGATCCTGATAGGCAAGAGGGCATTAAAGTTGCCAATCAGAAGCAATATCTGATGGTACTTGGGGCAGCAGGTGCAGGTAAGTCTACATTTTTGCGGAAGATAGGATTAGAAGCACTCAAGGGCAAATCTGGTGAATTACAACATGAATGTATTCCGGTTTTCATTGAATTACAACTATTGACTGATAGAGAAATTAATATTGAAGAAGCTATCAGGCAAGAAATGCGGTTGTATCAGTTACCATTTGACGCAGAATTTACTACCAAAGCCTTACAACAAGGGAAGTTATTAATTTTGCTTGATGGTTTGGATGAAGTCCTAACCGTAAACACCGATTTATTAATTAGGCAAATTCAAAGCTTTGTTGAGCAACACAAAGATAATCGGTTTATTATATCTTGCCGGACTGCTGCTTATAAATCTCAGTTTATGAAGATGAGCGAAATTGCGTTGCTTGCCGCCGTAGGCATCGCAGATTTTGATGACGCTCAAATTCAGCAGTTTATTCAAAATTGGTTTTCATCAGAGGTAGATAGACAAGCCGGAACTGCTGACAAGTGCTGGGAGTTAATCAAAAATGAAGAATTAACTAAAGAATTAGCTAGAACTCCTGTATTGCTAACTTTTCTTTGTTTAGTGTATGACGCATCTCAAGACTTGTCTAAAAACCGAGCTACGCTTTACAGTGATGCTCTTGATATATTACTCAAAAAATGGGCGGCTGAAAAACGCATTCAAACCGATCCAATTTATCGTCAGCTTGGCATAGATTTAGAGAAAATTATGCTAGCTGAGATTGCATATCATAGCTTTAAATCACAACGGCTATTCTTATCTCACCAAGAACTTGTGAGTCAAATTAAAGAGTTTCTGCACAATAACGACAATGCACCAGAGGATTTAGAGGCTGAGGCAGTTCTAGATGCGATCGCTATTCAACAAGGTATTTTAGTAGAACGAGCAAGGGATATCTATTCATTTTCTCATCTCACCCTACAAGAATATTTAACAGCACAGTATATTGATGACCATCGTCAAGTTGAAAAATTAGTTACTGAACACCTGATAGATAAACCCTGGAATGAGGTGTTTTTATTGGTAGCTGGGTTGATGCGTGGTGGTGCAGATAATTTGCTGTTGCTGATGGAAAAGAAAGCGCAAAAATATATTAACACCCCGAAGTTGCAAGCATTATTAAACTGGGCAGAACAGGTAACAGTTGGATCAGCAGGTAATTTGAAACCTGTACGCAAACGTGCATCTGCGATCACCAGGGCCTACACCAACGCCATCATCATCGCCAACGCCATCACCAGCGCCTATACCAACGCCTACACCAACGCCTACCTCATCGCCAGCACCAAGACCTACGCTAACGCCATAGCCAATGCCAACGCCAATGCCATCGTTAACGCCAACGCCATCGCCAACGCCATCGACATTGCCAACGCCATCGCCATTGCCGACCCGAAGGCCATCGCCATCGCCATCAAAAATACTGGTGAACTAAAAAAATCAGAAATCTTCAATAACGTCAACTTTACTATGCTGATCGCCCAACTAGAAGCACTTAAAGCTACAATTCCTGATGAGAAACAGCCAAGGGAAGTGCGTCTGGCATTTGCTAAACACCTGCAACAAACCTTACTCAAAGCTTTCCATCTCACCCTAGAAATGATCGATTTATCTGAGGAAGAAATAAAAGCACTGGAAAATTATCTCTACGCTAATCATCTGATTATCCAGTGCAACCAAGCAGCGTTGTGGGTGTTACCCCAAACCTGGGAAGCGATCGAGGCGCGGATGTTGTTGGTTCCAGGTGGTTAAGCAACAATAGGAAAATCAAAAGATAGCCAGATAAACGCTCCATGAGTTCATTACAACAGGCTAAAAATACAAAAACTCGAACCTTTACAGCAATCTTGCATTGGGAAGAGGATGTTTATGTAGCTGAATGTCCAGAGGTGGGAACCGCTAGCCAAGGAGAGACGATAGAAGAAGCGATCGCTAATTTGCAGGAAGCAACGGAACTGTATTTGGAAGAGTTCCCGCTTTTTGAAACAGCACCTCGTCTTTTACTAACCACATTTGAGGTAACTTCTGCCTAAGCTACCCAGAATTAGACCTTCTGAAGTTATTGGTGTTCTGGAACGCTTAGGTTTTGTTCAAGTACGACAACGTGGCAGTCATGTAATTTTGAAAAAACAACTTGTAGAGGAAGGTGAAGGACAGAAAGTCATTGAGGTGGGTTGTGTTGTGCCATTACATCGTAAAACTATAGCTGTTGGAACACTAAAGAGTATTTTGAATCAAGCTAGAGTCTCTGTTGAGGAGTTTCTGGAAAATCTTTAGTTGTTAACACACCAAAAACTATCATAGGACTTACGCACTAGTTACGGAATAACGAACCGCAGAGGACATGGAAAAATCAGAGTTTGAGAGATATTTTGCGTAAGTCCTATATCATTAGAAAAATTAAAGTTGTCGTTACTACACTTAAAATGTACTTATTAATGCATCAGATGTGGTTATCACACAAATTGTTGTTGTTACCACACTAAATTCTGTGGTTATGAATGCAAAGGCTGTTGTTTTCCCTCTTCATCATAGATTAACGAGTAATATCATGTCAAAACCTTTACATATCTACAGCTAGAGGCTTTGTTAAAAAATTCCAACAAAGATGAAAATGTCAGAATGAAACTGTGTACATCAATAATTAATCAAGCAAAAATTTGATATGCATACCATTGAGAAAAAGTCAACAACAAAAGCCTGGGCAGGTGCGATCGCAGAACCGGCAAAAGAATTTCCCTCTACGCAATTGCCAATGATCTCTGGCAAAATCCCAGATGGCTTGCGTGGCACACTTTACCGCAATGGCCCCGGACGGCTAGAACGCGGTGACAATCGTGTGGGACACTGGTTTGATGGAGATGGAGCAATTCTCGGCGTCCATTTCACTGATGCAGGAGTCACAGGAGTCTATCGCTATGTGCAAACAGCAGAATATCAAGCTGAAACTAAAGTAGATAGGTTCCTCTATGGTGTTTATGGTATGCACACCCCAGGGCCGATCTGGAAGCGCTGGGGACAAAAGATCAAGAATGCAGCGAATACCTCAGTGTTGGCTTTACCTGATAAACTGTTGGCTTTATGGGAAGCAACCAATCCCTATGCCCTTGACTTGGAAACTTTAGAAACGAAGGGATTAGATGATTTAGGTGCTTTGGACAATGGATTACCTTATTCTGCTCATTATAAGCGCGATGCAGACACAGGCGAGATTTTTAACTTTGGAGTCAGTATGGGAAGTTCTGTAGAACTGAATCTCTACAAAAGTGATCGCACTGGCAAAATTATCCAAAAAGCTGCTTTTAAACTAGATCGCTACTCAATAATACATGATTTTGTTTTAACTCAAAGGTATCTGGTGTTTTTCATGCCACCGATGCGGTTGAAAATGCTGCCAGTTATGTTAGGTCTGACTACCTTTAGTGAATCTTTTTTGTGGGAACCTCAGTTAGGAACCCAGGTGTTAATCTTTGACCGCGAAAACTTATCCTTAGTTAGTCGTGGCGAAACCGATCCCTGGTTTAATTGGCATTTTGGCAATGGCTATGAAGATGAAGACGGTTCTGTGATTCTGGACGTGGTGCGATATTCAGATTTTCAACAAACTAATGAATATCTCAGAGAAATCCCAACTGGTGAGACACACACAGTTGAAACAGGAAGATTATGGCAAGTGCGTCTCAATCCCCAAACAGCTAAAGTGACAGCAACGCAAGAAGTTATCAACCGCAGGTGTGAGTTTCCCGTAGTGCAGCGATCGCAAGTTGGGCAACCTTGGCGATATACTTATATATCATTAATGCCCCAAGGAACGGATACAGGTAAAGAATTGCTTGGTGCGATCGCCCGCTTCGACTACAAAACCCAAACCCTCACCGAAGCAGACTTAGGAGAAAATCGCTATCCTTCAGAACCCATCCACGCCCAAGACAGCCAAAACCCTGAACAAGGTTGGGTGCTAACCGTTGTCTACGATGGTAATTCTCATAGTAGCGAAATTTGGGTATTTGATAGCGATCGCCTGGATGCCGAACCCATTTGCAAACTAGGATTACCCAGCGTCATCCCCCACAGCTTCCACGGCACTTGGAACCCAGCCTAAAAACCCCTCAGCGTTACCTCTGCGCTTCCCTCAGCGTTCCTTTGCGTTAAAAAAACAACCCTATTGACCAGACGTAATTAATCGCATCTGGTCAATGCAAAATCAAAAATCCCAAAAAATCTTGCCCTATGCAATTACAAGAAAAACGCCATTATTCTCCCACAGAATACCTAGAACTAGAAGTCATTTCCGAGTATCGTCATGAGTATATAGATGGTCAAATTATACCCATGACAGGTGGAACACCAAATCATAATCAAATAGCTCTTAATCTAAGTGCAACCCTGAATTTTTCTTTGAAGCGACAATCTTATCGAGTATTCGTTGCTAACCAACGTCTATGGATTCCTAAAAAGCGAATTCATACATATCCTGATGTCATGGTTGTTGCAGGATCATTAGAATTTTCTGAGGGACGTACAGATACAATTACGAATCCCTTAGTGATTTGTGAAGTGTTATCCAAATCTACCAGAAGCTATGATAGAGATGAAAAATTTGCCGCTTATCGCACCATCCCCAGTTTTCAGGAATATGTTCTGATTGATCAGTACAAAAATCATGTAGAACAATATTCTAAAACTGACGAAAATAAATGGATTTTCTCAGAGTATGAAGAAGAGAAGAATATTCTAATCCTATCTTCTATTCAATTTCAAATCTCTCTATCAGATATTTATGATAAAGTTGACTTTGAAGCTAAAGAATAACCACACTCTAATTCGTTATAGAATAGAAATAAACATTATATACAACATTACGCTGATTAAGCAGAATTGCCCATGACCACTTCTAAACGTCACTACCACATCACTACCTTCGGTTGTCAGATGAATAAAGCTGACTCAGAACGCATGGCTGGCGTTTTGGAAGACATGGGCTTTGAGTCGTGCGAAGATCCGAATAATGCAGATGTGATTCTCTACAATACCTGTACAATTCGGGATAATGCTGAACAAAAGGTATATTCCTACCTTGGCAGACAGGCGAAGCGCAAGCATGAGCAGCCTGATTTAACCCTGATCGTTGCTGGTTGTGTTGCCCAGCAGGAAGGGGAAGCGCTATTGCGACGAGTCCCAGAATTAGACTTGGTAATGGGGCCACAACACGCCAACCGTCTGAAAGATTTGCTGGAGTCAGTGTTTGACGGCAACCAAGTTGTGGCAACCGACTCAGTTCATATTATTGAAGATATCACCCAACCGCGACGGGATAGTAAAGTCACAGCTTGGGTAAATATAATTTACGGCTGTAACGAACGCTGCACCTATTGCGTCGTTCCCAATGTGCGCGGTGTCGAACAATCTCGAACGCCGTCAGCTATCCGGGCTGAAATGGAAGAATTAGGACGCCAAGGTTACAAAGAAGTTACTCTACTCGGTCAAAATATTGACGCTTACGGCAGAGATTTGCCAGGAACAACGCCAGAAGGTCGGCATCTGCACAACTTCACAGATTTACTTTATTATGTGCATGATGTGCCGGGGATTGAAAGGTTAAGATTTGCTACTAGTCATCCCCGTTATTTTACAGAGAGATTAATTAAGGCTTGCGCTGAATTGCCCAAAGTCTGCGAACACTTCCACATTCCCTTTCAATCTGGGGATAATGAACTTTTAAAAGCGATGGCGCGGGGTTATACCCATGAGAAATATCGCCGGATTATCGATACCATTCGGCGGTATATGCCAGATGCTTCGATTAGCGCTGATGCAATTGTCGGTTTTCCTGGTGAGACAGAAGCACAGTTTGAAAATACCCTGAAACTGGTGGAAGATATTGGCTTTGATATGTTGAATACAGCAGCATATTCACCCCGTCCAGGGACACCAGCCGCTTTCTGGGACAATCAGCTAAGTGAAGAAATTAAAAGCGATCGCCTGCAACGGCTCAATCATTTAGTAAACTTGAAAGTCGCCGAGCGATCGCAACGTTACTTCGGACGCATTGAATCCGTTTTAGTAGAAGACCAAAATCCCAAAGATCAAACCCAGGTGATGGGACGCACTGGCGGTAATCGTCTGACATTCTTCAGTGGCGACATCAAAGAATTGCAAGGGCAGTTAGTCAGGGTAAAAATTACCGAAGTTCGTCCTTTCAGTCTGACGGGTGAACCAGTTGAAGTCAAACAAGCCTTGTGTGTCTAAGAAAATGCTTTAAAAGTATTGGGCGAATATAATGAGACTGTTGGCGAATTGATCGGGGGTCTAACCCCTCAGCCCCAATCGATCTTAATTCCTTTAATTTCAGTGCGTTTCAATGTACTTTAGCTATTAGGCCGCAATTTATTGCAGGGCGAGAAAGCAACGCAAAACTGAGATTTTAAGGATGGGGGGGTTAAGATAATTTACCTAGATTCAATTATACTAGCTTGATAGTCAAGCTGTAGCTATTGTTAAAGCAATGCTAAATTTTTACAGTAAAAATAAATATACAATATAAACTTTACCTAGAGAAAACTATACGAACTTGATAGTAAACCTGTAGTTGCTGTTAAAGCAATACTAAAAGTTTACAGTAAAAATAACTATTTACACATAAGCTTTATAATATATTTGTTAAAAATATTAGAAACTTAATAGTGTAAAAAAAAAGTAGGAGCATCTGCTGGATAATACATATGCATTCTAGTTAGAATGCCAAAAATAAATAAACATAAGTCGCTTGGTGCGAAAATATGTTTGTCTATTTCTTGGTGTAAATTTCTTTAAATTCACAAAAATGCTAGAGCATTTTTATCTGCTACAAGCCACAGATAAACCAAAAATAAAAAAATCAAGGCTTGTTTTGTTTACTTAGATAATAATTAGTTTCCGGTACATAATATTGTGAAACTAATTTTCGATTCCGAATTAAACAATTATTCCATTTCACTCAAGCTCATGCAACTCTATACAACTCTTGAAATCGAACAACTCCAACAACACGAAGACCTTCCTTACTTAATTGAAACTATAGAGTGGGTGAAAAATTTTTTAGGAAGACCTCATCCTAATTTAGGAAGACCCGGCGCAGTTTGCCCTTTTGTACCTTACTCTCTCAAGTCAAACAGTATTCATCTGGCAGTTATTCGCGCCAAAGATTTGTATCCAGAACAAGTAGAAGAGATTGTTGGAGGCTACCGAGATATCTTCCTTGGGATGGAAGTTAAAAAGCAGGAATTAGCAATCAATAGAGCTTTTTTACTTATCTTTCCTGACATCCATATAGAAGAAGCTTCTAAACTAATCGATAGTGTCCAACAAAAACTTAAACCTTTGTTTGTTGAGTCAGGACTGATGATCGGAGAATTTCATAAACGTAATGAAAGTCCTGGTCTGCACAACCCAGACTTTCGTCCACTTCGTAGCCCTATCCCCTTGTTGGCTATCCGGTTTATGGTTGAACTTGACCTCCCCTTTCTTGAGAGTCCGGCTGATCCCCGCTTACGTATTCGGTATCTGGAAGCTTATTTAAAGTGTTTTGGTAATAAATTTACAGATGAAACAAAGTTTAAAAATGCTCATCAGGCATTGGCTTTAGCAAAAGAACAACTTAAAGGCGAAAATTTGGTGAGTTATTGTATATAAATAAATATCAAAAAAAGGTGGTGGGAGATAGTTGCCATAAACGTTCCGGCAGGTTGAGGCGATGAAACAACTCCTTTACCTTAGCGATCGCTGCCACCTTTACTTCACAATCATCATCGTGGTAAAGTAGGGGAATACCGTAAGTATGGGCAAGCTCAACTAATTGCTCAACTTGTTCGTATCCTTTTGACGATCGCCACCAAACTTTAGTAGAAGAAGCGATCGCCAGACATTATAATTTCACAATTGAGCTATCTAAGATAATTTTGAGCCACTTTCCAATAGCGCGAGAACCGCTTCAGGTCAATATAGCCATCATAGTCAAAAAATGGTTCCACCTCTAGCACTTTTACTGTTAGCGATCGCTCCATTTGATTGCAGATATCATCAAACCGGGGGCTGGGACTGTTAGCTGTGACAACTAAATTCGCATCATGTTCTTTCGCAAAAGCTAAAATTTCTTGTGCCACATCGCCACGGCGGATAACAACGGGTAACTCTAGCAAGCATTCGTAGATGAAAGCGAGACGTTTGAGACTCAGTTGCCATTCCTCTATCAAAGCCTCGTCCCAAACCCAGATAGCCGGGGCATTTGGGTATTTTTGCAGTCCGGGGTTGTATGGACTGAGGCAATCTCCATGCACCCAAACAATTGGTTTATTCATTTTTCATTTTTTACCTTTCTTCCCATGCTGCCAACTTTGGCTATTGGCTTGTTTGCTAAATTCCCCTTGAGGAAAAAGTCGCTGTTCTAATTCTTCATAGCTGCCTTCAAAATCACAATGACCGTAAAGGGGACATTTCTGGCAATAAACGCTTTTGGTGTAGCGTTCTAAGTTTTCACGGTTGAAAAAATACGGTTTATGACTAAAGGTGCTGGCAACCCACTGCCATGACATATTATTACTAGCAGGATCTCCATCTAAAAGGTGTTCGAGAAACCACTTAGCTCCTACTTGCCAACGAATACGCCGCCAATGGACAATGTAAGCCGCTAGCCACATCCGTGCATGGTTATGTAGATAGCCAGTTTCTCTTAAATCACCGCTAAAACTGTCGATGCAAACTCTACCTGTGGTTCCTTGTCTGATATCTTGCGGCAATTCGGGTGCATATTCGCCCACAGAATAACCAGTTTTGTACTCTTCCTGGTCTTTCCAGATTCCATCCCCTAACTTCACATACAACCGTTGCCAGTAGTCGCGCCAGCCTAACTCGTTAATTAGTTTAGTAGCATCGTCTTGGTGCTGTACCCGGTCAAGGACATAATCTCGAATTTCTCGCAAACTCAAAACGCCATAGCGGATATAAGGCGAAAGGCGCGTGACTGCACCTGTGAAAAAATTACGTGTTTGCGCGTAGAGTATTGGGTCGATTTTTTGCAGTGCTTTTTGTGCCGCTTTTCGTCCTCCCAGAGTTTCGCTGATGTGGTCATCGCGTTCTGCTACATCTGGGAATTGTTCGCGGAGGTAGGCTACCAACTCATCGCGGTTGGTAAATTGGCGTTGCATATCTTTAGTCATGTAAACTTTGAAGAGTGAGGATAGATATCATGAATTTGGCTTAGGTACTTATCCGCGAGATACAGAATTAGGAAACATTCTTTGAATAACTTTTTCTCGTACAATAGGGGCTTCGTCTGACCAATTCCAGAGGCTTTCATAGAAAAAGAATGAGACTCCGGCTAAACCATGTTGGCGTACTTCTTCAACTTGCAATTTAATTTGATTAATCGGTAATGAACTAGATTTTAAACCGCTTAAAATGCCAATAGAAACTGGTAAATGAGTTTTAGCTAAATCAACTTCTGCTCTTTCTAATTCTGTCAGAAAACGAGCTAAATCGGAACGATATACTTGTAAAACTATTTCGGAAATATATTCTCGTCTTTCCCAGGTAAACCAATCTTGTAAATAAGCAGGTAAAGAAAAATGTAAAGGATTAGGAGAAATAGAAATTATACAATCTGGTTTAACAGCTTTAATTTGAGCCGATAAATGTTTCATAAATTCATTAATTTTATCAGCACGCCAACGCACCCAGAAAGTTTCATAAAAATCCTTAGAAGGAATTAAACCCTTTAATTCTTTCGTGTACATTGCTACAGTATAATCATCATAACCAAACTCAGAAGGTAAGCTAAAATGATCATCTAATTGAATTCCATCGAGATCATATCTAGCTACAGCTTCCATGATTAAATCAATCATAAACTGCTGTACTTCTGGATGAAAAGGATTAAGCCAAGCTTGATTATCACTATCAACTTTAGTACCATCATAACGATTAGTTAACCAATGAGGATGTCGTTTAGCTAATTCGGAATCTATGGGAGTCATAAACCCATATTCAAACCAAGGAATCACAGTTAAACCTTTTTTATGTCCTTCTTTAATAACTTCTTGAAGAATATCTCTATCTTTTAATTCAGGAATTGGCTCGATAGATTGACCTAATACTTTTTGAGCTACACTACTAGGATAAAGTGTATAACCACCATTCCAAACTGTAGGATAAATAGTATTAAAATTTAATTTAGCGAGACGATTTAAAGCATTTTTGAGATTTTGAGATGAAAAAAGTACCTGACTATCAACATTAGTAAGCCACACACCCCGCACTTCATGTGTTTGGGCGGCTGTACTCATTTTACTTGTTCCTAATATGACCAAAATAGTTATAATTAAAGAAGAAACCAGTAATATTAATCCGCGTTTGATTCTGAAGAATTTAAACATTTTGAGATGTTGCTGAAGAAGTTGAAAAAATTAAATAATTATTGTTATTTTATAGGTTTGAGTAGCAAACACAAAAAAAGTGCCGTTAAGGATTTTGCGGTCGCCGTAGGCGCACCGAAGGTGAGTATGATTTAGTCCTGCGTCAGAAAACCATAATAATGATAGAGAGAGAGCCGCAGGATAGACATGGAAATTAATTTAGGAGAAACTTTTTTCCTAAACCCGATTCCGCACGATTAACACAAAACGTGTAATCGCTATGAGAACGGAAAAATGAAAGTAGACGGCAACGGACAAGGCAAGATTTTAACCCAAGAGGAACTAAAGCGATTATTCACGTCAGGATTTATCACTAAGAGCGATCGCTCTTAAGGCGAGCGGTTACGCCATCGCGCTCTGGAAAGGAATTTGCCTGTTTACTGGTTGTCGCGTATCAGAAGCACTAGCACTCCAGACGACTGATATCAAATGTTGTGCTATCACTTTGAGCAAGTCTACCACCAAAGGTAAGCATAAAACCCGGATTGTGGACATCCCACCAGGGCTAGCCGCAATGCTGAGGCAAAGCTTTATGACCAAGTTATTTACCAATTTCTCTAACTTCAAAAAAATGTGCGAACCCCCAGTTATGATATCTAGTTATGAAAAAGCTAACAAAAATCGCTTTAGCAAGTAGTGTTTTAGCGATGACACTCGGTATAAATATTTCGGCTCAAGCCCAAGAAAAACGTCTGCTGACGATCGAGGATCAGTTTGCCTTTCGCCAAATTAGCGATCCCCAACTATCTCCCACTGGAGACTGGATTGCTTACACAATAACTAATACCGATTTGAAAAATGATAAACAAGATAACCATATTTACATGACTTCTTGGGATGCTTCCCGAACATTACATTTAACTAACGGTAAGGATAGTGAATATAACCCTCGGTTCAGCCCAGACGGAAAGTATCTAGCTTTCATCTCCAGCCGTGAATCTGGAAAACAGCAAATTTGGTTGCTCAATTTATCAGGCGGTGAAGCCGAGAAAATATCTGACTTTGCTGGTGATGTTAGCGATTTTGTCTGGTCTGGTGACAGTAGACGACTAGCCGTAATTGCCTCCTCACCAGCCCCAGAAACTCCCTTTAATGGTAAAACCCCATCACCGATTGTTATTGATCAATTTCACTTCTTAGAAGACGGTGTCGGTTTTATCGATAAAAGTCGAGAACATCTTTATGTATTGGACTTAGCAACTCGCAAAACAGATATTCTCACTCCAGGTTCATTTAATGAGTCTTTACCTGCTTGGTCCCCTGATAGCAAAAATATTGCTTTTGTGAGCAAACGTGGTCAAGAGAGCGATCGCAATAATAATTGGGATCTGTATGCAATCGCTGCCCAATCGGGAGCCAAAGCCCGTCAGCTAACTACCTTTATTGGGCCTGACTCCGCTCCTGATTGGGATAGCCGTCCGGTTTGGAGTCTAGATGGGAAGTCAATTGCTTATTTGCAGGGAGGTTCACCCAAACTTATTGAGTACGCAGTTCACCATCTCGCCATTATCCCCGCCGAGGGTGGTACTCCCCGTCTACTGACTGCCAACCTTGATCGCAATGTTGCCAAACCGCGCTTTACCACAGATGGTAAATCAATACTGTTTTTAATCGAAGATGATGGCAATGTTCACCTAGCAAAAATACCTGTAACTGGTGGCAAAATCGAGCGATTCTTAACAGGAAGACGAGAGATTAGTAATTTTGATTTAGGACGCGATGGCAAAATCGCTTTACTTTCCTCAACGCCACAACAACCAAATGCAGTCTTTGCCTTTGATGGTAAAAATTTGCGTTTAATATCACACCAAAACGATCAGTTACTAGCGCAGTTAAATTTAGCAACTACAGATGAAATCAGCTTTAGGAGTAAAGATGGTACAGAAATTCATGGCTTTCTTGTCAAGCCACCTCACTATCAGCCAGGGAAGAAATACCCAACACTGCTAATGTTGCACGGCGGGCCTGTCGGTCAGTTCACAAATCAGTTTAAGTTTAATTGGCAACTGTTTGCGGCGAAAGGTTATGTCGTTGTCGGTGTTAACCCGCGTGGAAGTTCAGGAAGAGGTGAAGCTTTCTCCAAAGCGATTTATGCAGACTGGGGAAACAAAGACGCTCAAGATATTATTGCCGGTGCTAATTATGCGATCGCTACCGGAATTGCTTCGCCATCGCGTTTAGGAATTGGTGGGTGGAGTTACGGGGGAATGTTGACCAACTATACTATTGCTCAAGATAACCGCTTTCAAGCCGCAGTCAGTGGGGCTGGTGAATCAAATATTCTGGCGACCTATGGTACTGATGAGTATATTGATGACTATGAACAAGAGCTTGGTGTACCGTGGAAGAACCTCGATGTCTGGCTACGAATTTCTTTCCCATTTCTTCACGCTGACCGCATTGTTACACCAACACTATTTCTGGGAGGTGACAAGGATTTTTCTGTACCACTACATAACTCTGAGCAGATGTATCAAGCCCTGAAAAGTCTGGGAATTGATACCCAGTTAGTAGTTTATCCAGGACAGTCCCACGGAATCAGCAAACCGAGTTATCAACGTGATGTCCTAGAACGTTATTTAGCTTGGTATGATAAATACTTGATCCCCTCAACCGCAACTAATGGAAAATAGTCTTAAAGAAGAATTCAGTGCTTCTGAATTCAGGAACAAACCCGGAGACTTCCGAAAGCTCCGGTCAGAATCAATTCATTTGGGAATTCAGACCCCTACTGACACAAACAACCCATAAGGTATCAACAAAACGAAGATGGCAAATCGCAGGCTCCACCCGCAGAAACTAAAGTTCAATCATTGGGGCTTTACTATACCTCTAGGCTAAGTCATGATTATGGCGGATAAATATAAGCAATATCTCAATATCTAGTGAGCGTGGCATTTTCATTACTATTTGCTTATCTGTTTCACTTGCACTTTGAAAGACCATTTATATCTAGTTTCTCAAAAGAAGTCCGCAAGTAAATGCTGTCTACGCCACTATCGAAACTGGATGATGATGATGGGTATTGTAACGCGTGAATTTTAAATTCGGAGCGATCGCGTAGCCTCTGGCACAGAAGCGACGTGACCCTGATTATGCACTGTATTAATACTCACCAAGTTTAACGAATTATAACAATACTATTTTTGGGAACTTGGGCAACTTGGGATCAGCGATACACTATAGGAAAATTCCTTGAGGAAGCGTTGATGGCACGGTCAAACGGGGTTAAAAATGAAACGTCTGCACAGGAATTGCCTACAATTTCAGACAAAAATACAGTGACAATTGAAGATTCGCCTGCACAGGAATTGCCTACAATTTCAGACAAAAATACAGTGACAATTGAAGATTCGCCCGAACCAGTCGAGGATGCCCAAGATATTGACGACATCTTGAACTCACTCAAAACCTTACTGAGTACCCTAGAAAAGCTCCAAAAAGTCCGGCTGGAGGTGGGCGACATCAAACCGTTGATTGGGCGGATGCTTGATGGAGAACTGGTTGCTGGTGAAGAACTTGAGCAACTCAAGGCAGGTGTGAGCAGTCTTTCTCGCCTTGTCCGTGCTTATAATGACCATCAAGCAGCGTTGGCTAAAGCACAACCTGCTAGGAACTTGCTAGATCAAGTGCTTAAAGAGCGTAAAGCTAATTGAAACAAGATGCGATGTCTACGACGGGCTACGCCTAATTACCCAAATGCGTAGACGTAGAGCGGCTTGTCGTCAGATATCGCTGTAAACAACCGCCCATGACGCAAAGAGCGCAAAGTTTAAGAGGTAAAGAAGATAAATTTAAAACTGATTCACCGATCAAAACTTTTGCGACAGACTAATAGTACAAGGAAAAACTGTTTGTACAAGTGAGGATACAATAGCATTGATTGTCCTGCTGCCAACCTTTTTCCTTCTATGCTGCCAGTCATTTATTCCGACGAATTTTTAGATCACAAGACTGGAAAATACCATCCCGAAACACCAGAACGCTTAAGGGCGATCGCTACTGCCCTAAAAACAGCGACATTCGCAGATAAAATTAGCTGGCGTGAGCCGAGACCAGCATCAGAACAGCCATCACTAATGTCTATGTTGGTGAAAGCACATAGCCCAGCCTACATCAAAAAACTTTGGCAAATCGCTTCTAGTGGCGGCGGTCTTTTGGATGGAGATACGCCAGTTTCCCCGCGCAGTTATGATGTGGCATTGTTGGCAGTCAGTGCCTGGTTAGATGGAGTTGAGGCTGTCTTAAAGTCGGCTAATCCGGCTTTTGTATTGGCGCGTCCCCCAGGACACCATGCAGAAAGTGATGCGGGGATGGGCTTTTGCCTATTTTCTAATGCAGCGATCGCCGCTTTATTTGCCCTGGAACAACCGGGAATTAACCGCGTCGCCATCCTCGATTGGGATGTGCATCACGGTAATGGTACTCAGGCGATCGTTGAAACTGAAGCACGCATCGCCTACTGTTCCCTACATCAGTACCCATGCTATCCCGGTACTGGAAGATCGACAGAACGCGGCTTTCATAATAATGTCTTAAATTTACCTGTACCCCCTGGTAGTGATATTGCAGTATATCAGCCACTATTTGAAAGACAAGTCGTACCGTTTTTAGCTAACTTTCAAGCGGATTTACTGATTGTCAGTGCTGGTTATGATGGCAATGCCGCAGATCCTTTGGCAAGTATCAATTTGCAGCCAGAAGACTACGCTTTGTTTACTGATTATTGTTTAGGGGTAACTCGGAAAATTCTGTTTGGTTTAGAAGGTGGTTACGACTTTGATACTCTTTCTCGATCAGTTGTAGCGACGATTGAACGCTGTTTACTTTCAGAATAATTCCGAATTTAGGAGTCCGAATAAAGTATCGTATTGTACAAAAAATCCTGGCTTTACTAAAAGTATTGACTTGCCTGAAAAAGTTTAGACAAAATGCCAGCATTCTAGAAATTTGATTGCTATATTGGATTAAATAACTATTCTGGCAAGGGTTGAAAAGCTGTGCGGGATGATTTACAGGGCTTGGAAATTAGTCAGGATGAACTACAAAAGCTGACTAATTTGCCTGTCAATGAGGAACTTTTAATCATCACAAATCCTCTAAAACTATTAGCAAATATATATATTCAAAAGCTGAAAAGTTCTGAAGGCGCAACTGTAGTTTTCATTGGATTTTCTACATTTGTTTTTGTCTATATTTTATTTGATATAATTATTAAAATTTTTGTGACGTGGATCACAATTCCATCTTGGATATTGTTAATTATCTTAGGTCTTTGGGTTGGCGGACTGACGCAAACTATCTTATATGTAATCTGGAGAACTAGAAATAAAATTGTCAAAATTAATATGACAAAATCTCTGCAAATTCTGTTAAATGAGGTGAGTAGATATAATACTGTTATTAGAGTAATCGATATCAATGACCAAATAGAAGAAGCTGGTAATCCAGAAGTAGTTATAAAGGAAAGGGAGGGTGTGATCGAAGCGCTTAAACTCACCAAAGCTGATTTAGTTCGCGCTTTGAAGACAGAAAGGATTTTGAGGGAGCATAAGAGCTTTATCCTTAGTAATACAGAATTATTCGTCAACAATTTAGCAACTTTAACAGCCATGCAAGTAACCGAACAGGCTACCGAACATGGAAGGTTGCTCAATGAAGCATTACAAATTGCATTAGATGTGCAACACGAAATGAAAAGATTACAGACTCAGCGTTAAAATAATTCGTAATTCGTAATTCGTAATTCGTAATTCGTAATGGGGATTTAGAAAGCACTCTGAATTCACTCAGCACTAAGTAAGAGTTGGAGAAGGCGTAGATGCTCAGGGTAAGTCCATAGACGCTGTTGGGTGGGTTGGATTGCAACCGACTCACCAGATATTCTCAATGGCTTTTTCCATAATCCTTCCCACGGTTGCGATCTCCGGTCTAACATAAAGAATATTCGTAAAGCGATCGCTTATCCGCATGGACTGGAAAGAAGTCAGAGGCAACTGGGTAATCATTCCCCGAAATCCCATAGGTATCATCCATTTTTTAGGAGGTGCATTTGTCGCCACTGCACCGCACATCACTTATCGCTGGTTACTGGAAGAACTGGCAAGTAAAGGTTATGTTGTAATTGCTACGCCTTTCGTCAATACATTGGATCATACCGCGATCGCACAATCCGTACTGCTAAACTTTGACCGCACTCTCGAACGCCTACATGACTCTGGGGCATTACGCAAGCTTTATTTCCCCATCTACGGCATTGGACACAGTATGGGTTGTAAACTTCACTTGCTCATTGGTAGCCTCTTTAAAGTAGAACGCGCAGGCAATATTTTAATATCCTTCAACAACTACGCCGCAAAAGAAGCTATTCCCCTAGTAGAACAGTTCAATTCTACTTTGAAAATCGAGTTTACCCCCTCACCGTTGGAAACTAACAAGCTGATCCAAGAGCGTTACAATATCCGGCGCAATTTATTAATAAAATTTAGCAATGACACCATTGATCAATCGGTAGCTTTAACCAAAATCTTACAAGAACGCTTTGATGAGATGGTGACAACACAAACGTTACCAGGAACTCACACAACACCTCTGGGTCAAGATATTAAATGGCAAACTGGAACATTTTTCACTCCCTTTGATGCTTTAGGGCAATGGTTCAAGCAAGAAGCATACCGAGACTTGAACCAGCTAAAAAGCAACATCCTCTTGTGGCTAAATCCTCTGGCAGCGCCATAATTTTTTATGACTGTTAAACAGTCATGAATTCTACGTAAAAAGAGAAAATAGTTAGTGGTATATCTGGATATACTACTAACTAATTAGCCCATATGGTATTTTTATTTTCTATTTTTACAGCAAATTATTAATGAGTGTTTACTACAACTTTCTATGTTTCAAATACTAGTAATTGATGACGACTATTCAATAAAAACACTCCTGAAAAGGATGTTGGAAAAACAGGGTTATGAGGTAGTTACTGCCAGTAGCGGCGAGGAAGGAATAGAAAAGGCACTGGCTTACAATCCAGCACTAATTATTTGTGATTGGATCATGCCGGGGTTGACTGGACTGGAAGTTTGCCATCGCATTAAGAAAGACCCCAAATTTTCCACTACATTCTTTATTTTATTAACATCCTTAGATTCCGTTGCCGATTGCGTCAAAGGTCTAGATGCTGGTGCTGATGATTTTATCTCCAAACCTATCGAGCACAATGAATTACAAGCACGGGTAAGAGCGGGATTACGCCTGCATCAGTTGAGTAGAGATTTGCAGGCTCAAAAGTTGCTTTTAGAATTAGAAATGTCAGAAGCCGCAGAATATGTGCGATCGCTGCTGCCTCTTTCCATGACTGAACCCTTCAATATAAATTTCCGATTCATTCCCTCGCGACAACTTGGCGGTGATTGTTTCGATTACTACTGGCTCGATGCTGATTATCTGGCAATTTACTTAATGGATACTGCCGGACATGGCCTCAAAGCAACTCTTCCCTCTGTTTCAGTGCTGAATCTGCTGCGTTCTCGTGCGCTCAAAAGTCTGGATTATTATCAACCTAGTGATGTATTGAAGGCTTTGAATGATACTTTTCAGATGAATTATCAAAATGACAAATACTTTACGATTTGGTACGGAGTTTACAACCGAATCAACCGCCAGTTAATTTATGCTAGTGCAGGTCATCCACCAGCAGTTTTAGTAACCGGTACATCTCCAAGGAAGTCTGAAGTTAAACTCTTGAAAACCCCAGGTATGCCAGTTGGGATGTTTCCAGAGGCAAAATATGTTGATGGGTTTTGCAATATTGAAAAATTCAGTACCCTTTACATTTTTAGTGATGGCGCTTATGAACTCACTAAATCAGATGGCACACTTTGGAGCTTGGATGCTTTTATTCAGCTACTAGTTAGCTTACAACATCCTGTTGATTGCCAACTTGATCGCGTACTGAGTTATTTAATCGCTCTGAACTCCAAAGATGCTTTTGATGATGATTTATCTATTTTGCAAATTAACTTTAATTAACTAATTATTTGAGACTAAAACCTGATTAAATGCGTCTTGGCTGGGGAAGATTTCAAATACTTTATCCATATTAGTCAGTTCAAATAATATCCTGACTTGCTGATTAACTGAGCAGAGAACGAGCTTAGTATCTGCTGCCCGCAAGGTTTTGAAAGCTAATACTAAAGCTCCCAAACCTGAGCTATCCATAAACGTGACATCTTGAAAATCAACTAATACAATTTTCGCACCACTTACTAAAATATCAGTAATCTTTTGCCGAAACTCTTGTGAAGTTGTGGCGTTTAAATTACCGATGAGCTTAATAACTTTTACTTGCTCTCTCATAATACCTCACTCTGATTTGTGTAAATGGTACTCTGTTGTTGTTAGTATATCCCAATCATAGATCATTTAAAAAATGCTTACCAGTTGAAGAAGTATTCAGAAGTCAGAATTCAGGAGTCAGAATCAAGACGCTATTCTGAATTCTGAATTCTGAATTCTGCTATATCGCATTACCAAAGCCCATAATTTTGAGGATGTTTTACCCCAAATCCTGATGAGTAAAGGATTTAGCATTAGCTCCGGTGTAAGTAGCTACAATATGACCATCGCCAGTCATTTGATATTTGTATGTCACTAATCCTTCTAAACCAACGGGGCCGCGAGGAGGCATTTGTTGTGTACTAACCCCTACTTCTGCACCAAAACCATAGCGGAAACCATCAGCAAATCGGGTAGAACAATTGTGGAATATATTGGCTGAATTGACAAGTCCAAAGAAAGTTTCAACAGATGCTGAATCTTCAGTAATAATCGCGTCAGTATGACGAGAACCATATTCGTTAATATGGGCGATCGCATCTTCTATAGAATCTACAATCTTAATCGACAAAATAAAATCGTTATATTCAGTTTTCCAGTCTGTTTCTGTTGCAGTTGCAATGTTAGGCAAAATTCTTAAGGTACTTTTATCACCTCTTAATTCCACATGGCGTTCTTGCAAAGCATCGGCAACTTTTGGTAAAAATTCTCTAGCAATAGAGGAGTGAACTAACAAAGTTTCAATTGCATTACAAACAGCAGGATATTGCGCTTTGGCATCGACAGTAATCGGAACTGCTTTAGAAATATCAGCCACTTTATCTATATAAAGATGACAAATTCCATCTGCGTGACCTAGTACCGGAATGCGCGTATTTTCCTGCACAAACCTCACAAAAGAATTAGAACCTCTAGGAATAATTAAATCTACATATTTATCTAATTTCAAAAGTTCCAGAGTTTCTTCTCTAGTTGTTAGCAACTGTACCGCATCAGGGTTAACAGCAGTATGAGATAATCCTTGCTTAATTGCCTTAACGATCGCTTCACAAGAACGTACCGCTTCCTTTCCGCCTTTGAGGATTACACCATTACCGGATTTGATCGCTAAGGAAACAATTTGAATCGCCGCCTCTGGCCGGGCTTCAAAAATAATCCCCAAAACGCCTAAAGGACAAGTGATCCGCTTGAGAGTCAAACCAGTGTCTAGTTCGCGGTGAATCTGTACTTTACCCACTGGATCAGCTAGCTTACCAACATCTCCTACCCCAGCGATCGCATCTCTTAATTTATGTTCATCCAACTGCAAGCGTTTATAAAGCGGTTGGGGAATTCCGGCCGCAGTCGCAGCTTTACAATCAGCAACATTTGCTGATAAAATTTCATCCCTAGCTGATTCTAAAGCTTGAGCGATCGCAACAAGTGCTTGATTTTTTGCCTCAGTGGAGAGAATCGCTAGCTTACTTGCAGCTTTGCGGGTTTGCCCTGCGATCGTAATTAGGGGAGAAGCAATGTCAAGAATAGTCATAGTACAAATCTTTACTTTTTCCTCATCTTATCAATGTGAGTTCATTATTGGTTATCGTCTTCCTCCAATCGGGTGAACCATCTGGGTAATCAATAATTACTCTGATCGGGTGAAGCAAGATTTGGGTCAAAACATTTATTCTGTGATTATCGAACACAGACAAATTAAAGGTAGTCAATTCACAGTATTAAGAATATTTTAAGTATTATTACAGGCATTATTTGAAAATCTTAAATATGATTTATGCGTTCCCTAGACTAGAGAGACATAGTAATTTATGTTTCTCTAGTCTTTTACTTAAGTAAAATAATTTATCCTGCCGAAGGGTCGAAGTATTGCTTTTTTTACTCAGCACGGGCTAAACCTTAGCTATCCGCTAACGGAACTCAGCACTGTTTTGTTGGTGGAGTTTTTGCCGCGTAGCTTTCTTGACCAGAGGTAGAACCTCTCGGAATACATTCCCAGCCTGGAGGCTGGGAACGAGGCAAAACAAGGCAAACTTCGCTAAAAACAAGTTACAGGATGTAGAAACCTCTAGCTGGCAACGCCATCGCTAGAGGTAGTTCATGGTATCTTGGTTCTTACCGACTACTGACTCCATCAGTCGTGCGTCCGCTCATCTGGCCTGAATAGATCCGGTAGATGGCAATTACCTCTGCACGTCCCGATGAGTCGATCCAAGTTCGATTGATCGCAGGAGAAAGCACTGGATTGCGCTCTTTGATCAAGTGCATAGCATGATCGATATCTTGCTGCTCTGTGAGACGCTCGGCTCGACCATTAACAATCACGCTGCGCCAATGAAGCGGATCGTGAATTTCTTCAACCTGTAGGCAGATTTCTGGATTGGCATCTATGTCATGAGTCTTCATGCCGACCGTTGTAAACAGGTAGATGTCCGAATCTTCGAGATAATAATACATTGGCATCACGTAGGGTTTGCCTTCGTGTATGCAGCCAAGATGACCGTATCCTACTTGGTGTAGGAAGCCTTGTATTTCTTTTTGTCCCATTTCATCAATATCTAACATCACCATTCTCCTTCTCAAGATTCAGTCAATTGATATTGTTTCAGATGTGTTGACGACGATAGCTAGACCTAGTACCGCAAGGCGGAATTCAAAATTCAAAATTCAAAATTCAAAATGAATAGAGCGTAAGCGTTTCATGGTGACAGAGCAGTTCAACAGAGCTACCTGTGCGTGTTAGAGCAAATAGAAATTCCTGCATCGTCAGGCTCCGCTAGTCGTAACATACTCTTTGATGTTTGATCAATCTACCGATAGATTGCATCATCGATTGTGGCTCGGAAGAACTCGCCTTCCAATTTAAACCGCTCAGTGCCGAAGTACCAGCCAACCCGCAGACGGGTGGGAATGGTGTAGCCCCAGAATGTGCCCTCCGACTCTACGATCGCACCGAAGTCCAGATCATGAAACTCACCACCTTCTGGATTGCCCCAGCGCGGCAGCTTGACAGTCTTGAGCCGACCCGTTTGATCAATGGTAAAATCAAGTTCCGCTCTCTCGCCTTGCACTACGAAACTCGAATGTAAATCTGATGAATCCATTGTTGTCCATGACACGTCATCACCATAAAACACAGATGGCAAACAGATTGACTCTGCCTGGAGACGACCAACATTAGATCGTGTAATATCAGCACCTGAACCTATCATCACCGGGAAAACTCCTAAAAGCTTCCACTGCATAGCGCCTACGCCGTCTATGAGGCGATCCGATCCCCAAATCGGTAAGCCGTTCATCCATGCTGTAGCACTCCAAATCAGTCCACGCTCCCAGCAAATGACTTGTTCTGCTTTGAATGGAATCCAACTCTTCAATTTGATTTCGCAGTGCATCTGCAATCGAACCGCAGATGCGATCGCAGTTCCAGGTGCGATCGCGTGTTCAAGATATCTTCTTGCTGCTTCTGGCAGGTGAGAGAGTCCATCTGAATGGAATACACGATCCTTCGATATTGCTGAATTCCATAGCGTATTGAGAGAAATTTCTTTAGTCATCATTGCCTCCAGTATTTTTAATTCAGAATTTGATAGATTGTGATGATAAGAATAATTGCAAAAATAGCTGTATAGATCGACTTAGTATATTTGGCTAGCCAATTGGGAAGATAAATGGAGAAATTGTCTTTTGTGGAATTTGAATATTTACGGGCAATCAGAGTTAATGGGCAGACGAATTTAAAAGTCAGTAGGGTTATACCTTCTAGAAATACAAATCGATAACCAATCCAGAGCCAGACATCAAGCTTATTGGCGTAGCTTGCCGCCGTAGGCATCGCGGCATAAAGCATATAGAAAATTACAAAGTTGAAAAATACCCATATCAACGTGTGAATGACTTTAATTAGCGTCAATTTTGTTTCATTTTCCATATTAGTATTAGTATTAGTGTGACGGGAGTTTGTTCTATTTACTGAATGAATTGATTGAATACGATATAAAACATAACAGTCGATTTTGTAAAGAATGCTAAACCTGTGTAATTCATTTTGAGACTGATTCAGTGATTCGTTATAATATTAGACAATAAACTTTGCTAAAGATGGGAAATGCATGACTAGCCGCGAGCAGCTTATCCAAGAACTTGCAGAGGTTCCAGATGAGTTAATTAAAGTAATGTTAGATTTTTTGCATCGGGTTCAGACAACGCGTAGTCATCATCCTCTAGCGAAATTTGCTGGTATTTTGAGTGATGATGAGGCGGCTGATTTACAGAAAGCAATTCAAACTGATTGGTAATGATAGCTATTATGTTTTGCGATCGCCTTTTGCCATCATCTCAATGCGCGTTAGGGTAGCCCGCCGCAGGCATCGTTTAAGTCCGCAATATTCAACAGCGATCGCAATCAACTTTTACCATACTCCTGTACGAAAAAAATCTGTCCGACTGCTTTTATATTTTGCTTCATAACCCGCAACAAACGATTCTCTAAGGTTCGACTATCCTCATCCAAAAAATCAATTATTGCCTTGACTTTCCCAGCATAATCACGATCGTGTTTAAAAATAATCATGCCAGCATGATTTGGTGCAGTGGGATGTAGTTCGATAAAATCTTGGCGATTTTCCGTAATCAAAATGCGACCTGTCGCTGTGGCATACTGCAAAACAACATCGTCAGGAATCCCTTGATTTGCTTGACCTGCTTCGTAGGAAGTTAATACATCGTGTCCCTTCGATCTGAGTAAGTTTACCATTGCGATCGGAAAATTTTCATGTTTTGTAAAATTGTAATGCCATTAAACTAAATCATCTTGGGCAATTTCTCGATCGATTTGTTCGGGATTTTGTTCGTAGTAATGCCAAGCTGCACTTAAATCTTCCGCAGTCAATCCAGGATAATTTGACAATAATTCTTCATCCGGGGCACCTTGTTGACGATATGCTACCAAAGTCCATACGGGAATTCGTGTATTTCTAATTCGCGCTTGTCCCCCGCTAACTCTTGGTGTAATCTGAATCGGATTTTGCAACATTTGCACGTAATTTAATGCTTGATCAACTAATTCCTCTGGTAAAGCTGCAATTACTTCGAGCAGTTGAGTCCTCTTATTCATGACAACAAAATCTCTCTCGCTTATTTCATCCTAACTTGAAATTTTATAGTAATTATCCTAGCGACTGTTTTGAAGCCCAATCTCAATTTCGGATAAGCGATACCACAAAGTGGTTGCCAAGGGCATCGCCAATACTAAAACTGACCTATATGTTTTGCGTTGGCGTAGCCCGTCGTAGACATCGCCTTTTCCCATCATCTCAAGGCGCAATCGCCTAAATCCGCAATATCCCAAACAGAGAACTGACAGATCGCCAAAAAATGATGGTCTAGCATTTTCCCTAATCAGTTAAGATCATCTTCATCAATCTTCTTTCCTTTTACCGTTTTCCTTGGAATTATGACGCAGGATGAGTTATTGGTACTGATAGATCGCGCCGTGGCTGAGGGTTGGCGAGAGTTAGACTTGTCGGGGCAAGAGTTGACTGAGTTACCTGTGGAAATTGGTAAGTTGCAGCAGCTTGAGTCTTTGATTTTGGGAAAGAAGGTTGAAGGTTATGAACGAGTAGGAGGCCGTCATGTTGAAAAGGTTTCAGGCAACAATTTAAAAACGCTTCCTCTGGAACTATTGGGTTTGCCTAATTTGCGTAAGTTGGATATTAGTGGCAATCCTTTAGAGAGCATTCCCGATGTGGTAACGCAAATACTACATTTAGAGGAACTTATCTTAATTCGAGTAGAGCTAACTGAAATACCTGATGCGATCGCTAATTTAACCAATCTGACGCAGCTTCACCTCAGTGACAACCAAATAACCCAGATTCCAGAGGCGATCGCTAAATTAACCAATTTGACGCAGCTTCACCTCAGTGACAACCAAATAACCCAGATTCCAGAGGCGATCGCTAATTTAACCAATCTGACGCAGCTTATCCTCAGTGACAACCAAATAACCCAGATTCCAGGGGCGCTCGCTAAATTAACCAATCTGACAGAGCTTGACCTCCGTTCCAACCAAATAACCCAGATTCCAGAGGCGATCGCTAATTTAAACAATCTGACGCAGCTTAACCTCAGTTTCAACCAAATAACCCAGATTCCAGAGGCGATCGCTAAATTAACCAATCTGACGCAGCTTGACCTCAGTGGCAATAAAATAACCCAGATTTCAGAGGCAATCGCTAAATTAACCAATCTGACGCAGCTTATGCTCCGTAACAACCAAATAACCCAGATTTCAGAGGCGATCGCTAAATTAACCAATCTGACGCAGCTTGACCTCAGTGGCAATAAAATAACCCAGATTCCAGAGGCGATCGCTAATTTAACCAATCTGACTATATTTTACTTTGGTGAAAATCAAATCACGGAAATACCAGAAGCGGTTACAAACTTAGCCAATCTATCTAGCCTTTATCTTTCTAATAACCAAATCACGGAAATACCAAATGCAATTGCTAATTTAACTAATCTCACTGAGCTTAAACTCTGGAATAACCAAATCACGGAAATACCAAATGCGATTGCTAATTTAACTAATCTCACTGAGCTTAATCTTTTTGATAACCAAATAACCCAGATTCCAGAGGCGATCGCTAATTTAACCAATCTGACGCAGCTTATCCTCAGTGGCAACAAAATAACCCAGATTCCAGAGGCGATCGCTAATTTAACCAATCTGACGCAGCTTCACCTCAGTGATAACCAAATAACCCAGATTCCAGAGGCGATCGCTAATTTAACCAATCTGACGCAGCTTATCCTCAGTGATAACCAAATAACCCAGATTCCAGAAGCGATCGCTAATTTAAACAATCTGACGCAGCTTATCCTCTTTAACAACCAAATAACCCAGATTCCAGAGGCGATCGAAAGTTTGCCGAAATTGAAAAAACTAGATTTACGAGGAAATCGGCTTCCTATTTCACCAGAGATTTTAGGATCTTCTGATTATGTTGGTTCAGTTAAAAATATTTTCAATTACTCGCAATTACTAGGATCTTTTGATGGTGTTGGTTCTGTTGAAGACATTTTCAATTACTTGCGATTACTCCGTAGCGGTGAAGTGCGTCCACTCAACGAAGCCAAACTCTTACTCATCGGACAAAGCAGCGTCGGCAAAACATCGCTCATCGAGCGACTAATCCGCAATAAATATGATAAAAATCAATCCCAAACCCACGGACTCAATGTAGAAACTTGGAACGTGCAGGTCAATAGCAAAGACATCCGCCTGAATGTTTGGGACTTTGGCGGACAGGAAATTTATCATGCCACCCATCAGTTTTTTCTGACTAAGCGCAGCCTCTATCTCCTAGTTTGTAATTGTCGCACCAGCGAAGAAGAAAACCGCATCGAATATTGGCTAAAACTAATCGAAAGCTTCGGCGGAAAGTCCCCCGTGATTATCGTTGGCAACAAAAAAGACGAACAACCCCTCGACATCAACCGCAAGGCATTACGCGAAAAATATCCTAACATCCAAGAAATTATCGAAACCTCCTGCCAAGATAATATCGGCATTGATGAACTTCGCACCGTTATTTTGCAGCAAGTTGGCAAGCTCAAAGAAGTCTACGATCTTCTACCCCTGACATGGTTTGAGGTTAAACAACAACTCGAAGCCATGACTGAAGACTTCATCACCTACAACCGCTACATCGGCATCTGCTACAAAAACAATATTCCCGAAGAACAAAACCAAGATCAACTCATCGATCTCCTCCATCGACTTGGCTTAGTTCTCAATTTCCGCGATCATCCCATCCTCAAAAATACCAACGTTCTCAAACCCAACTGGGTTACAGAAGGCATTTACGCGCTCCTGAGCGATGAAAACCTCAAAACTAAAACCAAAGGCATTTTCACCCCCGCCGATCTCACCCGCATCCTCAATCCAGAGCGATACCCCACTAAGGATCATGGCTATCTAATCGGGCTGATGAAAGAATTTGAGCTTTGCTTTGAATTGGATTGTAAACCACCACAATTTCTGATTGCGGGACTTTTGCCCAAAGACCAACCAGACGAAACAGAACTAGAAGGCGAAACCCTGGAATTTCAATACCATTACAAAGTTCTCCCCGAAAGCATCATTTCCCGCTTCATCGTCAACACCCACGAAAAAATCCATAACCAAATCTATTGGCGCAGTGGCGTAATGCTGCAATATCAAGAAAACAAGGAAATCTACAACATCGCTCGGATCAAAGCCGATCCCGAAGATAAAAAAATCTTCATCACCATTAGCGATCGCAAAGAAACCCGCCGCTTATTTCTCGGCATCCTCCGCGATGTCTTCCAAAAAATCCACAAAAGTCTCCCCAATCTCGAAATCACCGAATGGGTTCCCGTTCCCGGCCATTCCAAACACGATCCGCTCAAATACTCAGAACTACTCGGACTCGAAGAGATGGGAGAAACCCATAAAGTTATTGGTGAACTCAAGCTCAAACTTGATTTGCGTCAACTTTTAGATGGCTATGAAGACATTGGAATGCGTCAAAGAAATTTTAAAGGCGATCGATTTGTTGATATAGAAACAGATGACTCACCTCTTACAGTTAATGTTAATGTTAGCGATCGCCGTTCTAAAACCTTTAACCAACATGGAGAAGGCGATAATTTTGGTGGTGATCGGGTCGAAGGCAATAAAACAGGATGAAGTTACCCAACTTTGAATTAGCGTTTATCGATCGCAACAAACTGCAAAACTATAGCCTCAACTCCCAACACGATCGCGGAAAGCACAAAGCCAGACTGTTTGCCGCTATTCTAGATTTAGGTAGGGATGATGCAGAAATTTTGCAACTGCTAATCCAAGATGCGATTCAGAATTATGAAGCGATTCCCAGCCTGTTAGATGAATATGGTCAACGCTATATCGTCGATTTCCCTATCACCCGCAACCAAAACACTGCTAACATTCGCACAACTTGGATCGTCCACCCCACCGAAGATTTTCCCCGTCTCGTTAGTTGCTATATTTTGAGGTAATGCTCATGCTTGCGACCCCAAACAAACTCAATTTATTAGATATTGTTGCACTTAAAACTCCCTTATCCGAACATAACCTCCTTGCAGGTCAAGTGGGAACCATTGTCGAAATCCTTGCCCCCGAAGTATACGAAGTAGAATTTAGCGATGATGACGGTCAAACCTATGCCATGCAAGCCTTACCAGCCCATCAACTCCTAAAACTCCATTACAAACCCCTAAAAACTATGTCTAACAACATCCATCAATACGGCAAAGGCGATAATGTTGCAGGTGATAAAATCCAAGGTGATAAAATCCAAGGTGATAAAAACGAAAATGACTTCAACGAGGCAACTATTGGATTTGTCGCTCAAAACCAAGCCCAAGCCACAGTAAGCAACCTTAATCAAACAAGCGGCGCAAGCGTAGCAGAACTAATGCAACTGATCGGCAACTTACGCCAAACTGCTGCCCAATTTCCACGAGAAACCCACGACGACATTATCATCGATATTGATGATGTAGAAGTAGAAATTCAAAAGCCAGAAAAAGAACGCAATTTACCCAAACTCCAAAAGCGTCTAGTAGCTTTACTAACTGCTGCTACTGTAGTCGCTGCCCCGATTGCAAGCATGACAGGCTTTACAAAGGATGTTATGGAAATAGGAAGCAAATTAGGCATAGAACTAAAGCTTCCCCCTGTTAAATAGACTTTTCTAACTCCAGAGGCGATCGCATAGGTTGAAATGATACCCGCCTTTGATTTGATGAAAATAGGACTTACGCACGAGTTACGGAATAACGAACCGCAGAGGCGCAGAGTACACGGAGAAATCAGAGTTTCAGAGATATTTTGCGTAAGTCCTAGAAAATTGAACTAGCGATCGCAAAGCAAAATAATTACCAAATAATTGTTACCAACTTTGCAGCAAAAATATTTTGATCGCAAGTTAATAAAGCTACTTGATTTCCTTGACTCTCTAGAACTAAAGCTGTTGATACAATTTGGCGATCGTGCATTTCATTGATAGAGGTTAGTTCTACACTTTTTTCAATGACATCAGAATCCAGTGGATGTATAAAAACTCGTTTATCATTCTTAACAACCTTTAACAAAGCATCAACAGAAGGAATCGAAGTTTTACCACGACTAACGATCCATACCGACTCAGCCAAGGCGATCGCAGGCAAAATTAATTCACTGGTTGCATCAGAAAGAATAGCTTTTACAATAGGGCTTAAACGAGAATTACCTTCTAAAAACCAGATTAGAGCATGGGTATCAAGTATATATTTCATGTTGATAGATTCATGTCTAACTTCGAGCTTCGTTAGCATCGCCATGAAACTCAGCATCTTTGAAATCAGACTCAGTGGATTGCTGAGAACCTGAAAACATACCAAAAGACATAAGCTGACTATCTAAACTGACTGATTTAGAAGTTAAAAAAGTTACAAAAACTTGGCTTTCAGTAATGTCTTGCGGGACTTCAGCTAATTCGATTTTGCCGTTCCTGTATATTCCTTGAATTGTTTGTAACATAATGGGTTGCGTTGAGGAACTTGAGCGATCGCTAATAAATCATGGCACTATAACATTTTAGCTAAAATTTGACGGACTCAAAACCTTCTGTATGCTGTAATATTAGTAGGACTTACGCAAAGGGAACGGAAAACGAACCACAGAGGACGCAGAGGTCACGGAGGAATGAGAGTTTGAGAGGGTTTTTGCGTAAGTCCTAATTAGTTGTGAATGGCGCGATGGCTTCGCCGGTTCGCAAAGCGACCATCGCATGGCTGGAAATGATACCCGCCTTTGATTTGATGAAAATTGAACTAGCGATCGCTAACCTAACCTACAGCAAACTCAGTATCAGAGCGCACCCTAGCAGGTTGAAAACCTAAAACTATATCTTGATGTGGTACACCTAATTTTAATAACTCATAGGCGATACCATCTTCCGTACCATCATATTGAATCCAAATCTTGCCATTCTTAATATCCAAATGTAGCAAACATCCATAATCCCTGATATCGTTCCGCTTCCAACCCACATACACCAATTGATAGCGGTCGCGCTCCGTATCAAAAATAGGTTGAGCCTCAACATCTTTTGCCGATTTCATCGAGCGATCGGCTTTTGCTTGGATTAGTTGTTGAATATATTGCCTGTAGAGAGCTACTTTATCCATTGCTCAATCGTCTCCTTTTCTAAGTCATAAACTAAAAGTTTAATTTGACTGCGTTGTACCACACTATTAATAAAAGCTAAGTTAAAAAAGGTTTCATAAACAAAACGAGGTACTGCTAAATATAAAATTCGCTCTGGATCTTCATCTTCTAAAGCATAGCGATAATCTAAAAACTGTCCATGCGCCAAATGAAAATCAGAAATCCTTGAGGGACTAATAAAACTTTTCACCTCAACCGCAATTTTATCATTTCCCCTTTCAGCACCAATAATCTGTTCCGCCCCAATGACTAGATACATTTCAACCCCACCTATACGCAATTCGTATGGATCGTGAGTTATTTGCCATCCGTCTTTTTCTAGAGCGCGTTTAACTTGCTCATGATACAAATCTTTTGCCATATTATGGTTTGCGTTGAGGAACTTGAGCGATCGCTAATAAATCACGGCACTAGAAGATTTTAGCTAAAATTTCACGGACTCAAAACCTTCAGCGCGATAAGCCTGACGGCATGGCTACGCTTACCGCCATGCACGAAAAATCTATGCTGTATAGCATTCGCTATCGTCCCAATTACAAGATTGCGATCGCTCAACATCGATAATTTTTAGGCTACGTCTTTTGTAAGCCTAAATCTAAAGTTCTTGACGAGTCGGACGGATGATGATTTCATTCACATCAACATCACCGGGCTGCTCAATAGCATAGGCGATCGCACGGGCAATAGCATCTGCATCAATGGCGATCGTATAAAATTCATTCATTCTCGCTGCTGTATCTTGATCGCTAATCGTGCTGATCAACTCAGTAGCAATGGCTCCCGGTGAGATATTAGTCGAACGGATTTCACCGTTTGACTCTAGCCGCAGCCCTTCAGAGATTGCTCGCACTGCGTACTTGGTAGCACAATATACTGCTGAACCCGAAAACACCTTATGTCCGGCCACTGACGATAGGTTAATTATGTGACCAGACTTTTGCTGACGCATAATTGGCAACACGGCAGCAATCCCATAGAGAACGCCCTTGATGTTGACATCAATCATCTGATCCCACTCTTCCACCTTTACTTGGTCGAGGGGAGAGAGCGGCATCAACCCAGCATTATTAATTAGCACGTCGATCCGGCCATAAGTACTCAAAGTCTCCTTCGCCAAGGCTTCCACCTGTGCGCGATCTACCACATCCGTAACTCGGTAGGTTGCAGTCCCTCCTGATTTAGCGTTCGCGAAGCCTCCGCCTTGCGGAATCGCTGCAACCAGTTCTTTAAGGCGATCTTCGCGGCGGGCGGCCAGCATCAGTTTGGCTCCACTAGCAGCAAGTCGCCTTGCAGTCGCCTCACCTAACCCACTGCTGGCTCCGGTGATGATTACCACTTTGTTTTGAATAAGAGACATATTGATTCCTGCGGGTTATAAAAATCTTGGCTGAAAACCCCGCAATTAAAACCTAAAAACTTTTTGGGTTTTTAGGTTCTAATGTCTTTTAAGTCGGGCATAAAAGCCGTGGGGGAAATTTATTCAACCAGATCAATTAGCTTGTAGCTTGATCAATGTTTTTCTCTCGGCAGCGTCACTGATCCAAATCGCTATAATCTCACCGTTTGAGTTCTGTCCCGTTAAAACTTCAGTTGGTGAATCGACCGTGTGAGCATAGCTGACTTCATGTTGACCGACTTCAATTACTAAATCATCTCCCTTGCCAGGGCGATCGTAAACTATCGCCAGCAAAGGTGCGTTCTGAATCAGTTCTTCGTCGCCAAGTTCGGAATCGATGATTTCGATCGAAATATGCCGTCCACGATTACCATCTGAAAACTGATCAAAAAATTCACCCCATCGCTCATGAGACACAGATTTGCTGATATCAATCTTACTCACCATACAATTAATTCCTTGTGAAAAACTAGTAAAAAGAAACGGAGCATTGAAATAGTTACTAAGTACAAAACTGTAATTAATCGTGTCTTAATTCCCCGTAGTTGCCGCAGCAGCTTCAGCATCTAATCTGGCAGCGATCGCTTCCAAGGTTGCTTTTTCAGCTTCTTCTATTGTCGCTATGGCTAAGAGGGTCGCCGTAGCTGCATAGTCTTCAGCTTTATCTGCCCGATGTTCGAGTTTCTTAACTTCGCGACTTGCTTTCCATTCTTCGACACTCGACTTTACCTCAGATTCTTTTTCCTCAAATTGAGTTTTGAGCTTTGCGCGATACTCATCGAATTCTTGTTTCTTGGCGTCTAGTTTTGTCTTCGCTTCGTCGAGTTTCGATTGAATCTCAGCTTGAGTTTTTTTCGGCGCAGATTGAATGCTTTCCTTCAGCGATTTGGCGCGATCTTCAACTGCTTCTAAATTGTCATGAAGTTTTTTGGTGAAGTTATCTATTGCAGTACTCATGATGATTCCTCTAGTATGTTAAGCTTCTGCATCGAGTTTCGATTGAATCTCAGCTTGGGTAACTTTTGCCATCAATTGATTGTTTGCAAAAGTTGCCCAATATAACATCTACCTTTTGAATGGTTTAGTAGAACTTATACAATTCAAACGCTTGCTAAAACACTCGAATACCATCGGTATAATTCTAAGAGCGATCGCTACTGGCTACCTGACAGCAGAAATCATGTATTTGAACCACATCTGTCGTAGGGGTACAGCAGTGCTGTGCCCCTACCGCGTGGTCTATTTACCTGAAAATAGCTGTAAGCAAAATCCTCCTGATTTGCTGAGTGCTGAGTACTGATGTGCTTTGGGTTTTAGCCCCTTGCGGGCAGAATCTTTTTTCAGGAGGTGGTTGATACCCTTTCCCCTCTTGATTCATACCGGAATTTCAATGAAGAATTCTGTACCCTCATAGGACTTACGCACGAGTTACGGAATAACGAACCGCAGAGGCGCAGAGGACACCGAGAAATCAGCGATCGCTTCATTATTCCCGACAAACTTTATGGACGAGAAACCGAAATATCAACCCTACTCCAAGCATTTTAAAGAGTCAGCTTTGGGGCAACAGAAATGATGTTGGTAGCTGGTTTTTCGGGAATTGGTAAAACTGCGGTTGTCAACGAAGTTCATAAACTGATTGTTAGACAACGTGGTTATTTTATCAAAGGCTAATATGACCAATTTCAACGAAATATTCCCTTCAGTGCCTTTGTGCAAGCATTCCGAGACTTAATCGCGCAGCAACTCATCTCCAAATTGGATATTTACTCGGCTCAGGGTTAATTTGCACTTTTTATGCCCCCCTACCGGATTGAAATTTTTAGAGAATACATGGTCTACTGAGAAACTAGACTATTAAATAATCTGGTTGCAAAGGACACTTCTTAAATATGAACACAGTAGCGTTCACGGGTATTTCGTCCTGCGGCTGGCTGTACTGGATAATACAGCCGCACTTAGCCATGCACATTCCAGATGGCTTCTTGAACTTACCTGTTATCCTTGTCACCTGGGTAATTGCTATCGGTCTAATTGCACTAGCTATTAGACGATCGCAGGCAGAATACCAAGAACGAGCTGTACCTTTAATGGGAGTTTGTGCAGCATTTATCTTTGCAGCCCAAATGATTAATTTTCCGATTCCTGGCGGCACTTCTGGACACCTTTTAGGAGGAACGCTAGCAGGAGCTTTATTAGGTCCGTGGGCTGGGTCACTAGTGATGGTGACAGTGTTCATCGTGCAGGGTGTTCTGTTTCAGGATGGTGGACTGACGGTATTAGGCGCTAACATCTTTAACATGGGATTAATCGGTACATTTGGTGGTTATTATCTCTATCGCACAGTTAGATTTGCTACAGGGCGCGATACCTTGCGAGGAGTAGTAATTGGCGCTGCGATCGCAGCTTGGACAAGTGTAGTAGTAGCTTCAGTTGTGTGTGCCTTGGAACTTGCTTTGTCGGGAACGATTCCTCTAGCGGTGGCTTTGACAGCTATGGCTTCTTGGCACGTCCTAATTGGCATTGGCGAGGCACTGATTACTGTAGCAGCACTCAGTTTTATTTGGCGGACTCGACCAGATTTATTTTACGATCCGCCCCGTCAGACAAAATCATCTGTCTCTGGTCCCATCTCCCGGAATTAAAAGGTATTTATGGAATCAAAACTGAATTATGAATAGCAACCTCTCGCACTCGCGCAACCGCGCTTTTGTGATCGCTGGCTTAGGTATTGCTCTGCTGATTGCAATTTTCCTTTCGCCACTGGCGAGCAAAAATCCCGATGGGCTAGATAGAGTCTCAAAAGACCTGAAGTTTGACAGCAAAGAACTAGAACAGAAACCTGCTCAGAAACTACCCTTTTACGGCATATTTGATGAGTATGCTCTCAGAGGTGTACCATCTGCGATCGCCACACCATTGGCTGGTCTAGTGGGAACATTAGTAACTTTTGGTTTAGCTTGGGGTATTGGCAAATTAGTTGTGCGTGGTTCTACTTCATCTTCCACAGAGGATGATACTCATTCGGACTCAGATGTGCCAGATTAAAAAAGAATCCAGAATCCAGAATTCAGAATTCAGAATTCAGAATTCAGAACTGAGAACTGAGAATGCAATCAGTCAGGGATTTAAACCCCTTGATTTCAGACGCTTGTGGACTCCAATTCATGCTGAATTCTGACGACTGACGCCAATATTGCTGTTTGTTAAATACAGATAGGAACTTAAGATCATGCTGCTGCACATTGGGGCATTTGTGCTGGATGTCGATAGTAAACAGACTACTCTCTGGCACAAACTGGCTCCCCGTACCCGGATACTCTGTACATTGTTGTTCGTGTTTGCCATTGTCTTAACACCAAATGGGCATTGGTGGACTTGGGCTATTTATGGATTAGTTCTCTTGAGTTTAATATTACTGAGTCAAATCACCCTATTAGTACTACTAAAACGATTGGCAGTTGAGCTAACATTTATTGGTGTCGTTCTCCTGGGTACTTTGTTTCGGGGTGGGGGCGAGGTGTTATGGTCTTGGGGACCATTACAGATTACGACAGTCGGGCTAACTATCTTGGGGAGTGTGACGCTTAAGGCATTGCTATCACTATTGATACTGAACTTACTGACTTTAACAACTTCGGTAACGGCACTGCTTCACGCTCTGCTGGAACTGAGAACTCCACCACTATTAGTCGCAATTCTCGCATCTATGTATCGCTATATCAGCGTATTGATTGGCGAGTTTAACGCGATGCGTCGAGCCGCCGAGTCCCGAAACCTGATGAACAACAACCGCTCAATCCGGTTAATTTTTGGCAATATGATTGGAGCGCTGTTTATCCGCACTTATGACCGGGGAAATTTGGTTTATCAGGCGATGCTATCACGGGGTTATCAAGGAGTACCACCAATGATGGAAAAAGTTTCATCAGGGGGACGATCTGACGTTGTGGCTTTGAGTTTAACTATAATTTTGGCACTGTTTGGTCAGGGCATTTACTGGCGGAATTGAAGAAGAATGCAGAATCCAGAATTCAGAATTCAGAATCAATACTTCGGCAGAGCCACGTAACCATCAGTCGGGGATTGGAACCCGCCACTACGAAAGTTGACCACCAAATCATAGATTTGGTGGGGGTCTTAAACCCAGTTATTCATCCGCTTTTTCGGTCAAAATACCTTTCCTGTATTCTAACGACTGACTCCTGAATTCTGTTCGATAACATTTCTTCACGTTGTATTAATGCATCATAATCCCATATCAATTCAAAATCTTAGCTATACTTACCCTGACGGAACTCAAGCTTTGAGGGACATTAATTTGTCTATCAAAGCAACTGAGCGAGTGGCATTAATCGGAGCCAATGGTTCGGGAAAATCTACGTTGCTGTTACATCTCAATGGAATTCTCATGCCTCAGTCGGGACAGATCACGATTGGAGAATGTCCTTTAACTGTTGAGAATTTGCGAAAAATTCGGGATTTTGTCGGGTTGGTATTCCAGAATCCAGATAATCAGTTGTTCATGCCAACCGTTTGGGAAGATGTTGCTTTTGGCCCGATGAATCTGGGTTTCCAAGGCGAGGAATTAATACAGCGAGTTCTGCAAGCGATGGCAGCAGTTGATATTGATCCCCAATGGTATGGGCAACGCTATATCGGTAATTTATCTGGAGGTGAGAAAAAACGGATTGCGATCGCTGGAGTTTTGGCAATGAATCCACAGATATTAGTATTTGATGAACCCTCGGCTCAATTAGATCCCCGTTGTCGTCGTCAATTCATTGAGTTGCTGCAAAGCTTACCTCTGACGCAACTGATTGCAACCCACGATTTAGATTTAGCTTTGGATTTGTGCGATCGCACGGTTGTTCTCAGTCAAGGTCAGATCGTCTATGATGGCAAAACTGAGAAGGTAATGAGCAATCCAGAGTTTTTGCTTGGACACGCTTTAGAGTCACCACTAAGCTATAGTCGCCCCTACTGTCAGCTGGAACATGCACCTGTCAGCCCATTGCGATACAGGGAATTTGTTTGAGCCAGTCACACAATTTTGGATTTTGCGAAAAGTTGCGTGCGGGGGTGGAGGAGTTTGAGCAAACTTTTCAAGACAGATTTTAGATTTTAGATTGACCCCAGCAATCAAGTCAGGGGCAAGTCAATCAATTTTGGATTTTAGATTTGCGATTTTAGATTTGTTCCGCCCACAATATGCGGTGGCTCTGTACCAAAGAAATAATCCAAAATCCAAAATTTAAAATCTAAAATTGGCACGGTTAACCCTAACAATAACTTTTTATTATCTGTACTTTCTATTCGCCTGGTAATTCTGGTCTGTTTGCGCTGTTAAACACCTGCTCTACTGTTAGCGCCCAATCAGCAATTACCACTGATTCCATGCAAGTCGCACCTGTAAATACTTTATCCTCATACTGTCCCTCCACCCACTGGCAAATTGTAATTTGTTGCATCTGTGGGTCAACAATCCAATATTCCAATATTTCCCTAGCGGCATACTCCGTCCGCTTGTAGCGATAATCACGAACGCGGTTCGCTGTTCCCGGAGAAACAATTTCAATCACTAGCGCAGGCGGCGGCATATCACGGGTGAGGGTAGCACGAGTAGCACCGATAAGGGCAGCATAAGATTCTTCTGTGTGAACCATTAAGTCAGGTAAACGACATCTCGCCCGTCGCCCCGCCACCTCAATTTCTGCATCCTTGTGAGCAACTAAATAAAAGGGGAAATGTTTTATTAGTTCAACGAATAGAAATCTTGCCAGATTGCTATTTTCTTGACTTTCAGGTGGCATCTCGACTAGTTCCCCATCCACCAACTCATAGCGGGTGTCTGTACCATCATCATAGTTAAGATACTCCTCAAAGGTCAGCAGTTTTTGGGTTTTCGTCGTTTGGGTCATTTGCTTTGCCTTCTTACCGCTTCTAAAAATCTGGGTAAATCTGATTTAACTCCACGGTGTAAGTTTAAAACGTCCTTTCCTAGTGCAAATGAGCTTCCCCATTGCTGAGGTTGTCCAGGAAACTCCAGTTAGAAACAGTAAAATAATCGTGTCTGCGATTAATTTCACTGGAACGTTTGATTTGCTTATTCAGTTGACTCCAAAAGCTCCATACGTGCTTGTCTTCATTCACTGAAGCATAGGCGGTTATGGAGCTTTGCGGCTTTTCAGATAGTCTCATCCCGCGACGGGCAACTACCAACGCCGCAGCACAATCGCTAGATAGTCCGTACATCCTCATGTACTTCACCAATCCAATCAAACTAGAATACGCTGGGTTGACTGTGATAAGCTCAATGCCACGATTTGACAGGATTGATTGAAGTAGTTCGTAAAATCTACTGTACGCCCAACTGGATAGCATCCGAGCGTACTTTCTAGATTCTTCACCATTTCCCTCTTTTTTGTTACTAAAATCTAACTCCTCACAGACAATAGGACACTCAAAAGAAATTGCTAATCCTGCAAGTTGAAGACACGCATCAACAATGTTTGAATCTTGTTTACCATTAGGTAATCCCATCTGTAGGGGGATTTGTCCTTTAGCTTTGAGATTACCTTCACTGTCAACATAAGCCCAGCCAATTGAACCAGGGTTCATGTCAATACCTATACACCCATAGCTAACAGTTTGTGATTGCTGTTTTACAGGTTTTGGGGTGAACTGAACAGCGGCGACCCATTTGCCGTTTTTATAAAAAAAGTGCCAAGTCTTTGAACCAGATTCCGGTAATCGGTTTATATTCCGATCAAAATCACCAATATTGGAAGTGACTGTTTTACCAAATCTAGACTCTAAGCATTGAGTAACACGAATCTTGATTGCTTGCCCATCCCATTGTGCAACTTGATTTCCGCGAGACTCATCTTTAGAACCAACTATAAAAATATTACCAAGTGGCACAGAAACCCGAATAGGTTCAACTTTGAGATATTTTAATTTATTTTTAAATAATGCTAGCTTGCGTTTCTTCCCATGAATCTGGAACCTCAAGTTACTCCAATTGGTATCACGGTATTTTAATGAACAAGACAGAGGAAAATTACATCCAGCTTTAGAATCCTGCCAATTCTTTTTAGCGTAAAACTTCCGTGCTAATTTGAGCTTGCGTTCCGATGATTTAAGCCATTTCTCAATCGACTTTATCTTACCTGCAATAGTCTTGATATGTAGTTCTCTGTGAGTCTTGGCAGCATCTACTCTGCCTTTGGCAAAGCTAATTACACCATTGATATGTCGCTTGTTGATGCCATAACTTTTCTGTAAATGGGTGTTCCATTCAGATTTGTTAAACTCATCACTTGATAGGTAATAATTAACTGTTTCAATCGCGGCACTACGAAAAATTGGTGCGTAAGATTCTAGAAACATTTCTAGTTCTGTAAACCCTAACGCATTCATTTCTGACTCTAGCGTGGGTAGTCCTTTGCAGTAGGTTAGGATTGACATTGATTCGACCTTTCAATGTGTTTATTTCTTTATATAATACTGTTATTATAAAGATTTTGCAAGCCCTAGTACCGCGATCGCTAACTTTAGCTTAACTGACTGCGAAACTTACTAATACTAATAGTTAATAACACAACAGCAAAGGCGACTAAAACCAAAACATTCATCCACAGTACATCTAAGCCAACGCCTTTGAGCAAAATACCTCGAACGATCGCAATGTAATGGCGGAGGGGATTGAGTAAGGATAGGACTTGAAAGAAGGGAGGCATGGCTTCAATGGGTGCGATCGCGCCAGAAGTTTGTACCATTGGTAAATTAATAAAGAAAGCTGTCAGGACTACCTGTTGTTGGGAACTACTCACAGTCGCCAACATAATACCCAGGCTAATCCCGACAAATACATACATACTTGATAGGGCGAAAAATAGCAGAAAATTACCTCGAAATGGTACATGAAATACTATTGTTGCTAATGTGACAGCTAATAAGACATCTCCCATTAATAAAAAGGCTAAAGGGACTATTTTCGATAGTAATATTTGCCAGTTAGCAGCCGGGGTCATTAATAATTGTTCTAAAGTTCCCGTATCTTTTTCCCGAACAACAGTAATTGCTGATACTAATGTGCTAATTAATGTTAAAACTAAACCCATAACTCCTGGTACAAAAAACCAACTACTTGTCAGTCCAGGGTTGTAAAGAAACACAACTTCCGGTGAGACTGGGGGACTTGCTTCACCTTGGGTTAATTGTAGATTATATTGCTGGATAATTTGATTCATATAATTTCCTGCAATCCCGGCTGTATTGGCATCTACAGCATCGATAAATACTTGAATTTCTGCGGATTTTTGTGCCAGTTGACGCGGGAAATCGGGAGGAATTATGACTCCAACATCTAGCTTTCCTTCTTCTACCTGACGACTCAATGCTTTTTCACTGTTTGGTACAAATTTTAAAGTGAAAATTTGATTTGATGTCATGGCTGAAACTAACTCTCGACTGGCGCTGACGTTGGCATAGTCAATGACACCTAATCGTAAGTTATGAACGTCGGGATTTAGGATAAAGCCATACAGTAATAATTGGACTGTCGGGGGGATAACTAACAAAACAATTAATTGCTTATTGCGGAGAATTTGACTAATTTCTTTCCGCAACAATGCCCAAAAGGGACTATTAAATAATCGCTGAATAAGTTTCATAAAAAAATTCCTTTTTATCGAACCACAGAGACGCAGAGAACACAGAGAGATTAACGGGAGTATCTCAATGAGTGTAAAAAGCCTTGTAAAACCTCACCCCAACCCTCTCATTACCAAGGAGAGGGTTGGGGTGAGGTTTTTCATCTGGTATATTTGCTTTCACTGAGATGCTCCCGATATTAACTAGGTAATTGCATTCGACTTAAAACTCGGCGTGATACGTTGAAAAATACTAATCCTAAAGCTGCAAGCATGATTAAATCAAACCAAACTCCGGCAAATCCTGTACCGCGCACGAAGGCATCACGAGTAATATTAATGTAATAACGCGCCGGAATTATGTTAGGTAGTAGTGATAAGGGGAAAGGAATATTGTTGAGGGGATAAATAAAACCTGAGAGTAATAAGGATGTGGTAAAGCCTACCAGGGAAGCGCCTTGTACAGCAGCATTTTGGTTACTGCTACGGACTCCTAAAAGTAACCCAAAAAGAACGCTATCTGTCAGAAATAGTAATGTGCCAAGTAGTAATGTTATGGGGTTGCCAACTATGCCAACTTGGAAAATAATTGAGCCTAATATCATAACTATTAATGTCTCGATGATGGCAATTAATAAGTATGCTAATCCTTTACCAAGTAATAGTTCTGTGGCACTAATACTCGAAGCATAAACTTGTAAAATTGTCCCTTTTTCTTTTTCCCGCACCATTGCGATCGCAGACAGCAATGAAGGAAAAATCCACAGGACAACCCCGTATACTCCTGGCACAATATACAGCGATTCTAATCTCCCAGGATTAAACCATAGACGCATTCGTGCTGTAATACTATTAGTAGCGGGTATCAGTCCATGCTCTTGCATAAAAAAGTTTGTAACTCTCTGAATACTATTTTTAATTACACGGGCATTGTTAACATCAGTTGCATCGATTAATACTTGCACATTTGTACTTCTTCCTGCTTGAATGTCGCGGCTAAATTCCGGTGGAATAATTACAGCAGCTTTGGCAATTCCCTTATCTATTGCATCGCGTGTGGGATTGCCACCATACCATTGTTTAGGCACAAATTGATTAGTGGCATACAATCGTTCAATATAGCTGTTACTTAGGTTTGTGCGGTTGAAATCTTGCACAATTAAGGGAATATCTTTACTTTCCAACCTAATAGCGAAGCCAAAAATTATTAAGGTGATAAATGGCAATAAAAATGCTAATGCCAACGTCAGGCGATCGCGCCGAAATTGGGCTATTTCTTTCACACATTGAGCAAAAATTCTTTTCATATAGTAATCCGCTTTGATTATTGAACTGACTTGCTTAGGCTGGGAGTAGGGAATAGGGAGTAGGGAGTAGGGAATAAGCCTTTTCAATTAGTACTTAATTTGTTCAAAAATCAAATAAGAGTCCTATATATACTAAGTAAACTTTCTCTCCACTCCCCACTCCCCACTCCCCACTCAATTCCTATCCTTGCGATCGCTGTACAATACCAATAAAAGCATCTTCTAAAGAAAACGGAATGGGACGCAGAGAATTGATGGTAATTTGATTAGCTTCTAAAAGTTGAGTTAGCTGATTTATTTCTTCTTCGGGATGATCAAGAACAACGTGTAAACTATCAGCAAAAATCGAGATGCGCCAAGATTCAAAGTGTTGTTTGAGTAACTTGGAAGCAGCTTGGTTTTGATTAACAATAATTTCTATTAGTTGTCCCGGTTGCGAGGCTTTAACAGAACTTGGCGAACCTTCGGCGACGGTTTCTCCTGCAACCAGAAAACTCATGCGGTTGCACTGTTCAGCTTCTTCTAAATAGTGCGTTGTCACTAAAATAGCTGTACCATTGTGGGCGAAGTCATTAATTAGCTTCCAAAACTGGCGACGTGCTAACGGATCTACCCCCGATGTTGGTTCGTCTAAAAATAAAATATCTGGTTCGTGCATCACGCAAGCACCGAAAGCAACTCGCTGTTTCCAACCTCCCGGTAGCTGTCCAGTAATCATATTTGCTTGTCCTTCTAAGCCACAGGTAGCAATTACCCAATCAATTTTTTCTCGTCGGAGTTTGCGAGGTACGCCGTAAACTCCGCTATAAAATTCTAAATTTTGCAGAATAGTTAAATCGTCGTAAAGGGTGAATTTTTGACTCATATAACCAATGCGTCGCCGTAAGTCTGCACTCCGCAGATTTCCGGTTTCACCACCCAAGGAAATTTCACCGCCGCTTGCTTCTAGTAATCCACACAACATTTTAATTGTAGTGGTTTTCCCTGCACCATTAGCACCCAATAAACCAAAGATTTCGCCGTAGCGTATTTCGACGTTGACATCTTTAACGGCTTGGAACTTGCCAAAAACACGACTAAGTTTGTGAGCGTAGATAGCTAATGAAGAAGGGGAGATAGAGGGAAATTCTTTAATTTTGAATTTTGAATTTTGAATTTTGAATTGATTCGTCCCCTGTCCTCTTTTGCGAGAACGAGGAAATGGTAAAAATTGCGGTACGGAACCTTGTTGTCGCAGGCGCGTGACAAAGACATTTTCTAATGTGGGTTCGCCATGCTCGATAGTGGGAGAAGGTAACTGATGCTGTTGCAGTAGTTCGCGGACTTCGGTTTCGCCGGATTTTATATCTTTCACGAGGACATCTAAGCGATCGCCAAAACTTTGCACATCTACTATATTTGTTTGGGTAGTCTGGGAGAGTATTTCTTCTGTCGCTTGCAGATTTGCTGTTCGCACTTCTAAACGATGCAAGCCTAAGTTAGCCCGTAAGTCTGCGGGTGTGCCAATTTCATGAATTTCCCCACCGTACATCAAAGCTACGCGGTGACAGCGTTCAGCTTCATCTAAGTATGGTGTAGCGACTACAATGGTCATCCCCTCGGCTGATAATTCTGCTAGCACATCCCAAAATTCCCGCCGGGAAACTGGATCAACACCCGTGGTAGGTTCATCTAATAACAATACTTCTGGTTGAGAAACTAAAGCACAACACAGCGCCAGCTTTTGTTTCATCCCACCAGAAAGTTGTCCCACCAAGCGATCGCCAAATCGCTCCAAATTCATTAATCTTAAATATTTATTGCGGCGTTTTTGTAATAAATCGTCTGCTACTTGCCGCAACCCTGCTGCATAACGCAAGTTTTCATCAATACTCAAATCCAAATACAGCGAAAACTGTTGGGTGAGATAACCTGTGATTAATCGGGCATCTCGTGCAGGTTGATCAAATATTTGTACGTCTCCCGCCGTTGCTTCCATCACACCGCCCAAAATGTGAAAGGTGCTAGTTTTTCCCGCACCGTCTGGGCCAATTAATCCAAACATTTCACCTTTATGGACGCTGAAATCAATTCCCCGTACAGCAGCTAAGTTTCCATAGTGCTTGTGTAAGCTATGAACTTTAATTGCTGTGGTGCTAGATGATTGCGGTGAGTTTGGAGTAACAACTGTTCTTTGCTGTTGCATCATTTAGCCTCTTAGAGGATGTTTGAAAAGTTTTTCGCTGTGACTTTAGGCACTTTTAGATCCCCCCTAACCCCCCTTAAAAAGGGGGGAACCGGAATCAAAGTCTCCCAATTTATCGGGAGATTTAGAGGGATCTAAAACTTTTGATACCGACAAGAGGACTTTTCAAACATCCTCTTAGCTTGAGAAAATGGTGGAGAATTGAGGGTGGAAATTTAAACGCAAAGGGGCGCGGAGGGAAGCGCAGAGGTACGCGGAGAATTTGCTATGAATTAATGAAATGTTGTTCTCTTATCTGCTTTCTGACTTCAAATTGATTTCGGCATCTGCTGGCATCCCCATTTTGGCGCAAGGTAAATCTGATTTAGTATAAGGATTTTCGGGGTTAAAGCAGTTATCAGGATTTTGAACTTTGATCCGAATTCCTACTACTTGTCTGACTCGATCTTTTTGAAAGTAAATATTCTCTGGTGTAAATGAAGCTTGCGGATCGATCGCAATTACTTTACCTTCTAGTGGTTTATCTGGCGCAGAATCAATCAAGATTTTCGTTGTTTGTCCTAGACGCACTCTGCCAATATCGCCTTCGGGAATAAAACCTCTAAAATACAGTGTCTTGGGGTCAACAATTGTCAAAATATTAGTCTGACTGCTAACTACTGCACCTGGTTCGACACTACGGGCTGTCACTACTCCATCTAAGGGACTAACTACATTTAAATCTTTTTTGGAGTCTGCAACCTGGGTGAGGATTTGCTGATTTGATGCTTGGGCATCTTTGACTTTGGCACGGGCAGAGTTGACTTTTGCCTGTGCAGATTTAAGTTGAGCATCACTTTGCTGCTGTTTTCTGACTAATGCTGTTAACTGGGCGTTGCGAATGTCAGGATTGAAACCTGTAGTTTGAGCTTGAGTTAACGCCCCTGACGTAGCACTTAACTGTTGACGTTCGGCATTAACTGCTGCCTGTCGTGCTTCTAGGGTTGCTACTGCTGTATCTAGGGTAGTTTGTGCTTGATCGAATTGTTGTTGATTAATCGCCCCTTCTTTTACCAATTGGGCGTAGCGATCGCGGTTGATTTTTGCTAAATTAACTTCTGCGGCTGCCTGTTTAACTTGCGCTTGTGCTTGCACTAATGTGGCTCTGGCTGCTGCTACATTTGCTCGTGCCTGCTCAATTCTGCCTTTGGTATCCCCTTGGGACTGCCGAAAATTCAGTTTGGCTTCGTTAATTTGGCTGTTAATTTCTTGAGTTTCTCTGGCGACTTGCTCGACATCTGAAATTGCCTGCTGTTCATCATACTTAGCAGATGTCACTCTCGCTTGACTACCAAGCAGTTGTCCTTGCAGCAATTGATCGTCTGTGTTGTCTAACTTAATTAACTCTTGCCCCTTTTTAACTGCTGCCCCTTCCCGCACGACAATTGACTCAATTCTTCCAGAACGCTTGATCCCAATCTCGGTTTCATAACCCTCAATCCTACCGCTAACTTGCAGTATATTCACTGATCCTTGCGGTTGACTGCGCCACACAGCGTAGCCAATGCCAACCACCACCAGCACCCCCCCGATCAGTAAAGGAATCGGTTTCTTGGAGCGCTGCGGCTTCGATACTGGGGGATCTTTAAGATTTTCCGGGGATGTCGGGATAGTCTGAGTCATGGTAGCACCCTGGATTGTAAAAAATATTTTGTAAACGAAAATCGAAAATTCTGAATTATTGGTCATCATACTAGACTGTATAGTATGATAAAACAAGAGATACGTCAAAAAATTTACTCTTCATGTCCAAAAATCCTACTTCCGAAATAGGAAATCCTTTATCTGCGATCGCTCCCAAGCAGGAGCAAATCTTGCAAGGAGCTATACGGGTATTTTTGAAGGAGGGTTACGCTAGAACAAGTATGGATCGTGTCAGCGCGTCAGCTGGAGTGTCGAAGCAAACAATATACAGTCACTTTCAAGATAAAGAAGGGCTGTTTAAAGCGTTGATAGAACGGTTGACGCTGGCTTGTTTTGAAAGTATTTTTTGCACAGAAAAATTGCACGGCGAACCAGCGATTTTGTTGCGTCAAGTTGCGGAAATTTATTTAACCAAAGTCGCTGATAATCCCGATTATTTGGCCTTGTTGCGGTTGATTATTACCGAGTCACAAAACTTTCCTGAACTAGCCAAACTTTATACCCAAACGGTTGTGCAACGCGGTCGGCAAATGCTGAGTCAGTATTTCGTATCTCATCCAGAATTAGGGATTACCGACCCAGAAGCAATGGCTCAGATTTTTTTTGGCTCGCTGGTATCTTACGTGATTATACAAGAAGTTTTGTATGGAAAAGAACTCATGTTTGTATCACGCGATCGCCTGGTAGACAGCTTAATGAATGTGGTTATGAGCCAGTCTCTAAATACGGAAATATACCTTTCTAGGTGATTCGTAAAATCTATTTTTTTGGCGTTTAAATTTCCATCTGTAGGTAATAGCTAATGCAGTTAGTTAATTTTCCAAATATGTATAATGCTATCCTCATTGCTACTAGCAAGAGTTTTACCATCTGGGCTAAGTGCAAGCCCTAAAACAGAACTGGAACCATCTTGAAAGGTATCCAACAGTTTTAAAGTCTCTAAGCTCCACAGTTTAATAGTGCCATCAAAATTGCCGCAGATCAGAATTTTTCCATCGGGGCTGATGACAAGAGAATCAATTGAACTAAAATTGTCAGTAAACTCATGCAGCAGTTTTCCAGTTTGGAGATTCCATAACTTCAGGGTGCTAATTGCCCGATTTCCAGAAACTAGCTGACCAAAACTGCCAGTGACGAGCTTTTTGCTATCTGGAGTAATGGCAATAGCATTAACTGCGGTTTTGTGTCCTTTAAGAATATGGCGTGTTTTTTTAGTTTGCAGTGAAATCAGCCTAATTGTATTGTCATCGCCACCCCCAGCACTCACAAGGGTTTGCATATCAGGGCTAAATGCAACCTTACTCACAAATTCTGAAGTTGCAATAATGGTATCAAGCAACTTAAGTTTGTGTAAATCCCAAAGCTTGATTGTATGATCATCACTGCCACTAGCAATCAATCTACCATCTGAACTAATAGCAACGGTTTCTACTGGCTGGGTATGTCCACTTTCGAGGTTAAGCCTAAGCATTAATTGAGTGCGTAAATCCCAAACCTTCATTGTTGGGGTGGTTATCCCACCACTTACAATCCGCTTGCCATCTGGACTAATCGCAATTGAAGTAACACCATCTGAGTGAGCATCTAAACTATGCAGCAATTTTCCATTACGTAGATTCCAGATTTTAATTGTATCATCTCTACCTCCACTAATCAGGGTTTGCCCATCTGGGCTAATCACAACTGCTGGAACACCAAAAGTTACTTTTTTATGCGCCGTCAGTGTGTGAACAAGTTGAATATGTGATTGTGCCTGAGTAATTGTACTCCTACCAATGGGAGGATTTGAACTGGAAGAATGTACATTAATGACAGTGATGGTTAGTGCGATCGCTAAGGCTGTAATCACTGGTTTGGATTTGAGGAAATTCAATAATTTCATGGCGGTGAGGAACGCAATTATTAATAGGGTTCCCATTTAATCGGGCGGGTACGCGATCGCACCTCATCTGATAGACTACAGTCACTTGACAGTATAAATTATTAGACAAAAGCAAATAAATATAATGGCGAAAGAAATAGAGCGGAAATATTTAGTCAGAGGAGATACGTGGAGAGGATTAGCTGAAGGTAGTGTATATCGTCAAGGATACATTGCCACACAAGACAAAGCGACTGTACGTATACGTATAGTCGGGGAAAAAAGTTATTTGACCATTAAAGGCCCCAATATCAAATATTCGAGATTAGAGTTTGAGTATCCGATTCCGGTTGAAGATGCTCAAGAAATACTTGAGACATTGTGTGAACGTCCCTTTATAGAAAAAATCAGATATAAAATAGAATCGGGCGGTTTGATTTGGGAAATAGATGAGTTTGATGGTGTTAATAAAGGACTAATATTAGCAGAAGTTTAACTCAGTGATGAAAACCAACAAATTGAACTACCAACCTGGATTGGAGAAGAAGTTTCTGATGACTCCAGATATTTCAATAGCAATTTAGTAAAACACCCTTTTTCACAATGGTAATGGCTGAAATATTGTCAAAGTCTCTCTGTATATCCATTTGAGGTCATTTTATCGCTGTTTTTTGTCTAAGTCCCACTAATCAAGGCAATCAAAATTGTTGAGCGTAGCGCGATCGCATAAGGACAATACCTTTGTCTATATGCTATGTTGAAGGCTTTAAAAACTATGGAGAATATAGGCTTGTCAGATAGCTTGTTTAGCGCACTACGTAAATATCCCAAAAGCCAAGAGCTTGATCCAATTGAGAATTTTCTGACTGAAGGTTTTGCTTGGTTGCTGAGAAATAAAGAGATGCTTGCTCGTGAATTTGTAGATTATCTCAGTTTAAAATTACCAGAACCTCTTCCTTTAACTCATAAACTACCAGAGTGGAAAACACAATACACCTTCCCTGGTGGACAAATAGATATGTTGGCAGATTGGGGACAATTTGCCTTGATATTTGAACACAAGGTATGGTCAAATCTTAGTCCAGGGCAACTAGATAGATATCGTAACTATGTAAAAACAAACTTAAAGTGGTCACAAGGATATAAATTAATTCTTATTACTGGATTAACTCGACAACATGAACAAAATCCTGACTTAGCTCTGACTTGGAGTGATATATATAAATTTTTGAAGCATTGGTTAGAAACAAAATCAGATGATAGTCTGGTTCGTGATTTTATAGATATGCTTGCTGAGGAAAATTTAGGCCCAGCAGCACCAGTTTCTTATGAAAGTATAGTTTCTTATTTACCTGCTCAATCACTACAGCCTAACCTGAAGAACATAACCTTACGTGCTGCTGAAGTAGATTGGCGTTGGGTATTAGAAAGAATTGGATTTAACAAAGATGTACCTATAGCGAAATATGAATCTGGGTGTGGGCGATTAGGCTTAGAAACTTTAGATGTTTCCTCTCTGAGTATATTCGTTGGTACTCTTCTAAATGGCTCCCATTTTAAAGTGCAACCTTCAAATTTACATCTCGGCCCAGATTTTTGTTTAATTTTAGGTTTTTATATGAAGGAATGGAAGTTCATTGAAGAAGATTTTCTTCATTCTGATGAATATACTAAATTGCGCTCAAGATTAAAAGAGAATTCAAGGACATGGGATTTTCACGATCACAGATTTAACGTAGCGCAACCAAATTTTTACCATCCTCTTCATTTAAGAAAACCATTAGCTGAGGTCTTCCGAGGTACTATAACGTTTGAAGAGCAAGTTGACAGATTTATTTTACATGGCCGTGAAGTTATTGAATTGCTGCTTGCTGGTGGTGAGTTAGAAGCTTTAACAAACCGCTTTCATCCTATTGCCAAAAATAGTATTTTTCCTGTTAAATGAGTTGTTTTGAGATATAGAGTGCTTTCGTTGTGGGGAACTGCGATCGCACGGCTATTTGGTGCATATTTAATTCGTAAATAAGTGTTGAGAAGTGAAAAATAATCTCAGGTGGTAGAGAGTCTAAAACATTTTAATTTCTTTAATTTCAGTGCGTTTTAACGCACTTTAGCTATTAGCCCGCAATTTATTGCAGGGCGGGAAAGCAACGCTATCACCGAGGTTTTAGGGATGGGGATTTAACGCATCATCAATTGACCAACAATCTCAGTATATTCGCTGCTGATTTTTACCAAAATGGTATATTCCAAATTTTAAATAATTCGTAATTGAATTAGTTGGTGTATAAATCCCCAACTAATTCAACTGTGGTTAGCATCACTAATTACTTGATTTGCGGATGGGCATTTTGTCCATCCCAACAGACTAAGGTAGGTGTAGCTATGGTTTGAGTCTGGTAAGCGTTTTTGACACCAACCCAGTTACTAGCAATTGGCATTCGCCAACCAGTTCCAAAGGCGCGATCGGTGATTTTCAAGCCTGGGGGTGCTTGTCGCCGTTTAAATTCAGCCCGCGCTACCATTTGGATTACTCGGTTTACAATCATTGGATCGTGACCGGCTGTAACAATTTGCGCTGCTGATTGGTGGTTGTGAATCAGGCGTTGCAAAATATCGTCCAAAATTTCGTAGGGCGGTAGAGAATCTTGATCAATTTGACCGGGTTTGAGTTCGGCGCTAGGTGGTTTAGTCAAGACGTTTTGCGGGATGATTTCATTATTGCGATTTAACCAGTGGCAAAGTGAATAAACACAGGTTTTAGGAACATCTGCAATTACCGCTAATCCGCCATTCATATCGCCGTAGAGGGTACAGTAACCAACTGCCATTTCTGACTTGTTACCGGTAGATAAAAGCAGATAGCCAAATTTGTTAGCGATCGCCATTAATAAATTACCCCGAATCCGAGATTGTATATTCTCCTCTGCTATTCCAAACTCTGTACCTGCAAACAAATCACCTAAAGTTTGATCAAAGCCTTGCATTAACTCGCCAATTGGTAAAAGATTAGTCTTAATCCCCAAATTTTCGGCTAATGCCATAGCATCACTAATAGAATGCTCAGAACTATAAGGGGAAGGCATGAGAACACCGAGGACATTTTCTTTACCAAGTGCAGCAGCTGCGATCGCAGCTACTATTGCCGAGTCAATCCCGCCACTTAAACCCAACACTACCTTAGAAAAGCCACACTTACGAGCATAATCTCGCACTCCTAAAACCAAAGCTTGCCAAATTTCTTCATCTTCCGATTCATCCACAGGTGCTACAGAACCTAACTGTAAATCTCGTTGCGCTTCGTCAAATTCGACCACCACTAAATCGGTATCAAAACCACGGGCGCGACACATAATTTCACCTTGACGATTCAAAGCAAAACTACGTCCATCAAAAATTAGGTCATCATTTCCGCCAACCTGATTAGCGTAAATAATCGGTTGTTGAAAACGGACTGCACTATGTCTGAGTATTTTTTCTCGAAACTGCTGTTTGCCGACCGTGTAGGGGGAAGCAGACAAATTTACAACCAAATCTACACCCAGAATTGCTAAGTCAGCAATCGGATTCACTGCATAACTACGTTTGCCCCAAAATTCCTCATCATTCCATAAATCTTCGCAAATAGTTACGCCAATATGGATATTATCTAGAGTGAAATAATTAGCCTGCAATCCTGGTTCAAAATAGCGACGTTCATCGAATACATCGTAAGTAGGCAAAAGTCGCTTGTGAAAAAGTTGCTTGACCTTGCCATTCTCTAACAAAGCTATACTGTTAAATAAAGTTTTACCGCCACTAATAGACGCTTTGAGATTCTGTTCAACAGTTCCTACCAACACAGCTAAATTTGGTGGCAAATCCCGCGCTAAGTTTTGTAAAGTGATGCCCATTGCTTCCACAAAACTGGGATTTAGTAATAAATCTCTTGGTGGATAGCCACACAGAGAAAGTTCTGGTGTCAACAATAAACGCGCACCGCTAGATGCTGCTCGTTGTGCCGCCTCCAGGATTTTTTGGGCATTTAAAAGCAAATCACCAACTGTCGAATTAATTTGAGCGATCGCAATTTTCATTGTATTTAGTCATTAGTCATTGGTCATTGGTCATTGGTAAATGCTCAAAATAAGTTACACTGGACTTTGGGTAACAATTACTTAAATAAACACCAAAGGTTTATCTTTTAAGGGAGCAAAAGCTTCGGCGTCAAACTTATACAAACTAGCTGGACGACCAGCACCCCGTGATACCTTAATTCTGGTATCGCATAAAAAACCTAACTTGAGTAGACGTGCCCGAAAATTAGAATAATCGGAAAAGTTGTCACCTAAAACTGTGGCGTATAACTGATATAAATCATTTAAGGTGAACATTTCTGGTAAGACTTCAAAAGCCACCGGACTATACTCTAATTTATTTCGTAATCGCCTGTGTCCATAGGCCAGAATTTCATTATGATCAAAAGCTAATTGCGGAACTTGTTTTACTGGATACCAAGCTATACCAGTCATGCGATCGGCAATCAATTCGGCTTCCTCAAATCGCACTAGGGCAAAGTAACTAACTGATAGATAACGCACACCATAACTATCGGTTGCTTCCCGTGGATCGCGATTTGGCCCGCCAAATGTATATAGCTGTTCTAAATAGAGATTGTTGACCTTAATTTTCTCTGCCATAATGCGATAAGCAGCATCCTCTAAAGACTCACCTGGACGCACCAAAGTACCAGGAAGACTCCAATGATTTAAAAATGGTTCTTGCTGTCGCATTATTAATAGAACTAACAGCCGATTTTGTACAGTATCTACAGAAAAAATTACATTATCAACACCAACCTTGAAATCGGCCAAAGGTTGTTGGTTTAGCGGAGTTGGTATCTTTTTTTGGGAATGTCCTGGCATTTGTACAAATGCTCTCGATTAATATAGGCAACTACAGGGGCTGTGAGGGCTTCAGAATCTCCATGTTCGCGGTATGCTGTTGAGGAAACATCTAGACCAGTAAAAGAGGCGATCGCAATTTTCCCTCCCAGCTTTTGCACTACCTCTGAACTAGACTCATCTATTGCATATCCCGGTCGCGGCACGATCAGTAGTTGCACTTCCTGTAACAAATCTTCAACGTGATACCAACGTGGTAACTGACTCAGTAAATCTGAACCAACGATCAACGTCAATTCCGCGTCCTCACCCCAAGTTAGCTTCGCTTTTTCCACTGTTTCCAGTGTTCTAAAGCTACTCAATTCTTGTTCCAAAGCAATATTATGCCGTGGCGCGTCTATATCCGCAATCAACAGTTGCAGCATTGCCGCTCGATGCTCTAAGGGTGTTTGATGGGACTTAAATGGATTATCTGCTGCCCAAACCGCTATCCAATCATAACGCTCAGATAACCAACTCAGAATCGCCTGATGTCCAGCAGTTGGTGGATCGGCACTAGTACCAAACAAAGCAATTCTCATAGTAATTCGTAATTCGTAATTCGTAATTAAGACAGACTGAAAGAGTACTTTTACCTCTGTGTTCTCTGCGCCTCTGCGGTTCGTTTCTTAGTCTTCTCCGTCAACTCTTGCAGTGCAGCAGAAACTTCCACTTGTATCCCCACAGGATGATCCAAACGCCGTGTCTGTTCTGGCAAACTGGCAACTGAGGCGGCGGTACGCTGACGAATTGTTGCCAACGACTCCAACGGCTGCACTCGTTTACCTTCTTGCACTACCAACTGCAACAAAGGTTCTTCTTCCAGAGGAATTTCACCTAAAAGTCCCAACCTGTCTGCTTTTACTTTACCTCCCGTAAACGAGCGAAAAATCTGCTTGCGCCCTGGATAAGTAACCTTACCACTCGACTGTTTCATCACTGGAATGCCATCAATGTCTACAAGTTTATAAACTCCATTTACCGGCGAACCTGTAACTAGTCGCGTTCCCAGCCCATAACCATCAATCTCGGCCCCAGCAGCTTTTAATCTGGCAATTTCCCACTCGTCCAAGTCGCCACTAGCAAAAATTGGCACACCGGGAAGGAGCGATCGCACCTGTTTTGATAAGGTAACTAAATCTCCTGAGTCCAATCGCACTCCTGACAATTGCATTTCCCCAGAATTGACTTTTTCGGCCAAGCGCTGGGCAGCAGCAACGGTATCGTAAGTATCAATCAACAATGGCGCACCCGGAAAATATCGATGAAATGCACTAAAAGCTTGTTCTTCAGTGCCTTCTATTGCTGACAACGCCATCACCAGGGCGTGTGCCATCGTACCACTTGGCTTTTCTCCCAGTTGTAGCGCTGCTAACACATTGGAAGTGGCATCTAACCCACCTGCCAACGCCGCCCGCGCTGCCCACAAAGCAGCCTGGGGACTAAATGCTCGTCGTGTCCCAAATTCTAAAAGTGTTGCTCTCTCCCCCGCTACATCCCGCAATCGTGCTGCTTTTGTGGCAATCAAAGTCTGGTAATTAATCGTATTCAGCAGGTAAGTTTCCACTAGTTGCGCTTGCCAAAGAGGTGCTTCCACCCGCAAGAGTGGTTGATTGGCAAAGACGGCTGTCCCTTCTGGTACTGCCCAAACATCACCCGTAAACTTTCCCTCAGCTAATAATGACCAAAAGCGATCGCTTGCGTGAGCAAAAATTCCCGTTGCCTGTAATGCCGCAATTTGCGAAGCATTAAAGCGGAATTTGGCTAAATATTCCAATGCCTGCGTCAGCCCCATTGCAATTAAATAACCAAAACCCTCTGGCAATCGCCTGACAGACAATTCAAAGCTTGCCCGTCGTTCTTCTATACCTTCACCTGTGTAACAAGCTGCCATCGTCAACTGGTAAAGGTCGGTCAGCAAGCTGTAGTCATCCGCAGACAGGTTTAGTTCCTGGTTCTGCTGGCTTTGCTGTTTATGTACATAGTCCAAATCTGGCAAAAAAGTTGTCATCCAAGAGCTTCCTTACAAGATGCTTCTGCTACTTATGGTAATATTTACCATAAATAATGTCAACTCCCGGCGAATATATTTCAGAGATTGCTGCAAAACCGTAGATTTACAGGTAAATTAATCCTAACTTCATAAAATACTTAATATGTTTTAATAGTAATAGCTAGCAATAATGTTAATTTTACAAGTCGGCTAAGAAAGCAAACAATATCCTGTCAGAGAAAGTTGGTTTACCAGCCTCTTTGCCAGGCTGGGGTTGGATAAATAACTATGTTACGATTAGAATAAGTGAGAAAAGTTTGGCTTTTTGACAAACTAAAGAATTGCGAAGTTATCTGAATAAACATTGCGTATAATCTCAATATATTGAGAATTAGAGCCAGTCAAGAATATCAGGATTAGAGTAGTAGGTATCACAAATTAAAGCGACTCGAAAATAAGGAGTCTAATACTATGGCTATTTCCAAAATCATTGCGAACATAACCAAGTATATTTCTGAAGCTGCAATGCGGATTTTTGGGCCTAATGATGATTCTTATCCTAATATTGGCGTACAACCTTTTAAAGGTGAGCCTTATGATAGGCGTAAAGATGATAATTCGTAGGTGCTGAATATAGGGATACAAGTTGAATAATTATAAGCATACTGAGACTGAAATGTTTGTCCAGTAAGGCTTTTCTCTGGAAAAGTTCTCATGAATCAAACTGGAGTCTTAAGTAAGTGGGCGTGAATAATTAAAGGTTTATAGTAAGCGGCTAGAGCCGTTTAAAACGAGTGAATTTAATTAAATTCAAATTGTGTAACATAGTTTGATTTATTCTTGTCCACTTACTTAATATAGCAATCCTATTTGATTTACTTTCCACCGAGAGGCTCAGATCCCCGACTTCTTCAAGGAGTCGGGGATCTCGTTGTTCATTTGCAATTAAAAATATGAATTTTACGAATTATATCGTTCAAACACTACTGAAAGATTATTTGCTGGCATTTGGTAAGTCTGTTTGAAGGTAAGATTTTGGGCGCTAGCTACTGCGACAACATCATCCAAGTTACGTACACCCCACTCTGGATTTTGGGCGCGTAAAGATTCGTCAAAAGCTGCATTACTCGCTGCTGTATGTTCTCCACCTTGTTTAAAAGGCCCATATAAATAGAGGATGCCTCCTGCGGGTAAAATTCGACCTGCCCCTGCCATTAGTCCTAGACAGGCTGACCACGGTGAAATGTGAATCATATTGATGTTGACGATCGCCACAATTGGCTCCCGATTAAGCCAATCAAATACATGATTCTCCACTACCCAAACTGGTTCTCTGACATCAAGCTCAAGCGGTGGATAAAGATTAGAATAGCCAAAGTGTTCAGCCCATGCAGTAATGCTGGCTCGTAATTGTGGATTTGCATCTGTTGGCAACCACGAACGAGGACTCAGTTTGGGGGCAAAAAATACTGCATGTTCGCCAGTACCACTTGCTATTTCCAATATTGTGCCACTCTTTGGCAACACTTGTAAAAGTACTTCTATAATTGGTTCGCTATTGCGCTGGGTTGCTGGTGCGTATTGTCGTGCGTCTTGTGGTGTCATCCGTATCGTTATATTATAAAATCTGACCGCATCTTATATCATTTCACTCAATGACAGATCGGCCAGCCATAAAGATTTGTTGTGCCGTTAGTTGCAAGTTGGGAAAGATTGAGGAAATAAGTTGATCGTTGTTTTGATATAACTGTTTTTCATACTCATCCTCTATTAGCCTACAAATTGTCACCGTTGGCTGTTTGGGTTTGCCAATATATTCTCTGCCACCAATGCCCAGATAATCAACAATCCAATATTCAGGAACTCCTAACAGGGCGTAATCTTCAGCTTTGCGGGCGTAATCGTTCTGCCAGTTTATGCTAACAATTTCAGCAATCAGTTTAATTGAGTTTCCTGATGTAATTAGGGGTTGTTTTTGCCATAATGGTTCATTAATTAATTGAGTTTGGTCTAACACGATCGCATCGGGACGAAAAGCTGTTTCTGTTCCTAATAGTTTGATTAGACAGCGATGGGGGATAAAGTAGCGTAGATCCTGACGATCGATTTCTACATTCATTTTTCGCCCAATAAATGCCGATACTTGTTCGTGTGACCCGGTTGGTTCCATCTCAATTAATTCACCATCAATTAGTTCATAGCGATCGCACTCACCGTACTGGCTAATAAATTCATCAACGGCGAGAACTTTTGGGGCTGATTGAACCATTGTGATTATTCCTCATGATAGATTTATTGAGGCTTTGTCGCTTTTAAGATGCATTTTGTAATTCTCCTGTGTGGTGGCGAAAAGGACAGCCAGGACAGGGACATAGAAAAGGCGAAAGCATATTGGCAGGCTTATCAGGAGAAGATGAGCAAGAAACTGAGAAACCATGAAGAGGTGGTAATTGAGCAGCTGCGAAACCCGGAAATAGCAAAAGCCTACCTGGATGTCGCCCTTGAAGAGTACGAACAGGATGGTGATCTGGCATTTTTTCTAGAAGCGCTGCGGAACGTGGCCCAAGCACGGTCGGGTATAACCCACCTTGCGGAAACAACGGGTTTAAATCGCCCAAATCTTTATCGGGTCTTGTCGCCAGAAGGCAACCCTGAACTGCGAACCATTAGCCTTATCCTGCACAATCTCGGCTATCGCCTGAGTGTACAACCGATTCAGCCATCGCCAGGGAATTAACACGGACAACTCGGTAGGAATAAGATGAGATTACTCCCTTCCCGCCAAGAATGTCGATTGGGCGAGATACTCATGGTAGGTTCTCCTTTCTTTGGGGGTGGCTTAAAGGCGTGAGGAAAAAACTCACGCCTTTTTGTTTAAACTTTTTTCCCACGGGCTGCTAAAAGTTCCAAAATAACTCCATTTGTCCAGCCGAAACCAATTTCGTTAGAACTATATCCAAAACTGATATCGTCAGAAACGTTCGCAGAACAGCGTTCAACATCATATTTCTCAACTATGGTGTTGTGACGCCCGAATTCTTTAATTACCATAGCCAGGAATTTGTTGGCAATACGATCGCCCTCTGTATGATACCCATAGCGGTGAAGTCCCTGGACGGCAATTAACGTCAGTGGTGCCCAGCCAAAGGGGGCATCCCACTGGTTTCCGGTGACACGAGTACTGGTAAGGATTCCTCCTGGGGCTTCAAATAAAGAGAGATTTTCCACAACGCGCCGGGCTTGGGTTGGAGAAGCAATTCCCAGCCACAGGGGATAGAACGTGGTAGCAAATTCGTAACCCCGGCGTTTTCCACTCTGGAAGTGATAGTCCAGATAAAGTCCCTGTTGATCATCCCAGAGACGCAGATCGATGCGATCGCGGCGGATATCTGCGCGATTGCTCCATTTTTGTTCCAGTTGTTCGTTCCCCAGAATATCGTTAATTTGCGCCATGTCTTGTTCTACCTGATACAGCAAACTGTTCAGGCACACAGGAGCGTAGTGCAGGATATCAGCACTGAAAGGGCCAAATCGGTTGGTGATATCAAAACCAGACTCGCGCATGGTGCGATCGCCCTTATAAAATAGATTCGTCAGTTGGTCAGTTTCCTGGTTGTAATAAAGACTAACGTCATAATCCTCAACTTCAAAAGTTTTATAGTACTCCTTGACGCGATCGTAGTGGCTTTTTCCCTCCTCATCCCGCTCGGAGAACAAAACTTCTGGCGCGGGGCCTTCCCCAAGAGCATAGAATCTAGATAAGCCTGTTGCAGAATTCAGGTGAGGCGGTACTACCCAGTAATAGTAAAATTGCTCTAGCAGAGGTACGGTTGACCTTAACCACTCTTCATCCTGGGTGTGCTGGAATAATGCCAAAACCATCATACTGAGGACAGGAGGCTGCGATCGCGACAGCATATAAGTCCGGTTGGCATTGAGGATGATGCCGTAATTCTGCACCTGGTACAGCAGTTGGTCTACTTGGCTTTGCGCTAGCTCTAATTCCCCATCGTGCAAAAGTCCCAGTAATATAAAGTAGCTGTCCCAGCCATACATTTCATTAAAGCGCCCACCTGGTACGACATAAGGCCCTGGTAGGTATAGTAACCCATGCTCTTTAATAGCTTCGACTTCAGGTGGCAAAGTGCGAATTTCAATTCTTTGCATATCCTTGAGAGATAGCGATCGCTCCAACACACTCTGAATGTTGGGACAATCTTCTAAGGGGGAAATGTAGACAATCCAAGGAGTGTCTGTTTTATGGTCTAGCTTGGTATCCTTGGCAGATTGCAACAAATGTTCGTGCGATCGCGTTAAGGTTTTCCACGTTTTTTTGATGTGCGATCGCACGGCATCAATTTCTGCGGGGGTAGGTGTTGGTGGAGTGATCATTTTTTCAATTATTTTTTAACGCAAAGGAACGCAGAGTTTTTACAACCCTTTGGGGCGGGAGTAGGGGCAATACGGTTCGGTTAGTGATATTTTGCCCAGGAGATCCCCCCAACCCCCTTAAAAAGGGGGGCTTATATCTTTTACCCCCTTTTGAAGGGGGTCGCCGCCGGCGGGGGGATCTTAACCAAACCGTATTGGAAGTACGGAGTAGGGAACAGAAGAGAAAACTAGAGATAGAAAACTTGGTTTTAAGCCTCGCCCAATGTTAAGCGAAAAAATCCCTATTTTCCAAGGTAGGTTGAAACCCCGATGCCAGTTCTCTCAAGTCGGGAAACCCGCTTACGAGACTCGCTCCCCGATGTTAAGCGACTTAGTTTCCCCACTCACCACTCCCCACTCCCCACTCCCCATTCAATCAGCAGTACTAATTAATAGGGCTACTGGAAAATGGGCGAGGGCGGCTGCGATCGATAATGTTTCTGTAGCCTGTAAGGGTTGTTGAGTGATGACGTTTTTCCAGGTGCGGGAAGTTCCAGGGGGTAATTGCAGGTGCGTATCTTGCCAAACTGACTCGCCCAAGGGGTTGTCTTCAGGCTGGATGAGGCTGGTTAGAAAACGAGGCGCGATCGCTATCGCTGTTTGATTCCCCTCCCGCCGCGCAAAGGCAATAATGTGATTGGCGTGGGTTCCCTGAACTTCTAACGGTAAATAGTCGCCGTCCTGGAATAATGAGACGTAGTTTGTTCTGGCTTGGAGTAATTGAGCCGTTAAAAATAGTTTAATTCTGCCGTCTGTTTTGTGGTTTAATAATTCTTGAATTAGTCGGAGAATGTCTATTTTTACTTGCTCGCGGATGGCGCTTAAGTAAGTACGTCTCTGTTCAAAATCTACGGGACGGCGATTGTCTGGATCAACTAAACTTAGTTCCCAAAGTTCTGTTCCCTGGTAAAAGTCGGGTACGCCGGGAGCGGTAATCTTCAGGAGAGTTTGGGAAAGGGAATTGAATATACCATAGGCTGCAATTCGCTGTTGAAAGGGGCGAAAAACTTCTAGAAATTCGCTGGAGATGGCAGGATCAAGTACTTTCTCGATAAAGGAGGTACAAGCCTCTTCGTACTCGCTATCAGGTCGCAACCATGCTGTATGCACTTTTGCTTCTCGAATTGCCTTAATTATATAGTCTTTCACCCGTTCCACAAAGGACGTATCTTCATCTTCCCCAAAGGGAAACGCCCCCACCAAGGTTTGATAGAGAAAATACTCATCGTTGCGATCGGGTATTGCGAATCCGTGGCGATCGCTGCGGTATCCTCGATTAATGGCGCTCCAAGTATTTACCTGCTGTTCCCACTCTTCGGGGATTTCTGAGAGGACATTCAACCTAGCCCGCACATCTTCGCCGCGTTTGGTGTCGTGGGTAGCTGTAGTGTTCATTGTGTGAGGCCAGGTTGTCTGGTGCTGTTGGTTAAAGGCATGAAATTTGGTTGCTGAAATCCCAAAATGACCGGGATTACCCCCCACTTCATTCAGCGACAGCAACCGATTGTAAACATATAATGTGGTGTCTTCTACGCCTTTCGCCATTAGCGGGCCGCTATATTGCTGCATTCGTAAGACAAAATATATCCACTGCTCGCGTTCTGTTTGAGTCAGAGAATTATCAAACTCTAGCAGCATTAACTTTTCAATAAAGGTCAATTCGTGCTGCAACAGGGGCGCTTGTTCTTTGGCTTGGTAAATTACTTTTTGAATGGTAGCGCGATCGCTATCCCCAATTCCATCTGGCGTAATATAGGTGCGGTAAATCGGGAACAATGTCAAAACTTCCGCGATCGCTCTTTTTAATCCATTCAGTGTAAAATCATTAGCATAGCGATATTTGCTAGAAACATTCTTTAACAAAACAGCCAGATTGTCAATATCACCGGCTAAATTCTTTTCTAATATTAGGTGCTTTTTCTCCTTGACAATGGTTGAATAATCTACTCGTGAACCGATAAAGTTATAGTAGATTTTATCGAATTGTGATTGATTTTCTGATTGACAAAATACGCCATTTACATAGTTGAGAAAGTCATATCCCGATGTACCTTCAATTCCCCAATCTTCCGGTAATTCTTCGGTGAGTTCCAAAATCTTTTCCACAGTGATATAAACATCACCTGTCTTTTCCCGCAGCCTTTCAAGATACTGGATTGGGTTATAAAGTCCATCAATATGGTCAATGCGTAAACCTGTAAATTTGCCCTCCTCAACTAGCTTTTGAATGAGGCTGTGGGTATTATTAAAAACCCGCAGTTCTTCAACTTTAACGGAAATCAGTTCATTGACAGTAAAGAAACGGCGGTAGTTCATTTCCTCCGCCCCAACTTTCCAGAAGGCGAGACGGTAAAATTGGTCATTCAGTAAGTCATCTAAGAGGTTAAAGCTTTCTGAATTACCCGCTTCTCCGTTGAAAGTTTCCAGATTTTCGTCAATGAACTCACGGATATGATCATTTGTGGTGTAGATTTCCCAAACCAATCCTTTAATAAATGCGATTTGGTCTTGTCGCTGTTTTCCCGCCACCTCTGAAGGCACACTTTTGAGAATATACAGAATTCCCAAGAGCTTAATAAAATCGGGGTGATTGCGTCCCAGTGTGCGCGTGAGTTTACCTAGATTATGAGTGATAAATTTTGTGTAAGACTCTAACCGCAGTGGGAGTTTTAAGCTGTAATAGTTTACAGTTAAACCGTTTTCTTCATATTGTAGTTGAATGTGTCCGTTTTCCAAGGATACACCGTAGAAGTCTCCCAGTAGCGGCGCTAGAATTCGCTCTTGGCGATCGCCAAAGGGAGCATTCCAAGAAAGGTCGAAGTAGTCGGTATAACTGGAATCTGGGCCGTGTTCCAATACGTCCATTAAGTAAAGGTTTTCGCTGGTATAAGCCATGTGGTTGGGCACAATATCTTGTAACCAGCCCATACCAAGGGATTGAACTTCGCCAACTAAGGCATCAAAGGATTCATTAGTTCCTAATTCTGGGTTTAGTTGAGTGGCATCTACTATATCGTAGCCGTGCGTACTCCCGGATCGTGCCTTGAAAATGGGGGAGGCATATAAATCGGAAATACCTAAATCTGCTAGATAAGCTGCGATCGCTTTAGCGTTATCAAAGCCAAACTGAGGTGTAAACTGAATTCGATAAGTTGCGGTGGGAATTCGCATAGTTTTTAGTGAGGGGGATGAGGGGGATGAGGGGGATGAGGGAGATGAGGGAGATGAGGGGGATGGGGGAGATGAGGGAGTTTGAAGTTTTGAGCTTAAAAGTTTCCTCGTCCTCGTGTCCTCGTTCCCATGCTCTGCATGGGAATGCATTCGTTGAGTCTCTGACTCAATATCTGACTGGAGGCGGAGCCTCTAATCAGTCATTCCCATGCTCTGCATGGGAACGAGAGAAAGTCCGTTGAGGCTTTAAGCTTGAACATTAAGCCTTTAAGCTTGAACATTAAGCCTTTAAGCTTGAACATTGAGGCTTTAAGCTTGAACATTAAGCCTTTAAGCTTGAACATTAAGCCTTTAAGCTTGAACATTAAGCCTTTAAGCTTGAACGTTGAGCCTTCGAGAGTGAAGTACCCCATCTTGCCTTCGGCTGAAGAAGTTGCTCTCCCAAATTCAACTAGCACAAAGACGGTCTTATTCTAATTACGAATTACGAATTACGAATTACAAATTATTCACCTTCCCCCTTCATATAGCACCAAACTGGTAGCTTTTACTCTCAGTTCTTGCCCCGCAGACAGATATTCTGCGGCTTCAGAACCAGTCCCAGACCATGAGGTATCTGCTGAGTCCAACAATTTATTAGCATTTTGCTCAAACGGCAAAGTTACTGTGACTGGAGACGAATTGAAATTCATCACAAAAATTAGTTCACTCGATTCGCACCAACGACGCACGATGACCACTTCCTTGTGTTCATCGCTAGTCCCTTCGATGAAATTGCGGTCTTGATTTAAAAGTGCTGGATGCGTCTTGCGTAAATTAATTAACTGGCGATACCAATCCCAGAGAACTTTGTGCTTACCATTATTGCGTAATTCCCAATTGAGTTTAGAACTGAGGAAAGTTTCTGCTGATTCGGGATCTGGGGGATCGTCTGCATAGTGAAATGCTTCAAATTCTTGTTTGCGTCCGGCTCGAACTGCTTGAATTAAATCGGGATCGGAGTGACTGACAAAGTAAATGAAGGGTGCTGTTTCGCCGTATTCTTCTCCCATAAACAACAGGGGTAAGTAGGGCGACAGCAACACAGCGCCAGCAGCTAACTTTAATCCTTCAAAAGAGATGCGCTGGGTGAGGCGTTCTCCTTTCATTTGATTGCCGATTTGATCGTGATTCTGGATGCAGACTGTAAACTGTGATAAAGAGCGATCGCGGCAAGATATGCCATGAAAACGTTTGCGATCGGGCGAGTATTTCCAATCGTAGACAAAAGTATCACTATAAGCTTTCGCCAGATCAGCACATTTCCCAAAATCTTGATAATATCCTTGGCGATCGCCTGTCAAGAGTGTATGCAATGCATGGTGAAAATCATCACTCCATTGAGCATCAAGACCATATCCACCCAATTCTGCTGGACGAATGATTTGGGGATTATTTAAATCACTTTCGGCGATTAAATGGCGTTTCCATTTTTGTCCTTGTTGTGAAAAATGATGAACCGCTTCCGCCAATTCCCATAAAAAATGCTTGGCTCCCAAGTCGTAAATTGCTTGAATAGCATCCAGCCGCAATGCATCAATATGAAATTCACCCAACCAGTAAAGCGCATTTTCGATAAAATAATTTCGCACACCCTGACTATGGGCGTCATCGAAATTCAGCGCTTCGCCCCACGGCGTTTTATAGGTTTTAGTAAAGTAGGGCGCGAACTGACTCATGTAGTTGCCTTCTGGCCCAAAGTGGTTATACACCACATCCAACACTACGGCGATATTATGTTGGTGGCAAGCATTTACCAGTTGCTTGAGTTCGGCTGGGCTACCGTAGGAATTTTGGACAGCAAAGGGATAAACGCCGTCATAGCCCCAGTTGCGGTATGCAAGAGTTGCCTCAATATGAGTATCTCCCGGAAACTGAGCGATCGGCATGATTTCAATGGCGTTAATTCCCAGTTCCCTGAGTTCCGCTAGGCGGGGAATGATGGCGGTGAAACTTCCTTCAGGCGTGAATGTCCCAACATGGAGTTCGTAGAAAATCATCGACTCCACAGGAATACCCGCCCATGCTTCATCAGTCCACTCAAAATGATGATCGACAATTTGAGAAGCACCATGCACCCCTTCCGGTTGATACTGCGATGCCGGATCAGGAAAAGTGTCTTGGCCATTCAAGACATACCGATAAAGCGCACCTGGATACACATCATTGACTTTAGTGTACCAGTATCCCTCAGACTGAGGCTTGAGGGGAATTAACTGCTGTTCTGGCGTTAAAATTTGTACGGTGACGCTATCTAATAGCGGCGACCAAACTGTAAATTCACATTCTCCGTCACCCAAGTAGTTAGCACCAATTCTCACGCAGTATCCTCCCATCAGATTCTATGTTGTGCCGAATTGTGGCATGACGACTGTAAATGTCATTGATTGCACAATGTTTACAAACGCGCCAGATAGCATAATGGTTGGTCTACCAGACTTTTGCTAGCACCGGGAGGCGGATTTTTTACCAGAACAAATTCTGTCTAATGATTAAGAAGAATTCAGAAGTCAGAATACAGAATTCAGAAAAAGAACCCCACCCCCAACCCCTCCCCGCCTGCGGGGAGGGGAGCTAAAGCGCAGCTTTGGCTCTTTGGGGTTCCTCGTTCCCATGCTCTGCGTGGGAATGGCTGATTAGAGGCTCTGCCTCCAGTTAAATATTGAGTCATGAGTCGGAGACTTAATGAATGCATTCCCATACTCCGTATGGGAACGAGGAAACCCCGCAGGCGAGGCCCGGTGTACACACAAGTTGAATTACCCCCCTTAATCTCCCCTTGTCAAGCTACGGTGTACACACACAAGTCTTGTCAGGTTGCCCCACAGCCTTTTGATCCCCCCAACCCCCCTTAAAAAGGGGGGCAAAAAATTCTCAAAGTCCCCCAATTTATCGGGGATTTAGGGGGATCTTACGATGTTTTGCATAGTGTGTAGAGATGATATAAAGCCTGTTTTACTTCTGAATTCTGACGCCTGAATTCTGAATTCTGCTATATTTAATCCCTAACTCAATAAATCAGCGCGGGGTTTAAAGGTTTCAATTTGACGCAACTTTTCGTAAAGTTCCCGTTCTTCTTCAGTAATATTTTTCGGGGTAACGATCTGAATTTCCACTAATTGATCCCCACGTTTCCCGTCATCGCTGGGGTAGCCTTTATTTCCTAGTCGGAATTTTTGACCAGACCTAACTCCTGTGGGAATTGTCATTTTCACTGGGCCATCCAAAGTCGGTGCTTCTACCTGTCCTCCTAAAACTGCCTCGCTGGGAGTAACGGGAACTTGGCAAAGTATATTTAAACCTTCTAGCTTAAATAATGGATGAGGCTCAACGGTAATTTTTAAGTAGAGGTCGCCACCACCAACGCCTTGATTCCGCAAACGGATAGTTTGACCTGTTACCATACCTGGAGGCATATTAACTTCTAGCGATCGCCCATCTTCTAAACGAATGCGTTCATTACCACCTTGATAAGCTTTTTCTAGTGGGAGCGTTAATCTGGCTTCTATATCCCGACGGGTGGTGCGAGGTGGGCTGTTAGGGGTATAGGCAACTTTTGTTCTGGGGGAACGAAACGGATCGTTAGTACCATTACTGGAGTTATTTGTCGCACTTTTATTTTTGACGCCGATAACTTGATTAATAAAGCTTTCAAAGTCGGAAAATTGACTGGGATCTACCTCCTGATTAGTGTTGCGATCGCTAGCACTACTCTGCCAAGTTTTAGCCTTGGGCGTTTGTTTGTTGCCCGCAAAGCCTTTTTGCTTCCAATAGCGGCTAAACTGGTCATACTGCGATCGCTTGGCTGGATCTGAAAGGACTTCATAAGCCTCACCGATATCCTTAAATTTCTCCTCAGATTCTTTGTTACCCGGATTGAGATCGGGGTGATATTGCCTTGCTAATCGCCGATAAACCTTTTTAATTTCCTCACTAGAAGCCTCTTTATTTACTCCCAAAATCTCGTAGTAATCTCGAAAGTTCGGCAAATTTTGCATAGTTCAGTTATTTAAATTTTAGATTTTAGATTTGGGATTAATTATGAGCTAGGAGTTGGGAGAGACGCGATTAATCGCGTCGGTACAGGAGTTAGGAGTTGAAAGATTTAATTTTTAACTTCTAACTTCTGTCTCCTAACTTTTAACTTTTATTAAAAGTACTACAACCAATCATTGTCTTCTTCATCATCCCAGTTATCTTGGTAGGTGGGACGGGATTTGCGTGGTGGACGGCTTTCATAGGAGGAAGAACGACTATCTCGGCTATAGTCTCTGTCATTATCTTTACCGTAATCTCTGCCATAGTCCTTACTGTTGTATGAGTCGCGTTCTCGATATGTCTCTCGCATAGGTTCGCGTTCTTTATCTTTATCACCGCCAGTAAAGATGTCCCGGATAGTACCAAATAAGTCGTCGTCTTCATCCTCAGCATAAGTCTCGCGGACTTCCCGATTTAGCTCATAGAGAGCATCTTGCAAATCGGCGTAGGCTTGATCGATACCGCGATCGCTATTTTCCTTAAGACTCTCTTTTAGTTGTCGGCAAATATTATCAATTCTTTGGCGGCGGCTGCGGGCAAACTGCATCCCAAATTCTAAAGCTACTTCTCTAAGTTGGCGTTCTGCTTGGAAAATCAACGCCTCAGAACGAGTCCGCTTTTCGACTCTTTCTTTACGTTCGCGATCGACATCGGCGTATTTTTGAGCGTCCTGAATCATCCGATTCACTTCTGACTCGTTCAAGGTGGAAGCGCCCTGAATGGTGATACTCTGCTCTCGTCCAGTGGTTCTATCGAGAGCTGTTACCTGTAAAATACCGTTAGCATCAATATCAAGTGACACCTGAACTTGGGGAATTCCTCGTGGTGCTGGCGGGATGCCATACAGCTTGAACCGTCCTAAAGACTTGTTGTTTGTTGCCATTTCCCGTTCGCCCTGGACTACGTGAATTTCCACAGTATTTTGGTTATTTTCGGACGTGGAAAAAATATCAGAACGGCGAACTGGGATGGTGGTGTTGCGAGGAATGAGTTTTTTCATCACGCCGCCGATGGTTTCCAATCCCAAAGAAAGGGGTGTAACATCCAAAAGCAGCACATCTTTGAGTTCGCCAGCGAGAATTCCTGCTTGAATTGCTGCACCCACTCCCACGACTTCATCGGGATTAACGTTTTCGTTGGGTTCTGTGCCAATCAAGTCGCGTACTAGCTGCTTCACCATTGGCATCCGTGTAGAACCGCCAACTAATACAACTTCTTCAATGTCTCTAGGTGAAAGTCCGGCATCTTTGAGCGCCCGTTTCACTGGTGTTCGCAAGCGCCCCACCAAATCACCACACAAGCCTTCAAACTGCGAACGAGTTAAACGAGTTTCCAGATGTTTGGGGCCATCTTCCGTGGCGGTGATAAAGGGTAAGTTAATATCGGTGACGCTGACAGCAGAAAGCTCAATTTTGGCTTTTTCCGCAGCTTCCATCAGACGTTGCAAAGCTTGGCGATCGCGTCTTAAGTCTACCTCTTCTGTTTCCAGAAATTGATCTGCTAACCAATCTACAATTTTTTTGTCAAAGTCATTACCACCAAGTTGCGTATCTCCACTGGTAGCTTTGACTTCAAATATCCCATCACCAACGTCTAAAATCGACACGTCAAAGGTGCCACCACCCAAGTCAAATACTAAGATAGTTTCCGTGTCACCCCGATCTAGTCCATAAGCCAAAGATGCAGCAGTTGGTTCATTGAGAATCCGTAACACCTCTAAACCAGCAATTCTGCCAGCATCGCGGGTTGCCTGCCGTTGAGAATCATTAAAATAAGCTGGTACTGTAATCACTGCCCCAGTCACTGGTTCACCCAAATAGCGACTAGCATCGTCTGCCAATTTTTTCAGCACCATTGCCGAAATTTCTTCTGGAGCGAAATCTTTATTCAGACGGGGACAGGCGATTTTAATATTACCTACTTCGTCTTTGCGGATGGTGTAGGGTACGCGCTTGGAATCTGGGTTAAGTTCGCCATACTTCCGCCCAATGAAGCGTTTCACTGCGAAAAAGGTATTTTGGGGATTGAGGACGGTTTGTCGCCGTGCCATTTGCCCAACCACCTTTTCACCATCTTTGCTAAAGCCAACTACGGAGGGGGTTGTTCGCATTCCTTCTGCATTGGCAATCACCACCGGCTTGCCACCCTCCATAACGGCGACTACTGAGTTGGTTGTACCCAAGTCGATGCCGACTACCTTGCCCATGCGTTACTCTTCTCCTAAAGTGTCTTATATATTTATTATGATTGGGCGGAACTACCTCTAGCTTTGTGCCACAGGATAAAAACACCCCAATGGTATAGTAGTGATCATTCAGGCAGTAAGCTAAGATGTGCAGCTAGAGGAGATAGTTGCAAGACTAGGATAGCATTGAGATGGTTGGTGTGCCTAAGCAGCCTCAATTCTTGTTATCCGCCTACTTCTGTTTACGGGATCTGCAAGTTGGTAAATAGACCTTAAGAATACTTGCTCTGCTTCTTTAGATTGGCTGAAAACCTTAATATTACGACTATTTTAAAAATTTGAATTTAACAGAGCAATTACAAACTTCCCTGATTGCGATCGCGCGAGAACGCGATCCTTACATGGCAACGGCTGGACATTTTTTTGTCCAAGAATATATCCGCCAGCAATTTTCCCAATGGGGGAGTGTGGAAATCCACACCTTTGAAGTCAGAGGCAAAGCTTGTAATAACTTGATATTAAATTTACCATCCCAAGGTAGAGGGCAAAAAAAGGATTTACCACCTATTTTAATTGCTGCTCATTATGATACCGTTCCGGGAACACCAGGGGCTGATGATAATGCCACAGGTGTGGCGGTGTTGCTGGAATTAGCCAGAAAGTTTGCTGCCCAAGCTGTCAGATATCCCTTAAGACTGGTTGCTTTCGATATGGAAGAATACGGCTTATTGGGTAGTGCTGCCTATGCAGCCCTGTTGCATCAACAAAAGCAACAGCTACGTTTAATGCTCTCCTTAGAAATGCTGGGCTATAAGGATTCTACACCCGGTTGCCAAAGTTACCCCTCTCCTCTGGAACGCTTCTACCCAGATAGAGGTGATTTTATTGCTTTAATTGGCAATTTGCGGACATTGCCTGACTTAATTGGCATGAGCCGTAATATTCGCAAAGCTGGCGTATCTAGTCAATGGCTACCGGTGCCGAATCGAGGTTTAATAGTTCCCGAAACCAGACGTAGTGATCATGCACCTTTTTGGGATTTGGGTTATCCGGCAATGATGGTTACAGATACGGCATTCTTGCGAAATCCACATTATCACAAAGCTAGTGATGCGATCGCTACTTTAGATTTAGATTTTCTGAGCGGTGTATGTGAAGGGTTGGAAATTGCGATTCGGGGGTTGTGAAAAGTTTTTGGTTAGTTCGTTGGTAAGACATTGCAGATGCACAACGAGACGCTGGTCAAAAATCCACATTGCCCGTTGTAGCGTTAATTACACCCGAAAATTTGGTGTGGGAGGAAACTTGATGATATATTTGCCGATTAGTCAAAACCTCTACAGGCAGGTTTGAGTTTAAATTTAGGTTAATAAAAAGTTATTTATCCTTAACCATTGTTTTATAATGCCCCTTAACTACAGCATCTAGCTCAAGTTACCGCAGATTCAGGGGAAAATTTGATGAACCAGGGGCAACGTACACCTAAATCAAGGAGATATTTGACTGAATTAGTTCAGACTTATATTGTTAAAGCTTTACACGCTGCAAGACAGTGGCGCGTACAACTAATACGAAATTGGTTGTACAAGTATTCTTCGTGGGGCGTTGTGTCTCTATTTTTGGTCGGAGTTAGTTTGAGTGTAGTGATGGCTGCCTGCTCTCCACCTAATGTCGATAACACTGGTAATACTGGCAGGGCTTCCCAGCGTGATGTAACCCTAACATTTGTTTCTTACTCGGTTACTAGTGCAGCATACCAGCAGATCATTCCCAAATTTATCGAACTGTGGAAGAAAGAACATAACCAAAACGTTACTTTCAATCAAAGCTATGATGGGTCAGGTTCCCAGACTTTTGCCGTGATTGACGGTAAGGAAGCTGATGTGGTACACCTGTCACTTGCCATTGACATTAATAAATTGGTTGAGGTGGGTTTTATTCAACCGGGTTGGGAAAAAGAAGCCCCTAATGATGCAATTGTTACCAAATCTGTAAATGCGATCGCTATTCGTGAAGGTAATCCCAAAAATATCAAAACTTGGGCAGATTTGGCACGAGACGGCGTAAATGTGGTTACACCTGACCCTAGAACCTCTGGCGGTGCTCGCTGGAACTTCCTTAGTCTTTGGGGTTCTGTGACAAAAACTGGCGGAAATGAAAATCAAGCAATAGACTTTACCTCCAAAGTCTATAAAAATGCACCTTTGTTGCCTAAAACGGCTCGAAATGCCACTGAACTGTTCTTCAACGATAATAAAGGTGATGTTCTACTCAACTACGAAAACGAGATGATTTTGTTAACAAAAAATGGCAAAAAATTCTCATATCTTGTGCCTGATGTGAATATCTCTATCGATAATCCTGTTGCTGTTGTAGACAAAAATGTTGATCAACATGGTACTCGCCCGATTGCAGAAGCATTTATCAAATTTCTTTACACCCCAGAATCGCAACGAGAGTTTACCAAATTAGGATTTCGTCCCGTTGACCTGACTGTTACAAAAGAAGTGGAAGGCAAATTTCCCAAAATTAAAACTATCTTCAAAGCTCAAGATTTAGGAGGATGGGACGAAATTCAAAAGAAATTCTTTGATGAAGGTGCAATCTTTGACAAAATTCGAGCGAAAAAGTCTTAGAATTTTTGTTATCGAAACAGAATTCAGGAGTCAGGAGTCAGAATTCAGGAGTCAGGAGTCAATAAAGCGCCCGGAACTGAAGTTCAGAGGCTCATAGCTAAAGTCGGTTTTAACGGACTATAACCTTTTCTCAGTCGTCTTTAGACGACTTTCGCTATTAGACTCAGAATTCATTCTGAGGCGGGCTAGATGAGAATGAAATAGCCCTGTAGCAGCAGCCATATCTAATGCAATTTATCATGCCACAGGTAAGCGGATTCGGGATTTGCCAATTACACCACATAAGTTACTGTGAGTGAATAGGTTTGTAGTTTGCGCTTGAGCGCATTTAGATAAACCCAAAAAGGAAGGGAGTTAGGGGTTAGGTTTCGCCTTAATTATTCTCTTTCCAGAGTTATAAAGAAGCATTAAAATGCTTGACAAAATTATTCTAGTTTTACAAAATCCTAATACAAGTATTTTTTGGAAACTCCTCATGCTAGAAACAACTTCTAAAACAGTAAAAGATTCTTTTTTCATTAGCTTTGATGACCTTGATGACAATTCATTATCTGAATTAAGCTCCAATGAAGCCTCTGAAATTACTGGAGGTTTTACAGTTATCAATAATTCCGGAAGTACGAGAGGTTTTTATAATTTTGGACAGAACGTAGTGCCAACTCAGGAACTTTTACAACCTGGACAAACCGGTAGTTATAATGGAGAATACATTTTATACAGTTCTTCAACAGCCCAATTTGCACCAGTATTATCACAGCAACTCGCCCCAACAGACACAGTAAGTTTTACTCTGCAAGGAGCAAGTACAATAGTTGTTGCTAAACCTATAAGCACTATTGGCGTTTTGTCGTTGAAAATCCCGAATTTATAAGCTGATTTGGAAAGATTGCTGTAAATTAGTAATGGCTTCAATTACTCGATTTGTACTTTTGAAAAGTAAACCAATCAATATAACCCAACGCCCTGTACAAGTTTTACTAAAACCTAACCTCCAGCCCCCTTGCTTCAGAGGGAAGGTGGAAAATTCAAAGCCTCTCTCCTTTTAGAAGAGAGGCTTTGAATATTAAGTTGCACATTGCGTAACCCAAGGTGTTACCTTCATCAGAGCGATCGCCTACAGCCAGAAAAATAATTCATAATTTGTAATTTGTAATAACCCTTGCGGACTCGCTACCGATACGCTAACGTAATTAAAAAAGTCAAAACTGCCCGCAATGCCAGCGAGAAGCAATCCCAAGCTCTGCTCCTGAATTCTTCTTCAACTAATCATCTTCTCCAACGCAACCTGCAAATCCTTTGTCAAATCGCTCACAGCTTGTCTAGCCGCCTGACGATCGCCCTGACAATTACCAAAGCGTTCTGTAACTGAAATTGGCTCTCCCACGGTGATTTGTGTCTGTCGCAAACCTAACTGAGGTCGCCCCGGAAGTGTTGTATCCTGAATTCTAGAAAGCATATCGAATACAAGCAAAGCTGTTTCTGCAAAACGTTCCGCCGTCGGTTGTTCCTGAATATAAGTAGCTGTGACAGCGACAAAACTTTCCACTATCCGCATATGTCGCATTTGTAAGTCTGCTTCCTGGGCAACCCAGTCTGCCAAACCGCGTTTAAAAGGTGGTAAAGCATTGATATCTGGCAAATCTTCCCGATAAATGTAATTCCAGCCAGCCTCTTCCAAACGGCGACATCGGTCAATGAAATTACCCTGCGCTTGAACTCCAAAATATTGTTCGGCAACTTGTAAAGCTTTATCCAGTAAGCGATGAAGTCGGGCAATCAACACCTGATTCGGATTAGCAGATTCATCGGTTGAGATGGTTTTTGGAATGTCTTGATGATAGAAGCGACGATAAAACTCTTCTATCTCTGTAATCAGATATTCAGCCAACCGATAGATACGTTGATAGTAAATCTCTTCCCTATCGCCCGAATCAATTCTGATTATCGGCAAGCCACTATCAGCTTCCAACTTACTTAGCAGCGAATCTAGTTTAGACCAAGGTGGCTGAACGTAGCGATACTGGATAGCGATCGGCACAATGATCACAGTTTCAGTCCGGTTAGCTTTTTGCAAGTCTTCTACACACCAGAACCCCATTTGAGCAACACCGGGTTCCAGTGGGCTAACAATGCCACTATGACCATTAGTACCTCCTTCTGGTGCCACTGCGATCGGTAGTTCGCCATTAGCAAACAACTCCCGTGCAGTTTGAATCGCTTGCCGATCTAGTCGCCTACCGCGATGAACCGGCACACCTCCGATTCTAGAGAACAACCAACCCAGCCAATCTCCAGCCCAAACCGTCATACCTCGGTCATAAAGAAAGTAGCTGTGAACAAGAGATTGCAGTGTAATACCTTCCTGACGAGCAACCCGTGGCACAATGCGGGAAAGCAAATACAGCATACAGAGAGGATCTTCGACTTCTGGGTGGCGAAATGCCAACAAAAAGCGAATTTTTCCAGCCTGAAATTGTTGATAAAGTTCAGCTAATACCTCAACATTTTTGGCTTCAATACGGACAATACCAGCTGTTAGCCAAGGTCGAGTGCGAAACCGTAGTGCGATCGGTAGTAACCACCGAACAATCTGGAGTATCAGGCGGTTAAACCGTTGATTAATAAATTTCAGTGGTGGTTGAGTAGACTGAATCGATCTAGGCAAGTCGCTCTCCAGATTGTATTTCTAGCGATTGTACAACGTGGGGTCTTGGTTTTGTCTAAACCCGCAGCCTCCTGTCGTCAAACATTTCAATCCCCACGTTTCGCCCTCTTGGTTACTCAGCATTGTTTCGGTGACAGATACAAACCCAGAAACCCAGATTAAATCAGGCTTTCTTAATGCAAGAATTTTGAATTTTGAATTAGTATTAGTTTGGATGTTTAGGAAAATTTCGGAATAAATAGCCAAACACTGCTAAATTCAACACAAGAATCAATATTTTTATTGCAGAGAACCCTCGGATCACTTCATAAATTTCTGGCGGAATACTGATACCGACAAGTACCAACACTAAGACATGCGCCCAACGCTTTTCGTACCATAAACCAACGGCTTCAATACTAGTAACAATAGCATAGACTCCTGCTGCAATGCCGCTAAATGCCAAGGTTCGGGGATTTAAGTTGAGAACTTTATTTAAAAGCCAATCAATAATTATCGATTTACCTTCTAAAACATAATCTTCTGAAAAAGCCTCTAGATTTTGATAATTTTTTAATGTCAATAATAAGGCGATCGCAGTAGCCATAAGCAGCAAGGCGGTAAATGTTTTGTAGAGAACAATTACCACTAATCCCAATGGACGTTTTTTCAAACAACCCCCTTAAGTATATATAAGTCTAACTTTGACTAACTGGCTCTGAATGATGCCAACTAAGACGCTTATTCTAGCAATACTTGATTGCCCGATCTTTCCACTTTTCCCAACAAGCAGGGGCACAGCATTGCTGTGCCCCTACGACAGATGTGGTTAAAATAAATGAAACCCTGTGTAAATGGAGGTTAGCGGACTCGAACCGCTGACATCCTGCTTGCAAAGCAGGCGCTCTACCAACTGAGCTAAACCCCCATAAAATTAAAATAGTAGGTAACTTTGGTTGCCGTTGTTATTGTACCTTATATTGTTCCATACCAAAGGGATGAAGCCAGAAAATATCCAAGTTGTCGCAGCACTGTATAAATTTGTTAAGCTGCCAGATTTTGCCGAGAAACGAGATCCTCTGCTGTCTTATTGCCAAGCGGAAGATGTCAAGGGGACAATTTTGCTGGCACAAGAAGGGATTAACGGTACAATTGCGGGTTCGCGTCAGGCGATTGACTCTGTTCTGTGCTTTCTGCGTTCTGACTCCCGTTTAGCAGACCTAGAATCGAAAGAATCCTATACCGAAACCCCGCCCTTTGAGCGGATGAAGGTGCGGTTGAAGCCAGAAATTGTTACTTTGGGGTTGCCTGAAATTGACCCAAGTGAGCAAGTTGGCACTTATGTCAATCCCCAGGAATGGAATAATTTGATTTGTGATCCAGAAGTAACTGTGATTGACACCCGCAATGATTATGAGGTGAATATCGGTACTTTCCAAGGAGCAGAAAATCCCCAAACTAGCTCATTCCGGGAATTTCCCGATTATGTGCTACACCACCTCGACCCAACTAAACACAAAAAGGTTGCTCTGTTTTGTACAGGCGGCATTCGCTGTGAAAAAGCCTCATCCTTCATGCTTGCCCAAGGCTTTGCTGAAGTCTATCATCTCAAAGGTGGCATTCTCAAGTATTTGCAGGAAGTTCCAGCACAGCAAAGTTTATGGGAAGGCGAATGTTTTGTCTTTGATGAGCGGGTAGCCGTTAGTCATGGTTTGGAAGAAGGCAGTTGTGAGCGGTGCTTCTGTTGTGGATGTCCGATTTCTGAAGAAGATAAGCTGTCTCCAAAGTATGAGCAAGGTATCTCCTGTCCCTATTGTTTTGATAGCCTCACCGATGAGAAAAGAGCGCGTCAGCAGCAAAAATGGCGCCACTATCAAACCCAAGTTGTTAACAAAAATCGGATGTAAATAAATAGATCCGCACTGTCGGGGTAAAGCGCATTGCTAAACCCCTACGACAGATCCGGTTTTTTCCACAACACATATAGGACTTACGCAAAATATCTCTGAAACTCTGATTTCTCCGTGTACTCTGCGCCTCTGCGGTACCCTTCTCCTGACGGAGACGCTACGCGAACGGGAAGCCACTTCGTGTCTACGTTATTCCGTAACTCGTGCGTAAGTCCTAACATATTTGGTATTTTCTGTGAATGCGTAAGTCCTAGTTTTATCTTGGGCGTCCCAATGTAGTGATATATAGAACAGCTTCATCAGCAGGGATACCCAAAACTTCATTTACTTGGTCATCAAAGAATCCACCGATTCCACTGACACCTACATTCAGGTGGATTGCTGCTAAATTCAGGCGCTGTCCTAAATGACCAGCATCCATGTGTAAGTAACGGTAAACGCGATCGCCATACTGTGCGATCGCAGCTTTCAGATCGGCTGTATGAAATAATACTGCTGCTGCATCTCGCCCTAATTCTTGTCCTAAACAGAGAAAATGCAACTCTCGCCGGAAGTTTTTAAACCGAATTTGGCGTAATTCTTGGGCTTTGGGTGCGTAATAGTAACAACCCGCCTCTAATCCTTGGACTCCGCAAACAGCAATGAATGTTTCGATTAAATTCAGATCAAAGTAGTCTGGAGAAATATCTAAACTTTGGTCGATGTAATTTTGCGGTTGGTAAGTGAAATCGAGTAAACTTTTCAATTCATCGAAGGTTAAATCATCACCATTGTAAGCGCGGGTAGAGCGTCGCTTGTACATAGTGATTTCCAGTTCTGACAGATTTTTTCCCCAGTCTATAGGCGCAGTGGTGGTAGGAATTTTTAAACAGAAAGGAAAATTGTATTTATCCTCCAAAGATTTTTCTTGTTTAATAGTTGGTAGATTGAGATTGCCAGTTATACCTAATTGGATCTCGGTGTATTGATGGAAATATGTCAGCAATTCACCATCGGGGATTTGAGGATAACTGGTTTCGGTGGCGGAAGGTAAAGCAGTACATCCCAATGGCAAATTTTGATTGATATCTAACAAGTCTGCCAGAGGTAAGACAGCGATCGCACCTTCTTGTTGCGGATCGATATAAAGCAGATCGTTCACCGATTCATCCACAAAACCGCCGATTAAATGGGGGCGATAGTCAGTAATCGCAGCAGCTAATTCGATATTGCCCAACAGATGTCCCGCATCTAGAAAAATCCGGCGGTAAGCCCGATCTTCATAGCGCCACGCAGAACGATAGAATACCGCAGTCACAATAATTGCTAGTTGGGTATTTTCTAAAGCAGGATGCCAGAAACAAGCTGCTTGGAGAGTTTGCCAAACATCATTTTCCCAATAATGCATCAGAGAATGAGTCCGACACTGATAGTTATACAGGCCGGGTGGCAATAACGAAGTCCCACGGGAAACCACATACACCTCGGCAGGGTATAATCCGCCGGCACTGGGAGCAGCGCGTAAATACACCGCACTACCCATAGAAGGCATTTTCGCCGTCAATCCATAGCTGCGAAATAGCAGCCGTGAAAGTCTTTGCCACCATTGAGCATCTGGGTTATTAGCAAATGCCTCTGGTTTTTCTTGGATATAGGGTTTGAGATCAAAAGTAGAGCCAATTTTGTACTCTTTAAAGGGTACTGGCTGTTTAGCCCAGTCTAACCTTTGATTTTTGGAGGCAAGAGTCTCAGGGTTGTATTTAGTCCGTTCGTGATAATGCTGGGCAATTGATTGGTGTAATTCTGGCATAGTACTTTCAATATCCTTGGGGCATCCTTTTTTTGATCTTGGCATTCATTAGCCCCATTATTTCGTGTCAATTGGTACAATCCTCAGAGTCACAAAGTGGTAGTTGGTAACAACTGTATTGGGGCATTGGGCATGGGGCATGGGGCATGGGGCATTGGGGAGGCAGGTGCTAACTCAACCGTATTGCCTAGTACTTACGCGCAATGTGCGACTTATTCTTAAAACTGATTTTTCACGTCATGTGGAAAAGCTAACGATTGACCTAACTCCCTAGCCCTCTTTCCGACATTCTAAGGGAGAAAATTCAAAGTCTCTCTCCTACAAGGAGAGAGATTTAGAGAGAGGTTTTCCAGATACCGTGAAAAGTCAGATTATTAAAACCCCGAAAGGTCGAGAGGCTTTGATTCTTGCTCCCCAACGCTACAAGGGTTGGGGTTGGGGGTTAGGTTTGAGAAAAAGTTGCACACCGCGCACTTTTGCGTAAGTCCTATAAATTAAACTTGACCAAAAAATCAGGATTTATCGTTTGCGACGACAAATAATGTGCGAATGTACATTTGTGAAAGCCAGCAGCGGGATTTGAACTCGCGACCTTCCGATTACAAGTCGGATGCACTACCACTGTGCTATGCTGGCAAATTAGGGTTCGCTCTTAAATAGCAACCACAATTTATCATTGTACCATAATCAACTTATTTGTCTAGCTGCGATCGCTAAAAAATATCTGTCTCTTCAGAAATTTACCACAGAGCAACTGACTGTATTAGCTTTATCGGTTGCTGTGCGAATTTTACAACTGATTCAGGGGCGTCTTAGGCCAGAGGAATCGAAGTCAGGGTGTATTGCATAGAAACGATCGCTATGGGATTCTATTGACTAATGGAGCGATCGCGCCTAAATCTGGCTCGATGAGTGAGTTCAGCAATGTCCACAACTGCAAATCAGTAAAATCTGGAATTGCCATAAATGCGCCGACTGACAGCAAAATTTGCGGATCGTGGGTGGAGGCGATGCCAATAGTGCGGATATCTGCGCCCAGCGCCGACCGAATACCAGAGGGAGAGTCTTCTAAAGCGATCGCTTCCTCTGCTGTAATCCCCAACTTATTCAGGGCAACTTGGTAGGGCGCAGGGTCGGGTTTACCTGCAATACAATCATCTGCTAAAACAACTGTATGGAAAGCTTCTTTAATTCCCAAAACCTCTAGCATATATTCTGCATTTAATCTAGGGGCATTAGTTACTAATGCACGTTTTAATTGATGTGTATCTGTCCATGCTAGTAGTTCAGAAAATCCACTCAGTGGTTGTAGATGTGGGGCGAGTTCGCGGAAAAGCGCCTCTTTTTCGTCTGCAAATTTTTGCCCTTCTGCTACTGATAATTGTGGCAGAATGTCCTTAACAATTTCTGGATTTAGCCGACCACTAATTCGAGATTTATAAAATGTTTCGTCAATTTCTATGCTGTAATTTAACAGCGTTTCCTGCCAAGCACGGTAGTGTATGGGGTCAGTGTTGACAATAGTGCCGTCTAGATCAAAGAGAATTGCAGCCAGCATAATTTTTGGGTAAAATGTAAATAATTGTTAACTTAATTTAAATAGTTTACATTGTTTTTGTCCTGAATGATTGTTCTTTCATCAATACATGACTTTTCACGGCATCTGGAAAACCTCTCTTCTTTATCGGGAGCATCCCAGTGAAAGCAAATATACCAGATGAGAAACAAGATTCTTGCTCCCTCTCCTTACCAAGGAGAGGGTTGGGGTGAGGTTTTCCCAGGCTTTTTACAAAAGTGAGATGTGTAAGCAAATGCTAGCCGCTACAAACTTTTTTCACGTTGATGATTTACTAGTGCAGATTTACAACTCTGAAGTCGAAATGGCTCAGGATGTTGCCGAAATCGTGCAAAAGCATTTACAGCAAGTTCTCAAGCAACAGGATACAGCTGCTGTATTGTTAGCAACAGGTAACTCCCAACTCAAATTTCTCGATGCTTTGATTGCATTGGGTAGTGTAGATTGGTCACGAATTATTCTGTTCCATCTAGATGAATATTTGGGAATTACTGCTGACCATTCTGCCAGTTTTCGGCGCTATCTGCGAGAACGTGTAGAGAAGCGGGTTGCTCCTAAGAAGTTTCACTATATAGAAGGTGATACATTGCAACCAGTGGGAGAGTGCGATCGCTACACAAAACTACTGCAAGCACAACCAATTGACTTATGCTGTCTTGGTGTTGGCGAAAATGGACATTTAGCTTTTAATGATCCCGCAGTAGCAAATTTTCAAGATCCTTACAGCGTGAAACTAGTGAAACTGGATACAGTGAACCGTCAGCAACAAGTAAGTACAGGTCACTTTCCGAATCTAGAAACTGTCCCGCAATATGCTTTTACTCTCACCATCTCAACGATTTGTTCAGCTAAAAAAATTATCTGTCTTGCTCCAGAAAAACGTAAAGCAAATGTGGTAAAAGAGATGTTGCAAGGAGCTATAAGTACAGACTGTCCGGCTTCTATACTCCGTCAAAAATCCCAAGCAACGTTATTTTTGGACGTAAATTCTGCTAGTTTGCTTTCTTGAACTTATCTCTGAATTCTCAGAGGATGTTTTAAAAGTCTTTGGTGATGTATCAAACATCAAGCTCGTGGAATTCACTATAACTTTTTGTCAACTGTTCCTAAAGAAATTTAGGATATTATTGAAAAGCAACCCTTTACATGGTCAGAAAACCCCTTTAGTTGTGCCTTCAGCAATACGTTCAGCAATATAAAGGTCAAAGGTAAAACCAGGGACGAAAACTCCGTCTTGCCGAACAACATCCCAGAGCTGACAAGGATCTTTGCCGGAACCATAAGTTTTAGTACCTTGAAGGTTGACTCTAGTGAAAGCAGTACTCGTAAGCTCAACATAGCGCAAAGTAGCCCCTCTCAAATCGCAGTCATAAAACCGAGTTCTTTCCAAGTCACAATGCTCGATAAGAGCATCCCTGAAGTTACAGTAAATGAATTGAGCTTTCAAATTGCAATCCCACAACTTAATACTACTCAAGTTGACATAACAAAATTGAGCGCCATGTAGATTGATACCTTGCAGTTCAACCCCACTCAAGTCAGCGTATTCTAAAAGGATCTGCTGGAAATCTCGTTCCCCAGCAGCATAACGTCTGAGAAATTCTTCTACAGTAACTCTCTCCCTTTCCATACCTCAACTCCCACGTCAAGTAACACATATTGCCCAATGCCCAATGCCCAATTCAAGCGATCGCGCCATCGGTGAGATATAATCCTAGAAAACACATACTGTTAACAGTATCGAATGCTGCCATCAACAGAAAGTGCATCCCCCTCCTACCAGTAATCAAAAAAAACCCCAAGACCTTTTCTTAGTATGCGGACTCCAAAGTTTAGGGCAACATTGTGTTGCAGTCCTAAAAGAGTACGATGTTAAAGTCAGCGCCATTGACGATGTGCAGCCCGAACATTGGGAAGTCCCAGAAGTACCTAGCTTACTAGAAAAGTTAATCATCGGAGACTGCCGCCAACCAAGTGTTCTAGAGCAGGCAGATATCAGCCAGTGTCGTTCAATACTTTTAGTGACCAGAAATGAGCGGATAAATATCGAAGCTGCCTTTGCAGCACGGCGTCTTAATCCGCACGTTCGCCTAATTGTACGTTCTGACAAACAAAATTTCAACAAACTCTTGTGGGAAAATCTCGGTAATTTTGTTGCTTTTGAGCCGACTCATCTCTCAGCTCATGCCTTCGCTCTGACAGCCCTCGGCTCTGAAGCTATTGGATATTTCACCTTAGAAGGGGAACTATTGCAAGTGATAAAGCACCAGGTACAAGCGAAGGATAGCTGGTGTAATGGCAAGCCAGTACATAGACTAAATCTCACAACTCGCCGCATCTTGAGTCATAGACCTGTTTCATCTAACCCACCAAAAGAATTGTTTGGCTGGAACCCAGAGGCAGAAGTGCAGGTAGGAGACACGCTAGTTTACATTGATGTTGCATACGATTTGGCTTTCTCTGAGCAACACCGGAAATCTCATCGCCAAAAGTGGCAGTGGCAACATTTTATCCAAGGCATCACAGCGAAAAATCTCAAGGATAAAATAGCCCAATTTTGGCAATCTTACTACCAAAGCCAAAATCAAATCCGGCGAATAGCGACAATCTATGCGATTACTGTATTTATTCTCTGGCTGGTTGGAATAGTTCTTTACCGTTTATATTATCCTGACATCTCCCTCGAAGAAGCTTTCTATGCAACAGGAGTCTTGCTGTTGGGAGGATACGGAGATTTATTTGGCGGTGTTAAGTTTACATCGCAACCACAACCCTCAGACCATATGCCTTGGTGGTTGCGGTTGTTTAGCCTAGGACTAACGTTGACAGGTCAAGCTTTCGTAGGAGTATTATATGCACTGCTAACTGATGCCCTTGTCACTTCCAGATTCCATTTTTTCAATTCTCGTCCTCCCATGCCACAACGCAACCATGTGGTGATTATTGGCTTAAATCGCTTGGGACAAAGAGTGGCTGCTCTTTTGCAAGAACTCAACCAGCCGTTAGTAGGAATTCATCCTACCACTCTCGACCAAGGGACTTTACCCGATATGCCGCTTATCGTTGGCAATGCTAGCGAAGCACTGACTAAGGTGAATCTCTCCCATGCCAAAAGCATCGTTTTAGTTGGGGACGATAACATGGAAAATCTGGAAATTGGTTTGATGGCTCATGCAATGAACCCCGCCACTACCTTAATTATCCGCTCTCAAGACCGCCAATTTAGTGATAATATCGCCCCTCTGTTTCCCTATGCTGAAGTTCTGTGTGGCGCGGCTTTGTCGGCGGAAGTCTTTGCTTGTGCTGCCTTTGGAGAAAATGTTCTGAGCTTGTTTCACTTAAATGAGCAAATAGTCATGGTGACGGAATACAAGATTGAAGATGGTGATACCCTGAATGGGTTGCTTCTATCTGAAATAGCCTATGGCTACAGTGTTGTGCCGATTCTCTACCAGAAATATCGGCAAGACAATTACTCCTTAATGCCCTGGTATGATGTTAAACTTCATGCTGGCGATCGCTTGATTGTTTTAGCCACAAGCACTAGTTTACAGCAAATTGAATGGGGTGAAATGCTGCCTCGCCTTTGGCAGGTGCAGATTGAAAAAGCTCTGACGACAAATGCGATTATGTATAGTGCTGAAGAAATAGTCTTGATTACCGGATGTAGTTTGAATACTGCTAGGCAATGGATGAATAATTTGCCTATAGTATTGCCAATACCACTTTATAAACATCAAGCTCAACGTCTGGTGCGCGAGTTAACAAAAATACAAGTTTTGGCAAATGTAATCTTCATTGGGCAATCATCAAATAGCTGAATTAAGTAAGTCGGCAAGAATAAATCAAACTACAGCAGATTTCAAGGAAAGTGAAGTACACAACAATTCGTGCCAAAGCCAGGTATAAGTAGGTAGGCAGAAAAATTTATAGGTATGTAACGAAAATTTAACCAGAGCTATTAAAGTTAAATTTTACACGCTGAGTACTGTAGTTACCTTTCTCTCCCCTAGCTTTAACACCATCGATAACGGCATAAGCAAGGTCTAACTCATCATCAAATATTTGCCCAGATAGCTCCGATTTTTTTAGGTGTTGCCATTCCAATTCAATTGGATTCATTTCGGAACAGTATTTTGGTAAAAAGAAGATGTACAAACCCATGTATTCCCACTTTTTCCATAACTGCTGAACTTCCTTGCATCGATGTATCGGCCCGTTATCTTGCACAATTACCCTAGTACGTCCCGTTCTTTGGGCATCAGCCGCTTCTTGTTCCATCATTTGGATATAAGACTTGCGGTTAACACCTCCGATCACCAAACCGTAAACAAAACTGATAAAAGGTTGAAAAAATCCAATAATACTTAATCTCCGACCACGGCGCTTCTTTTGCTCTAAGCGTTTTTGTTCACCCTTAAAGTAATAGGTATAACCCGGTTCGCTCCATACACAAAATCCTGATTCATCCAAATATTTGAGGTCTATTTCTCCGGCAGCAGCAGATAATTCGAGTATATCTAAGTCTGATTGCTTATTTGCTCGTGCTATCGGGTCTTGGTTTCGTTTATGGCAAATTCAAAGCTCGTTTCCAATTAACCCCCTTTTTTTGAGTACCCGTCTTAATCTATCGGGACTCAGTTTAATTGAGCGATCGCGTTCTAATTTCTGGGTGAGTTGAAGACTATTGTATGTACGTGGTTCTTCTTTGAGGCATTTTTCCAAAAACACTATGTCAACTTCAGTCCATTTTGACTTTCTTCCTCGACCTGGTACTTCCCAAAGCCCTTTCAGCCCTTGTTTTTCCCATTTGTGCAAAACCTCTCTTACCGTTTGAACAGTCAAATTAAAGTGAGCAGCTATTTTCTCCACGTACCAGCCATGTGCGTTCAGCCTAATTATTTCTGCTCGATCTTTTACCTTCTGTGGTACCTCTGCTGTTCTCAGATTTAATAGGGTTTTGTTTTGCTCACGAGTCAAAAATACTCTTAGACGAGCGCCCATGCTTTAAGTTACCTCGGTAGATGCATTCTCCGTATTTATTTATCTTTACATAGTTAGTTTTTTTTGTGCCTACCTACTTAAACCATGTTTTACTTCTGAATTCTGAATTCTGGATTCTGAATTCTCCTGTATATTATATCACATCCTGGCAATTAAGCATAATACCCGGAACCCCAAAGACCCAAAGCTGCGCTCTAGCTCCCCTCCCCGCAAGCGGGGAGGGGTTGGGGTTCTTTTATTATGGGTATGCTACGGGACATGATATTACGCAATTTAAAATTAATTAAATAGGTTTGTAGTAATGGCTTCAGCCCTTACTACAAACCTATATATGCAACAAAAGTTTTAAAACTCCAGCAAGAACTGCCTCAGCCCAACAAATAACTATTCAACTTTTTCATACCAAATACCGACTCTCTCAAAAGCACTATAAGCAAGCTTCAGAAAATTCACTACTCTCTGTCTCCCAATTATCCCAAATTCTTTATACTCTCTCGCCTCCGCAAACGTCAGGCGATTTTGGTCAATGATGTTTCTTTCTTTATATGCTAACTTCGGAAAATCTATAACTTTTATCTTATATTTATTGACTATTTTCTGAAAGTTTGAGTCTGACTCTATATGCTCCCAATCATCACACAGCCCTAAATTCCTCACCAGAATATGAGGGATTCTCTCACCGTAGGTATTCAGTGACTGAGCAAACAGGTTCATGCTGTCGTATCCTCCAGTCGATACAAACCATTTGCAAAACATCACTCCCTGCGAACTCCCTAGTTCAAATAATTGATTAGAGTCAATCCATCCTTGTACTGCTCTATGCGATTGGGCGGCTAAATTCACAATTACTGGCTTCTCTATCGCCCACTCAAATATTTTATCTGCCTTATCTGCATGCCGTTCATTCTCACTAAACACAGCATACTTACATATTTCCTTATACACCCCTGCTACATCAGGATTCGACCTATCTGTATCCACTGGTACAAACGGGATTTTCTTATCCAGACAATACTGAATCATTGTCCTAGTAAAAAGAGACTTTCCTACCCCGCCTTTTTCACCATCCACCAAATGAATCGTCGGCATTACAGCCACCTCTAATACTTATTAAACTTGTCTGATACATCTTTCCCAGGCTGAGAACTATTTGGCGGTTGCCGTCTAGTAATTTTGGTAGTTTTCTGAGATGCCTTTATCTCATCCTTTGATTCTTGCTGAACTTGAATCTCTGGAGTTGGCTTTTCTAAAGAAATCTCAAGAACAGGAATTTTCTGTCCTGGAGTTGTGCGTACCATTCGTTCTGTTGAATTGGCTGAAAATTTAATTAATCCTATCACCACAGCCTGTTGTTTGATTGATAAGATTATACATATTAATTAAAGCAGATCCACTGAATGAACCAGTACGTGACCTTTATTTCTTCCGCTTTCTGAAACTCCCCAGAGAAGATGTACTTTCTCAAACTCCTTGGAGTCACTAGGCATCCCTAACTAGTAGCGCAAGGCAAAATTCCAAATTCCAAATTCAAACAGGTATACAGCGTAAGCGTTTCATTTATTTGGAATGGGTGGTTTATTTACGCCAACCTGTACTAGGGTGCTGACTGCGGTAAGGAAGTTGTGACTATCCCTCTACACGATTATCATTTTTAATAAAAACTCGGATATCGCGTAATAACGACCAAAAAGCAGCTTATTAATCTTGCGTTTAAGTTTTTGCATAAATCTGCTTTGGTCTGATTTAGTTACTATTAAAATATAAATATTAATAATATGTAATATTATTCCTCTCCTTCTTCAGACTGATTATTAATAAAAAAATTAACTAAAATACATGATTTAAGTATGATTTTCTACTCTGAAATTTGACGTTAGCAAAAAGATATGAAGACTATATAAAGACTATGCCTTGATTAGTAGAGTTTTTAGTGAGAGCAGACAGATGTTAGTATTTGAAAGCTGATGTTTCAGAAAGTTGGAATCAGCACTAATCATACTGTAGGTAGATTCCAATAAAATGAGAAAATATCGAAAATAGAGTTACAAATATTAATAATTGTTGATTGTGGATGAAATACTGTGTCGCTGCTCCTGGAGATGGAAAAATGGTTTTTATGGAAAGTAAGCGCTTACTCTTCGTTGCTGACTTTCCATCTGTACAGCTCGATAAAGAGTTTTCTCAAACTTTAGTCCAAATACCGCCGTCACCGCATTGTGAAGTTTGTGTAATTGTTCCAGTTCGCAATGAAGCTCAGACGTTGGCAGCAACCCTTACTGCCCTGATACATCAAGTTGATCTAGAAGGACAGCTTTTAGATCCTAGACGTTACGAAATAATTGTGTTGGCAAATAATTGTAGCGATGATTCAGCAGCTATAGCCCTGAGTTTCGCTCAACAACATCCAGATATAGCACTGCATATAGTTGAAAAAACTCTGCCTCCTGCACAAGCCTATATTGGTCGAGTGCGTCAGATTTTGATGGATGAAGCATACCGCCGTTTGTCTAGCTTAGGACGCACAAGGGGGGTAATTGCTTCAACTGATGGAGACTCGCAGGTAAGCCCAACTTGGATTGCTGCCAACCTGTACGAAATTAACTGTGGTGCTGATGCTGTCGGTGGGCGAATTCTTGTTGAACGCGCTGGTCGTGCTTCACTAGACCCTTACGCCAGAGCTTGCTATCTGCGTGAAGTAGGCTACCGCTATTTAATTACCGAATTAGAAACTTATCTTGATCCCGACCCTTGTGACAGCTTTCCCCGCCATTATCAACACTATGGAGCAAGTTTGGCAGTAACAGCAGAAATGTATGCACTGGCAGGAGGCTTACCGGCAGTGCGGACTCCTGAAGATGTAGCTTTTTACCGTGCCTTGCAACGGGTAAATGCCCGTTTCCGCCACAGTTCGTTAGTACGGGTAGTAACTTCGGCAAGACAAATCGGACGTACCAATGTTGGTTTAGCAAATCAGCTGAGTGAATGGATAGAAATGGGACGGCAACAGCAATCATTTGTAGTCGAGCCAGCAGGGGCTATCGAAACTCGTTTTGTTGCACGTCGCCAATTACGAGTGATGTGGTGGTGCGTTCTTAATGGCTATCAGCCAAGTCATACCAGCGTCGCGTCCTTGGCAGAGATGCTGGGAGTTTCAGCCCAATGGCTTGTGCAGAAATTGACCCAACCTTATACCTTTGGTCAGTTGTTTGAACAAGTCGAAGAACGTCAGCAGTCAGAACAAACGTGGGCTTCGCGCTGGAAATTTGTGGAAATCCAACAAGCAATTGGAGATTTGCGCTTGCGTCTTGAGAGTTTGCGTCATTGACCTCTCCCCGCCATAAATGGACGGGGATTCTAAACTGTTGCTACAGAGAGGGCTGAAGCCACTCTCTGTAGCTTTTTAGTTTTGGTTTCCCAGATCCGAAATCTGGTAGGCACGGTCAATAATGCCCTACAGACCTTGACTAGAACGAGTCCTAATTGTGTCTCTACTTTACGAAGTATATTCGCGGCTCCATTTAAATCAGCGTTGATTAACTGTCCTTTGCCATTTGCTGGTGTACGATTCCTCTGTTTCTATGAATTTAATGCTGTAGTATTCGCACAATTCTTGAACTCGTTCTTTCAGTTTCGCCGTTGGTATCTGGACAAAAGATTGAGTTGTTTTACCGAGATTAGCATCTTGTCGCTGTCCTCGATTCCAACCAAATACTACACTACCTATCTGGTGTTGGACACAATAATCAACAACTAATCTAGCTGCTTTGTTCACGGCATCCCGCATCTGTCTATTGCGTTTTTCCGTGATGTGGATAGGTCACTAAAGCATATCCGTTACCTTGGCGATACCTGGGTAGCTTTGGCTTAAAGTGCAATTGACATCCGTTGTACTTCTTGTCTAACTCCTTGACTCGACTTTATCCATTTTTTTCGCAAGGCTCAAGCTATCGCTGTAACCTTTGTGGGACAGTAGTTTTACTTTTTTCGCTTCATTGATAATCTGTGACGTGGAAAAAGTATTTGCCAAAAAGCCAGGGTTTTTGCCGGATAAAGAAAACCAGTTCTTAATTTTGGATAAAGTCGAGCTTGAAAGGCAGGGGCTTTCACACTCCCGTAAAGTTACTTGTAAAATTAAACACCAAAAAATAAGGCAGGTTTAATTTTTTAGACTCGCTCGAATAAATCAAGTCGATATTCTTCTTCGCGTTGACCTTTTAAATGCCGCAGTTTATTTGAGGGCAACTCCAAAAACGAGTCGTGAACTTCATCTCCACTTAAAGGATAATCACGAGCATAGAGTGTCCAATGAACTAAAAGTAAATGTCCTCCTAGTTCCAGGTGTTCTAAAATGCACTGTTGGGATTTTTTCAGGTCTTCCCAGCTCCAGTAATAGCCAACTTCCGAGACTAGGGTCAAATCAAACATCTCATCAGGATATTCCTCTGGGACACACATAATCTGGAAGTTGACATTGGAGAGATGCTGACAGCGCTCTTTTGCTCTATCCTGCGCCAGTTTTGATATATCAACTGAGAGCAATCTGTCGCAACGCGCTTGTAGCTTCTCAGTTAAAACGCCAATGGAACCACCGATTTCAAAGGCAGACCGATAACGCTCTTTGGGTAAAGCTGCGATCGTGGCAGCATATTTGTTAGCTTCGTAAACACTTGTCTCAAACTTCCACGGGTCAGGATCTTCGCTGTAGAGTTGATCAAAGTAGCTGGATGGTAGGGAATTGGATTGTAACGGGTTCATAAGAAAATCCTCGATACGGCTGGAAACCACTTGACTTTAGACAGTGGAGGAAAGCCGAACGGCAGTAATAATAGCCGTGCTTCTCCATGAAGAATATGCTTTGAACAAACAATCATTTGAAAGTGCATTTTGTGTTAATCGTTTACCAGTGTCTAAACTGTGTAAACTAATTGTTTTTCTGCTTGGATCTTTTTTTGTTGGTGATTCCTGCCAACCCCCGACATAACAAAATCCAAATTTTGGGTGTTTGATTATTGAGCCGCGTTTAAATCCGGCACTAATCGTTCCACCATATCTAGAGCGGATATGTCCAGCAGAGTGCTGCAATCGGTGAAGTTGACGGCGATGAAATTCCAAAGGAATAACTTCAATTAGTTGAATATTTTCAGGCTTTGTATGTCCACCAACAAACCAGTTAGCTAGCACCCATGAATCAACACAGTGGGCTGAAAAGTTATTAGACAATTTATTTTTAGACTTTTTCAACCCTAAACTTTGACGCATCTCGTAAGTGTCGTTCCCTGTGCGAGTTTCCATGTTGGCAAGCCTTTTAAGTTCTGAGTAGAACCACTTTTTACCAACTTCTAAAGGACTAAACATAATGTTCCACTTTTTCCCACCTTTGCGGGTTTTGGCTTTGATGTCCTCAACCACAAAAGTTGAAATTGGAAATATTAATGTTAACCACTTGCAAATACGCAACTTCCATTGCCACCTAGCTTTAGTCGATGGTGGTGAGGCAGTCGCTGTCTTGGCGGTTCCCGTCGATAGCGAACTGCCGAACCCGGAGGGTAATTTTTGTTTGTTTACAAGTCGGTTCTTACGATTCTGTCGGCAAGGGGTATTACGAAATCGCCTAGCACGCCCCATATTACGACGAACTTCCACATGGTCTTTTACCCAATCAATGGCATGAGTCTGGATATTTAGATATGTGTGCATTTTCGACTTTACTGTGAACCCCTCGCGCTTGCTGCCAGGGTCAATTCCAACGGCAATTGGCTGAGTATTTCTATTGCTTGGCTCTTGATTTAATCGAACACAGAATATCCCCTTTTTAAAGAATGGCGTAGCTTTGCCTGATTTAATCCAACGTTTAGCTCTGCTAGGTGTCGTTGGCATCAGGGGACGGTTATTTTGGTCAACTACTGGTACAAACATTTACGATAAATCCTATTGCTAGGTGTGTATATCCCATCGCTACTGACTGCCTAAGAGGTTAAAAACTTGGGAAGCATTCTTAACGTTTTCTGGGCTACCACGCCCAGGCAATTCAGTTTAGGCTCTAAGCCTGTAAGCTAGATACTTTTTTAGTCTTGTATCGGAAAGGTGGTTAGTCTTTCTCTTACAAGCCCTGTCTCTTTAGAGCAGGGTTTGTGACCGGTTTTCCTCTATATAAACTTCCCAAGGACGAGTGAAGTTCGCTAACATTTCGGGAGTCAGGCGAAAGCCTTCTGGGTCATCATCAATTAAGTCTGAAATTTGGGAACGATAAGCAGCGATCGCTTGCTGTTTCAACTCCACCACCGTGCTAATATTTAACCGCCAGGTTGTCACCTCAACACATGCTGGCAGACTCCCCCGTTGCTCTGAGTCCCAATCCCAAATAGGATACTCAATCAATCGGGGGGATAAGCGCAAATCATCCAGCACTGCATGAATTAACTTCCACGTCGCTCGGTGGTCGGCGTGAGGGTCATATCGCCACGGTAAAAAGATAATTTGTGGGGCGATTTCTGTGATGTAAGCACGACAACTCGCTACTGCACTTTGATACTGTGTTGGAATTGACCCATCCTGCATTCTCAAGAAGGTGACATCATTAACTTCTACACCCAGCAATTTTAATGCTGATAGCGTTTCCGCTTCCCGCAGAGCTTTGAGTCTATCTGCGGGATATTTCTGGGAACGAGGGTGTGAAAGAGTACCATCACTGATGACTAAAACTTGCACATGACAATTTAAAGACCGTAACAGAGCGATCGCACCCCCACAACCTAACGTCTCATCATCAGGATGAGGTGCAACGATTAGTACCGGACTAGAAGCGATCTCGTTAACTGAACGCCAGGGCAAAACACTAGGATTGTTTAGTGGTAATCCAATCAAGCCGAACTTATTCATCATTCCAAAGGATTGAAGCCGGATTACTTTGCTGCAAGGCATACTGCCCGACATTTGCCAAGGCCGCATCAAAAGCCGGTTGACGCAGATATAGAGTCAAATCTCGGATAATGCGTTCCATCGGATTTGGTGGTAGTAAGCCGCGAGTCCCAACAGAACGTTGACACAATTGCATCACATCAATGCAAATTTGTTCAATTGCTGTCCTCACCATGTTTGCATAGGCGACGAGTTGATCTGCTTGCGGATGAGTAACTGTAGGATCGCCACCAAATACTGGCGCATAGGCTGCTACCTGATCCGCAGCCCCCCGTAACCAGAGATTACCACTTTCAATAGCGATCGCCATTCTGCCAAGCCGTTCCTGTTGATATGGATCTTTTGTATATTCCAACTTTTGGAGATACTGACGAGTCAGGTTAAACAGTGCTTCTGCCCCACCTAGTTGCACAGCAGCAAACCGAATCACCCCAACAGACAACCAAGGCTGGCGAAAGTAATCTCCTGCCTGGCCGATTAAATAGCTCTGATCCAACTCTACACCGCTAAAATCCACTTTGTAACTAGCAGTAGCTCGCATTCCACAAGGTTGCCACCAAGATCGATCGCTAACTGTTGTCACTTCGTCCATCGGCACAATGGACATTTGCCAACCGCCTTCTGGCAATACTCCATTCACGAAAGGACGTTCAACATAGCCTGCACCAGTACAAAACGTTTTAGAACCTTCCAGGCGATAACGTCCATTCTCAAAAGGGATTATCTTGACACCATCAGCGGCTTCAGCATTCCAAACGCCAAATATTTTATGGCGATCGCGGGCATCACGGGCGTAGCTTATGATCTGTTCTGTAGAACCAAAGGTCTGAATCAGTTGCAGGGCGTTGATATGTCCTTCATAAATTCGCCCAACTGCCAGATTGCCATGCCCTATCTGCTTTAATAGCATTAAAAGCTCGTAGGTAACATTAGCATCAATTCCTGCACCCCATCCACCTAATTCTTTCGCCAATGGTGCAGCCAACAACCCTGCCTTAGCAATCAGTTCAAACTCCTGCTTGGGAAAAGCACTATTGCAATCTATAGCACTGGCATTGTTTGCACAATAATCCGCAATTTCCGTAGCACGCTTTAGATCCAGGGCAATGTTAGAATCATGCCATTTTGGGATGACCATATTATTTGATAATTGGATGCTAATAGCCGACTCCTTTCTGTAATATTTCTTTATATATTCTTAATAATAATCGAATTAAGTCGATTAATGCCTCTATCTTTTGTGTGATTCTATACTCAATAAAAAGGGGGAAAATTAAAATATCTCTAAGAGGATGTTTTAAAAGCGTCTTCAGGATTTCTCCCAGCAAGTAGATCCCGGTTCAGCAACAATTGCAGTTAGTGCTGTCGAAGTTCCATTGAGTGAGGAAGAATAGAGCGATAAGCCTGACGGCATGGCTACGCTTACCGCGTGCATCAACAATTAAGGCACAATCTCAAAAGTTTTGGTAGTTAATTGGCTGCTTATTAAAATGGAAAGCACTGAAGAAAGGCTAAACTATAAGCTTGAAAACTAACTGGCAGCGATCGCGGACAGCACAAATTGTCAAAACAGTTAATATGTAAACTCATAATTTTTTAGGCGAAATAGACAGTCATATCGCCTAAGTCGCTAACAAACTATGCTCAATATCAGTCAACTTGAATCTTCTCTGTGGGAAGCCGCAGACCAACTCCGTGCTAACTCAAAACTTAACGCTAATGAATACAGTATGCCCGTACTGGGGCTAATCTTTCTTCGCCATGCGACAAATCGCTTCATTGCTGTAAAAGCCGAGATTGAAAAGGGTTTATCCTCGCGGGGTGGAAAAAAACGCCCGATTACTATAGATGACTTTAAAGGAAAGTCAGCAATTTTTTTACCAACAGAAGCTCAGTACGATCGCATCTTGAATTTGGCAGAAAACGCAGATATTGGCAAGGCAATCAATGCAGCGATGAAAGCGATTGAGGATGAAACTCAGATGTTGCAAGGGGTGTTACCGAAAGAGTACACCAGTTTTGAACAAGATTTGCTGTATAACTTAGTGCGAATTTTTGACCGGGAAGAGTTACGGAAAGCCACGGGTGATGTCTTTGGACGAATTTATGAGTATTTTCTGAATAAGTTTGCGATGAGTGGCGCACAGGAAGGAGGAGAATTTTTTACACCGCCTTCTTTGGTACGCACGATTGTAAATATGATTGAACCTGAACGAGGAAATATTTTAGACCCTGCTTGCGGTAGTGCGGGTATGTTTGTGCAGACGGGACATTTTGTGGAAAATCGCGGTGAGGATGCGGCTGCAAAGATTACTTTTTACGGACAGGAAAAATCGGATACTAACACCCGTTTGGCGCGAATGAATTTAGCGGTTCACGGATTAGAAGGGATAATTCGCCAGGGGAATACTTTTTACGATCGCTGGGAAGAGTTGCTGGGTGAATGTGATTTTGTCATGTCTAACCCGCCGTTTAATGTGGATGGGGTAAGTCCAGAGAAGGTGAAGACTGACTCGCGGCTGTTTACTGAGAAAAAGATACCGGGAATTGCTGCCAAAACTAAAGCAGTGAGCAATGCAAATTACCTCTGGATACAGTATTTTTACAGTTATTTAAATGAGCGAGGTAGAGCCGGGTTTGTGATGGCAAGTTCGGCATCGGATGCGGGACATGGGGAAAAGGAGATTCGAGAGGAGTTAATCGCCACCCAAGCGGTGGATATGATTATCTCTATTGGGACGAACTTTTTTTACACAAAATCGCTACCTTGTACATTGTGGTTTTTTGACAAGGGAAAACCAGCAGAACGCCAAGACAAAGTGTTGATGATTGATGCGCGGAATGTTTACCGAGTAGTGACGCGCAAAATCCGCGATTTTAGTGAAGAACAACTCCAGAATATCACTGCGATCGCTTGGTTGTATCGTGGACAGCAGGAACGTTATTTAGGGTTGGTGGGGGAATATTTAAACAAGACGCACCAAGAAGCGGCGACTATTGAGGGTGTGTTGACTCAGTTAGAGTCACCGTTAGCTAAGTTGACGCAATTCTTGCATACTTTTAGCGATCGTCTTGGGGCTTCGCTTCCTTTATTAAAGGATTTACCGGAAGTAGAGGGATTAGTTGCTGAAGATATGGCTAATCAGAATATAGGGACTTTCCGCGCTACTTTGTCTGAGTTGGAAGCGGGAATTCAAGAATTGACTGCGGCGAGAGTTGGTTTAATTGGTGAGTTACAAGTGCATCTTGCATGGTTTGCAGAGAAGAACCCCACCCCCAACCCCTCCCCGCAAGCGGGGAGGGGAGACTTAGCGCCAGCTAAGGCGGGGTGGGGTTCTTTGGGGAATTTAAACGAAGCGCAAAAAGACTGTGCAGCAAGGTTTGTACAATTTATTCCCCAGTTGAAAACTCTGCAAAAGCACATTAACGAAGTGCATAAACTCGCTAGCCGTGCTGTGGAACTGGCGGAGAAAAAGCTAGAAGCGCGGAAACAGGATACTTGGGATGGGAAGGAAGTTAAAAAACAACGTGATGCATTGGATATAGTGCGAGATCAGGCTATTTTTGCTATTAAGTCTACGCTGTATGTGAAAGCGCAAGTTACCTGGTTACAATCTCGCTTTCCCGAAGCGGTATTTGTGGATGTATCAGGGTTGTGTAAAGTGGTAACGCGGGATGAAATAACCCAGCAGGATAGTAGTTTAACACCTGGGCGTTATGTGGGTGTGACGGTTTTAGATGGGGAAGATGAGGAGGAGGTTGAGGAGAGAATGCGGGAAATTCATTTAGAGTTGGCGAGTTTGAATGAGGAAGCGGTGGAGTTAGCGGCGGCGATCGCGGCGAATTTTGAGGAGTTATTCCCATGAAAACAGAAATTACAACTTTAGATGAAAAGTGTTTGTTTATTAATGGTGGTGCGTGGAAACAAACTGAGTATGCAGACTATGGTATACCTGTTGTCCAAGTAAAGGATATGCAAGGTGGAACTGTTATATGGACACAGCCAAAATTTTTACCAGAATCAAGCTATCAAAGATATTCTCAACATAAACTTGAAACAAATGATTTAGTAATAGCTACGGTAGGCTCACATCCAGATCAACCAAACTCAGTAGTTGGTAGAGCAACCATTATTCCTCAATATGCTGAAGGTGCGCTCTTAAATCAAAATGCTGTTTGTATACGTCCTAAAGACTCAACACTGGATAAACGATATCTGGGATACATCGGTAAATCCCCCGAATTGCAACACTTTATTGCAGCTATGGCTAAAGGTGCTGCAAATCAAGTTCGTATTGCAATTGGAGCGTTAAAACAATTTCCCTTTAATTTCCCGCCATTAGAAGTACAACAACGCATAGCTGAGATTCTCTCAAATTACGATCGCCTCATCGACAACAACAACCGCCGAATAGCACTGCTAGAAGAGTCTATCCACCAGCTTTACAAAGAATGGTTTGTGCGATCGCGCTTTCCTGGCTACGAGTCAGTGAAGGTAGTTGATGGCATTCCAGAGGGATGGAAGTTTAAAAAGCTTGAAGAACTTGGGTTACTTGGTAGAGGTAAATCTAAACATCGTCCAAGAAATGAACCTTCCTTATATGGAGGAAAATTTCCATTTATTCAAACAGGAGAGGTTAAAGAAGCATCTTTATACATTACAAATTACAGCCAAACATATAACGAAAAAGGTTTAGCTCAAAGTAAACTGTGGGATGCTGGAACATTGTTAATTACTATAGCTGCCAATATTGCGGAGACAGCTATATTAACTTTCTCAGCTTGTTTCCCAGATAGTATAGTTGGTTTTATTGCTGATTCTAACCAAGTAAGTGCAGAATTTATCAAGTACTCTATCGATACTATTAAAGTAAGAATGCGGAATGTTTCAACTGGTGCTGCTCAAGACAATTTAAGTTTAGAAAAAATCAGAATTTTTAATTTTTTAGTTCCTGATAAAGAAACTATGCAACTTTTTACAAGAATAACTAACCCTATATTCTTGCAGATGAAAAACCTACTTATAACAAATGAGAATCTTCGCCAAGCCCGTGATTTACTCCTTCCTCGCCTGATGAACGGAAGCATTGCCGTGTAAAAAGCAAATAGTCATCACATCCTACTTGACAAAATACTCTCATAATGAGCCTTACTTTTAATCCAGAAACTTACGCACTTTTACTAGCTAAGTATCAACCAAAAGTAATTACAAACGACGCAGAAAACGAACAAGCAACACTCATAGCCGAAGAACTCGCACACCGAACAAACCGAACATCTGAAGAATCGGCTTTATATGACTTGTTGATTGCTTTAATAGAAAAATATGAAGATGAAACACAAGGACTTTTGTTCACAACACAAGGACTTTTGTTCACAACACAAGGACTTTCGTTCACAACACAAGTCAATGCGGTTCGGATAAGGTTTTTGCTCACACGCCCTAGATAGCAAAGACGCGATAAATCGCCGTCTTTACAATAACCAGTCCTTTGTAGAGACGGCGATTTATCGCGTCTCCTTTGATTTTTTAACCTCATGAATATGAAGTATAGAAAATAACAAAATTCAATTAATCAGGTAAAAAATCTTCATCTAAACATTCATCCGCAGTAAATGGAGAGTCTACGGGAAAAGTATCAAGAGATAAAGCAGTTTCGTCACTGGCTTGCTTTCTTGCATCTTGATAACACTCAGTAAAAACTTCCTGAAAATATGGTTTTAAACTAGGACTATCCTTAAAAGTCCTTGTCAACCTGCGGCGATGTTCTCTAATAGTTCCTTTCCAACTATTAGAGCGTTTCTCCTGCTGGTATTTATATTTTAGTAGATGCATTAATAGAACAACTAAATTACTCTCAAGCGCGTGTTTTTCACTTCTCCCCATGCTTTCAATCTCTTCGATAAGATTTTCTAAATCAACCTCAGAAAATCTCCCTTCCTTTAATTGTTTAGCAGTTGTCTCTATCCACAAATAAAAATCTTGGTCGTAAAGATGAGAGTTTGCAAAGACTGTTGGTTGAGGCGCTGTCATCTGATTTTTCAACCTCCCAAAATCCAACCACTATACTTAATTTAATCCCGCTCTTGCTATGCCCGTGACATATCCCGTTCGCGTAGCGTCTCCCCTTGGGAGAAGGATTGCTTTTGGGTGTATCCCAAGTAGAACTTGAGACTTTGCAAGTAGCAGGGTAAGTATATAATAACAAGTTTTTAGCAAATCTAGGATAATAACATATCTGAGATTGTAGCTAACCAGTATCATTAACAAAGCTACAGATGGGAATAAGTATAATTTAAGAGTATTTTAAGTGATAAGCTGCTACTCTGTAACAATTAAATGACTCTTACTTTTAACTCTGAAAGCTATACCCTGTTACTAGCCAAGCATCAGCCAAAAGTAATTACAAATGACGTAGAAAACGAACAAGCAATACTCATAGCCGAAGAACTGGCACATCGAACAAACCGAACATCTGAAGAATCGGCTTTAGAATATCTGGATGATACAACTATACACCGCTATCGTGTAGTGCGGATGTGGGAGCAGGATTCAGACTTATTCCTCAATAATTTAAATTTATTGCCTCTAGCTACTCTGAGTCGCACAGATTCTCCGCAAAATTTATTATCTCAGGTTGCTGAAAAAGTGGCTAAAATTTTAGATAGAGAGACAAAACAGAATATTGCCGGGTATACGGAAATTTTAGCTGGTTTGCGGTTTGACAAAACTTTGATTCGTCAAATGTTAAGTGAGGATATTATGCAAGAGTCGGTTATTTATCAGGATATTTTACAGAAGGGAAAAAAACAAGAAGCTTTTTCCTTGTGTATGTCTCTGTTAGAAGAACGTTTTGGTGAGATTGATGATGCAATTTATCAAAAAGTTCAAGCTTTGAAAATTGAACAATTAGAGGCTTTATGTCGCGCACTTTTCAGAATATCTGAGGTAGATAATTTAGTTGATTGGTTGGATGAGCAACAAACTATTTGAAGTTAAGTTTTTTTCAAACTACTATCGAGCAACGCTTGGTAAATCTTGAACGTACAGTTACCGAACTCAAACGTCTGCTGATAGCATCTCCCATCCCTAGCAATTGGTTGGAAAAAGTGACTGGTTCCATTTCTGATGAGCAAACTTTCCTGGAAGTTTTGGAATATGGAAAATCTTTACATTACGCTGATAAACCCACAGACGAAACGAGTGAATAAGTGTGAAGTACCTTTTTGATACCGACCATATTAGTTTTATACAACGCCCTTCCAGTCAATAATACGCAAATATAGCTGTTTAAAAAGGAATTATGTTTTTTATCTCCATCAATTAATTGAGTTACTCTGTACCATTAATTACGAATTACGAATTACGAACTCGTACTGAGCGCAGCCGAAGTATTACGAATTATTTAAAGGTGATAGTTGCTACTTTCTCAATTGCAAGGCTATTTTTAGAATAGCTACCTGTATCACCTATCACCTCCATGAGTTCCGAATATTCCGAAGACCGCTTAGTACAACAAACTACCGCTAACTTCTTTGAACAAACCCTGAAATGGCACTCAGTTTACGCATACAAAAAAGAAACTTTCGGGATTAACGGCACACTAGGACGCAAGGATAAACGGGAAGTTGTTCTCACACGCTATCTGCGCCAAGCACTAGAGAGATTTAACCCTGGTCATCCAAACCAAGTATACGACGATGCGACCCTTGCATTCACCACATCCAATATTTCAGACCAATTAGTTACCATTAACCAGAAAAAATATCAACTCATCCGTGAAGGTATCCTAGAGAAACCCTACAAAAACTCAGAGGGTGAAACCATCAATCCCCGCCTGAAAGTAATTGACTTTCAAAACCCAGAAAATAATCATTTCCTGATTGTGCGGGAGTTGTCTATTGAAGGTTCTCTATACTCCCGTCGTCCTGATATCATCGGTTTTATTAACGGCATTCCTTTATTATTTATTGAACTTAAAGCCACCCACCGCAACGTCAGAGTCGCTTACGAAGAAAACTACACCGACTATAAAGACACTATCCCCGAAATTTTCCATCATAACGCCATAGTCATGTTGAGTAATGGAATAATGGGGAAAGTAGGTAGCATCACCAGTAACTACAGTCACTTTCAAGAATGGAAACGTCTAGAGGAACTCGAACTCGGCAAAGTTGACTACCAAACAATGTTAATCGGGATGTGTAGTAAAGACAATTTCCTCGACATCATTGAAAACTTCATCCTCTTTGATGACAGTAGCGGTAAAACCATCAAAATTCTGACTCGTAATCACCAGTTTCTTGGTGTTAACCGCGCATTTACCGCCATTCAACAACGTAAAGTCCGAGAAGGTAAACTTGGCGTTTTCTGGCATACTCAAGGTAGCGGTAAATCTTACTCAATGGCATTTCTGACTCGCAAAGTCCACCGCCAATTAACAGGTAATTTTACCTTTGTGATTGTCACAGACCGCCAAGAATTAGATAATCAAATCGTCAAAACCTTTGCTGGGGTTGGTGCTGTCAAAGAGACTAATACTCAAGCTGCCAGTGGTGAACAATTAGCGGAATTACTCAAAGACAACCATCGCTATGTTTTCACGCTGATTCACAAATTCAACAAACCCGGTGAGATTTACTCTCTCCGTCCCGATATTATCGTCATCTCCGACGAAGCGCACCGCACCCAATACGGTAAACTCGCGGAAAATATGCGTTTTAGCTTACCCAATGCATCTTTCATCGGCTTTACTGGTACACCTTTAATGGAGTCGGAAGAAGACCAACTTACTCGTCGGGTTTTCGGTGGCTACGTTTCCACCTACGACTTCCAACGCGCTGTGGAAGATGGCGCAACTGTACCCCTCTACTACGACAATCGAGGCGAAGAATTATATTATGGCGACAAAGGCACTCAACGTCAGGTTGCAGCTGACAAGGAACTAAATCAACGCCTCGCTACTGCGATTGAACAATTTGAACTCGACGCTGAACAAGAAGAAGCCGTCCGTCGTCGCTTGGGGGGAGAATATCTCATCCTCACCGCCGAAAAACGTTTAGACCGAATCGCCCAAGACTTAGTAGCTCACTATACCCAACGTTGGCAAACAGGAAAAGCGATGCTTGTTTGTCTAGATAAGATTACGGCTGTGCGAATGCACGGACTTATCGATAAATACTGGAAACAAGCAATACAAGCACAAAAGCAATTAGTCAAACAAGCTGCTGATGAACAAGAGGAAGTGGAACACCAGCAAGTGGAACACCAGCAAGTGGAACACCAGCAACATCTGCAATGGTTGCAGTCAAGCGAATATTTAGTTGTGATTAGCGAAGCCCAAAATGAAGTTAAAACTTTCAAAGATTGGGGTTTAGATATAATTCCCCATCGCCAAATTATCAAAAGTCGCAACTTAGAGGAAGAATTTAAGAACGAAAAACACCCTTTCCGCTTTGCTATTGTCTGCGCGATGTGGTTAACAGGCTTTGATGTCCCCAGCCTGGCCACATTATATATAGATAAACCCTTGCAAGGACATACTCTCATGCAAGCGATCGCTCGTGCAAACCGCGTCTACGAAGGGAAAAATAACGGCTTGTTAATTGATTACAACGGTATTTTAACAAGTCTCCGTGCCGCCCTTGCCAGATACTCCCGTGCAGAAGTAGGAAGCACAGATGAAAGTATAACACCTTACAACGACCTAGATCAATTACGAGAAGATTATGCGATCGCGCTTCAAAGTTGTATTGACCACATCGCCAATCTGGGGTTTAACCTGCAAGAACTGGTGGAAACAGCAGGATTTGATAAAATTACTGCTTTAGCAAGTGCAGTTAATGCAGTTTGTACTAACGATGAATCTCGCGCCCGCTTTGAAGTATTAGCCAGGGAAATCTTCAAAAAGAAACAGGCGCTAATCACTGAACCGAAATTAACCGCACCTTACCAAGGAAGATATAACGCCATTGAGCAAATTTACAAACACTTACACGAACAACACAAAATATCTCTAGATATCAACGCTGTCCTTCGTTTCTTACAAGGTGTCGTTAGCGAGTTCATCAACGTTGATACTTCCCGCCTTCCAGGTGCAGAATCAGGCAAAACTTACGATATTAGCAAGATAGACTTTGAGTTATTAAAAGCAGAATTTGCTAATTCCCCAACTAAAAATACCTCAGTCCAAACCCTGAAAGAAGCCGTCGAACGCCAACTTCAGCGAATGATAAGCTGTTCCACATTTAACTTGCTATAACAGCATTACCTTTGTTTTTGACTTTGCGATGCCATTTAATAATTAATTCGCCTTGATTTAGCAA